>NZ_FMXN01000031.1 GCF_900104245.1 Pseudidiomarina indica
CCACCGGACTGGTTTTCCGCCGCGCTCCAAACCAGCCGCCAATGCGAGCGTTAACGTCCGCTCCTGGCACAAAGCCGAAGGTCAGCAATGAGCGAGCAGCGGACCATTTATCTCTTCGCGCGACTCGACTATCATCGAAGACACTCAGTCAGATGTTAAAAAAGAGGCTTGCAAAGAAAATGGATTTCAATGAATCACAAAAAGATATGACTCGTGCTTACTATGGCGGTGCAACCGGAGCGTTGGCTTCTGGAATAGTTTGGTTATCGGCTGGACTGATTGGCCTTTATTCGTCTCCCTTTAACAGCATGCTAGCATTGCTTATTGGGGGTATGTTTATATTTCCCATATCTCTTTTACTTTCAAGATTATTAGGGGTCACCGGTAAACATGGGGCGACTAATGTGCTTGGTAAACTGGCTATAGAAAATCTGGGTATTTTATTCGGTGGCCTATTTATTGCTGTCATTGTGGCACAGCTTAATGGCTTACTGTTTTATCCAATCATGTTAGTGATTATTGGTGCCAGGTACTTAACCTTTCAAACACTTTATGGTTTGAAAGTGTACTGGGCTCTGGGTAGTGTACTTATGATTTCTGGATTTTATCTTGCTATTTTCCCCTCGGCTTTTACTCTTGCAGCTTTTGTGGGCGGGTTTATTGAGATAGCGTTTGCACCAATTATTTATAGGAAAAGTAAAGAATGCTCGGCTAGTTGAGAACAAATGCAAGCGTCTGAGATGCTCACTTTTGCGTCCGCTCTTGGCACAAAGCAGAAGGTCCCCAAAGAGCGAAAAGCAGACCTTATGAATTTCGGCCTAATCCAACTAGTGACTAGCCGCCCGTTATTAGTAAGTGTCGGTGTCGCTAGCGATGCACGGCACATTCACTTTGGGAATATTGCGCGTTTTGCTGTTGTATTTTTTATTTAAGTCGTTTACTGTCAATGACATAACAAAAAAATAAAAGTTGGATATTGTGCGATCGGTAGAGTGTAACTGAGCATGCTCAAATTGCCTTTGCCAACTCGCAACCTTTCAAGTCAGACATACCTGCTGGATCAGTAAGTTAAGAAACGAAAACGGTTAGTTAAACGAGTTTCTAAATGCGCACGCACGATATACAAATGTTAGGGGCCAAGCCTAGCTATCGGCAATATAACTTTTGGAGAAAAAAATGGCATATAGAAACGGAAATTACGCGGCCTTTTATGTTGCGGAACC
>NZ_FMXN01000027.1 GCF_900104245.1 Pseudidiomarina indica
ATGGTGAAAAAGAGCTTCTTGGGCTGTGGATGGCTCAAACTGAAGGCGCTAAGTTCTGGTTATCAGTGATGAACGAGCTCAAAAACCGTGGCGTTGACGACATCTTCATTGCCTGTTGCGATGGCCTCAAAGGCTTCCCAGAAGCCATTGAAGCGGTTTACCCGAAAACTCAGGTGCAACTGTGCATTGTGCACCAAATTCGCCATTCGCTGCGCTACGTGAATTGGAAACAACGCAAGACTATCGCTGCTGACTTAAAACTGATTTATGGCGCCGCTACTCGCGCTGAAGCGGAGCAAGCGTTGGAAGACTTCGCTGTAAAATGGGACGCCGAGCATCCCACCATCAGCCGCTCATGGCGGGCAAACTGGGAGCGTTTAAGTGTGTTCTTCGACTACCCGGTCGAGATACGCAAAGCTATCTACACCACCAATGCGATTGAGTCGCTGAACGCGTCACTGCGAAAAATCACCAAAACTCGCCGTTCGTTCCCGAATGATGAAGCGGTCATGAAAGTGTTGTACTTGGCCTTGCATCAGGCTTCAAAAAAGTGGACGATGCCCATACGCAACTGGAAACCGGCCATGGCGCAGTTCGAGATTATGTACCAGGATCGGATTTAACAGTGCAACTAGCCATTTATACAAAATCTTTTACAGTCTCATTCATACTAGCTAATCTTTGTTTGCCGGCCAATAAATCTTGGACTATCATCTTACTTTTGGCCGCTTAATAGGAATATAGTCCTACTTAAGGTGAGGTAAGCCATTAGTTGGTAATTTCTACTTAAGCTTTGTGCGGTGTCAACGAAAGCTCAAAGCCGCAAGCATGTGCATATTTCACAAGCGTGGCCCAACTTGGGTTTGTATTACCACGCTCAAGCCTGCTGATATTGCTTTTACTTGTATGCATTCGTTTAGCCAACTGTTCTTGGGTAAGACCTGCCTGCGCACGCATACTTAGTAGCTGATTTATAAGTTTGAATTCATCCTCAAGATTGTCGTATTCGGCTTTTACTTGTGGATCGCTCAATGCGCGCGCTTTTAATTTTTGTAAGTTCATGATGTTTTTACCTCCACTTGCCTTTTACGAGCAATCTCAATTTCATTTTGCGGTATTTTCTGTTTCTTTTTGACAAACACACTAAGTACGCAGATCTGTTCGCCATGTAAGTAGCAAAATAAACCGCGGGCAATGCCCTCGTGAGCCTTAGCTCGTAATTCGAAGAGCCCACTGCTTAAGGGTTTTGTATGCGGCGGGCCTAAGTTAGGCCCGTGCGCTTCCATAAGTTCCAACAGCCGAATCATTCTTGCCTGAATTCTAGGCGGAAGACTTAATAAATCCTCCTCCACGCCTCTATAAAACGTGATCGTCCACGACATATAATACAACCTCCATGTTATCGTTTATGATAACCTCGTTGGCTGGGCTTGTCGAATTTATAAACTGTAGTTGCCCCCGCTAAAACGGAGGCAGTTGCCTCCGTTCAGTACTGACGACGCTATGGATAGCGATAGTATTGAAGATACCAGCCACTTTCTAACTCAATTGAAAACTTTACCTCCTCTTCACCTCTTACCCGATTAGCGTCCCGATATTCGGTGGTTTCCTGACTGAAGAAGCCTTCGCTATATTCGTAGGTACCATGATCAGCGGGTTGATACCA
>NZ_FMXN01000024.1 GCF_900104245.1 Pseudidiomarina indica
TTCAAAAAAGTGGACGATGCCCATACGCAACTGGAAACCGGCCATGGCGCAGTTCGAGATTATGTACCAGGATCGGATTTAACAGTGCAACTAGCTATTTACACAAAATCTTTTACAGTCTCGACCAATCCGCTAGCGCTGAGCCGATCTGATGAACAGGCAATTCACACGTGTCGGAAAAATTGCATAACTTCGACACATAAATTTGTCATGTCGATAATCCTCGCGTTGTTAAGCATGAATAACCTTACCCAGAAATACCGCTTGTTCCTTAGCAGTGGTTTTAGTAATCTCAAAGCATAGTAAAGAAGCACGCCGACGGAATTATAGCGAGCGATTATTGAGCTAGCTCAGTTGTTTCCTCAAGGAAGAGCCCTCCTCATAAGTTTTTCTTCGCCTATTTGAATTCTCGTTTCGCTACGTCGTCGCGGGCTATTTACGCTTTTTTTTGGGCTTTAACTCTTTGGTTTGCCTGGCTTCTAGGGCGAATCTGGGGTAGATACCAGGCAAGGTTGCAAAGCGACAAAGCGTGCGTGCCGGTGTATTGGGGATATGAGGCATGCTTAGTATTTAAATGTTAGCCTAAGGAACCTCATGACAATTACATTGGCAGCTATTCTTTCACTCATTTCCGGCCTCGTAGGGGCAATCTTTGGTCATGTATTGTCCGAGAGAAAGAGCCGCAACGATGAGTTGGCAAAAATGCGATTGGATGCTTACACGGATTTTCTGAAAGCAACATCGCTCCTTGTGTCAGCCAGAAGATCAGGGAGAACCCAGGATGAGGTGGCTGAACTTGGAGCTTTAAATGATGCTAAAGCTCGCATCTGCGTCTGTGCAGATGCAGGTGTGGTTGAGGCTTTGGAAAGCTTTTGGCTGCAAGGTGGGACACTTGAAAAAGAGCAGGAAGCTCTTGCTTACACACAATTGTGCAGAGCCATGCGAGAGAGTTTAGGGAGGAATCGTCTTGCTTACGATACACGTCTATCCGACATCCTTTTCAGGCTTGAACCATCAACGTACTCATACAGAGTAACGACTGATGAAGGCTAACAAAACCTTTAAATTCGCTCACTTCGGTCGCCGGACGCTCGTTCCTCGCGCCGTTGTATGGCGGGCGTTAAACGCTAGTTGATCAACTATCAGAGGTTCATTTTGGACTTTAAGAAAGAAAGGGTTAATTGTCACAATAAATACCCTGAAATAGTTAAGTTTAAAGCTGAGCGTAAGTTTGAGGAAAAACTAGGTGGGACAAATGGCGTTACACCATTTATACCAGTTCAGCTAGGTTATGGAGACGACACCATATATCAAACATGTGTTGGCCACTTAATAGATGGTCTTGAGTTTCTTCCTTACAGACCGGACTACATGTTTGATCATTGCTTCAAAGCTATAGACGAAGCGGGTGGTTATTTTTTTTCTAATAAGGGTATTAAAGGCATAGTTCAGGGCCTTCCAGGGAGGCTTTTGAACCATTCAAGAGCGGATTGGGAGGCCATTACAGATCTTTTGGGTGCAAACATACCGCTGATGACATGCAGGTTTTTAGTTAAGCGAATTTGTGAGGCGCACTTCCTGACAGATGGAAATAGCAAACAGTTATCGGATCGGGCCAATCATTGCTTTGGTACTCAATTTTACGATGAGTTTATAAAACGTTTTGCACTGGATGACGCTGGTCAAGCAACAGGAAATATATCAGCCGAACGAATCAATAAGGGAGCAAGCTTTTTGAAGCTTTATCTGTCTGGCAAGAAGGGTACGAAAAAATCAAGATATTCTTCTCATAAATGCTTAGATCTTACAGATGAAAAGAACCTGCCGACTCATAAATCCAGAATGGAGCTCTTCCTCTCTTTGTTATTGTTTAATATGAGAAATGAACGATCTCATGGCGCAGTATTGAGCCCATTCAGAACGAGTAAGTCCTCAATTGATCGGTATAAAAGTTACTATTTCGCTATGCTGTGTTCGTATGTATTTTGTTTAGGAGCGTTTGAGCTTAGAGGGTTCGGGGAAATGACTGGTGAAAAAATAAAAAGATGCACAGAAGAAAACGTTCGTCTTCAGTTAGATTTTTTTAGCTAGGGCGTTTAACACCTATGAGCCTTCGTCCTGTCAATAGGCACTAGTTTTTATTGGCCGCCGCGTGAGCGGCCAATACCAAATCTCTGAGCCAGTGAGCCTGC
>NZ_FMXN01000010.1 GCF_900104245.1 Pseudidiomarina indica
ACGACGTTGATAGGCGGGATGTGGAAGCGTAGTAATGCGTTGAGCTAACCCGTACTAATTGCCCGTGAGGCTTAACCATACAACACCGAAAGTGTTTTGGTTGTGTGAATGCGACATAAGTTCGAGCTTTTACCGACGTGATGGTGAGAGTGGCATCGTTTTTATAATCAGTGCGTTGATATTGTTACCAGTTTTTGCCTGGCGGCCATAGCGAAGTGGAACCACCTGATCCTTTCCGAACTCAGTAGTGAAACGCTTCAGCGCCGATGGTAGTGTGGGGCCTCCCCATGCGAGAGTAGGACACTGCCAGGCTTCAAATGCGAACCCCGAGCTTCACCGCTCGGGGTTTTTTTATGCCTACGTTTTACCTTTCTCTACGTCTGAACCGTCTATCTAATAACCATTTGTTCTTGTTTTTTTCTGAGCATTCTCTAAAGTGAAGATGTAACTGGTGAAAAAATATAATTTAATTCACAGCATGATAGTCTTTGGAGAGGCGTCACCATGAAAATATCGACCGTACGTATCGCGCTATTAACCGCCATTTCTCCTGCGTTTATCGTAGCGGGACCGGCAGTGGCACAAACCCAAGAAGAGAATACCGTAGAAGCGGAAGAGCGGATTCAAGTCGTAGGATCTCGATTATCCTATCGAACGGCGACGGATGGTTCCGCACCCGTTGATATTATTTCAGGTGAAGATCTGGCAGCGAGCGGAATCACCGAAACCGCAAGGGCATTACAGTACGCCGTGCCAAGTTTTAACTTTCCATCATCGTCGGTCACTGACGGTTCAGACGCGGTTCGTCCGGCATCGTTACGAGGTTTATCGCCTGACCATACGTTAGTTCTAATTAACGGCAAACGGCGCCATAGCAGTGCCTTGGTGCATCTTAACGGGACCACAGGTCGAGGCAGTTCAAACGTTGACTTAAACGCTATCCCGATTTCAGCGATTAAGCGCATCGAAGTCCTGCGAGATGGTGCAGCGGCATTGTATGGCTCTGATGCTATTGCGGGTGTGATCAATATTGTCTTAAAAGACCAGGCGGAAGGCGGTAGTGTTTCCGTCAATGGCGGCCAAACCTTTGAGGGTGATGGTGAACAATATAAAATCCATGGCAACGTGGGGTTACCCATTGGGCAAGCAGGTTCGTTAACCCTTGCTGCAGAGTACCATCATAAGAATAAAACCAATCGTGCGGGGCTCGACCCACGTCAACAATATCCATTAGTGAATGGCGACCCTGACCCTCGCGAGGAAACCTTTGATCGGTTAAGCCACCATGTTGGGGATGCGTCCTTTGAGAATACCGCCATTTTTGCCAACTTAAAGGTACCGACTTCAGGCGAATCCATGTTTTACGCGTTTGCAGGTTATAGCGATCGAACCTCTCAATCGGGGGCGTTTTATCGCCGCGCCTTGGATGATCGCAACCTAATTGAAGTTTACCCTGACGGGTATTTGCCGTTGTTAACACCAGAAACCAACGATAGCAGTATTGTGGGAGGCTATCAGTTCAAGCTCGGTGACTGGGATGTTGATGTCAGTGCCGGTTATGGCCGCAGTGAGTTTCAGTACCGCTTAGAGAACTCATTGAACGCTTCGTTAGGGCCCAGTACCCCGACAGAATTTGATGCGGGAACCTTAATCATGGAAGAAACCAATGCGTCCATTGATTTTCAGCGGTTTGTCCCGTTTGCTAATAACTCTGATTTGTCCATTGCCTTTGGGGTCAGCTATCGGGAAAACGCCTACGAAATCGAGGCTGGTGAAGAGTCATCGTACATTAATGGAGGCTACGCCAACCGGCCTGGCGGCAGCCAAGGCTTCACCGGGTTTATGCCAGAGTCCGAAGTGGATGAATCGCGAGACAATATTGGCGCCTATGTTGAGTTTGAGAATATGCTGACTGATCGCTTCCAATGGGGCGCTGCCATTCGTTATGAAGATTATTCAGACTTTGGCAGTAATACCAGTTGGAAGTTGTCCGGTCGTTATGACTTCAATGATAATTTTGCGTTGCGTGCAACCGCGAACACCGGGTTCCGAGCGCCTAGCGTGCAGCAAATCTATTTCACCAATATTTCCACGTTGTTTGTGAACCGTAACGGTGAACTGGTGCCTGAGCAGTCGGGAACCTTTAACAATATCAGCCCTGTTGCCCAAGCGTTAGAGCTTGGAGCCCTGCAACCAGAGGAGTCGCAAAGCTTTAGCATGGGCTTGGTGTGGAATGGGGATAATGATCTCTCGTTAACGGTCGACGCGTTTAGAATCGCTATTGATGATCGGATCATTTTATCAAGTTCGTTGATTCCTAGTGACTCCCCAGCGGTTGCGGATGCTTTAGCGGCTGCAGGCGCAGATAACGCACGCTTCTTTATCAATGCCGTTGATACCACCACCACCGGGGTCGATGTGGTGTTGACCAAAGACATCGCCTTGCAACGAAGCGATTTGCGAGTCCAAATGGCCTACGGTTACAACGAAACCGAAGTGGATGGGGTGCACTTACCACAGATTCTGGATGGGTTAGAAGATAAATTGTTTGATAACGTTGAAAGAACTCGCATGACGCGGTCAGTTCCACGTCACAGCGGGGTGTTCTCGCTGACCCATCGGATTCAAGATTTTGAAACGCGCTTAGCCTTTAATTACTTCGGTGATTATGTGCTAGAAAATAATGCGGGTTTACAAACTAAGTTCGGTGGCAAGTGGATTACGGATCTTTCCGTTCGTTATCGCATCACGGACCAATTGAACGTGAGCGTTGGGGGACAGAACTTGTTCGATGTTTATCCTGATGAACAAGATCCGTCGAACCAATTTAATGGTATTTTCATCTACCCAAATACCAACGCACCCTTCGGATTTAACGGTGGCTATTACTATGCGGAGTTAACTTACGCGTTTTAGTCGAGTTCGTCGATTCCACTAAAATATGAGCAAAGCCACTACCGGGAAACCGGAGTGGCTTTTTTATTGGCTTGAAACACCGCTCTAATTGGCTTAAATAACCTGGTACGCTTCTTGCATTTACTCTACTAACGTCATCTATTCTTAAATCAATGTTAGGAGAGAAATTATGAGTCGTCGCAGTTCACGCATTTGGATTGTCTTAGGCGTTCTGGCTGCTATTGTTTTTGCAGACGAAATTTTCAGTCTATTAGGAACAGTCATCGGAGTTCTGTTTAGTATTGGAATTACGGGTTTATTGATCCTTGGCTTAGCGATTGGAGCCTTTGCCCTAGCGCTGTTTATTGGTTGCAGTGTAGGCGTAGCTCTCATTATCGCCAGTGTCGCTTTGGTCTTTAGTTTATTCGGTTGGTTACTGCCATATTTATTAGTCGGCTTTTTAGTTTATTTGCTAGTTCGTAAAAAACCGAATACTGTGTAGGGGAGACTCAACAACCCACATGGAGTAAAGGATGCGCATATTAAGAAGCTTACTACTGGGCGTTTTACTGGTTCCCTTTCACTTACAAGCCGCTCAAGTGGAAATCCATCAGCCTTGGCTGAAGGAGACGATTCCTGGGAGCGAAAATGGTGCCGCTTACCTGACCCTAACGAACACAGGCAGTGAGCCTTTGACATTGGTCGGGGCCTCAACAGCGGCTGCTCGATTAACCGAAATTCACCATCATCGCATGGCGGACGGTATGATGATCATGGAGCAGCTTCCAGAGCTAATCTTGCCCGTTGGTGAACCCGTGGTGTTTCAACCGGGCGGCCATCATTTAATGCTGTTTGGTATTAGTCAACCCTTTAAGCCAGGTGATACTGTGGATTTTGTACTCCAATTTAGTGATGGAAATGAGGTAACATTCACTGCTGACGTACGTTCAATCCACGATTAAAGGATCACACCATGAAAAAACTAGCCATAGCCGCCGCGCTTCCTACACTGTTGTTAGCGGGAACGGCACAAGCCGACACGTTTTTGGGACTCTATGTGGGGGCTCAGGTTTGGGACACCAGTAATAGCGGACAGTTTGGTTCGGGGAATGGCAACCAAGGGTTTGATTTCACGGATGAGAAACAAACCAGTTTCTATGCTGCTTTTGAGCATCCGATTCCGCTGCTTCCCAATATTAAAATTCGGGAAAATGAATTAGTGACCTATGGCCTCACCACGCTCAATCAAGATTTTACCTTTAATGGGCAAGTGTATAGTGCCAATGACACCATCAATAGCTACGTGGATTTAAGCCATACCGATCTCACCCTCTATTATGAACTTTTGGATAATGACCTAGTCTCTTTAGACTTGGGTCTGACCGGTAAAAAAGTGGACGGGTGGCTGTCGATTCGTGAAGGCACTTATGAGAATGGGATTCGCAGTGATGGTTGGGTGCCCACTGGCTATGCTCACTTGCGTGTCGGTATCCCCATGACAGGGTTCACCTTGTATGGGCTTGCGAATGCGGTAAGCATCGATGACAGCGACGTGCGCGACCTTGAAGTGGGCGTGGAGTATCGTTTGGTGGATAGCCTGGCACTGGATTTGCATTTGCAGGTAGGTTATCGCGATATTCAGATTGAATTGGATGACCTCGACGGCATTGATTCCGACTTAAAATTTAAAGGGCCCTACTTAGGATTAGAAATTCATTTCTAAGCGGACCCATGAAGCCCTATGAACGGAATTAGTAATAGGGTTTGACCGTGGCGGCTGTCATCCGATAGCCGACCACTGCAATATCGCCTTCAACCCGCTGTACTTCAATAACACCCTCAACCCAAACCGCATCAAAGGTATCCTCGTAGCGCACACCCGTTGGGAAATCCACCAGTACAATTTGATTGGGGGGTGGGGGTGGCACATGAATACAAGCACCAAAATACGGCACCAACAAAAATTGGGTGACTTTGTCCGCATCGCCCTCAAGCTGAACAACGTACCCCGGAATCCGAATCTTTTTACCATCTAAACTTGGCACCATCGGGGCGTCGAGCTCAGGTTGAATGGCAAGCTCTGGGTTGGCATCGTAGAAGGCTTGGCTTTTCACTGGAGGTGGTTTGTATCCTTCAGGAACTAATTCTTTCCAATGAGTGGTGTGATAGGTGTCGGCGTGGGCGCTCAATGGCATGCAGGCCAGCCATACCATGGCCAGAATAGAGGCAACGTAGTTCATAGTCGAATTGTGAGTCCATCTGCTAACGCGTTACGATAGGCTCGCCACGCGGGAATTAAACTTAACAAAACACCGGCAACGACAATCGCACCTGTCAACGTGAGTTCAGCCGTCGTCAATGGCGTTGCGCGTAATAACATACCAGTGTGTTCTAACAAAAGGTTGGAACCTAAGTGAACGATTAAAAACAGCAAACCGATCCCTAAGCCTACCCCAGCAAGGGTTAACAAAAAAGCTTCGCTGACTAGGAGGCCGAAAATAGTGAGTGGCCCCGCACCAATGGCTCGCAGTACGGCCATTTCTCGGCGGCGTTCTCGCAGACTGGCTAACAATGTCGTCAGCATGCCCAGCAAGCCGGTTGCGACTACGAGCGTTGAAACAGCAAACAAAGCTTTTTCGAAGAGATTCAAAGTACGCCATAACTCAGTCAACGCAAGTCCGGGCATGATCGCGGTGAGGGGCTCCCCACCGTAGGTGTTAATTTGTCGCTGTAGCCGCAAGGCAAGAGGTTTATTCGTTAGACCAATTAAGACCGCACTGAGTGAGTAAACCGGCGGCTCATGAGCATGCTCATGCTCATGCCCATGAGAGGCGTCATCGATAAATTCCCCATGCACTAACCCAAGCCCAGCCAAGGGAATGTAGATGGCTTGATCGGCAGGGGTTGCGGTGGCTGCCAACACACCACGCACTACAAAGGCATGGGTATCATGGTCACTAAAGCTAATCCCCCCAGCACCGTGAGAGATGGTGAGTTCCGCACCGACCGTCAGGTTCATCCGTTGGGCGACTTCGGCCCCAACTACCGCACCGATAGGGTCATCTTCGCTAAACCACGCCCCTTGGAGCAGCTTCAGAGGTTGCTGATTGGCATAGCGAAAGTGGTCAAAATAAGCTGGGGTGGTGGCCACCACAGGATAGCCGGCAAAGCTATCCCCTAAGGCAATGGGAATATGCCATGCAACGCCCGGTAATTTTTGTAAATACTCGTAACTTTCCCAACGGATCGCATTGGTCATGGCGCCAATATGGAACACGCTACTTAACAGCAGCTGGGTGGAACCAGTACGAGGCCCTACAATGAGATCGGTTCCTGAAATGGTGTTGGCAAAGTTTTCTTGGGTTTGGGTGCGAACACGCTCCACCCCAAGTAATAATAAGGTACTGACCGCAATTGCTAGGAGGGTTAACCAAGCGCTTGTTTTCCGATTCATTAAACTAGCAAACGCAAGCCGAATCATTGCTGAACTCCTGTCGCTTGGTTAATTTCACCCAATTCAATCGCACGTTCAAAGTGATGTGCAAGGCTGCCGTCGTGGGTGACAAACAAGAGCGTTGTGCCATGGGCCTGGCAGGCGTCAAACAGAACTTCGATAAAGTTATCCCGATGGTCGCTGTCGAGCGCAGAGGTTGGCTCATCAGCAATAATAAGGGCTGGGTGACCGAATAATGCACGCGCCGCGGCAACTCGCTGCTGTTGACCGACACTGAGTTGATGGGCTGGCCGCAAACTATCTTGTTCGCTTAACCCCAGCTGCTGTAACAGTTGGAGTGCTAATTCACGGGGTGTGCCGGTTGCTTTAGCGAGGCGTTGAACCCGGGCGGGCGCAAATTTTGCTGCCAACATGACATTCTGCACCGCAGATAGGTATGGAAGTAAGTTAAATTGCTGAAAGATATAGCCTATTTCATTGGCGCGTAACCGATCACGTTGCCGCTGCGACAACTTGGCGAGGTCTTGCCCCAGCACCTGAACTTGATTGGGTTTGGCTTGATGAACGCCGGCTATCAGGCTGAGTAGCGTTGATTTACCGGACCCGCTGGCCCCCCGCAATAACACACGTTCGCCGCGTTCAATTTGCAGGTGAGGAATTTGGAGCAGCGGGGTGGAGGCACCTGGCCATTGGAACGCTAATTGACGCAGCTCAATGCAGGTGCCTTGTGTCATGTTACTGCTGCTTGGCACGTTCGAAGGAGGAGACAATTTCGTCTTTAGCGGCATTGATGTCGCCCCAGCCATCAATTTTCACCCACTTCCCTTTTTCTAACTCTTTGTAACGCTCAAAGAAGTGCATGATTTGTGCTTTTAGCAGCTCAGGTAAATCGCCAATGTCTTGAATGTGATCGTATTCTTTGGTCAATTTACTCACCGGTACCGCAATCACTTTCGCATCTTGTCCTGACTCGTCGGTCATATGCAAGACACCAACAGGACGGCATTTGATCACTGAGCCTGGTTGGAGCGGGTAAGGTGTTGGCACCAACACATCGACCGGGTCACCATCCAGTGACAACGTTTCGTTGATGAAACCATAATTGCACGGATAAAACATCGGAGTTGCCATAAAGCGGTCAACCCATAAGGTGCCGGTGTCTTTATCCACTTCATATTTGATTGGATCAGCATTTGCTGGGATCTCAATGATAACATTGACTTCTTCTGGCAGGTTTTTTCCTGCACTGACGTGACTTAGGCTCATGTGCTTTCCTGTGGTTAAAACGATAAAAATAATGGGGTCGTATTATACGGGCTTGCTATCTAATTGCGAACCCTCTTCATAGCGAAGATAGCGCAAACAGGTTGCAACTTCGTTTCTGGCTCCTAAGATAACGCCAACCCGTTGGTGAATATCCGTTGGAACGATATCGAGGATACGTTCTTCGCCACTGTGAGCAGCACCGCCGGCCTGTTCCACCAGCCATGCCATGGGGTTCCCTTCATACAGTAGGCGTAGCTTGTAAGGTTTATCCATGGAGCGCGCATCCCAAGGGTAGGCAAATAAGCCACCGCGGCATAAAATACGATGCACATCAGCCACCATGGCAGCGACCCAGCGCATATTGAAGTTTTTAGCACGCGGGCCACTGGTGCCTGCCAGCAAGTCATCAATATAATTTTGCATGCCTTCTTGCCAATGGCGGAAGTTGGACATATTGATTGCAAACTCAGTGGTTTCAGGCTCAATGGTAAGATTCAGGTTGGTGACCAGAAATTCGCCCACAGTTTGGTCTAAAGTCAGCACTCGGACCCCTTTCCCCGTGGTAAAGACCATCATGGTCGACGGGCCATAAAGAATATACCCCGCCGCAATCTGATTGCGTCCCGGCTGTAAAAACATGCTCGCATCGCGCGGGCCATCTTGCGGCACTGGCAGAATCGAGAAAATGGTACCAACCATGCTGTTAATATCGATATTAGAACTGCCATCAAGGGGGTCGAAGGCCACCAAATATTCCCCTTCGGGGTGGCCGAGGACAATCCCTTCTTCTTCTTCAGACGCCACGGCTGCCACGTGCTGACATTCGAGCAAAATCTCTTTAATTAATTGGTTCGAGAGAATATCGAGCTTCTTTTGGGTTTCCCCTTGAATATTTTCAGATAACGTGGAACCGAGTACTCCTGCAAGCTCACCTTGCCCGACGCGGAATGAAATCTCTTTGGCACAAGTCTGCAATGAGTTAATCACTGATATGAGTGCTTCGTCGACCTGATCGTTACGTAAGGTCGGAGTTAGGCGCTGCATGGAACCCTCTTAATTATTCTGGTTGAATACGAACAGTTGAAGAAATGTGGCTAAGTTTACCGCAATTTTTTGCAAATTTCTTGTGCAGATTAACCGTGTAATTAAGCCCCATGATACACTACCGAAAACAGCGGTTGCGAGAGAGATTCATGCACATTCATATTCTTGGAATCTGTGGCACTTTTATGGGGGGGGTCGCAGCATTAGCAAAGGCTTTGGGGCACCATGTGACGGGGAGTGATCAGCACGTTTACCCGCCCATGAGTGATCAACTGCGGCAGCTTGGGATTGAATTAATTGAAGGCTATGATGCCAGTCAACTCACACCAGCACCTGACTTGGTGATTATCGGTAACGCGTTAAGCCGTGGGAATCCAGCGGTTGAAGCCGTGTTGAATTTACGCATCCCTTATGTGTCCGGCGCACAATGGCTACATGACGCTGTTTTGCAGCATAAATGGGTGCTAGCAGTGGCGGGCACTCACGGGAAAACAACCACCGCCAGTATGTTAACTTGGCTGTTGGACTATGCGGGGCTGCACCCTGGCTTTTTAGTGGGCGGAGTGCTCGCAAATTTCCAGCAGTCTGCACGCCTCGGGGAAAGTGATTTCTTCGTCATCGAAGCCGATGAATACGATACTGCGTTTTTCGATAAACGTTCAAAGTTTGTGCACTATTGTCCGAGCACGCTGATTCTCAATAATCTTGAATTTGACCATGCGGATATTTTCCCAGATTTAAGTGCTATTCAACGCCAATTTCATCATTTGGTCCGTGTGGTGCCAGGTTATGGTCGCATTCTCTATCCGCACTCAAGCCAAACACTGCAAGAAGTACTTGCCCAAGGGGTCTGGAGTGAAACGGTGGGTATGGGCAGCGCCCAAAGCTGGTCAACCGAACTGCTGCATGCCTCAGGCAGCGCCTTTAAAGTGTTTTACCAAGGCGTTGAGCAAGGCATCGTCGAATGGGATCTTATTGGTCAACACAACGTGGACAATGCATTGATGGCGATTGCGGCCGCTCACCATGTTGGCGTTCCTGCAGATGTTAGTTGCGCAGCGCTGCACCAGTATCGCAATACGAAACGTCGTCTAGAATTACTGGGAACAGTGAATCAGGTGAGTGTTTATGATGACTTTGCGCACCACCCCACCGCGATTCAGACGACTCTTGATGGCATGCGTAAAAAAGTTGGCTCGGCACGAATTTTGGCGGTTTTGGAGCCACGCTCCAATACGATGAAGTTAGGCACCATGGCCGATGAGTTGGAGCAGTCATTAGCCCTAGCCGATGAGGTTTTTATGTTGCAGCCAGACCATGTACAATGGGCGGTCACTGACAAAGTACCCCGTGCTTTCGTGGGGCAGACTGTGGCGCAGTTGTTGGCGCTGTTAGGTGAAGCGGTGCGCCCAGGTGATCATGTCGTGATTATGAGTAATGGCGGCTTTGGCGGCATTCATCAGCAGTTATTAACCCAGTTATCTGCCTTGCAGTTGTCAAACTAACAAGGAAATTTCATGAACCAATCCAGTGTCACAGTGGCGATTACCGGCGCCTCAGGTGCGCCTTATGCCATGCGCCTGATTGAATGTTTGCTCGCGCAGCAGCAACACCTGCATGTGGTGATGTCGAGTGCTGCTCGGGTCGTGTTTGCGACCGAACTTGGTTGGCAGTTACCGGCAGCCCCAGCAGCACTGGCCGAAGTGTTACGAGCGCATTTTCAAGTGAGCGACGAGCAATTGCAGGTGTACGGGAAAGAAGAGTGGTTTTCACCTATCGCATCCGGTTCAGCAGCACCCAAACGAATGGTGATTTGTCCTTGTTCAACGGGGACGCTGAGTGCCATTGCGCATGGCAGCAGCGATACCTTAATCGAGCGGGCCGCCGATGTGGTCATTAAAGAACGGGGGCAGTTGATCGTGGTGCCACGTGAAATGCCGCTATCACCCATTCATTTGGAAAATATGCTGCAATTAGCCCGTCTTGGGGTCACCGTTATGCCGGCTGCCCCAGGTTTTTATCACCAACCCACCAGTGTTCAAGACTTGGTGGACTTTGTGGTGGCACGGATACTTAATCATCTTGGTTTAGACCAAACAATTCAGCCGCGCTGGGGTTATGGCGAGGAGTATCATTCGAAATGAAAGCATTATCAATTCGTGGATTAACGAAAACCTATAAAGGGGGCCATGTAGCCCTCAAAGGCATCGATCTCGATGTGCAAGCGGGAGACTTTTTTGCGTTGTTGGGCCCCAACGGGGCAGGTAAATCAACAACGATTGGTATTATTTCGTCACTGGTCAATAAAACCAGCGGTACGGTGTCGGTCTTCGGTTATGACCTGGACACGCAATTGACGGATCTAAAACGTCAAATTGGGTTGGTTCCACAGGAGTTTAACTTCAACCAATTTGAAACCGTGCAACAGATTGTCGTAAACCAAGCGGGGTATTACGGAGTGCCCCGTGAAGTCGCTAAACAACGATCCGAAAAATACCTGAAACAACTGAGCCTTTGGGATAAACGTAATGCACCCGCACGGAACCTATCTGGGGGCATGAAGCGACGCTTGATGATTGCCCGTGCGTTATTGCATGAGCCAAAATTATTAATTTTAGACGAACCCACAGCAGGGGTAGATATTGAATTGCGGCGCAGCATGTGGGACTACCTTGAGGCCATTAACCGTCAAGGTATCACCATTATTCTCACGACGCATTATTTAGAAGAAGCAGAATCTTTATGTCGCAACATTGCCATTATCGATCAAGGCGTCATTATTGAAAACACCTCGATTAAAGGCTTGTTGGCAACCCTCAACCGTGAGACTTTTATTCTGGATTTAGCGCCGACGATGGGGGCTGGAGCAGCAGCTGGCCTGCAACTCGAAGAGTTTCAGTGGCGGGTCATTGATGATCACACCATTGAAGTCGATGTGGAGAAAAGCCAAGGGCTCAATCGCGTGTTTGAGCAATTGAGTGCTCAAGCTATCAAAGTCGTGTCCATGCGTAACAAAGCGAACCGACTCGAAGAGCTGTTTGTTGATTTGGTTGAAAAAGGTCGTCAGCCAGCAGAGGTAGGAGCTTAGTATGCGGTCGTCGATTAGTTATATCGCTTTAAAAACCATTTGGATTAAAGAATGCACGCGTTTTTTGCGTATTTGGATTCAAACCTTGGTGCCGCCTGCTATCACCATGACGTTATACTTTGTCATTTTCGGCAGCATTGTGGGCCAACGGATTGGTGAAATGGGTGGCCGCCCATATATGGAGTTTATTGTTCCAGGGCTGATTATGATGGCCGTGATCACCAACTCCTATGCCAACGTGGCATCATCATTTTTTAGTGCTAAATTCCAACGAAATATTGAAGAGATGTTGGTGGCACCGGTTTCCCCAGCTGTCATTATCGGTGGTTATGTGGGAGGTGGGCTGGCGCGAGCGCTCTTGGTTGCATGCATTGTAACCCTGGTATCGTTTCTGTTTGTGAGCCAGGTAAGCGTCCACAACCTACTGGTGTTGGTGGTTACCGTGGTGCTGACTTCCACGTTATTCTCACTGGGCGGATTGATTAATGCGGTGTACGCTAGATCATTCGATGATATTTCGATTGTCCCGACCTTTGTGTTGACGCCACTAACCTATCTCGGTGGTGTGTTTTTCAGTATTTCCTTGCTGCCAGACGTGTGGCAAACCATCGCCCAAGTGAATCCTATTTTGTATATGGTGAACGCATTCCGCTTTGGTTTCTTAGGAATTTCCGATGTCAGTATAACGGCTGCATTAGGCGTTATTATTGGATTTAACTTGATTCTCTTTATCACTGCGTACACTTTGTTGAAGCGCGGTGTAGGTATTCGCTCGTGACCCAATTATCCCGTCCCGTAACTACGAACCAGCATGGCAACCATGATGATTTGGTTGCCGTTGTGATGCGGCACTTACGCACACCATTTCGTAAGCCTATTCAAGACCATAATCGTGAAGCATTCGATGAAGTGCAAAAGTTGGTGATGGATTGGCAAGGGCCGATTATTCTCGATTCCTGCTGTGGTGTTGGAGAAAGTACGGCAGTGCTCGCTGATCAGAATCCTGACGCGTTAGTGATCGGGGTGGACAAGTCTGCTCATCGTCTTGCCCGTCATGCACATTATGAACGGGCTGCCGCGGGGCAGCGCTACCTATTGGTGCGCGCCGACTTGAATGATTTCTGGCGATTGGCGGTGGCGGCGCATTGGCATCTGGATCAGCATTATATTCTGTACCCGAACCCCTGGCCGAAAGCGGCGCATCTTGGACGCCGTTGGCATGGCAGTCCGGTGTGGCCCTATGTGCTAGGGTTAGGGGGCACCTTGGTGATGCGCTCGAACTGGGCGATTTATTTGACGGAAGTGGCCAGTAGTCTCGCTTTAGTCAATTGCCAAGCCACATTAACGCCGCTGCTGGCGCGCCATGAACCGATGACCCCGTTTGAGCGCAAGTACCAACGAAGTGGGCAGCAATTGTGGGAGTTACGAGCGCAGTTGCCAGAAGACGGTCGCTATTTTTCTGCCATCGAGGCAGAATAATGCCTGCCGTTGTTAGCGAATAAGGACTCTATTTTTGAGCGACAACAAATTTGCTGAAGTCAGCCAAGAAGCGTTATTGAAAATTTTTACGATTCCGGAAGCTCCGGATTCGACGCTTGGGCGCATCGAAAAACATTTGTCAGAGAACCTGATGGGCTTTTTAGGTGAGCGCATTGTTGCGCGTGAAAAGCCATTGCATGAAATTGAACAAAAATTTAATGCCAGTCAGATTCCAGAAGAACCACGGTATGTGTCCGATCACACTGAGTTTTTGCTCAATAATTTAGTCGCCCACTCGGTGAATACAGCGTCACCACGGTTTATTGGCCACATGACGTCAGCACTGCCGTATTTTCTGCTGCCGCTCGCCAAGCTCATGGTAGGGCTGAATCAAAACCTGGTCAAAATTGAAACATCCAAAGCGTTTACGCCCCTTGAACGGAACGTTTTGGGAATGCTGCACCATCTTGTCTATCAGCAAGACGATAGTTTTTATCAACATTGGATGCATAGCGCCCAACACTCCTTGGGCGCCATGTGCTCCGGTGGTACCGTCGCCAACATGACGGCCCTGTGGGTAGCTCGTAACCTTTTATTAAAACCCGATGAACAGTTTGCCGGCATCGCTGCTGAAGGTTTGGCCGCGGGCTTAGCGCATTATGGTTATCGCCGGTTAACCGTCATGGTATCTGAACGGGGGCACTATTCGCTCGGCAAAGCAGCCGATGTGTTAGGCATTGGCCGCCGCAACTTGATCGCTATCCCAGCTGATGAACATAACCGCATTCGCGTGGATGAACTGCGCAAGGCCTGTGCTGAAGTGGTCGCTGATGGCGGGCACGTGTTAGCCATTGTTGGGGTTGCTGGCACCACCGAAACAGGGCATATCGATCCGTTGAACGAGTTGGCGGATGTTGCCGAAGAAGTGGGAGCTTTCTTCCATGTGGACGCGGCGTGGGGTGGGGCCACCTTACTGTCGAAAAATCACCGCCATTTGTTAGCTGGGATTGAACGAGCCGATAGTGTCACCATTGATGCCCATAAGCAGATGTATGTGCCAATGGGGGCTGGGATGGTGCTATTTAAAGACCCTAGCATGGTGCGAGCCATCGAACATCATGCGGAATATATTATTCGACATGGTTCGAAAGACCTCGGCGCCCATACCCTAGAAGGCTCACGTCCAGGCATGGCGATGCTGATTTATTCCGCACTGCATGTTATGGGGCGGCGGGGATTCGAGTTACTGATTGATCAAAGCATCGCTCGCGCCCAGATGTTTGCGAGTTTGATTGCAGAGCAAGATGATTTTGAAGTCATCACCGAGCCTGAGCTCTGTATTCTGACCTATCGGTTTGTTCCTACTCGGGTAAAACAGTTGATTCAAGATGCGACGCCTGAGCAGGTGCGGCGTATTACGCCACACTTGAATGCGTTAACCCGCTTTATTCAGAAGCGTCAGCGTGAAACGGGGCGTTCATTCGTGTCGCGGACAAAACTAACGCCATCACAGTATTATCGTGAGCCCACGGTGGTATTCCGGGTGGTGCTAGCGAACCCGTTAACGACTAAAGAAATGTTAGTAGAGGTGCTGCAAGAACAGCGTGAAATTGCCGCGCAAGCGATGAGCTTACGCGGCGCCCTGCATACAGAACTGCGTGAATTAGGGTTATTGCGTGATGCCGCGTTACGTTAACGGACAAATTGTACGTTATCGATAAGGCGTGTTGTGCCTAAATAGACGGCTGCTAGTAGCACTAACTGGTGATCAGATGGAGTCGCGGCCGCTAAATCTGGAGTGCGTCGCAATTCCAAATAATCTATCCGAAAGCCACTTGCGGTAAGTTGCTCTTGGGCGTGATTTAACACCTCACTGAAGCTGCCACCTGCTTGAATGCGGGTCACGCTTTGCTGGAGCGTTTGATACAACTGAGGTGCGATTGCTCGCTCTTGAGTGCTCAGATACCCATTCCGCGAGCTTAACGCTAGGCCATCCGCTGCTCGTTCTGTCGGCATGCCCACAATAGCAACCGGCAAACTGAGATCGTTCACCATCAAACGAATCACTTGCAGTTGCTGGAAATCTTTCTCACCAAACACTGCGACATCGGGTTGTACCATATTCATCAATTTTGCGACTATGGTGGCGACGCCACGAAAGTGTCCTGGGCGACTGGCCCCGCACAGAATTTCAGAAACACCTGGCACGTCAATATAAGTCTGCTGATCCAGCCCACGGGGGTAAACGTCTGCGACAGTGGGGGCAAAGACGAGGCTGGCGCCACGCTCACTCACGGCAAGGCAATCTGCTTCGAGCGTGCGTGGGTATTGGTCCAGATCCTCATGCGCGCCAAACTGCATCGGGTTCACGAAAATACTGACCACCACTTGGTCGGCGTGCTGTTTGGCTAAATCGATGAGTTTTAAGTGCCCCTCATGCAAGTTTCCCATGGTGGGCACTAGAGCGATCGACGTCTGCTGCTGGGACCGCCATCCCCGTAATTCTTCAAGGCTTTTTAATAATTGCATTGCAATTACTCGAACGAATGTTCAGGCCCAGGGAATGAACCGTCTTTCACTTGTTGGATATAAAGCTGAACAGCAGCGGTTAAATCGCTGGTTTCAGCTAAGAAGTTTTTGACAAACTTTGGTATGTAATCGCTGTTTAAACCAAACATGTCGTGCATCACCAAAATCTGACCATCGGTTTTAGCGCCGGCACCAATGCCAATGACTGGAATGCTTAATTTGCTACTAATTAATTCACCCAGTTCTGTTGGAACGCACTCAAGTACGAGCATCTGTGCACCCGCTTGTTGAACGGCCAATGCTTGGCGGACGGTGTTTTCTGCCATCGCTTGCTCGCGACCCTGAACTTTGTAGCCACCTAGTACGTTAACAGATTGTGGCATGAGGCCTAAGTGAGCACAGACCGGCACGCTCCGCTCAACCAGCATGCGAATGGTATCAACTAACCACTCTCCGCCTTCAAGCTTGACCATATTCGCGCCAGCACGCATTAATTTTGCGGCTTCAAGACATGCTTGCTCAGGTGTGGCACAGGTCATAAAGGGCATATCGGCAATAACGAACGCATCAGGTGCGCCACGACGAACCGCTTCGGTATGGTAGACAATTTGTTCGACTGTGACAGGAAGCGTGGACGTTTGTCCTTGCACGACGTTCCCCAAAGAGTCACCGACTAACATGAAATCAATGCCACATTGGGCGAATAATTTGGCAAAGGTGGCGTCGTAAGCGGTGAGTGAGGTGATTTTTTCACCCGCGGCTTTCTTTTGAATCAATTTAGAAATAGTCATACCTGCCATGGCACACTCCTTAATGGCAATCACATTCGGTCGATTGTATCAGGTAATTTTTATGAGATCATGGTCAATCATTGTGGTCAATAGCGTACTGATTGACCGACCGTCGGGGAGTTGCAGCTGTGGCGCAAGCTCTGCCAAGGGCACCACCACAAAGTCGCGCTCCGCGATACCAGGGTGCGGAACGGTCAATCGTGGCTCTTGAATCTGTTGGTGATCATAGAGCAACAGATCGAGATCTAATGTTCGAGGCCCCCAATGGCGTAGCCGCTGACGGCCGTACTGCTGCTCGATAGCTTGCAATTCATCCAGCAATGTTAGCGGGGCTAACGCCGTGTGGAATTCAGCAACCGCATTCACATAATCGGGTTGATCTTGCGGGCCCATAGGCTTGCTCCGATAAAACGAGCTGACCTTGAAGTGATGCAACTCAGGGTGTTGCTGCAAGGTTTGTACCGCTTGCTTGAGGGTCGATAATGGATCCGCTAAGTTTGCGCCTAAGGCAATATATACATGTGCCATGTTGTCCCCTAAGACGTCGCTTTCGGACGCCGCCGTCGCCCCCCTCGTCGGCCGCGTTTTTTCGGCGACTGACTGGGGCCACTGGCTGCCAGTGCTTCGACTTGAGCTGGCTCGGATTGCAACCGCGTCCAAAACTGTGCCCGTTGTTGGAGCTCACGCTGTTCGCTAGGTAGGGCGGTTTGCGCACGTAACACCAAAAAGTCATACGCAGCCCGAAATCTTGGATGCACCAGCAACGTTTGGATTCGTTTTCCTTTGGCACGTTCCATGCGGTACTGCAATTGCCAGATTTCACGCGTCGGAATTGTCAATCGTTTAGGAATCGCGATGGTTTGCTGTTGTCGGCCTAGCACATCGGCCGCGGCGACGTTGAGTGCATCAGAAACAGGGAGACCACTTTCTACCGTCAATTGTTCCAACCGTGCTTGCAATGGCCACCATAGCAGGGCGGCAAACAAATAGGCGGGGGTGATGTGTAATTCATTACGGACGCGCTCGTCGGTGTCGCTAAATGTTTGACGTAACATTTGATAAGGGGCGTCGTCAGGTGTTTTTAAGTAGCTCTTTAAAATTGGGAAGAACTGTTGAAACAACTGGTATTCCACCAACATATCGAAGTTGGCGAGCCCTTTGCCGGCGGTAAATAGCTTGAGAAATTCCTCAAATAAACGCGCTGGTGGGATATTTTGTAGTAGTGGCGCCAGTTCACGAATGGGGTCGGCAACACTTTCATCCATGCGCATATTCAGCTTGGTCGCGAACCGTACTGCCCGTAGCATGCGCACCGGATCTTCCCGATAGCGAGTCACGCTGTCACCAATCATGCGGATCGTGCCGGCTTCGATATCACGTAAGCCATCGGCAAAATCAAGGATGCTAAAATCGGCAATATTGTAGTAGAGCGCATTGATGGTGAAGTCACGGCGCTGCGCATCTTCTTCAATGGTGCCATAGACGTTATCGCGTAGCAGCATTCCTTTATCGTTTTGCACGGCTTTGCTATTGGCACGTTCATCATCTGTAAGGTCATGATGTCCGCGGAAAGTGGCAACCTCGATAATCTCACGGCCGAACACCACATGAGCCAAGCGGAAACGACGACCGATGATACGGCAGTTACGAAAGAGCTTACGGACTTGCTCAGGGGTTGCGTTTGTGGCGATATCAAAATCTTTAGGCTGTAACCCCAAAATCAGGTCACGCACACAGCCGCCCACCAAGTACGCTTGGTAGCCAGCATGATGCAACCGATACAACACCTTTAGGGCAGGCGGTGAAATATCTTTGCGTGATATAGGGTGCTTATCGCGAGGAATAACTTTGGGCTTAGCGAGAATATTTTGTGGCAGTTGAGGGTGCTCCGTGGGGCGCTTGAAGGCGCGCTTCGCTAAGGCTTTCATTCGGTTAATAATAAGTGCTTCTCCAGTAACCTTCTTTCATTGGTTATATTGTATCCTGTGGGCTCGTTGCATGGAAGCGTTTGGCTTGCCATTGTTGTACGCTATCTTGAATGATCTGCGGCAGTGGCTGAGTGCGTGTCGGGCGCAGGCCTAAAAACTGCAGTGCTGCTACGAGCTGTGCCTTGGCATTGCTTTCTTCTAAGGCTGGCGCATGATTTTGTTTACTGAGTTTGCGTCCTGCTGAGTCGAGCGCTAGTGGCACATGTTTAAAACTCGGGACTCGATGAGTGAAATAGCGCCATAGGTTTAGTTGCCAGCTGGTAGCAGTCAGTAAGTCCTCACCTCTCACAATATCCGTCACCCCTTGGTCAATGTCATCAACCACGACGGTGAGTTGATAGGTAAATAACCCATCCCGTCGAAATAACACAAAATCTTCTGCTGCAAATGCGGGGTCTAAGGTGATGTGTCCTTGCCAACCATCGATAAATTGCAGGAGCGGATCATCATTACGAAAACGGATTGCAAATGGGGAGCTGATGACGGATTTGGTGCGGCAAACACCGGTGTAGTATGGACCTTGAGCTTTGATTTGCTTGCGAGTGCAATCGCAGTGGTAAGTACGTTGCTGCTGATGAAGTTGAGTCAGGGCTTGTTGATAACGTTCCAAACGTTGGCTTTGATATAAAATAGTGCCGTCCCAATGTAACTCATGTTGTTTCAATTGTTCCAAAATGAGTTGGTCAGCGCCACTGACGGTACGGGGGGTATCGATATCTTCAATGCGGACCAACCAGCGGCCCTGGTGAGCGCGGGCATCTAAATAACTGGCAAGCGCTGCAATGAGGGAGCCAAAATGTAAGGGCCCCGACGGAGTCGGGGCAAAGCGGCCACAGTATGGAAGCGTTGCGGGCATATTAGGCCCCAGTTAATTGCTTCTCTTTAATTTCAGCGAGGGTTTTGCAGTCGACACACATGTCAGCAGTTGGACGTGCTTCGAGTCGACGAATACCAATTTCTATCCCGCATTGCTCACAGTAACCGAAGTCATTTGCTTCAATTTGCTGGAGCGTTTTTTCAATCTTTTTGATTAGTTTGCGTTCGCGATCGCGGGTCCGCAATTCTAAACTGAACTCTTCTTCTTGCGCAGCACGATCAACCGGATCAGGGAAGTTCGCTGCTTCATCTTTCATGTGATGCACGGTTCGATCAACTTCTTCGCGAAGTTGAGCTCGCCATGCTTCAAGAATCTTACGGAAATGCGCACGTTGCGCCTCATTCATGTACTCTTCATCCGGCCCGAGCTCATAGGGCTCTAAACCAGCTTGTGCCAGAATGCCATGGGCTTTTTTCGGCTTTCCTTGAGGCATTTTGGATCTCCTGTATGAGACGTTAATGTTAAAAGGTCGGTACATATACCAGAAAGCAAAGGGCTTAGCAATTGATTTAGTATTATGGATTTTGCTCAATCGTGATGGGTTGATTCGATACCACGATGCTTTTGAGTGGTTCAATTGCTGAGCTACTTAAGGTACAGCTTAATGCATAAAATTCAACCCCAGCAGCAGCGGCTTGAATGCACTGGGTCGCATAAGCAGGGTGGATATGGTGGGCGGCACTGACAATTTCAATCCCTGTGTGCATCACCACATATAACACCACCGCACGATGCCCATCAGCAACCATGTCTTGAAGGCTTAGCAAGTGAGCAAGCGCTCGCTCACTGACTGTGTCGGGGAAATAACCTTGGGAGCCTTCGGCTAAGGTGACACTTTTTACTTCGATATAGGTTTCGCGTTCGTCGGCATCCAGTCCGAACCAATCGATGCGACGGTTATCATAACCATACTTGCGCTCAGCGGTGAGTTGGGTGAGGGGAACCAATTGTGAAATCACCTGTTGTTGCAGCGCCTCTCCGGCAACTTGGTTGGCCCGCTGTGTATTCACACAGATCAGATGACCAGCTGCCGTTTCGGCGAGCTCCCAGGTGTACGGGTATTTGCGTTTTGGGTTGGGGGACTCACTTAACCATACCCGCATGCCGGGCTCCGCACACCCAGTCATTGCTCCAGTATTGGGACAATGAACTGTGATAATATCGCCATTGGGTAACTCAACATCGGCAAGGAAACGTTTGTACCGCTTTATTAACACAGCGGGCAATAAAGTCTTGTGAAACTGCATTGTCACCCTCATATAGCTTCGATAGGATAGAATTATCAACGTCAAAACCATACTGGGAGCGTAATCGCATGTCTAGCACTGTAGCTGTCTTCATTTCTACCACACCACCAACTTCAACTGCTTGGAAAGCAAGCTCTGCTGTGATTCTAGGAGATGCGGGCGCCACCATTTATGTGGGTGAGCAAGAAGCCGATAATTTGCGGAAAATTCAAAAAGCAGGGCGTCAATTGGATGCGATGGGCGTGGTTGCTGTTTCACTACAAGGCGCAGAGTGGAATTTGGAACGGCAGTGGGCCTTTGCCAAAGGCTATAGCGATACCTTATCGACCAATCGTATTCAATGGGCCAGCGATGCTGAGCAATTAACGTCGTTACAAAGCACGGCGGCTTGGGTACGTCGTTTGATTAATCTTCCGCCCAATGAAATTTATCCTGAATCATTAGCACAACAAATTGCTGCTCAAGTACAGCAAGTGGGTGGTGCTGCAGTGACCGTGACCACCCTGGTGGGCGACGAATTGTTGGCACAGGGCTGGAACGGTATTCATACCGTGGGGCGCGCGAGCAAACGGCCACCGGTGATGGCGGTGATTGATTACAATCCGAGCCAACAAGTCGATGCACCGATTGATGCCGTATTGGTTGGCAAAGGCATCACCTTTGATAGCGGTGGTTACAGCATTAAAAGCAGCGAAGGCATGGTCACCATGAAATGTGACATGGGAGGCGCTGCTACGCTTGCGGGTGCTTTGGTGCATGCCATTGAGCAAGGGTTACAAAAGCGCGTTCAGCTGGTGATCTGTAGTGCTGAAAACTTAATTGATGGCAATGCCTATAAACTAGGCGATATTATTACCTACAAAAATGGCACCACGGTTGAAATTGTTAACACGGATGCGGAAGGACGCTTAGTCCTAGCTGACGGCCTGCTGTATGCAGGTGAAACCAAGGCTCCTTTAGTCATTGATGCCGCTACCTTAACCGGCGCCGCACAAGTTGCAGTGGGCACTGACTACAATGCATTATTTAGCGTTGATGATGCCTTAGCAGAACAAACCTTGCAGACGGCAGCACAGCAGCACGAGTTGTTGTGGCGTTTACCGCTGAATACGTGGCACCAAGAAAATTGCCCATCGGCAGTCGCTGATACGGCCAACAGCCGTCCACAGAAAGGAGGCGGTTCGGGTGGCGCGAGTAATGCGGCTGGCTTTTTATTACGCTTTGCTCCGAACCAAGGGCAAGGTTGGTTACACTTCGATATCGCGGGTGCTTACCATAATAGCGGCACCTCCATGTGGGCAACCGGTGCAACCGCTCTAGGCTTCCGTACCATTGCGGCGACCTTGTTGAAGTAATTCATGGCGACACCACAGGCGCTTCCAGTTACCGCGCTGATTGATGATGTTTTGCGGTTACTACCGAGTGCGCCTGTGGTGTTAGAAGCACCTCCAGGCGCCGGTAAGTCAACCGCGCTGCCGTTAGCATTATTACACGCACCGCAGTTTGCGGAACGGCAAATCTACTTACTCCAGCCGCGTCGAATCGCGGCGCTTTCCATTGCGCAATATTTGGCCGAACAATTGGGTGAGGCTGTTGGTGAAACGGTCGGCTACCATATTCGTGGCGAGGCCAAGTTTTCCGCACGAACACGCCTCCTGATCCTCACCGAAGGCATGTTCACGCAATACATTCAACGCGATCCGGAATTAGCACAGGTCGGCTGCGTTATTTTTGATGAGTTTCATGAACGCCACTTGGCTACCGACTTAGGGTTAGCCATGGCTTTAGAGTGTGCTGGGTTACGTGATGATTTAGCCCTGCTCGTGATGTCAGCTACGTTGCCCGCCGATACGATTGCGGCTTGGTTAGGCACTGCTCACGTCCTTAAAACAGCTGGCCGACAGTATCCCATTGAGGTTCATTATCGCCCTCCCACAGCAACTCAGTCGTGGCTGGCTGCAATCCCTGCGGTAATTCAAGAAGCCATGCAGGTAGCTGAACACGGAGTGTTGGTCTTTGTGCCAGGGCGTCGGGAAATCGAGATTTTGTCTGAGCGTTTTGCGGGAACGCCGGGTTGGGATGTGATGCCATTGCATCGCCAGGTGCCGTTGGCAACCCAGCGGCGCGCGCTAAAGCTGGAGACGCAACATCAGCGCCGTTTGGTGATAGCGACCAACATTGCGGAAACCAGTATGACCATTGCCGGCATTGACGTGGTGGTTGATAGCGGGCGTGAGCGGCAGGCGTTATTTTATCCGCAACATGGGGTGACCAAGTTGGTGACCCGTCGTATCAGTTTAGCCTCCGCCACTCAGCGTGCGGGGCGTGCGGGTCGCCTGCGCCCCGGCCAATGTTTTAAACTTTGGGGGAAAGCAGACGAGCACGGCATGCGGCAGTACCAACCTGCTGAAATCGAGACAGCGGATTTAACCGGATTTCTGTTGGAATGTTTACGCTGGGGTGCCCCTCCAAGTCAGCTCCAATTTTTGACGCCTCCTAATTCTGGTTACTTGGAACAAGCGGAGCAGCTGCTGGAGCAACTCGGCTGCTATGGGGTGGCGGGTGGCTTGTCATCTTTAGGGCGACAAATTGCAGCGTTAGGGACGGACCCGCGTTGGGCAACCATCCTGATTCACGCACAACAGGAGTCGCCACAGCACGCAGCAACGGCAGCGTGGTTGGTTGCACAATTGGAATACCAAGTAGCCCCTCAGCATTTTCCGCTGGCACCGCGCCAATTGACTGAACCCATGCAGCGACGCTATCGACATTGGCGGCAACAGCTAGGTATTCAGCCGCAAACCGAACCCAATGACGCGTTGATCACGTCGGTATTATTGTGGGGGTGTGGTGATCGCATTGCGCAGCGACGAGGTGCCACCGACCGTTATTTATTGAGTAACGGTGCGGGTGCCATGTTCCATGAGAGCGATTTAAGAGCTCGGGAGCCTTGGTTGTTGGTACTGGATATGATGCTTTCAGAGCACCATCGGGATGCTGTCATTCAGCTGGCGTGGTCACTTAGTGAGGCCGATTTAGAGCACCCCGCAGTGCCTCGCGAGCAACAGTTGCAAGTACGTTGGCACGGCCCGCAACAACGTTTGCGAGCCGTGGCAGAGGAACGCATCGGTGCCATTGTGGTGCGGGAGCGGCAGCATACTGACGCGATTGACGATGCCACCCGAGCGCGTGCGCTGACTCGTTATTTGCAAGAGCAATTGCAGCAACACGGCTGGCAGGCATTGCAATTACCCCCGTTTACCCAGCAATGGCTGGCGCGCATGGCGTTATTTGAGCAAGTGCTGGCGCCTGCGGATTGGCCGTCGTTTGCCTTACCAGAGCTGATTGATCAATTGGCTGATTGGGCGGCGCCTTATTGGCAACACATTGATAGCCTTGTACAACTGCAAACGTGGGACCCGTTGACGGCGCTGCAGGCACGCTTGACCTATCAGCAATTACAGGAATTTGAGTCGGCGTGTCCGACATCCTATCAGGTGCCAAGTGGACGCACGTTGAAGATTGATTACACCCATCAACCGCCCATTGTGGCAGCCAAGTTACAAGAGTTATTTGGAACTCCTGTTACTCCTAGCGTTTGCGCGGGTAAAATAAATCTTACCTTAGATTTACTTTCCCCAGCAGGTCGGTTGTTGCAACGCACCGCTGATTTAGCTAGCTTTTGGCAAACCGCCTATCCGGCAGTACAAAAAGAAATGAAAGGACGGTATCCCAAACATCCGTGGCCTGATGATCCTCTGCAAGCAGAAGCAACGATTAAAGTGAAGAGACAACGACAATGACCCGAAAGAAAAAACGCCCGCAGCAATCCACATCCTGGTTGCGTCGATTGGTGGTGTTGGGCTTAAAGCTTGCCGTGGTGGGGGCAGTGATTCTGCTGGGTTATCTCATTTATTTAGATGCTAGTTTAACGCAGCGTTTTAGCACTGAACGCCATGAGGCCCCTGCATTAGTGTATGGTCGTAGCTTAACCTTAGCGCCGCAAGCACCGATCACGCGAACCGAGGTGATAGCTGAGTTGCAGCGGTTAAATTATGAACAGACGCAGCAGGTAACGGATACCGGGCAATATCGATTGACCCAGTATGGGCTTGAAATTTATCGTCGCCCCTTTGATTTTGCAGATGGGCCGCAAATGGCCCAGCGCTTCCAAGTGAATTTTGCCGGAGAACGAATCCAGTCGCTGCAAAGCTTACCCAACAGCCGTTCCTTGGAACGCGTACAACTAGAGCCTCCCTACATTGGTCGGTTGGCCGGGGGGAGTGAAGAAAATCGGTTGTTGGTGGGGTTAGAACGGGTCCCAAGCTTACTCATCGAAACTCTTCTATTGGTTGAAGATCGGGATTTTTATCATCACTGGGGCATTTCTTTTACTTCCATTGCGCGTGCTGCGGTCGCCAATATTGTGGCAATGCGAACCGTGCAAGGGGGGAGTACGCTGACACAACAGTTGGTCAAAAACTTATATCTGACTCGCGAGCGTACGCTGTGGCGGAAAGCGAACGAGGCCTTGATGGCGTTGGTGCTGGACTACCGCTTTAGCAAAAACGAAATTCTAGAAACCTACTTGAACGAAGTTTATTTTGGTCAAGATCACGGCTCTGCGGTGCATGGCATTGGCCTTGCCAGCCGCCTGTATTTTGGCAAACAAGTGGAAGAACTCGACCCTGCGGACATTGCGTTGTTAGTGGGGGTAATTAAAGGGCCCTCCTATTACGACCCGCGGCGTTATCCTGAACGTGCGCAGCAACGGCGAGATTTAATTCTCCAGCTGATGTTCAATGATCATTTAATCAGCCAAGCCGATTATGTCCGTAGTGTGAACCAACCGATTATTCCACCGGGTTCTGGGCGGTTGGTAACCGCTAACTTACCGCACTATATGGAACTGGTGAAATACGAGTTGGGGCAATTGCGTTTGCCCGATGACTGGCAGTATGAAGGGCTAAGAATTTTCACCTATTTTGATCCGGCGGCGCAGTTGGCTGCCGAACAAGCGGTGCAACAACAGTTACCGCAAATTAGCCAAGACAATGAGTTGCAAGTAGCTGTGGTGGTGGCCAATCACCAGCAGGCAGGCGTTGCTGCCGTGGTGGGTGACCGTAATCCACGGCGCGTTGGCTTTAACCGTGCCGTGGCAGCGATACGTCCGGTGGGGTCACTGATTAAACCACTGATTTATGCAGAGGCATTTCAGCAACCAGGAACCTTGGAACTCGGCTCCATGGTACACGATGAACCCTTGCTACTGCAGCGCCAAGGGCAACCCGATTGGGAGCCGCAAAACTATGATCGTGAGTTCAACGGCCCGATGTTGGCCTACGATGCCTTGGTGCAATCACGCAACTTACCTGCTGTGCGAGTTGGTTTAGAGGTTGGAGTGGAACGGCTCAGCGCGGTGTTGCAGCAAAGTGGTGTGGATTCCCCCATCCCGCAAGTGCCAGCTATTACGTTAGGCGCGGTGGCGCTGTCGCCATTGGTGGTGACAGAAGTGTATAGCATGCTCGCGCAACAAGGGGTGCACCGTCCGTTACAAAGTATTCAAGCAGTGACCAACCATGAGGGCATTGGTATTTATCAGCGGCCGCCTGTTGCGGGGCAGCGGGTGTTTGATGAAGCAGCCGGGTTTTTAATCAACTTTGGGTTGCGCGGGGTGGTAAATGAAGGTACCGGCCGGGGGCTGGTTGAGTCATTTGGGCTGAATAAACTTGCCGGTAAAAGTGGCACCACCAATGACTATCGCGATAGCTGGTTTGTGGCCTATGATCACCAGCATGTCACCACGGTGTGGTTGGGGCGCGATGACAATCAGCCGATTTATTTAACCGGCAGTCGGGGCGCGTTACGGGTGGCGCAGCAAGTGCTCACCGCCATGCCGTTGCATCCATTGCAATTGAGTGCCCCAGCAACCATCACCGCCGGTGGGTTCCATCCGGAGTTGGGTATTCGCATTCCCACTCATTGTGAGCATGCGCGGTTGTTTCCTGCGGTCCATAAAAAATTACCCGAGAACCTGGGGTGCTCGGGTAATATTGAAGAAAAATCTTGGTGGCAGCGGTTATTTTAACGCGGCAAATGCGACTTCTGCTGCGGCCAAGGTTGCGTCGATATCGGCGTCGGTGTGAGCGGCTGACATAAAGCCCGCTTCAAATGCTGAAGGTGCTAAGTACACCCCTTGCTCTAGCATGCTGTGATAGAACTTCCGGAAATGTTCTAAATTGCACTGGGTTGCTTGGGCATAGGTGGTCACTTCACTGGCGGTAGTAAAGAAGAAACCAAACATCGAACCCGCGCGGTTCGTGGTGAAAGGAATTCCTGCTGCATCGGCACGTTGTTGCATGCCATCAACCAGCTTATCCACCTTGGCGTATAAGGCAGGGTAGAGTTGCTCATCGTCGAGTTGGGTTAAAGCTGCTAATCCAGCAGCCATGGCCACTGGGTTGCCTGACAAGGTGCCTGCTTGGTACACCGGCCCGATAGGGGCAATGAAATCCATGATTTCACGTTTGCCACCGAAAGCACCAACCGGCATGCCACCACCAATCACTTTCCCTAAAGTGGTCAAATCTGGAGTGATTTGATAACGCTCTTGTGCGCCACCACGGGCGACCCGGAAACCGGTCATGACCTCGTCAAAAATTAACACACTGCCGTAGCGGTCACAGACCTCGCGAAGCCCTTCCAAGAAGCCCGGAACAGGGGGAATACAGTTCATATTGCCGGCCACAGGTTCAACGATGATGGCAGCGATTTGATCACCGACTTCAGTAAACACCTGTTCGACTGACGCGAGGTCGTTATAGGTGACGGTTAATGTGTGTTTAGCGAAGTCTTCTGGAATTCCTGGTGAGTTTGGAACGCCCAGGGTGAGGGCGCCTGAACCTGCTTTAACAAGCAAAGCATCGGCGTGTCCGTGGTAGCAGCCTTCAAACTTGAGGATTTTGTCTCGTCCCGTGAAACCACGCGCTAAGCGGATAGCGGTCATGGTGGCTTCCGTTCCTGAGTTCACCATGCGAACTTTCTCAATAGACGGCACCAAGGCTTTAATTTTTTCTGCCATGGTGACTTCGTTCGCTGTTGGCGTACCAAAGCTGAGCCCACGATCAACGGCTTGATGGGTCGCCTCACGGATCGCTGGATGGTTGTGGCCTAAAATCATGGGGCCCCACGAGCCAACGTAATCGATGTAACGTTTACCATCGGCGTCATACATGTAAGCACCGTCGGCACGCTCAATAAATACCGGTGAACCGCCAACGCCATTAAAAGCGCGTACAGGCGAGTTGACGCCCCCAGGAATACTTTGCTGGGCTTGTTTAAATAACTCATCAGAACGTGACATTCATTTCCTCATCATCGTTAAAAGGGATTAATAACTGTGACGCTTTTCGCTGTACCAGTTGACGTCGCACTCATACTTTTCAATGAGATCAGCCACTCCTAAAGTGAGTGCAAATAAAGCCATGCGAATCAGGACACCATTATCAGCTTGACGGAAAATGGCCAAATTAGGATTTTGGTTTAAATCATTATCCAACTCATTTGCTTCTGCACGGGAATCGCGCGGCAATGGGTGCATAATCACGGTATTAGGCTTGTAGTGCTTGGTATAAATTTCACTATTTAAGCGGAACTTGCCCCGATATAAATCTGCTTCTTGTGGGGTGGTGAAACGCTCTTGTTGAATCCGTGTTTGGTACACAATATCGGCGTCTAATAACCCTGCAACTTGGTCAGTAATGGTAATTTGATGGTTGCCGCGCACCAGCTCGTCGATAATGGCATCTGGCATGGCCAATTCTTTCGGTGAAATCAGCGTAAACCGGATATTTTTATACATGGCCAGCAAGCGTGAAAGTGAATGGACCGTACGGCCAAACTTCAAATCACCAATCATGCAAATATGCATGCCATTAATATCGTGTCCATGATGCTGCAATTCTTTTTTGATGGTATACAAATCAAGCAGGGCTTGGGTGGGGTGTTCATTGGCACCATCCCCACCGTTAATGACAGGAACCCGACTGCCTTCTGCAAATTCAGCGACGGAACCTGATTTTGGGTGGCGCATGGCAATAATATCGCTATAACTGCTCAATACCCGTGCGGTGTCATAGAGTGACTCACCCTTTGCGAGTGCGGAACTCTCCATACCGGTGGTTTCACGAACCTCTCCGCCCAATAGGTTAAAGGCGGTTCCAAAACTCACTCGAGTACGGGTAGAGGGTTCAAAAAATAAGTTCCCTAAAATAGCTCCATCCAAAACTTTCGTACGTTTTTGGCGGCGGGCGTATGGCTGCATACGGTCGGCCGTTTGAAAAACGGTTTGGATACTATCGAGGTCGAATTGCTCTACGGAAAGGATATTAGAACCGGTAAAGTTCATGCTGAATGGCCCTGCGGTGATTGCACACACTGGGCCAATACTTTAGCAGAAAACGGCCATAAAAAGAATGTTTTTTGGCTTAAAATGGTTTCACCACTGCCAAGATAATAATGGCGAAGAGTGCGAACACTGGAACTTCATTGAAGACTCGGTAAAAGAACGGGCTCCGGATGTTCTGCTGGTTCCTAAAATCCTTGAGTAATTTAAAACAATAGCCATGGTAACCGTAGAGCAATGCGACGATGACTAGTTTGGCATGGAGCCAAGCACTGGCTTTTATCCAAGCGCTGCCGTAGCTCCACATTAAGGCCAGGCCAAACACCAAGGTTAAGACAGCAAACGGCGTAATGAAGTACAATAAGCGACGCTCCATGATTTGGAACTGCTCGTTGATTTCACCCGTTGGGTTTTGTGCGTGGTAAACGAATAAACGTGGCAGGTAAAATATTCCGGCAAACCACGCGACCATAAAAATGATATGTAGAGCTTTGAACCAAAGAATCATGGCTATTCCATTTTCTAATTTAAAGTTGCGTCAGTCGATGAGCCTGCGTAGCATGGCACCAAATTTAATAGCGACAATCGGTCATGAACGAAAAACAAAATATCATAACGGCGGCATTAGTCCATCGGTTTGGTGGCGGCTTGGTGATCGCTCTAGCCATTCTTGTTGGTATTTTAATCGGCTATTTAGGCGGTCACTGGCATGTGTTGCAGTTGCAGACCCAAGTGAAAGAGCAGCGCGAAACCATCGATGCCTTATATGAGCGGGCCGAAACCTACGACTATCAACAACACATCGCCATGGTTGAGTTGGGGATTGAACGCGCGGCCAGCCAAGGGTTGCAGCAAGAATTACTAATGGCCCAAGATGAAAACTTTGCCTTGCGACGTGAGTTGACGTTTTATCAGAAAATTATGGCACCCGAAATGGAAGCCAGTGGTGTGGTCATTGACTCGCTAGAAATTCAGCAAAACTTGGCTGAAGATCACTATCACTTCCGCATTGCGGTACTGCAAATGGAGCGCTTGCGAAATTTAACCAAAGGGGAAATTTCAATGCGCTTGTATGGCCGCAAAGACAATCAATTGGCCAGCTTCGACCTGCTGACTTTAGCCAATATCGATGCGAAAGATCGCCAATTTAATATGCGTTATTTTACCGTGATGGCGGGCGACTTTATTTTACCAGCAGACTTTCTTCCTGAGCGTATTGAGGTGGAAGTGAGTGTGGCAGGAACACGACAAACCCTTACGCGAAGTTTTTTCTGGAGTCAGCTGCTCCAAGGCAATACTTGACCAGTTTGGTAAGGTAAGAGAAAATAGAGGCGGTTTAAACGAGAGGTACCATAACGCTATGTCAGATGTCGCACAGGCCATGCCAATTCAATTCACAGACGCTGCAGCTAATAAAGTGAAAGCGCTGATTGCTGAGGAAGAAAATCCCGCATTGAAGTTACGTGTCTACGTGACCGGTGGTGGCTGTTCAGGATTCCAGTATGGGTTTACTTTTGATGAAAACACGAACCCAGGTGACATGGAAATTGAGAAGAATGGCGTCACTTTGGTCGTTGACCCCATGAGCCTACAATACTTGGTAGGCGGCATTGTGAACTATGAAGAAGGTTTGCAAGGCGCGCGCTTTTTCGTCGAGAATCCAAATGCGACGACTACCTGTGGTTGTGGGTCAAGTTTCTCCATCTAAGGATGAGATCATGCGCTCCGTCGGTTAGAATGGTGACACACATTCTAAGCGAGGTATTTTATGAGCGCATACTCAGACCATATCGCGACCGTTCAGGCGAGATTCGATGCTGCCTTAGCAGCAACTGGCCATGAAGCGGTCTTCATTTACGCGGGGCAACCGCGCAACGCATTTCTAGATGATAATGCCGCACCATTTCGGGTCAATCCATTATTTAAGTATTGGGTTCCCATCACTGAAAACCCTCAAAGTGCGCTGTACTATCAACCCGGACACCAACCCGTTGTCTTTTTGTATCAACCCCGTGATTACTGGCATGCAACGCCCGTAGTACCTGCTGGGGATTGGCAACAGCATGTTGATTTAGTCGTTATTGACGACATCAATAAAATTCCTGCGTGGTTGGGTGAGCGCCTCAGCAAGGCGGCGTTTATCGGTGAAGACTTTGCTGAGCCTGTCGCCAGCTGGAAGGTTGCTGCACGCAACCCGGCTGCACTGATTGACCACTTGCACTATCACCGAGCGGTAAAAACAGCTTGGGAACTCGACAACATGCGCCACGCAAACCGCTTGGCTGCGACCGCTCATTTGGCGGCTCGTGATGCATTTTTTGCTGGCGCAAGTGAATTGGAAATTCACCATGCGTATTTAGCCGCGATTAATGTCCGTGAAAGCCAAGTTCCATATAACAGCATTGTGGCATTAAACGAAAATGGCGCGGTGTTGCATTACGATAACTATGGCACTCAAGCGCCCGCTGAAGCGCGTTCATTTTTGATTGATGCAGGTGCCCTTTATCAAGGTTATTGCGCCGACATTACTCGTACCTATAGCCGTGAAAATGGATTCTTCCAAGAATTGATTGAAGCGATGGATACGGCGCAACAGCAATTAATTAGCGAGATTAAGCCGGGTGTGAATTATCTGGATTATCATGTGAGTCAGCACCTGAAAATTGCCAAAATTTTGAGCGACTTCGGGTTTGTGAAAGGCACGCCTGAAAGTATTTATGAGCAAGGCTATAGCAGTGCTTTCTTCCCACACGGCCTTGGTCACTTGATTGGTTTGCAAGTGCATGATGTCGGCGGTTTCTTGGCGAATGATGCCGGTGAGACGATTTCACGCAATGAGCGCCACCCGTTTTTACGTTTGCTACGCGATGTTGAAGTGGGTCAGGTCTTTACCATTGAGCCGGGGTTATATGTGGTCGATCAACTCTTGGAAGAGTTTGCAGGCAACGCTGACTTTAATTGGGACCGAATTGCGGAGCTTCGTCCGTATGGTGGTATTCGAATTGAAGACAGTGTGGTTGTTGGCGTGAACGGTGATAACGAAAACTTATCGCGTGATGCTTTCGCTGCAATTCAGTAGTCCCTTAAGGAAACCTTAAGGGAGGTATAACCCTCCTAAAATGGCCGGACGACTCGCTCCGGTCACTGCAGGCAAGTTGCCTGGTTGGCGCGTCATAAAACAACGTGCGAGCCAGGCGAATGCCATCGCTTCCACATGTTGTGGGTCCACTCCTAGGGTATCGGTGGAATGCCAGCCGAGCGCCGGTGCTAAGCGCTTAAACGCTGCTTGTAAAACCGGGTTAGCAACCCCTCCGCCAGCCACAAAGACTTCGTGAGGCAACTGGGGCAACCAGCGCTGTATTGCATCAATCACGGTGCGTGCCGTTAATTCGACCAAGGTTGCTTGGATATCGGCGGGGGCATAAGCATTGAGATCACCGCTGAGTTGATGCAGCCACGCGAGATTAAAATCATCACGCCCGGTACTTTTGGGAGGGGCTTGATGAAAGTAATCAAACGCCAGCCATTGCGCTAACAACGACTCACAAACCTGACCTTGTGTGGCAAACTGCCCATCGCGGTCGTAGCTTTCTGCTGCCTTCGGGTGACAATGCCGATACCACTGATCCAGCAAGGTATTCGCAGGCCCGGTATCAAAGCCTAACACTTGCTCAGCACTGCCCGGAAGCCAAGTAATATTGGCAATGCCACCGAGATTCACAATCACCCGAGGCACCTCGGGTTGCTTAAACATGGCTTGATGAAAAGCCGGCACCAAGGGTGCTCCTTGGCCTCCTAAGGCCATATCTTTACGACGAAAATCAGCCACCACTGGAATACCTGTTTGTACCGCAAGGGTATTGGGATCCCCAAGTTGGATGGTATAAGCAGGGTGACCTTCAGGGTGATGACGAATGGTTTGCCCATGGCTACCAATGGCTTGAATACGCGTTGGCTCAACAGCGCATGTGGTCAGAAGTTGCTGTACGGTGGTGGCGCAAAACTCAGCAAAGAGCTGATCCGCCTCGGCCAGCTGGTGAATTTCATTGGTTGCTGGTTGACACAATCGGTGAAGACGTTGTGCTAGTGGGGTCGGAATCGGAGCATGGGAATGCGCAATGAGTTCTGGGGCTGAACCGCTGAAATCTACCAGCACGACATCAAGGCCATCCATGCTGGTGCCGGACATCAGCCCGAGGTAGAACTCTTGCGTCATCATTAGAGCATGGCCAAATAGAGCCGCTTACTATCGTTTAATACTGCGAGGCGTTCTTGAACGGTGGCACGGAATACCGGTAACTCATCGGCCACTAATGACTCTGCCTGAGGCAATTTAACAGTGCGCGGATTGCGGTGCACGCCATCCACTAAAAATTCATAGTGCAGATGAGGCCCTGTAACGCGGCCTGTGGCTCCTACGCGACCGATCAAATCACCTTGTTTGACTCGCTGTCCATTCTTGACCAAACGCTTGCTCAAGTGGAGGTACTTGGTGACATAGCGCTCACCATGCTGAATAAATACGTAGTGACCGTTGAGGTTGTTGTAGGCGCTGGCAATGACTTTACCTGCACCAGAGGCCATGACGGGCGTTCCTACCGGGGCGGCATAGTCAATACCGTTGTGTGGCCTAACTTGCCCGGTGACTGGGTGCAGTCGGCGCGGGTTAAAGTTGGAACTAATATAGTTAAACTTCACCGGCGAGCGTAGGAATGATTTACGCATGGCTCGGCCTTGCGCATTATAAAACTCGTCATTGGTATGGCGGAATGCTTGATAGTGTTCACCGCGGTTGACGAATTCAGCCGCTAAAATGCGACCATAGCCGATAAACTCACCTTCAGCGTACTGCTTCTCGAAAAGGACGCTGAATTCATCCCCTTCGCGTAAATCCAAGGCAAAGTCGATATCCCAACCGAAGATATCAGCAATACTCATGATTTGGCCTTCGGTTAACCCCGCGTCAATACCCGCATTCCAAAAGCTGCTTTGGATTCGAGCATGGGCTGTTTCGGTACGGATTTCTATGGCAACGGATTCAATTTCGCTGACGAATCCATTGTCAGTGCGCGAGACAATCAGCGTATCGGTTGCATTCATCTGGTAGGCTAACTGCACTAATTCATCGTTTTCGTCACGAGCAAAGCGCAGAGTATCGCCAGGATGAATTCTTCGTAACACTTTATCGGCTTGTGGATCTTGGGTGACACGGTACAACTGCTGGGGGCTGAACCCCATGTGATCGAAAATACGGGCCAGCGAATCGCCACTGCGAACTTCGTAGCCACTCCAACGAATGCTGGCTTCATTGGATTGCTCGGCATTTTCAGCAGGTGAGCTTACTTGCAACGGCAGCTGATAGCGTTGGCCAAGAATCAATTCTTGTTGATCAATCACTTTTGGTGCATCGGCATGACGGGATGCCGTTGCTGGGTCGGAAGGTAGCAGCAATGCAAGTAGTATCAAGACACAGACAAGGCTGAGCAAGACCTGATGCCGACGAGGTAAAGCGGCAATAAACCGAGTAATTGACGTTGGAATTGACATCATAACGTTCCGATTGTTAGCGCATCTTCTTTTTCTAGTAAGATTATAGAGTGCAGAATAATACGAAATATGGCGAGTTTCCAGTCAATTTACGAATAATTACGCTTAAAAGACTTCTTGAAATAACATACAATGCAAGGGTTACAGCGTTTTTTCATTTCAGTAAGGGGAAGTAGAACATGATCGTGTCAGCGGTGGAGGCGTTTGAACAAATCGCACGTGGTACCGAAGAAATTCTTTTAGCCGATGAGTTAAAGGAAAAGTTGGCAAGTGGTAAGCCTTTGATTATCAAAGCTGGTTTTGATCCAACTGCCCCCGATTTACACCTTGGCCATACCGTATTAATCAACAAGCTACGGGTATTTCAAGACCTCGGTCATCAAGTGGTGTTTTTGATTGGTGACTTTACTGGAATGATCGGTGACCCCACCGGAAAAAACGTCACGCGTAAACCGTTATCTCGCGACGATGTGTTAGCGAACGCAGAAACCTACAAGGACCAAGTGTTTAAGATTCTTGATCCGGCCAAAACTGTGATTCGTTTTAACTCCGAATGGATGAATGAGTTAGGTGCTGCTGGCATGATCAAACTGGCGGCCCGTCAAACCGTGGCCCGAATGCTGGAACGGGATGATTTTAAAAAGCGCTATGCGGCAGAACAACCGATTGCCATTCATGAGTTCTTATACCCCTTGGTGCAAGGTTGGGATTCGGTGGCATTAAAAGCCGATATTGAATTAGGTGGAACCGACCAGCGCTTCAACTTGCTGATGGGTCGTGAGTTGCAAAAAGACGAAGGCCAACGCCCACAAACTGTCATCATGGTGCCTTTATTGGAAGGCTTAGATGGCGTGCAAAAAATGTCAAAATCCCTAGGCAACTACATTGGCATTACCGAACCTGCGAATGAAATGTTTGGGAAAGTGATGTCAGTTTCTGATGAGTTAATGTGGCGCTACTATGAGTTACTGAGTTTCCGCCCTCTGGCAGAAATCGAGCAATTCAAGCAAGCGGTTGCTGATGGGGCGAACCCACGTGATTTCAAAGTGCTGTTAGCGAAGGAAATTATCACCCGCTTCCATGATGAAGCTGCGGCAGAAACGGCTGAGCAAGACTTTATCCAACGCTTTAGTAAAAATGCCTTACCAGACGAAATGCCTGAGTTCACCTTAACGACCGAAAATGGCGAACTACCCATTGGCCATGTGTTGCGCGAAGCAGAGTTAGTGAGCTCGACGTCAGAAGCGATGCGTATGATTAAGCAGGGTGGCGTGAAAATTGATGGTGAGAAGGTAACGGACACAAAACTGCTGTGCCACGCTGGTACGGAAGCGGTTTACCAAGTCGGTAAACGTAAGTTTGCGCGGATCACGTTGCGCTAGTTGTCTCACCCGGTTGAGTAATGCGGTGGCCCGATGGCCACTGCATTAACGTCAGATAAGCTCCCCAAACACACCCCGTATCAAGACCAATAATATCTTTGCGCTGAGTTGCGCCCATAAGGGCTGCCCAGTGACCAAACACGATGGTTGTCGAACTCTCAGGACGTAAGTCAAACCACGGCTTCAGGGTTGAGGGCACGGTGGGATCTGTGGGGGCTGTTTTTACCCGCAAGTCCAAGTTCCCTTGAGCGTCGCAGAAACGCATCCGAGTCAACGCATTAATCATAAATCGCCAGCGCTCTCTAGCCACTAATTCAGGGCTCCAGCAAGAGGGTTTATTGCCGTACATGGCGCTCAAAAACTCTGCTAGTTGCCCTTGTTGCCAGGCGCAGATGAGTGCTTGGTGTGCCTCTTCCGCATAGCGTTCTGCGTCATCAATCGACCACCCTGGGTAAATGCCAGCATGGGTCATCACCAAATGGTCATCACGGTGTAGCAAGGGGTGCTGAATCAACCAATCGAGCCAATCCTTGCGAGCTGATTCTGTTAACGCAAGAATGTCATCCAGCCGATCCCTGGGGTCGGCCGCCCGCACCCCAGCAAGGATAGCGAGCAGATTTAAATCATGATTGCCAAGGGTGATACGCACGGCAGCACCGAGCTGGCGCAGCAGTTGCAAGCATTGTAGTGAGTTTGGCCCGCGGCCAACGATATCCCCCACGCACCAGAGTTCATCCTGCTGTGGATCGAATGCCACTTGAGCGAGAGCCGCTTCAAGTTGCCGCGCACACCCCTGAATGTCCCCAACGAGATAGCGTGCCATGGTGAATTAATGAATGATATTAGGCACCGCCAACCGAAACGTTTGGATTTCAACGTCAAAGGTTGTGCCTGTCTCTGAAACCATGGTGTAGAAGCCTTCCATCATTCCGATGGGCGTCGCAATGACTGTGCCGCTGGTGTAACTATAACTTTCGCCCGGTGCGATTGTTGGCTGCTCACCGACGACACCATCGCCCGCGACTCGGGTTATTTTGTGGTCGGCATCGGTAATTTTCCATGCCCGCTTTAACAATTTCACCTGATGCTCTGATTCATTGGTAATTGTGATGGTATAGGCAAACGCATACTCACCCGCTTCCTCATTCGAGTGGGAGGCAATAAAGTGGGTTTTCACGTCAATTTTAATTTGATGCATGATGTCCTTTGTGTTCCGTGTACCAGTTCGCCAATCGACAATAGTCTTCGATGGTTAAGGTTTCTGGGCGCGCATTGGGATCAATATTGAGCGCTTCTAATTGCTGATCAGATAGCAATTCCTTGAGATTATTGCGAATCGTTTTCCGCCGCTGATTAAATGCAATCAGACAAATCTTATGTAAATCGGCCCGCTTGGTGACCGGGTACGGCGGATTTTCATAAGGTACCAAGCGTACCACGGCTGAATCAACTTTGGGCGCTGGCGTAAAGGCTTCTGGCGGCACCATCAACACCGGCTCGACCGCACACGCCTGTTGAATCGCCACGCTCATTCGCCCGTAAGCTTTGGTATTGGGTTCGGCTGCTAAACGCTCGACCACCTCTTTTTGCAGCATAAAGTGCATGTCTTGGATGACATCCAATTGCTCCAGTAAATGGAAAATAAGAGGGGTGGAAATGTTATAAGGTAAGTTCCCAAATACCCGAATCGGTTGTGTTTGGGCAAACATGCGAAAATCGGTTTTCAACGCATCACCGCGGTGCACCTTCAGCTTGTCACGCAGCTTTGGATGTTGCTCCAAACGGTCGGCGAGATCACGATCTAGTTCGACCACGGTTAACCGCTTGACGCGGTCGGCAACCGGTTCGGTGAGCGCAGCGAGTCCTGGTCCAATTTCAACTAAATTTTCTGAGCTTTGTGGATTAATGGCATCGACAATATCGTTGATAACGAATTGATCATGCAAAAAGTTTTGTCCGAAGCGTTTCCGAGCGCGATGCCCTAAGTGTGTTTTTGTCATCCAGTTACCATATCAATGGCAGTTTTCACTGCTAAGACCGCACTGCGGTCATCAATTTGAGAAGTTCCAGCACGGTCGAGCGCCGTACCATGGTCAACCGACGTGCGAATATAGGGAAGCCCTAAAGTGATGTTAATCGCTTGACCAAATCCTTTGTATTTTAACACAGGGAGCCCTTGGTCGTGATACATAGCGACAATCACATCGGCTGCAGCCAAATAATGTGGTTGAAAGATGGTGTCGGCGGGAAAAGGACCTTCCACCGCGATGCCACGGGACTGCAACGCTTCGATTGCAGGGATAATCTGGTCAATTTCTTCCCGACCTAAGTGACCTTGCTCGCCAGCGTGCGGGTTAAGCCCACACACGAAAATACGAGGGGAGGGCAAGCCCCACTTACGTTGCAAGTCGTCGTGAACAATCTGTAGCGTCGCTTCAACACGCTCTTGGGTAATTGCTTGAGCAACATCTTTGAGTGGTAAGTGAGTGGTAACGAGTGCCACTCGAAGCCCCTCCGTTGCCAACATCATGACCACCAGAGGGGTGTTGCTTTGCTCCGCAAAAAACTCGGTATGCCCGCTAAAGGAAACCCCAGCTTGGTTAATCACCCCTTTATGCACAGGTCCTGTAACAATGGCCGCAAACGCACCGCTTAAACAGCCATCATTTGCCTGTTGGAGCGTGTTAAGCACATAGGCTGCGTTCGCAGTATTCAGTTGCTGGGCAACCGCGGGTTCAGCCAGAGGAGAGGGCAACAGGGTCAGGGTTCCTGCTTGCTGGGGTTGGGCCGGATGCGCAGGATTATAGGGGCGCAGGGTTAAGGGCAGTTGGAGCTGAGCTGCGCGCTGGCGGAGTAATTCCGCATCAGCGATTGCAACCAGCTCGACCGGCCAATCCTGCTGTGCCAACATAACGGCGAGGTCAGGACCAATGCCGGCCGGTTCCCCGGGGGTGAAGGCAATACGAGCAACAGCAGGTTTCATCGGCTTACTCAATCAAAGTAGCGATGTACGCTTGATCACGCAGTTCTTGCTGCCAGTTCTCGAGTTCTTCTTGGTATTTTCTGGAAAACAGCAATTGGTACGCATAGTTTTGTTGACTGCGCTTAGTCGCATCCAACTGACGGCGTTCCAAGACTTCCACAATGTGCCAACCAAATTGTGTTTGGAACGGCTCACTAATTTCGTTAAGTGGTAACTGCTCTACTTGGCGGCGGAATTCTTCTGCATAAATGGAAGGTTCGGCCCAGCCGAGGTCTCCACCCAGAGCGGCTGAGCCGGTATCGGCTGAGTGCTCACGCGCTGCATCGGCAAAGCTGATATCGCCATTGATAATGCTCTCACGAAGCTCCACCAGTTTTTCATGAGCTTTGCGCTCAGACAAAATGATGGATGGGGTGATCAAAATATGGCGAGCGTTTACTTCGTTGACTTCCACTTGTTGAATACCACGCACTTCGCTCACTTTAAGAATATGGAAACCGACTCCACTACGCAGTGGGCCGATTAAGTCTCCCGCACTCTTGTCACGGACTGCATCGGCAAAAAGAGTAGGCATGGCATTAATGTTCATCCAGCCCAAATCACCGCCTTCCAGCGCTCGCGGGCCTGAAGATGCAGTAATGGCAGCTTGAGCAAAGTCTGCGCCGTCGCGCAAGCGCTCTAACAGCTGCTCAGCGCGCACCCGTGTCGCTTGAACTTCATCGGCGCTTGCACCGTCACGGAAACCAACCAAAATATGGCTTAATCGATATTCAATATCGCGCTCAGACATTTGGTTCATCGCGTCCACCAAGTTGTCGATTTCTTGTGGTGAGACATAAACCCGACGTTGAACAGTCGCACGTTGCGCTTCCGCAATCGCAATCTCTTTCCGAATTGCTTCACGATAGGTGTCCCAATCGTTCCCCATGCGGCTAATGTTCTCGCGCAATTGGTCCACGGTAATGTCTTGCTCTTGCGCAATCATGGTAAGGCCTTGCTGCAACTGCTGATCAGAAATGGTGATCCCCATGCGCTTGGCAATTTGAAATTGCAGTTCAGAGAGCACCAATCGATCCATTGCTTGAATTCGTAATACTTTATCAGAGGGCAATTGGGTGCCACTTTGGGAAAGGGAATGCTTTACTTGCTGAACCAATTGTTCGACTTCACTTTCCAACACAATCCCATCATTGACAACAACAGCCACTCTATCTAGCACTTGCTGTGCGCCGCTTAGCCCACTGAAGGCAAGTAATGTGACGGCGATGATACCCTTTACAAATTTACCCATGAATACTACCTAGTTGCTCAAATGGAATGGGTGACGATAACCAAACAAACTTTGCTCAATCATATCAAGTAAGCTGCGGTTATCACGGCCCAGGCCTTTTATTATAAATTGGATGCTAATCCCATTGTCGAATTCTGGAGTCCCTACTTGTGGAGGACCTCCATATAATTCAAGATTGCGGTTAATTCTACGATAGCCACTAATCCGCATTGCCCAACAGCAATCGCTGTACTGTAACGCAATGAAGGCATCGTTGGTACGACTGTTTTGTAAATCATAATACCAGTTTGAGGCTAATTGCCATCGTGGACTTAGTTCTACGACACCTAACATGCCGACTTGTTCCACATCATTCTCGAGTAAGTTGGTTGCCGTTCGATGACTCAGTTGAATCAAGTTGAATTCGTCTAAACGATATTCGAACGTGGTCTGGCTTTTCCGCGTGCTCTTATCTTCAAGGTTGTACTGAATGGAGCTATTAAAGTACATATTGTCTGAGATTCGAAAACGCGATTCGAGTGCCAAATCCGAACGATTCTCTGCTGACACTTGATCGGTATTGAATAACTGCGTTCGGCTATTCTCGAAATAATAAATCTGACCAAAGCTGATCCGTGCCGTTTCACGGGCTTGGCGGTCAAATAAACTGGTGGATGCCCCAATGGTCACTTGGTTCGCATCGGCAATTCGGTCGAGCCCCGTAAACCGCCGCGCCCGGAATAACCCTTGATAGTCATCTTGCATGAGAGTGGCATCATAAATACCAATCCCTGACTGATCCCGATAAGGAATATACAAATATTGAATTTGGGGTTGCAGCGTATGGGTATATGTTTCGCCTTTAATAGCGATTTCACGTTCTAAATTAATCCGTCCGCGCCAGCGAAATGTCGGCAAACTACGACTGGGGTTTTTCGAGTGCGACAAGGTTGGGTCGGCATCTTGGTTATAATAGGTGTAGGCATAGCTCAGCTCCGCCAACCAGTCATAACCGGGCTGTTCCAAGTGGTAGCTCAATTGTGGCTCAATATGAATTCGAGTGGCGGTATCACTGCTCACGTCTTGGTTTTGGAAGTGTGATAACTCAGAAAACAAGGTGAAATTCATATTCAATGGCGCTGCCAGGGAATAGTAACTTTTAATTTGTGGCACCGTTCGGTACGGCGAACGGTAAGTTCCTAACAACTCGAAATCTTCCACTCGCATTGACACTTGCCAGTCTTCGGAGTGGTAATCGAGTTGGGCATGACGATATAACTGCGCATCCGCACGGCCAGCGAAATCAGAACCGAAGTCGTTGAGGTAATCGTCATCACTAATAAAGGTACCATTCAAGTAGCCCCGCCAATTGTCGCCCCAATACTGTGCTTGCTCAACGCGCCAAAGGTAGCGTGAATCGCGATCTGCTAAGGATTTGTCCTCGGCCAGGTAAGCGACGTTGTAGTTCCCGTAACCGGTACTATGGAGCAGGCGGAATTCCGCTTGTAATTGTGCACCGCGTTCAGCCATATATCGCGGTGCAAGGGTCATATCCATGTTCGGCGCAATATTGATGTAGTAGGGAACTTCTACTTCGAAGCCATTCTTTTGCGATGAGCCAAACGTTGGAAACAAAAAACCTGTTTTGCGAGCGTCAGTGACTGGGAAGTTGATATAGGGCATGTAAAAGACAGGCACCCCAAATAGTTCAAACTTCGCATGCCAGGCCTCTCCCCACTCTTCATCTTCACTCAACGAAATTTGCTGGGCGCTGAGTTGCCATGCGGGGTCGTCGGTGGGGCATGTGGTAAACGTTGAGCCTTCCAACAAGATTTGCTGGGGTGACAACGAGAGTAAGTCCGCCTTGCCATGGGCTCCGCTGGCCGTTAACTGATATTTAGCGCCACTCAAAAAAGCTCGGTTTTCACCTGAGTTCAGCCGGAAATTTTCTGAGGAAACCTGCACATAGCCGTTGTTAAACAAGGTGGCACCACTCGCGTTGATGTTCCCCGTAAGCTGGTTGATTTGTGCCTGTTCGGTTTGCAGTTGTTGGTCATCGAGTTGTACTTCAACGTTGCCAAAAAATGAGGCGACTTGCGAAGAGGACTCAATATCTGCTCGATCAGCACGAACACCAATGGCTCCCTTTTCCAGATTATCAATGGGCTGAGAGGGGTGTTGAATTAACGGAGCAGGAACGGGGCAAATTTCGGGCACCGGCATACGCGGTGACTGTTGCGCATAAGCAACAGAGCTGCTGCAAACCAGCAAGACCGTCCACATCGGGGCCTGAAATTTTTTTTGCATGAACCTGCTTACCTTGGGTTGTCCTTCACAATGTGCAGGGTATGATAAAGCAATTTTTATTCTGCTGCCATTTGCTAAACTCTGGTTTTTAGAGAATTTTGTCGATTAGGTTGCAATCAAGGTGAAATTTATCGTGCAGGAGAACCGATGACTGATCAACGAGAACTGAAATTACAGGCATGGTGCGAGGCGGTTACAGGGTATCGTCAGCAGCAGTTGCAGCCAGTGTCGGGAGATGCCAGCTTTCGCCGCTATTTTCGTTGTTCCGATGGTCATCGGAGTTATATCGCGGTTGATGCCCCGCCGCCGCAGGAATCGCTACAGCCCTTTATGGCGGTAGCTGCTGCCTATGCGGAGCAAGGGTTGGTCGTGCCGACGGTGGTTGCGGCTGATGAACAGCATGGGTTGATGCTGCAAGATGATCTCGGCTCCGCATTGCTGTTGGGAGAGTTGACCGCTAAGAGCATGGCTGATTACTACCAACAGGCGCTCACGGATTTGATGAAAATCATGCGAGTGACCGACACGGATTTAGGGCCACTGCCAGCATTTGACCGTGCCTTATTAGAACGTGAATTGGCGCTCTTTCATGATTGGTTAGTGAAGACTCACTTGGGCTTAAGCATGAGTGAGCAGCAGCAACAGATGTGGGCGGAGTTTTGTGAAGCCATGATCAACAACGCCTTGGAGCAACCGCAGGTAGGGGTTCATCGCGATTTTCACTCTCGTAATATCATGGTGCAAGCAGGGCGCTTGGCCTATATCGACTTCCAGGATGCAGTGGTCGGCCCGATTACTTATGATGCCGTTAGTCTCTTACGAGATTGCTATATTGAATGGCCACCTGCTGATATCCAAGGTTTGAGCCAAGGGTTCTTTGAACAGTTACAAGCTGAGCAACTCATGACCGCCTCTGTAACCCTGTCTCAATGGCAGCGTTGGTTTGACTTGATGGGAATGCAGCGCCATACCAAAGCCGCTGGAATTTTTGCGCGGCTGTATCATCGAGATGGTAAATCAGGTTATCTGCAAGATATTCCGCGTACGGTGAATTACCTGGTGCAGGTGAGCGCTCACTATCCAGAGTTTGCGGATTATCGTGCTTGGCTGCTGAACGATATTGTGCCGGCGCTAGCGAGGTAACTGTCATGCGCGCGATGATTCTAGCGGCAGGGCGCGGTGAGCGAATGCGACCTCTCACAGATACCGTGCCGAAACCACTGCTTCAGGTGGGGGGCAAGCCGTTACTTTATTACCATCTTGAGAAGCTGGCTGCACAAGGGGTCGACCGAGTGGTGATTAATCACGCTTGGTTGGGGCAAATGATTGAACAAGCGATTGGTGATGGGCAGCAGTTTGGCATCGAAGTGTGTTACTCACCGGAGCCCGAAGGCGGGTTGGAAACCGCAGGGGGCATTATCCGAGCGCTGCCACTATTAGGTAACAAACCATTTTGGGTGATTAATGGTGATATTTTTACCACCTTTGACTTTTCACAGCTGCCGCGCACGTTAGCAGATCATGAAACGGCTCACTTATTATTAACCAGTAACCCCGCGCATCATCCGCAGGGAGACTTTAGTGTCCAGCACGGTCTGTTACAGTTACGTAACCCGATGTGGCCCAGTTTTACTTATTCCGGGATGGGACTTTATAGCCCGAAGTTGTTCTCTCAGTATGAACCCGGCAGTGTGCAGCATTTGAAGCTACGCCCGTTGCTCGACCAAGGCATCACGACTCAATGCATTGGCGCAACCGTGTTTGCTGACCCGTGGACCGATGTGGGGACACCGGACCGACTCGCTGCTTTAGCGGCAGCTTTCACCCATCATTCAGTGGAGTAATTATGGTTTGGGGAAAAATTCTTGGCGCAGGGTTTGGCTTGCTGTTTGCCCGCCTGCCGGGATTATTTATCGGACTTTTGATCGGCCATTGGTTTGATCGTGCATTCAGCAAAGCGCAAGAAAGCCAAGGCTCAAATTCGCTCGGTTTTACCTATACGTTGTTTGCGGTGCTCGGGCATTTAGCAAAATCCAAAGGACGAGTCACTGAACAAGATATCGACTACGTGAGTCGATTAATGACCGCCCTGCAGTTAGAAGGGGACGCAAGAATAGCGGCGCAGGATGCGTTTCGTGAAGGTAAACAAGCGGATTTTCCAGTGGCTGATCAGGTGCGCTCGTTGCGTGCGCAATTTGCCTGGCGTCGAGATTTATTGCAGTTTTTTCTTGAGCAATTATTGATTGTTGCACTCCAAGATGGCCAGCTTGATGATGCGGAATACCAAGTATTAGTCACGGTTACCACAGCGCTTGGATTCCGCCGTGAACAATTGGATATGATGATCCAAATGGTGCAAGCTCAACAGCGCTTCCAGCAAGGGCGAGCAAGTGGTCAAGGTGCCAGCTCTGTGAGTGCTGAACAACAGTTGGAGAATGCTTACGCGATTCTTGGTGTCAGCCGTTCCGCAAGTTTTGCGGAAGTGAAGAAAGCCCATCGACGGATGATGAATAAACATCACCCAGATAAGTTGGCCGCACAAGGGCTCCCGCCTGAAATGCGGGAACAGGCACGGGTGAAATCCCAAGAAATTCAAGCCGCCTATGAGCTGATTAAAACTCAGCTGGGCAAGTAAAGTGTAGTCGTTGCTGCGTTGTTGGATGGTCAAAAGCCAACGATTCCGCGTGTAGCAACAACCGCTCTGCCGCAGCAAATGCGGCAGGGTCTGCATAAAACTTATCGCCGCGAATGGGCGTTCCTAGCGCTTGCATGTGCACTCGAAGCTGATGAGAGCGCCCTGTGTAAGGCTCCAAATAAACAATGTCTCCCAGCTTATCGTGGCCAATAACCTGATAAAACGTCAGAGCATGACGACCTTCCCATAAATCGACCATCTGCCGCGGGCGATTGGGCCAATCACAGCGCATGGGAAGTTCAATGGCGCCTCGTGTGGCAGGCAGATGGCCAGCTACTTTCGCCACATAACGTTTCCCTACGGAGCGCCGCTCAAACTGGCGCTGCAAGGCCGCCTGGGCCGTTTTGTTGTGAGCAAATACCAGTAATCCTGAGGTCGCCATGTCCAACCGATGAACTACACGAATATCCGGGCAGGCGTAGCTGAGGCGAGTCCATACCGAATCACGATGCTCCAATGCTTTACCGGGCACGCTTAGGAGCCCACTGGCTTTGTTGACCACCACAATATCGTCATCCTGATAACGGATGTCTAAGAAAGGAGTGGTGGCCGGTGCGTAATGAAGTAATGTCATTCAGGTATATTAATGATGATTCGTGCTGCATCCAATTGTAACAGAGGCTGTGCAAAAGCCTCCAGTAACCCTGCTTGCCGATGTTGTATCGCGAGAATTTCACTGGGGCGGACATAAGGGTTACGCTGTTGCAATTGCTGGAGGCGCGTCAACTCCCGCTCTAGCTGTTGCTGCATGGCTGCCGATGCCTGCGCTAATGCTTGTTGTTGTTGCTGTTCGGCCGGCTCTAACGCCCCTTGGATATGCTGCTGACAATCACTTCGAAGTTGCTTAAGAATGAGCTTTGCTTGCTTTTTATCCACAAAGTGAAGCTGGCGCTCAAGCACTTCCGCTGCCACTTTGTCGGTTAAATCTCGCCCTTTGCTATCCAGCAAAACTCGGAAGTTATGATGCGGATAAAACTCTTGCACGGCTAACTGGCGCGGTGCGAGCACACGGCTGCTGAAGTGTAGTTCGATAAACCACACACCTACTGCCAATGCTTTGTTCTGTAACTTGGCCACCGCTGTGCAGCCAAACACGTCGTTGGTTAATAGCTCCATCGCTTGTTGGACAAAAGGGTGGTCCCAGGTAAGGAAGGTCACATCATCGTGAATCAATGCATACGAGCGTGAAAAAGTGATGGCCAACCCTTCGTCAGGAACGCCTGCCAGTGGCACGCGTAAGTACTCGGTAGGCCGTAACCAGCCATAGTGTTCATCGGCACGTTCATAGTCGACACCAAACCGCTCCCAAAACTCTGTCATAAACTGTTCTAACTCAGCGGGCCGCTGCAATTCGTCAATGGCTTGCGTAAGCGCTTGTAGGTGGTGCGGGCGGTAAGCATTGAGTTCTTGCAAGCGATCCCGACCAGCATCGGCCGCGGCACGGAGTGCTGCCGCTTGTGTTTGCGTCGCTTGAATGAGCTGTTCAACCTGCGCCTGATCGAATTCTGGGGTCGCCACGGTTTGGCAAAGTTGCTGGATTACCTGTTCAAACTGCTCGTATAGCAATGAACCAATCGCGTTTGGTTGGGTAAAGGCATCCATCGCTTGATACCAAGCGAACAGAATCTCTTCCGGCGTGTTGGGGACAATTGGAACATGCAGATGGATGGCCTGTTGTTGGCCAATGCGGTCCAACCGACCGATGCGCTGTTCCAATAAATCAGGGTGAGTTGGTAAATCGAAGAGAATCAAATGTTGTGCAAACTGGAAATTACGCCCTTCGCTGCCAATTTCTGAACATAACAGCAGCGGGCAGCCATCTTCTGGGCTAGCAAAATAGGCCGCTGCCCGGTCACGTTCTACCAAGGTGAGGTGTTCATGGAACACCGCTGCATGAATGCCGTGCTGGACGCGCAACATTTCATGCAACGTTAAGACCATTTCGGGTGTGCGGCAAATTAATACAAACTTTTGCTGTTTATGTTTTTTTAAGAGCTCCACCAGCCATAAGAAGCGAACTTGCAACGCATCGCCGCTGCTGAGTCGCTCCGCGTGTAGCTGACGCACCGGGAACCCACCAATATGACGGCGGCTATTACGGAACATGACGCGTCCCGTTCCATAGGAGTCTAAGAGGTCATCAAGTGCCGCATCGTCGCCCGCTGCAGCAAGGGCTTCCGCTTGTGGGGCAAGGTCGCGATAACGTTCTTGCTCGGCAAGGAACGCCTCATAGTCAACAAAGCGATCAGGGTCAAGCAATTGCAAGCGTGCAAAGTGTGCTTCCAGCCCCGCTTGTTCCGGGGTTGCCGTTAAGAGCAAGACGCTGTCGATGTGTTGGGTTAATTGTTGGAGTTTTTGGAAGCGTGGTTCCGCCGGTTTGATTTGATGCACTTCATCGGCGACCAGCAAATCCCAGTCAACTTCCAATAATTCCGCGGACCAGAACGGATGATCCAACAAGGATTGTGGAATTAAAACCAACTGTTCGCTGGCAAACACCACTTCACCGCTACTTGCTGCTTGTTCGCAACGTTCTTGATCGAACAGACTAAAGTTCAAGTTAAAGCGGCGCAGCAATTCAACCAGCCACTGGTGCGCTAAGCTATCAGGGACGCAAATCAAAATACGTTCAGCGCGACCTGTTAGTCGTCGACGCTGAATGATCAGTCCTGCCTCAATGGTTTTTCCTAATCCCACCTCATCAGCCAAGAGTACCCGAGGGTGATGGCGATCAGCGACTTGTGAGGCCACGTAAAGTTGGTGCTCTAACAGATCAACCCGCGCGCCAATAAGGCCGACAGCAGGGCTTTGTTGCCAGCGTTGGAGATGATGGTGTGCCATCTGCCGCAGGCGAAACATATCCAAACGGTCCGTTTTACCGGCTAAAATCCGCGTGAGCGGGTGATGGGTTGCGACTTGGGCAGCGAGTTGAACTTCGGGTACGGTAACTGAGGTGTTGGTATCCGTACGAATGCCTTGATAAACAAGCAAACCCGCTTGCTCGCTGACGCTCGTTACTCGAAATGTCCAGCCATCACCGTGCTGTCCTTGCTCATCAGGGAGTAACCGAAAGCGAGCTAATGGCGCATCATGGCAGGCGTAATGGCGATCTTCCCCGGTCACAGGAAAGAACACCGTGACGATTCGTCCTTGTTGCTCGGTGACAATACCAAGCCCTTGCTCCATTTCAGTTTCGCTGAGCCAGCGCTGTCCAGGGATAAATTGTGTGGATGTTGTTCTTGCTACCATGTGAGAGCTATACCGCGTCGTTCAAAATGAGGGCGCACATGGTAACGAAAATTATTTTATTATTCACACCATTTTCATCAAAGTTCGTCTAACCTAGTAATGAAGATGCATGAAATAATAATAAAGCGACAACGTTGCGTGAGGAACACATGACGGATAGCACTCCCAAATACTATATTTTAGATACCAATATTTTACTGCACGAACCGCTCGCCTTTCTGAACTTTGATGAACATCACGTGGTGATTCCAATGGTGGTTTTGGAAGAGCTCGATATCATTAAAGACCGTCAGCGCGATGTCAGCCGAGAAGCTCGAACCGCCATTCGTTCATTGGAAAACGCATTAAAAGATGCTTCACCTGAAGAAATTCTTAACGGCGTACCACTGACCCAAATACAAGGCGCGCACCATGCCGCTGGAACCTTGTCAATTTTTCCAGATTACCAATTAAAACAGCAAGATGCGGTTTTAAACTTATCTGAAAATGATCATCGCATTATTCAAACAGCACTAGCGCTGCAGCAGCAGTGGCCCCATACCAAAGTGGTGCTGGTCACGAAAGATATTAACATGCGGCTTAAAGCCAAAGGCACCGGCGTCAAATACGTTGAGGACTATCGTACTGACCAACTCATTGATGATATTCGCTTTTTATCGAAAGGCTTTGTCGAGATTGAAGGCGATTTCTGGGAACATGTCGGTGAAGTCACCAGTGTGCAACAAGGGCGGGATACCTTCCATGAAGTTGCTCGAGACGTTTTACCCACGGTGTTTCACAATCAATATGTGATTGATGACTCCGGGCATTTTGCGGCAAAAGTGGTGGGGTATGATGAGCATCATGTTCGTTTACATGACATTAGCTATGAACGGATGATGGGGTATCGAGCGTGGGGCATTCAACCGAAAAATATTTATCAAGGCATGGCGTTGAATGCGTTACTTGATCCCAACCTTGATTTGGTCATTCTCACGGGGCCAGCAGGTAGCGGTAAAACATTGCTGGCATTAGCTGCCGCGTTGGAGTTGGTGGTTGAACAAGGCGTATACGAAAAGATTATTGTCACCCGGAGCACTCCCGAAATTGCAGAGTCGATTGGTTATTTACCGGGCACTGAAGAAGAAAAAATGGCGCCTTGGTTGGCCGCCATCACCGACTCACTGGAAGTTCTCCACAAACAAGATGAGAGCATGGAGGCTAGCCTCAACTACATTATGACGAAAGCGAACATTCAGTTTAAATCATTAAACTTTATGCGTGGCCGGAGTATTCAAAATGCCATTGTCTTGTTGGACGAAGCTCAAAACCTAACGGCATCTCAATTAAAAACCATCATTACCCGCTGTGGAACGGGCACCAAGATTATTTGCTCGGGTAACTTGGCACAAATTGACAGCTATTATCTGACTGCCGTTACCTCGGGCCTGACCTACATTGTTGAGCGATTCAAAGGTTACTCGGGCAGCGCCACGGTGAACTTGAATGGGGTGGTGCGCAGTAGCTTAGCTCAGTTTGCTGAAGAGAATCTTTAATGCTGGTTAAAGTAATCTTCTAAGATGAGTTGGGCTGCGGCGCTATCAACAGCACCTTTTTCGAGTTGCTTATAGCCACCGCGTTCGAACAGGGATTCTTTCGCTGCGACGGTGGTTAGGCGTTCATCTTGATAGTGAATTTGAACGCCAAAGCGCCCGTGTAAACGTTGGCCAAATTTACGCGCCCGTTCGGTGAGGGGTTGTTCGGTACCATCCATATTTAATGGGAGGCCAACGACCACAAAATCCGGTTGCCATTCTTTTAACAACCGCTCCACCAGGTTCCAATCCGGTTGCCCATCTTTGGCTTTTAGTGCCGCTAAGGGAGTTGCTGTACCGGTCATGGAATGCCCAATTGCCACACCAATACTCATGGTGCCAAAGTCGAAGGCCAGCACTTGACTCATGCGTGTCCCACATCCGAAACAATTTGCCAAGCATCCACACCGAGCTTCTTCAACGCTTTTTGCCAGCGCTCGTGGCTTGGGGTATGAAACAGAATATCGCTGTCCGCCGGAATAACGAGCCAGCTATTTTCGGCCAGCTCTTGTTCCAGTTGGCCAGCCTCCCAGCCTGAATATCCTAGGGTGAGCAGGTAATGGCTGGGCGTATTGCCACGCCCCATATCTTCCAAGATATCTTTTGACGTGGTAATGACAAGGTCATCACTTAATTGGACCGAGCTACGCCATTGTTGTTCGGCGGAGTGTAGGACAAAACCACGGTCGCGCGCTAACGGGCCGCCTGCGTAAACAGGTTTCTCAAGCTGCTGGTTTTCCGTAGGAACAACGATTTCAAGCTTGGTTAATAAATCCTCGACACTCAACTCAACGGGTTGATTGATGATGAGCCCCATTGCGCCCTCACCATTGTGCTCACAAATATAGGTGACTGAGCGTGCAAAAAAAGGATCATCCATATTCGGCATGGCGATTAAAAAATGATTTTGCAAGCTAGCTAAGGTTTCCATTAACTCGACTACTCCTACTCAATCCATCCTTTGAATTAACATAAACCAAGTTGACGTTCGATCGCTTCAAATACCTTCTGTGCGATATTTATTTCATATGCGGCCTCAATCTCGCGCACACAAGTCGGGCTGGTCACATTGATTTCAGTAACATGGTTACCAATCACATCTAACCCAACAATGGTCAGGCCGCGGCGTTTTAATTCTGGCCCCACGCGACGTGCTAACTCCCAGTCGGATTCGCTTAATGGTTGTGGTCGGCCCGTGCCACCGGCAGCAAGGTTACCACGAGTTTCACCTTGGCTAGGAATGCGGGCGAGGGCGTACGGCATGGGTTCGCCATCGATGATCAAAATACGCTTATCGCCATCAACAATCTCTGGTAAATAGCGCTGCACCATGGTGTATTGAGTGCCATGCTGGGTGAGGGTTTCGATAATAACCCCAAGGTTATTCCCACTACTGTCGACGCGAAAAATGGAGGCACCGCCCATTCCGTCTAAGGGTTTTAAAATAATATCTTGATGTTCTTGATGAAATGCTCGAATCAGTTCTGCTTGGCGCGTGACGATAGTTGGCGGGGTGAGCTCTGGGAACCATGCCGTGTAAAGTTTTTCGTTACAGTCACGAAGGCTTTGGGGCTTATTGACAACAAGGGCACCACGACGCTCGGCTAAATCGAGCAAGTAAGTGGCATATAAAAACTCATTATCAAATGGCGGATCTTTGCGCATCAGAATAACGTCGAACTCCCCGAGATTCATGGTTTCGGGTTGCCCCAGGGTGTAAAAGTCTGACGCCTGATCGACGACCTGAACCGTACGTGCCCGGCCCACCGGTTCACCACCGACCAACGATAGGTCATCTAAGGTGAGGTAATACATTTCGTATTGACGGGCCTGAGCTTCCAGTAAGAGGCGGAAACTTGTATCTTTATGTGGCTTTACGGATTCAATGGGATCCATAATCATCGCAAGCTTCATCTGAAGTCCTTAGGCTAGGTCGCCAAATTGATATTGAATAACACTCAATGCAGTTAAGGCTGCGGTTTCTGTTCGTAAAATACGAGGGCCTAGCCGCACCGGTAAAAATTGCTGCTGACTCGCCAACTCAACTTCTTCGTCACTTAAGCCGCCTTCCGGCCCAATGAGCAGCGTTAATTGGTCAGGACGCTCGGTTAACTGCTGCAGTGGGGTGGGAGCATAGGGGTCTAAGGTTAAGCGGAGGCCTGTTGGCAGGTCAGAAAACCACTGCGACAGGCTAACCGGCAAATGCACTACTGGCACAACACTTCGTCCACTTTGTTCACACGCTGAAATCACTATTTTTTGCCATTGTTGCTGTTTTTTCAACAAGCGGTCACCGCTCAACTTCACAGTGCAACGTTCGGTAAACAGCGGGGTGATTTCATGAACGCCCAACTCAACCGACTTTTGTAACACAAAATCCATTCGCTCGCCCCGGGAAATTCCTTGGGCAAGGTGTACCCGCAGGGGGGATTCCGAGTGATTCGGCGTCGCGCTTAGAATCCGAACGCTGATATCTCGCTTGGTCACCGCGATGATCTCGGCAGCATAATTCTGCCCATCGCCATTAAATAGCTCAATGGGTTGTCCCACCGAAACGCGTAGCACACGGCCTAAATGATGAGCAGCCTCAGCATCGAGTGTTAGCTCAAAATCAGGCTCCCAAGGCGCTGAATCGGCTTGATAAATGCGAGGTATACGCATTATCCCTGTCCCTCAATTTACGACATTCTGGCACGCATAGTACCATTGGAGGTGATTTTTGGCAGCCTGAAATCATTTGATTTTGTCGCTTATACCAACGATCATGGCTCTCGCCATACAACGAAGGAGAATGATGTATGTCTTTGCCAAGAATTTTGTCAGCGCTGGGGGCACTCATCGCGTTAGTCATGTTGAACACGCCGGTACAGGCCGATGACGCGCACAGTTATGCGCGCATTAAACAAGTGTCTACCCCGCATCTTGAGTTAGAACTTACGGTTGATTTTGATGCCCGTAAATTGCGTGGGCAGGCAACCTATTCGCTGGCGCGCCACGATAACAGTACGCAATTATATCTAGATACCAATGAGTTGGTGATTCATCGTGCTGAATTGCTAGTGAACGATCAGTGGCAGCCGACCAAATACACCATGGGCGATATTCACCCTAGTTTAGGTCGCGAATTAATTATTGATATTGGGCGCAGTGCGGGCCAAGTGCGGATTCATTATGAAACGGTGCCTACCGCCAGTGGGTTGCAGTGGTTAACTCCTGAACAGACCGCGGGCAAAGAGCATCCGTTTATGTTTAGCCAATCGCAACCGATTCATGCGCGCAGTTGGATTCCGATTCAAGATACGCCAGCCTTACGAATGACGTATCACGCAACCGTTCGTACTCCGCCTGGATTATTAGCGGTGATGAGCGCCGATAACAGTCTGAGTGACGAACGTCCGGGTGAATATCACTTCAGCATGCCGCAGCCGATTCCAGCCTATTTAATCGCTATTGCAGCGGGTGACTTGGCTGTACAGGAAATCAGCGAGAACGTTGCCGTGTTCGCCGAGAGCTATATTTTAGAAGCCGCGGCATGGGAATTTGCGGATACCCCTGCCATGATTGCCGCAACCGAAGCAATGTACGGGCCATATCGCTGGGATCGTTATGATTTGTTGGTGCTGCCGCCTAGTTTCCCATTTGGTGGGATGGAGAACCCGCGCTTATCTTTTATTACGCCAACCGTGGTATCAGGGGATCGTAGTCTCATTAATTTGATTGCTCATGAGCTTGCTCACAGTTGGTCTGGTAACTTGGTCACTAACGCCAGCTGGCGTGATTTGTGGATTAACGAAGGGTTCACCAGTTACGTTGAAAATCGCATTATGGAAGCCTTGTTTGGCCGCGATCGAGCGGTAATGGAACAAGCCTTGGGGTATCAAGACTTGCTGGATGACATGTCACGCTTACCTCCACCAGACACGGTGCTGAATATTGAGTTGGGGCGTCGTCATCCTGATGATGTCTTTTCGCAAGTGCCTTATGTGAAGGGACAGCTGTTCTTAATGTACCTAGAAGACAAATTTGGCCGCGAAACATTTGATGGGTTTTTACGCCAGTACTTTGCGGACTTTGCCTTCCAGAGCATTTCAACCGAGCAATTCAAACAGTATTTGAAACGTGAGTTGCTGGATAAACATCCGCAAACGGTGAGCATGGAAAAAGTTGAGGAGTGGATTCATCAGCCAGGGTTACCTGAAGATGCACCGCGTCCTACGTCTGATGCGTTTGTGAAAGTGGAACAGCAAATGCAACGTTGGCTCAAAGGTGGTCAACTCGCGACAGAAGCCTGGACCACTCACGAATGGCTGCATTTTATTAATAACTTGCCGTTGGATATCTCGGCACAAAATATGGCGCGTTTAGACCAAGAGTTTCAGTTAACGCAAAGCCAGAACAATGAAATTGCTCATGCGTGGTTGAAGTTAGCCATTATTAAAAATTATGAGCCTGCACGAGATCGTTTACATGACTATCTGATTGGCATTGGCCGCAATAAGTTAGTGAGCCCGTTATATCGCGAATTAGCGAAAACACCGGCCAACTTAAAATGGGCGCGTGAGGTGTATGAGCAAGCGAAAAAAGGCTACCACCCGTTAACGCAAACCGTTGCGGAATCTTTGTTATATGCGAATCAGTAAGGAGCAAACAATGACCACAGCAATTGGGTATGCGGCACCCGCTGCCGATCAGCCGTTAACATATTTCGAATTTCAACGACGGCCACTTACCGCCACCGATGTTGAAATCGAAATTGCCTACTGCGGCGTTTGTCACTCTGATTTGCATCAAGCTCGAAATGAATGGGGAGGCACAGTTTTTCCGTGTGTACCCGGGCATGAAATTGTTGGTCATGTGATTGCGGTAGGTGCTCAAGTTCATCAATTTAAGGTGGGAGACACCGTGGGAGTCGGTTGCATGGTCGACTCCTGCCGTACCTGTCCAAGCTGTGAGGCAGGCCAGGAACAGTATTGTGATAGCGGTTTTGTGGGAACCTACAACGGCGCCGATAAACACTCAGGTGGGGTGACTTATGGGGGCTATTCAAACCGAATTGTGGTGGACCAAGCGTTTGTGTTACGGGTTGACCCCAGCTTGCCTTTGGCGGGTGTTGCTCCGCTTTTATGTGCGGGTATTACAACTTATTCGCCACTTCGCCATTGGGGCGTGACCCACGGGCATCGGGTTGGGGTTGTTGGGCTAGGCGGCTTGGGGCACATGGCTTTGAAACTTGCCAAAGCCATGGGAGCCGAAGTGGTGTTGTTTACGACCTCGGCCAGCAAACAAGCGGATGCGAAGCGCTTGGGCGCCGATCATGTGGTGATTTCGAGCGATGCTGAACAAATGAAAGCGTGGCGGAACTCTCTGGATTTTATCCTCAATACGGTTGCCGCCCCTCATGATCTCGATGCTTATCTCAATTTATTGCGCTTGAATGGCACCATGACGCTGGTGGGTATTCCGGCAGAAGCACACCCATCACCTTCGGCATATCAGCTGATTGCAAAGCGCCGTAGTTTGGCGGGTTCTCTCATTGGCGGCATTGCGGAAACCCAAGAAATGCTCGACTTCTGTGCTCAGCATGGCATTACCGCGGATATTGAAATGATTGCCATGGATGCCATCAATGAAGCGTTTGAGCGCATGCTCAAAAGTGACGTGAAATATCGCTTTGTAATTGATATGACAACGCTTAAACAGAAATAAAGACTTTTAGACGTCTAAATGTAGAAAAGTGAGCATGGTTCAGTTAAACTATGCTCACTTTTTTTATGAAATTCCGTTCATGACGTTCCTACATGAGACTGTAAAGTATGGCACAGCACCTTTTTACTTCTGAATCGGTTTCAGAAGGTCATCCCGATAAAATAGCCGACCAAATTTCTGACGCTGTTCTTGATGCCATTTTGGCGCAAGATCCACGCGCTCGTGTTGCCTGTGAAACCTATGTCAAAACGGGCATGGTTTTAGTGGGTGGCGAAATCAACACCAATGCTTGGGTTGATATTGAAGAAATCACCCGCAACACCGTCCGCAATATTGGTTACATCCACTCTGACATGGGGTTTGATGCAAACTCTTGTGCGGTGCTGAATGCCATCGGGAAGCAATCGCCTGATATTAACCAAGGGGTGGATCGCGAACGGCCGGAAGATCAAGGGGCAGGTGACCAAGGCTTAATGTTTGGTTATGCGACAAACGAAACCGAAGTGTTAATGCCAGCGCCAGTAACCTATGCGCATCGACTGATGCAGCGTCAAGCGGAAGTTCGCAAGGAAGGGATTTTGCCGTGGTTGCGTCCTGATGCAAAATCACAGCTGACCTTTATTTATGAAAATGGCCGTCCGGTTGGCATTGATACGGTGGTGTTATCAACGCAACACCATGAAGATGTGTCGCAACAGGAATTGCGTGAAGCAGTGATCGAAACCATTCTGAAGCCGGTATTACCAGCCGCTTGGTTCCCAACCAAACAGGAACGGATTTTTATTAACCCAACCGGTAAGTTTGTGATTGGTGGCCCCATGGGTGACTGTGGTTTAACTGGCCGCAAAATTATTGTGGACACCTACGGCGGTATGGCGCGCCATGGGGGTGGGGCATTCTCAGGAAAAGACCCATCAAAAGTGGATCGCAGCGCTGCTTATGCAGCCCGTTATGTGGCGAAAAACTTGGTAGCAGCTGGGCTGGCTGAGCGGGTCGAAATTCAAATCTCCTACGCGATTGGGGTGGCTGAACCGACGTCCATCAGTATTGAAACATTTGGCACCAGCACCCATAGCGATGAAAAATTAATCGCCTTAGTGCGTCAGCATTTTGATTTGCGTCCTTATGGCCTCATCAAGATGTTAGACCTTGAGCGCCCAATCTATTTACCAACGGCGGCGTATGGCCACTTTGGTCGTGACGAGTTCCCGTGGGAGCGAACCGACAAAGTCGAGGCATTGCTAGCAAGTATCTAAGTTTGCGTCAACGCCCCGAAATGTGGAGAATACGCGCACCATTTGTGCAATTTTTCATTCGTTCAACTTCGGGGCTTGTCATGACTACAGCAGTAACAGATCGGAAACACCTAGCCAACGCAATTCGTGCGCTTAGCATGGATGCCGTTCAGCAGGCAAATTCAGGGCATCCGGGAGCACCCATGGGCATGGCAGATATTGCTGAAGTCCTATGGCGTGATTTCTTAAAGCACAATCCGCATAACCCGCAATGGCCCGACCGTGACCGTTTCGTCTTATCCAACGGGCATGGTTCCATGCTGATTTATTCGTTACTGCATTTAACGGGCTATGAGTTATCCATGGATGACTTGCGACAGTTCCGTCAATTGCACTCCAAAACCCCCGGCCATCCAGAATATGGTTACGCGCCCGGCATTGAAACAACCACGGGCCCTCTTGGTCAGGGAATTACCAATGCGGTTGGAATGGCGCTCGCAGAAAAAGTCTTGGCAGCTCAGTTTAACCGTCCTGGTCATGACATTGTTGATCACTACACTTATACCTTTTTGGGTGATGGCTGTTTGATGGAAGGCATCTCCCATGAAGCCTGTTCGTTAGCGGGCACGCTTGGCTTGGGGAAACTCATCGCATTCTACGATGACAATGGCATTTCGATTGACGGAGATGTAGAAGGCTGGTTCACGGATAACACCGTGCAACGCTTTGAAGCTTACCGCTGGCATGTGATTGATCAAGTGGACGGGCATGATGCCGCTGCAGTGAAAGCTGCCATTGAAGCCGCGCAAGCCGTCACCGATCGGCCAACCTTGATTGTTTGTAAAACCATCATTGGATTTGGCTCACCGAATAAGCAAGGTTCAGAAAGTTGTCACGGCGCCCCGTTAGGCATTGATGAAATTGCGGCGGCCCGTGAACAGCTAGGTTGGCATTATCCGCCTTTCGAAATTCCAGACGATGTGTATGCTGCTTGGTCAGCGGTGGAGCAAGGTGCTGCTGCAGAAGCTGATTGGCAACAACGTTTTGCCGCCTACGCCCAAGCTTACCCAGAATTAGCTGCTGAATTCACGCGCCGCATGGCCGGAGAATTACCGGCAGATTTCGCCCAGCAGGCCGACGCTTATATCGCGCAATTACAAGCAGAACCAGCCGCTATTGCAAGCCGTAAAGCATCACAGAATGCCTTGAATGCTTATGGTCCGTTACTCCCTGAATTGCTGGGTGGGTCGGCGGACTTAGCTGGCTCAAACTTAACCTTGTGGTCAGGCTCGCAAGGAATTTCTGCCACAGATGCTAGTGGCAATTATATTTATTACGGGGTCCGAGAATTCGGAATGTCAGCCATCATGAATGGTATTGCACTGCATGGCGGATTTACGCCCTATGGCGCGACCTTCTTAATGTTCATGGAATACGCACGCAATGCGGTTCGCATGGCTGCGCTGATGAAACAACAGAGCATTTTTGTCTACACCCATGATTCCATTGGGCTTGGCGAAGATGGCCCAACCCACCAGCCGATTGAACAGTTGGCGAGCTTACGCATGACTCCACAGTTGAGCACTTGGCGCCCCTGTGACCAAGTTGAATCTGCGGTGGCGTGGAAATATGCGTTAATGCATAAAGACGGCCCAACGGCATTGATATTTAGTCGGCAGAACCTCGCTCAACAGGAACGTACTCCGGAACAAGTGAAAGCCATTGAACGGGGCGGCTATATTTTATTCGACAGTACGGAACAACCTGACGTCATCTTGATTGCAACAGGCTCTGAAGTAGCCTTGGCAATGACTGCAGCGAAGCGCATTGCAGGGGATGGCGTTGCCGTTCGTGTGGTGTCCATGCCATCGACGGACGTGTTTGAACAACAAGAGCCAGCTTATCGCGAGCAGGTGTTACCAGCACAGGTAACAAAACGTATCGCAATTGAAGCGAGCATTGCCGATTATTGGTACAAGTATGTTGGCTTAAACGGCCGCATTATTGGCATGAGGACCTTCGGTGAATCCGCACCGGCAGAGCAGTTGTTTGAGCACTTTGGCTTTACCGTAGAGCAGGTGATTGCGACTGCCAAGGAGCTATTAGCCGAATGAGTGACGCACCAGCAAGAATTGCACTCAACGGTTTTGGTCGCATCGGCCGTAGCGTGCTCCGAGCCTTGTACGAACGGGGTTATCGAGACCGCATCCAAGTGGTAGCCATCAACGAGTTAGCACCGGTTGATGCGATGGCACATTTGCTTAAATATGATACGAGCCATGGCCGTTTCCAGAGCTCGGTGGTCGTTAGAGATGCACACCACCTTGAGGTGGCTGGGGATGTGATTGCCGTCTCAGCAGAGCAGCAATTACCGAACTTACCTTGGCAAGGGAAAAACATTGACTTGGTGTTGGATTGTACTGGCGTTTATGGCACCCCAGAAGATGGTCAAGCGTATGCCGAGCAAGGTTTACCGCGTGTGCTATTCTCACAACCGGGCCGAGCAGATTTAGATTTTACGGCGATTTTCGGGGTGAATACGGAGGAGTTGCGCGCGGAGCACCGTTGGGTCTCCAATGGCTCCTGTACCACCAACTGTATTGTGCCGGTCATTAAAGTGTTGGATGACGCGTTTGGCATCGACAGTGGTGCGATTACGACCATTCATGCCGCCATGCATGATCAGCAAGTGATTGATGCTTATCATACAGATCCGCGTTTAGCACGCGCCGCTGGGCGCTCAATTATCCCAGTGGATACCCGTTTGGCGCGCGGAATTGAGCGCATTTTGCCAAAGTTTGCGGGGCGTTTTGAAGCGATCCAAGTGCGGGTGCCGACCACGAACGTAACGGCAATGGACTTGAGCGTGACGGTGAATACCCCAGTGACTGTTGAGCAAATTAATGCGACCTTGGCTGCCGCAGCTCGAGGGCAATTAGCACCGATATTGGGCTTTGTTGATGAGCCTTTGGTCTCAATTGATTTTAACCATGATCCGCGTTCAAGCATTGTCGATGGAACACAAACTCGGGTGGCTGACAAGCGCCTCGTGAAAGTGTTGTGTTGGTGTGATAACGAATGGGGATTTGCAAATCGAATGTTGGATACCGCGCAAGTCATGCTGACGCGGGCAGGTCATATTTAAATGGATGAGGCGATTATATGTCAGCTGTAATTACGATGTCAGAGTTAGATCTCGATGGATTGCGAGTTCTGATTCGTGAGGATTTAAACGTTCCAATTCGTGATGGAAAAGTTACGTCAGATGCGCGCATTCGTGCGGCGATCCCAACCATTGAAGCAGCGCTTGAAGCTGGGGCGAAGGTGATGGTGATGTCACATTTAGGTCGTCCGGAAGAAGGGGTCTACGATGCTGAGTTTTCATTGCAACCAGTGGTTGATTACCTGAACGAAGCATTGTCAGTGCCGGTGCGTTTGGTCACGGATTATTTAGACGGCGTGGACGTGAACACCAATGAAGTCGTGGTATTTGAAAACGTCCGCTTTAACGTCGGTGAAAAGAAAAATGATGATAAGCTGTCACAGCAACTAGCAGCATTGTGCGACGTGTTTGTGATGGATGCGTTCGGGACTGCGCATCGCGCGCAGGCTTCGACGCATGGTGTTGCTAAGTATGCTGATGTCGCATGTGCAGGACCGCTGTTGGCGGCTGAATTGGAAGCGTTAGGGAAGGCCTTAGAAAATCCAGCGCGTCCATTAGTAGCAATTGTGGGGGGGTCGAAAGTATCGACTAAGCTCACAGTGTTGGAGTCACTGTCGCAAGTGGTGGACCAACTCATCGTGGGAGGTGGCATTGCCAACACCTTCATTGCTGCCGCTGGCCACGAAGTGGGGCAGTCGCTTTATGAACCAGATTTAATGGATGAAGCCAAGCGTCTCGTTGCCGCAGCAGAAGCAAAAGGTGGCTCGATTCCAGTTCCGACAGACGTTGTCACTGGTAAAGAGTTTAGTGCCGACGCTCAAGCAGAGACCAAATCAGTCGCAGCAATCGCCGCGGATGATATGGTGTTTGATATTGGTCCAGTCACCGCAGATAATTTAGCTAAATTATTAGCAAAAGCGGGCACTATTGTTTGGAATGGCCCGGTGGGTGTGTTTGAATTTGATCAGTTTGGTGCGGGAACCCAAGCCATTGCGACTGCCATTGCAAATAGCTCAGCATTTTCAATTGCAGGGGGTGGCGATACATTAGCGGCAATTGATAAGTACGGAATCGCTGATAAAATCAGCTATATTTCAACCGGTGGTGGCGCCTTTTTAGAATTCTTAGAAGGAAAAAAACTGCCTGCTGTCGCGATTTTGGAAGAACGCGCATTAAATGGCTAAACGCCAACCTTAATAGGACATTTAGGAGTAAAACAACATGGCATTAATTTCATTACGGCAGTTGCTGGATCATGCAGCTGAATACAATTACGGCGTGCCCGCATTTAACGTCAACAACTTAGAGCAAATGCGCGCCATTATGCAGGCAGCAGATGAAACGGATAGTCCCGTTATCGTGCAGGCTTCGGCTGGTGCGCGTAGTTACGCTGGGGCGCCCTTCTTACGCCACCTGATTCTGGCAGCGATTGAAGAATGGCCACATATTCCAGTGGTCATGCATCAAGACCACGGTACGTCACCGGCCGTTTGTCAGCGTTCCATTCAATTGGGCTTTAGCTCGGTCATGATGGACGGCTCGTTACATGCTGACGGAAAAACCCCAGCTGATTACAATTACAACGTTCAGGTCACGCAGCAAGTTGTCGCTATGGCTCATGCTTGTGGTGTGTCTGTTGAAGGCGAGTTGGGTGTGTTGGGTTCGTTGGAGACCGGAGAAGCGGGTGAAGAAGATGGCGTGGGTGCTGAAGGTAAGTTAACCCATGATCAATTACTGACAGACCCAGAAGAAGCGGCATCATTTGTGCGCGCGACCAACGTCGACGCGTTGGCAATTGCTTGTGGAACATCCCACGGTGCTTACAAGTTCTCACGGCCACCAACGGGCGATATCTTAGCGATCGATCGCATTAAAGAAATCCATAAGCGTATTCCAAATACTCACTTAGTGATGCATGGTTCCTCATCGGTTCCACAAGAATGGCTGAAAGTCATTAACGAATTCGGTGGTGAGATTCCAGAAACCTACGGTGTGCCAGTGGAGCAAATCGTGGAAGGCATCAAGTACGGAGTTCGTAAGGTGAACATCGATACAGACTTACGTCTGGCATCGACGGGCGCAATTCGCCGCCACCTTGCCCATAACCCAAGTAACTTTGACCCTCGCAAATATTTGCAGGCCTCAACCGACGCGATGTACGAAATTTGTAAGGCGCGTTACGAAGCATTCGGTTGCGCAGGACAAGCAAGCAAAATCAAGCCAATTTCACTGGAAGAAATGTTTAAGCGCTACGAACGGGGCGAATTAGACGCTAAAGTGAACTAAATTGGGGTCGCGTAAATGGTCTTAGTCTGTATAATTATAAATGGGCTAAGACCATTTCATAACATGCATAAAGTTCGAAGATTAGGGGGGTATGTGCGCATCTCATTATTACCATTAACACTCGTCACCATTTTGGGAGTTGCTAGCTTGCCGGCATCAGCGAGCATCTTTATGTATGACGATGCCAGTGACTTAGATACCGAATCCAAGTCTGATTGGGATGCAAGCGCCGAACTGGGTTTGTTATTCACATCGGGTAACACTGAAACAGAAACCTTTAAAGCCAAGCTGAACCTTGCTCGAGACTTCGAAAACTGGCGCCACAAAGGCGTAGTGGATTACTATCGTTCGGAACAGAAAGACCAAGTGAACGGTGGCACCATCCTTACCGGTGACAAGATTTTTCTTTCTGGCCAAAGTAACTATAAGTTCTCGCCTGATAGCCGCTCTTCGTTATTTATCTTTGGTTCGTATGAAGAAGATAAATTTACAGCCTATGAATACCAAGGCACGTTTGCGGTTGGTTATGGTGCACGCTACCGTTATAGTGAAAAAATCTACACAGACTACGAAGTGGGTCCAGGTTACTCACTGAACCGCCCGATTGTAGGTGGGGTGTCGCAAGAACAAGAAACCAGCTTCATTCTTCGTTTGGCTGGTAACTTGGTGTGGGATATTTCGGAAAACTCGAAATTTAATGCCCTCGCGTCCACAGAAGTGGGTGAAGAGAACACCAAGACCCGTGCGGAAGCATCGATTTCTGCGAACATTAATAGTTCCTTGGCATTGAAATTCACAGTATCTGGAACTCATAACTCTTATTTAGAAGACGTGACGAAAGAGAAGCTGGATACCGAAACAGCTGTCACTCTCGTCTATTCGTTCTAAGTGATTGATTGCGATGAGCCTTACGGCTCATCGCGATGTCTTTTCTTTAAGGTCACAGGGTTACGGTGTTTCCGGACACGGAGATTGAGTAGCTCAACCACTAAGCTAAATGCCATCGCAAAATAAACATAGCCTTTCGGTACGTGGAACCCTAATCCCTCACCCACTAAGGTGAAGCCAATCAAGATCAAGAAGCTCAAAGCTAACATTTTGATAGTTGGATGATTATCGACAAAGTCACCGATCGCTTTGGCAGCAAACAGCATGACCAAAACTGCTGCAATAACGGCAATAATCATCACCCCCACATAGTCCACCAAGCCTACCGCAGTGATCACCGAATCCAATGAGAAGATAATATCGATGAGTGCAATTTGTACAATGATGGCACTAAAGGTGGCTGCTTTCCCCAATTGCGGAGACGACTCATCGGTCCCTTCTAACGAATGGTGAATTTCAATGGTACTTTTCGCGAGCAGGAAGAGCCCTCCGCCGAAGAGAATTAAGTCCCGTCCCGAAAAAGAGAAACCAAATACTTCGAATAGCGGTTTGGTGAGCCCCATCACCCAGACAATGGATAGCAATAAGGCGATACGCATGCCCATGGCGAGCAGGAGGCCAATTTGCCGTGCTTTTTGCCGTTGCGATTCAGGTAAGCGACCGACTAGTATGGATATAAAGATAATGTTGTCGATGCCAAGAACAATTTCGAGTAGCGTTAAGGTTGCTAACGCAAGCCAAGCTTCGGGGATAAATATCCATTCAAACATGCGAGATATTCCTCAAAAAAAGTGAGAGGCACTCACAATAAATTGCCTGAAGTTGGGGTGCAATCATTAAATAATACTTTGCGTCGATCGCAAATCTCCGCTAGTATTCGCGCACCTTAAGTTTGTATTGTTACAATATGTTTTTGCAGCAACAGAAGGCGAGATCTTATGTCTGCTAATTCCTTTCTTGGTGTATTTGCAAAATCACCAATTAAGCCGATGATCGAACACATCGATCAAGTTCATGATTGTGCGATGACGCTAAAACCGTTTTTCCAGGCTGTCTATGAAGGCAACTGGAGTGCCGCTGAAGAGCATCGCCAAGAAATTGTCCATAAAGAGCGACTCGCTGATGACTTAAAACGCGAGATTCGACTCAATCTACCTGGTGGGTTATTTATGCCAGTAGAACGGACGGATTTACTTGAGCTCGTCTCTCAGCAAGACCGAATCGCCAATAAAGCCAAGGATATTTCGGGTTTAATTACCGGGCGCCAATTACAAATCCCTGCCTCCATGGTGGATGGATTTGATACCTACCTTTCACGCTGCCTCGATGCCACAGACAAAGCCAAAGAAACCATCGGTGAGTTCGATGACCTTCTTGAGGTGGGCTTCCGTGGTCGCGAACGGACCATTGTCGACAAGTTAATTTCAGAACTCGACGTGATTGAACGCGATACCGATGAACTACAAATTAGTCTGCGGAAACAATTACGTGATCTTGAAAAAGAATTGAATCCGTTGGATACGATGTTTTTATACAGAATTTTAGATTGGGTTGGTGATTTGGCTGACCTAGCCGAGCGCGTGGGTGCACGTTTTGAGCTCATGCTTGCACGAGTCTAAGTCGGAGTTGTAATAATGGATATTTTAAGCACTTATCACATGACCCTGATCGTGTTAGCTGCGGCATTCGGTCTATTCATGGCATGGGGTATTGGCGCCAATGATGTTGCGAATGCTATGGGAACGTCAGTTGGTTCAAAAGCGTTAACCATTAAGCAAGCCATTATTGTGGCGATGATTTTTGAGTTTGCTGGCGCTTACCTAGCGGGCGGTGAAGTTACCTCAACCATCCGCAATGGCATTATTGATTCATCCTACTATACGCATGCTCCTGAATTGCTTGTATTCGGGATGATCGGCTCATTATTAGCCGCTGGTACTTGGCTATTGATCGCTTCTTGGGCTGGCTGGCCTGTTTCAACCACTCACTCGATTATCGGTGCCATTGTTGGCTTCTCAGCCGTTGGTGTCGGTGTAGAGTCGGTTAAATGGAGTGCGGTGGGCGGTATTGTCGGTAGCTGGGTTATTACCCCGTTAATTGCAGGTGTGATTGCTTACTTTGTGTTCCTCAGTGCCCAAAAGCTGATTTTTGATAACGAAAATCCGCTCCGCATGGCGAAGCGCTACGTCCCATTCTATATGGGAATTACCGGCTTTATGATTTCGCTGGTGACCATCAAGAAAGGGTTAAAGCACGTTGGCATTGATCTCAGCAATAACGAAGGTTATTTACTGGCTGTTGCCATTGGTGTGGTGGTCGGGAGTTTGGGGAAAATTCTCATTGCTCGATTAAAGTTTGATGAAAATGGCGACAAAACGTCCCACTATGCGAACGTTGAAAAAGTCTTTGCGATTCTGATGATTGTGACTGCGTGTTCCATGGCGTTTGCCCACGGCTCAAATGATGTGGCGAACGCAATTGGTCCAGTTGCTGCAGTAGCCAGCGTGGTGCAAAGCGGCGGTGTAATTTCAGCCACTTCAAAATTGGCGTGGTGGGTTTTGCCAATCGGTGCCTTAGGGATTGTTCTCGGCTTGGCCATGTTTGGTCGCCGTGTGATTGCAACGATCGGTAAAGGAATCACTCACCTGACTCCAAGCCGTGGGTTTGCGGCCGAGCTAGCTGCAGCAACGACGGTCGTTATTGCATCAGGAACCGGTTTGCCAATTTCAACCACACAAACCTTGGTCGGTGCAGTATTAGGTGTGGGCATGGCTCGCGGGATTGCGGCGCTGAACTTAGGTGTGGTCCGTAATATCGTGGTGTCGTGGGTTGTCACCTTGCCTGCTGGCGCCGTGATGTCGATTATTTTCTTCTATATTATCCGCACCATATTCGGTGCATAGAGAACCATAACTTCCCTAAAAAGAGCACTTCGGTGCTCTTTTTTTTATCCACAAAAAACTTTTCCTCCGCTAAGCTCGACTATAAAGCAAAACAATAATGAAGGATGGTGAATGGTGTTGGCACCTTCTGATGAGCGCCTTGTGAAGTTAGCCCTCACAAATAATAAGAAAGCCTGGCTGCAGCTAGTGAAGCGTTACGAGGGCCTGCTCTATAACTATGGCTTGCGCATGCTAGGCAATAGCGACGATGCATTGGACTTGATGCAGGATGTGTATTTGTCGGTGTTTCGTAGTCTTTCGAGTTGGCGCCAAGAAAGCTCGTTCAAAACTTGGTTGATGACCATCGCTCATCGACGTTGTGTGGAACAGTATCGCAAACGTCGCGATGAAGTGAGTGATGAAGGCATGGAAGAACAATATAGCACGGATGTGTGGCATCACCCTGAACAGGTGGTGGCGCGCCAACAAAAAGGGCAACGTTTATTGCAAGCGATGCAGCAGCTGCCAATGGAGCAGCGGGTGGTGGTGGAGCTTAAGTTCTTTCAGCATTTATCCCACAAGGAAATTGCCGAGCAACTTGAGATTTCATTGAATACTGCAAAATCACGATTTTATGCAGCCATTGAGAAACTACAGACGTTAATTGAGGTGGATGATGACGAAACCACATGAATTTGAAAACTGGCTGACCGCGGCCGCTGCTGAAGTGAAGCCAGCGCCGGTCCCAGACTGGAACCGAGCGGCAACCTTTGAGCCGAGCGTGCGTCATCACCAACCTTGGTGGCAGCGGCCTTGGTTACCCATGACCTCATTGCTGGCATCAGCTTGCGCCATTTTTTTAGTGGTTGCCCAAATGCAGATAACGAGCACTGCCCAGGGCTGGACCATTCAGTTTGGACAGTCATCTGCGGCACAGTTGGATGCCTTAGTGGCCGCAGAAGTGAGTGCTATCAAGCAAGAATTACGCACCGAAATGATGATGGTGAATGAAAAGTATGTCGAATCCATGCTGGCGTTAAACCGAGCTGAACGCGCCGCTGAATTAGAAGAGCTGGTGCAATACATCAGTTTGCTTCGAGAAGACGATCAAATTTACTTTGCGAGTCAATTACAGCAGTACGCAGAAGATTGGATTTATCACGTTGAACTACTTAATCAACTCGAACAGGAATAAAAGGGGCCACTTATGATTCGTATCACAGCATTAGCAATCGCCATGGCGGCGACGGGCTTAGGCGCAGCAACGGCGCAAGCCGCCGTCGATACCGAACGCCATCAAACCTTGAAGCAAGAGCTCAAAGCCATGAACGAGGCTTTGGAAACCAAATTGGGCCAGCAAGTTGAGCAGTCGGAGGCCGCACCAAGCTGGCTGGGTTATGGTCGCTTAAATCACACTTACTTGGCAGGCCAAGGTGTGGTGTATGAAGTGCATTTGCCCAGTGCGATGGGCATGCATTGGCGCCATGCGATGGCGCATATGAAGCAAGGCGCTGATGGAGCAAAGCTGCCAAAGCTCAAAGAAGTGAATAGTGTGGTGAGCGACATTGTCAGCGAAATTAAAGAGCAGCGGGCAGTCATTCGTGACGTGCAAAAGGAGCGAGGACAAACCGATGGCGTGCTGTCCGATGCCCAACGGAAAGAGTTGGAACTCGCGAAAGCTCGTCTGATGGATGCGCGTAAGCGATTAGCGGAAGAACGTCAACTCTTGCACGCAACTGCTGAAGAAATGCGTGATAAGCATCAAAAAATGCGCCAAGAATCGTTTGAAAAAATTCAACAGCAGGTAGCGAATTTTGAGCAAACTCTGGCCGAGACGTTATGTACTTACGGTGCCAGCTTAACCGCTTTACCTAACGATGAGTCCATCAGTGTTGTGGTGAAAGGCGGCGGGGAGCGCAAGCTTGGTGGCCGTGACAAGGTGTATATTTTTAATCACGCAGACATTCTTGCTTGTGGTAATGCCGATAACGCTGGAGCCTTATTGCAGCAAGCGGTGACTTACTCTTACTAACGAGTGGTCAAAGCGGATGATAAATGAGCGCGCTTGTATCATAGCGCGCTTTTTTTTATGCCCTAAAAACGTTAAAGTACGCGGCATTCTCGTTGATGAAGACAAATTATGAAAGTCACTGATTTCCAGTTTGAACTCCCTGATGAACTGATTGCCCGTTACCCTCAGCCTGAACGTACCGCCAGTCGTTTGCTGCACTTAGACGGCACCACGGGTGCGATTGAGCATCAGCAATTTAAACAGATTTTAGTGCACCTGAAAGCAGGTGACTTATTGGTGTTTAATGACACCCGCGTGATTCCAGCGCGCTTATTGGGTGAAAAGCTATCCGGCGGCAAGGTTGAAGTGTTGGTTGAACGCATTTTGGGTGAGCACCGCGTGTTGGCACATGTGCGTAGCAACCGAGCCCCCAAGCCAGGGGCAAAACTGCTGTTAGAACAGGCCATTGAAGCGGAAATGATCGCACGCCATGACACTTTATTTGAGCTGGAATTTAACGGGCCCGACACGGTTCTTAATTTATTAGAGCGTTATGGCCATATGCCGTTACCGCCCTATATCGATCGCCCCGATGAAGCCAGTGACCGTGAGCGTTATCAGACCGTTTACAATCGTAAACCCGGAGCGGTTGCTGCGCCCACCGCAGGCTTGCACTTTGATGATCAGTTGTTGCAGGAAATTGCTGCCCAAGGGGTCGAGTTTGCGTATGTCACATTGCATGTGGGGGCCGGAACCTTTCAGCCTGTACGTGTTGCTACGCTTGAAGAGCATCAGATGCACTCGGAATATGTCGAAGTGCCTGCCGAAACTGTGGCTGCAATTGCAGCCACCCGCGCTCGTGGGGGGCGCGTGATTGCCGTGGGTACGACCTCGGTACGTTCGTTAGAGTCGGCAGCACAAGCGGCGCTCGCGCAACAGCAGTCGTTGCAGCCATTTTTTGGGGACACGGATATCTTTATCTATCCGGGCTACCAGTTTCAGGTGGTGGATGCCATGGTGACCAACTTCCACTTGCCCGAGTCAACGCTCATTATGTTGGTGTCCGCGTTTGCTGGTCGTGAGCATGTACTGAACGCTTACAATCAAGCAGTGCAAGCCGGTTATCGCTTTTTTAGTTACGGCGATGCAATGTTTGTGACCCGTGCGGGCAGCTAGGTTATACTGCTGCATTCGGACTGTTTTTCCGTTTTTATCTTGTTGGTGAGACCATGAAATTTGAATTATTGAAGACCTCGGGTAAAGCACGTCGAGGGCGGATCACGTTCGCCCGTGGGACTGTCGATACTCCGGCGTTTATGCCAGTTGGAACAGCAGGCACAGTAAAAGGCATGTCGCCTGAAGAAGTCGCTGCAACTGGGGCCCAAATCTGCTTAGGCAATACCTTCCACTTAATGTTGCGTCCTGGCACCGCTGTGATTAAACAGCATGGTGATTTGCATGACTTTATGAACTGGGACAAGCCTATTTTGACAGATTCCGGCGGTTTTCAAGTGTTTAGCTTAGGCGAACTGCGTAAAATCACCGAAGAAGGAGTCACCTTCCGCTCACCAATTAACGGTGAAAAAATTCTGCTAACGCCAGAAAAATCCATGGAAGTCCAACGGGATTTGGGCTCTGACATTGTCATGATTTTTGATGAATGTACCCCTTATCCGGCCACTCCTGAAGAAGCGCGGAGCTCCATGGAGTTATCCTTACGTTGGGCGGAACGCTCTAAAAAAGCTCATGGTGATAATCCATCCGCGCTGTTCGGTATTATCCAAGGTGGCATGTACGAAGAATTACGTACCATCTCATTGGAAGGTTTGACCAATATTGGGTTTGACGGTTATGCGATTGGTGGCTTGTCGGTTGGTGAGCCTAAGCATGATATGATGCGCATTTTGGACCACATTGCACCGCAAATGCCCAGTGATAAACCGCGCTATTTGATGGGGGTGGGCAAGCCTGAAGACTTGGTCGAGGCAGTGCGCCGAGGGGTGGATATGTTCGATTGCGTGATGCCTACCCGCAATGCACGTAATGGCCATCTCTTTATTAGCACGGGCGTGGTGAAAATTCGCAATGCCGTGCATCGCACCGATACCGGTCCGCTTGATCCTGAGTGTGATTGCTACACCTGCCAAAATTATTCGCGAGCCTATCTGCATCATTTGGATCGCTCAAACGAAATGCTTGGTGGGCGTTTAAACACCATTCATAACCTGCATTTTTATCAAAAAGTGATGCGGGATATGCGGGATGCGCTAGAAGCCGACCGGTTTGATGACTTTGTTCAGGAGTTCTACGCCAAACGAGGCTTAGAAGTACCCGCGCTTAAATAGCGCGGGCAATGTCGACGATGTAAGGCTTAATGCCGGCAAAGAAAAATTCGACCGCGATGAGCATCACAATGAGGCCCATCAAGCGCATCAGAATTTTACTGCCACTGCGGCCAAGCTTGTTCAACAACTGGCGTCCAGATGCTAAGAAAATGGCGACCAAAACGCACACCGAGAAAATGGCCGCAAATAGGCTAATGGTATTGGTGGTTGATTCACTGCCCTGGATAAATAGAATCACCATGGTAATGGCACCAGGCCCCGCCACCATTGGAATACCGATGGGGGTGACGGCCACGTCAGAACCGAAATCACTTTCGGTTTCTCCGTCCATACGACGTGGCACCGTGCGGCCACGCAGCATTTCAAAGCCCATGATAAAAAATAAGACACCCCCTGCAACGCGCAGGCCGTTCACGGAGATGTTGAAGAAGCTAAATAAGAATTCGCCCACCAAGGCGAATACGGACAACGCAATAAAGGCCGTAATTGCCGCACGCATTGCAACCCAACGTGCTGCTTTAGGGGTCATGGCCTCAGTGAGAGCAATATAAATTGGAATTGCCGCAATCGGGTTGATCATGGTGAATAAAGACGTGAATTGAAATAAAAAGGTATCCAACATGACGCGCTCCAACAAGCCAATGACAGGGCCTATAGTTTACTAAGTTATTCATTAAACTGCATGATTTTTAGTATGATATTGTGCAAATATTTCATGAATTATAGAGATTTCGACTGTCTTAGCAGTTTTATACCAAGATGTGATCATTTCACCGGATTAAAATTGATCTTAGGCTTTACATCAGAATCCGAACTCGCTACAATTCAGCACCAAAATTAATCGAGGTGGCTATTTTTTATACAGAAAGAATAGCCCAAGTTGATACCAACAACAGAATTTTCATTGAGGTGAGATTTTAATGCCAGTTGTTAAAGTGAAAGAAAACGAGCCGTTTGACGTTGCGCTGCGTCGCTTCAAGCGCTCTTGCGAAAAAGCAGGTGTCTTATCAGAAGTACGTCGTCGCGAGTTCTATGAAAAGCCAACTGCAGAGCGTAAGCGTAAGAAAGCAGCTGCTGTTAAGCGTCATGCGAAGAAAATGTCGCGTGAAAATGCGCGTCGCACTCGTCTGTATTAAGAAACTGGTACCGTAGCGGCACAGCCGAGTGCGGTGTCACTACAACACAGACCTCGAAGAAGCCGAAGTGAGTCAAATTCACTTCGGCTTTTTCATGTGTGGCTTGCACCAAATGCTACACCGAGTACAATTCTACTCTGGTTTCCTCTCTTACCTTTAACACACAGGCAGGTCATGGCAGGTCTTATCCCTAAAAGCTTTATTCAGGATCTTATTGAACGTGCCGACGTGGTTGAAGTTGTGGATAGTCGTGTTCCGCTTAAGAAAGCAGGAAAAAACTATCAAGCCTGTTGCCCCTTCCATCATGAAAAAACACCGAGCTTCACGGTCGCGCCTGATAAGCAGTTTTATCACTGTTTTGGGTGTGGTGAGCATGGCAACGCCCTTGATTTTTTAATGAAGTTTGATGGTTTAGAGTTCCCCGAAGCGGTGGAAGAACTGGCGCATATGCTGGGTTTAGAAGTGCCGCGGGAAACCTCCTCCAACCCTGCCGCGGATGCTCGTAAGCGGGCCCAAGAAGCCAGTGATTATGAGCAAATGGAGCGGGCAGCCAAGTTTTTTACGCACCAGCTACGCCATCATCAAAATTCGTCCCAGGTGATCGACTATTTAAAAGGGCGTGGCATTAGTGGTGAAACCGTCAAACAGTTCCAAATTGGCTACGCCCCGGATGGTTGGGATGGCTTGTTAAAGGCGTTAGGAACGGATCAGCGAAGCCGCCAACAGCTCATTGATCTCAAGTTGATCAATCGGAATGATCAAGGTCGTCACTATGACTTCTTTCGCGATCGTTTGATGTTCCCTATACGGGATCGAAGAGGGCGTGTGGTGGGCTTTGGTGGCCGAATTTTACAAGGCGACGGGCCGAAGTATTTAAACTCGCCGGAAACCCGTATTTTCCACAAAGGCCGAGAATTATATGGCCTGTATGAAGCCCGCCAAGCCTACCGCGAATTGCCGCAAGTGGTGATTGTGGAAGGCTATATGGATGTTGTGGCGCTAGCGCAGGCAGGAATTAATTTTGCGGTGGCCTCGCTTGGCACCGCCACCACCACGGAACAACTGCAACTGCTATTCCGAGCTACCCGCCAGGTCACGTGCTGCTATGACGGTGACCGAGCGGGGCGTGATGCCGCGTGGCGTGCCTTAGAGAACGCGTTGCCGCTGTTGCACGATGGCATTGAATTAAAGTTTTTGTTCTTACCCGAAGGGGAAGATCCGGACAGTTTGGTCCGGAAAGAAGGCGCCGATGGCTTTTTACAACGGCTGGCGCAAGCACAAAGCTTTACCGACTATTTCTTTAGTCATTTAACGGACACGATTGATATTCAATCTGATGCCGGTAAGTCATTGTTACTGAAACAAGCAAAGCCGCTGCTAGAGCGGGTGGCCAGTGATTTCTATCGTCAAACGCTGATGGAACGTTTGGCGCGTTTGCTGCGGCGTGAAGTGTCTCAGCTAAGCACCTTAATTCAAGGTGTGGCAACCACTAAACTACACCAGCCCCAGCTAAAAATGACGCCCATGCGGCGCGCGATCGCGCTCCTGATCCAGCACCCTGAAATCGGCAAGGAAGTGCCTTTGCACCCCGAATTGACCGGGTTAAAGCAGCCTGGCATTAAACTCCTGCTGAAATTGCACGAACAAACCCACCAAGGCTATCATTCAACGGCGCAATTACTTGAGCTATGGCGAGGCGATCGTGCAGAAAAGGCCTTGCGTCACCTTGCCAGCTGGGAGCATCATTTAAGCCCCGATCGGGTTGCTCAAGAGTTTTTTGATGTGTTCGGTTACTTCATTGATCTGTTCGTTGAACAGCGCGCCAATGAGCTGTTAGAAAAGGAACAGCAAGCCCCTCTCAGCCGTGCTGAGCGCCAAGAGTATCTTGCCTTAATTCAATATTTGAAAGATAGCGCAGCGCGCTAATCAATTGCGGATTTGTCCCAAGAATTCGTCAAAATAACCACTTGAGGTTCGATGGACCCTGATTAAGTCATTGCTTATTAAGGAAAATGTTGTATTGGCACTATTGTTGCATGGTATTCAGTGTGCGATTCCCGCCAAAATTCTTTTATTCGTTGACTAGAAAATAAAAAAAGGAGTATCCAATGAACTATCCGAAACTTGCTGCCTTAGGCATTTTCACCGCTGTCACATTGGGGTTGCAAGGTTGTGTTGTCGCTATCGGAGATCATGCGTCTACTTCGTCCGATTCGAGTTTTGTAAAAAAGGAAAAGAGCAATCGCAAGACCATTGCCGCTCTTTCACCAGGAACGAGCATACTGACAGTGCAGCAGCAGCTAGGTACCCCTGAATTCAGTGATTTGTGGACCACCGACGATGCTCATTACAACGTGCTGTATTATCGAACACAACGTGTGCACGCCGATGGCATGACGACTCGTGATGAGTGTACGCCCCTCGTCTTCATTAACGGTGTCTTAAAAGGGACAGGCGAGCTGGCGCTACAGCATCTTCCACAGAAGAATTGATTAAATTCTGGCTGAAATTGACAGAATCTGCTATAATTTCCGGTCTTGAATTTTATACCTCGCGCCCTCATATAATAAGCACGTCAATCCGGGCTTATTATGAGTTGCCATAAGTTTAAGGCCGGTTACTTTTCTTTTATTAACAGGTGGTAGATCTGTATGCAGCAGAGTCGTCAATCACAGCTCAGGCTTCTTATTGCCAAAGGTAAGGAGCAAGGTTATCTCACTTTTGCCGAAGTGAATGATCACCTTCCATCTGAGATCGTTGATTCGGATCAAATTGAAGACATCATCGGAATGATCAATGACATGGGGATTCAGGTGTTTGAAAATGCACCGGATGCCGATGAATTGATGATGAGCGAAGACGCAGCCGATGAGGACGCTGCTGAAGCCGCAGCGCAAGCATTAGCGACCGTTGATGGTGAATTGGGGCGTACCACAGACCCTGTCCGTATGTACATGCGTGAAATGGGAACAGTGGAACTCCTAACTCGTGAAGGCGAGATTGATATTGCGAAGCGCATTGAAGATGGGATCAACCAAGTTCAATGTTCGGTCGCCGAGTACCCAGAAGCAATTAACTTCTTGCTAGAGCAGTGGGATTCGTGCGAAGCCGAAGAAATGCGTCTAACGGATATTATTGCTGGCTTCATTGATCCCAATGAAGTGGATGAAGCCCCAGTTGCAGCAACGAACATCGGTTCTGAGTTGAGCGAAGAGCAACTGGATGATGACGATGACGTTGATGAAGACGAAGAAGAAAGTGATGACGATGCCAGCGAAGGAGGAATTGATCCTGAGTTTGCGCGTCAGAAGTTCACTGAATTACGTGAGCAATACGAAAAAACACGTGCTGCCATTAGCAAACATGGTCGTGACCATGCTGAAGCGCGGGTTGAAATTGAAGCACTGAGTGATTTATTCAGACAGTTCCGCCTTGTTCCAAAGCAGTTCGACCGCTTAGTGAAAGATATGCGCGATATGATGCACCGAGTACGTGTGCAAGAGCGTTTGATCTTAAAAATGAGTGTTGAACAAGCTGGTATGCCAAAGCGTAACTTCATGAAAGCTTTTGCTGGCAATGAAACGAGCGCTCAATGGCTGCATGATGCCATTGCTGAAGGGGCACCGTATTCAGCCGCACTAGAAGAGCTTCAAGTTGAGCTTGAGCGTTGTATTAGCAAGTTGGCTGAAGTTGAAGTTGAAACTGGGCTGACCATTGCGAAAGTCAAAGATATCAACCGTCGGATGTCGATCGGTGAAGCGAAAGCTCGCCGTGCGAAGAAAGAAATGGTTGAAGCAAACTTGCGTTTAGTTATTTCGATTGCGAAAAAATACACCAACCGCGGCTTACAATTCTTGGATCTTATCCAAGAAGGTAACATTGGTTTGATGAAAGCAGTGGATAAGTTTGAATATCGCCGAGGTTATAAGTTCTCAACCTATGCGACCTGGTGGATTCGCCAAGCAATTACGCGTTCTATCGCGGACCAAGCGCGCACCATCCGTATTCCAGTGCATATGATTGAGACGATCAATAAGTTGAATCGTATTTCTCGTCAGATGTTGCAAGAAATGGGGCGTGAACCAACTCCAGAAGAGTTGGCCGAGCGCATGATGATGCCAGAAGACAAAGTTCGTAAAGTGCTGAAGATTGCGAAGGAGCCCATCTCAATGGAAACGCCCATTGGTGATGATGAAGATTCGCATCTTGGGGATTTCATTGAGGACACCACCTTGGATTTACCGGTGGACTCAGCGACCTCAGAAAGCCTACGTAACGCCGTTCGAGAAGTGTTGGGTGGATTAACCCAGCGTGAAGCGAAAGTGTTGCGGATGCGATTTGGTATCGACATGAACACCGACCACACCCTTGAGGAAGTCGGGAAGCAGTTTGACGTTACCCGTGAGCGGATTCGTCAAATCGAGGCCAAAGCGCTGCGTAAGCTGCGTCATCCAAGCCGTTCAGAACAATTAAAATCATTTCTTGATGAATAATTGAACGAAAAGCCCCAACTTCGGTTGGGGCTTTTTTTTATCCCTGCCACCAAAAAAAATCTATCGACAAGGGCATGACAAGCGCGCTTAAATTTCTTATACTTGCGCCCGCTTTATCTTTCCAAAACACCTCAGCACTAACGCAATTCATGGCCCCTTAGCTCAGTGGTTAGAGCACCCGACTCATAATCGGTTGGTCCCCAGTTCAAGTCTGGGAGGGGCCACCACTAATCCAACCTGTTGGAACCTCAAATGACACTGCAAGCAACCCCATATAAAATTACGCTCGACATTTCCGATACCGATCGTGGCGTTTATGAAAGCGTGAAATTCATCGTTGCCCGTCACCCGTCTGAGACAGAAATTCGGCTTGCTGCTCGGGTTCTGGCCTATGCGATTTTTTATCACCCGCACTTAGCGTTTGGTCGCGGTCTTTCTGATACCGATGAAGCGGCGTTGTGGGAGCTGGATCTTACCGGCGAAATTCAACACTGGATTGATGTGGGTCAACCGGATGCAGAGCGCGTAATTAAAGCAAGTCGCCGTGCGCCGCATATGTCGGTGGTGGTTTATGGAAATGCGCGATTGTGGCGTGAAAAAGTCGTGCCGCAATTTGCGCATTTGACCAACGTTTGTGTATTGGCGTTACCACAAGATGAACTGACCTTGGTTGCAGCCAAGTTGACACGCTCAACCCACTGGGGCGTAATGATTAGCGACAGTCAGTTGTATATTAGTGACGGTGACCAACAAATAGCGCTGCCGCTTGAGTGTTGGCATGGCGAACTGCCAGCCACTTTATAATCTCATTTTATTTCGCGATTAAACCTGCACTGTCGCACCAGTGTCATACGACAGTTATGCAACTGACGCTGAACTGTCGTTAGCGGTTGCAGCAAATCATGCTGTAATGCGGTTGTCGAAACTTGATAACCGTAAAGGAAATAACTATGACGACCACAGATGTAACCAAACCCAACCACAGTATCAGTTTTTTTGATGTGGGTGAGCATGTTATTCGCGTTGAGGCTTCGTACTTAACGGGTAAAGAGCGCGTTTACGTTGATGATGAACTGGTATCGGAAAAACTAACCTGGCGCTTTCAATCTGAGCATCAATTCCAATTAGACGGCAAAGATGTGATAGTGCGCCTGAAAGTAGCCAGTATGTTAACTGGGCCGGTGGCTATCACCTTGATTGTAAACGGTGAAGTGGTTGACGCTGACATTTGGAATTTAAAACGTATTCTCAAAACCAATGCCACTAGTCAGGTGTGGTGGAAAACCTTGCTGATTATTTTCGCACTTGGTTTAATTGGCGGTGTTGTGGGCTATTTTGTAGGTGGCGCTTTAGCCAGTGGGCTGAAGGGGTAAGTTGCCATGCAAATAAATGCATTATTTATTCGCGAAACGCGTACCCAACGCGGGTGGACTCAACAGCAGTTGGCTGATATTTGTGGTTTAAGCTTGCGCACCATTCAACGTGTTGAGTTGCACGGTATTGCCTCACTTGAAACCAGCAAAGCGCTAGCAAGTGCCTTTGAAGTTGACCGCTCGCAGTTTGAAGTGGAATCAAATTCAGTTCAGAAACCGAGCGCTACACCGCAACGCGTCCCATTATGGTTGCTAAGCCTAACATTTATAACTGGCTTGCTAGCAGGCATGGTTATTATCAAACTTGTGACCTAACTTAAAGACACGTTTGGTTACAGAACGTTACTTTTCAATACGCTATTTTGATTCTAATTTTGTACTTTTTTGTTCGATAATTGTGGTTATAAATTAACCACAATTACGAACGAGATAACACATGAAACGCCGACATGGTTTTAACGATCAGCTTTCACCAGTAGAGTATGAAAAACGATTTAAAAACGAGGCTACTGAGTGTCTAGTGAACTAGTGGCGATTCAGACCCTGAAAACTGGGAACGAGATGCCCAACGAAGGAGTGAGATTAGGCGGGAAATAGAGCAAGAGTACGGTGGGTTTCCGGGGCACGAGCAGTGGGATGAGATCAATTTTAAAACCGAAGTCCGGTTCAAAAGAGAAAAATGGTCGAATGGATTTCAACCACGGGAATTCGAGCACAATTTACCTTTCATATACGCTCGAGCCTTTCTCTACGCTATTGATTCATTTGACAAGTTCCTTGGGGTTTTATCAAGAGAAGACGGTGTGCCGGAAATCGTTGCAGAGCTGCATGGCCAGGTAGACGAAGCATTTCCCGATCTTCGAGGAGTAAGGAACAGCGCTCAGCACTTGGAAGATAGATCGCGTGGCCTTGGTGCTGGAAGGAACCCGAAGCCTCTGGATCTGAAGCCAGTTGAAAACAATATGATAAGCGCCCCCAACGGAGGTGTGCTTATTCTCAACTCCCTTAATGGCTCCAAATATGGCTCAACAATGGCTGACGGTCATTATGGGGAGGTTGATGTGTCACCGGAATCAATGGAGAGGCTTCAAAATATTCTGCAACAGACATTGGAAGCATTCGACTGGCATGGGCCAAAACAGCATGGTCCAAGTGCTTGAGCATAACCAGTCATTCAAGTTCGTTCCGGCCCTTACGGGCTTCCACCGGACTGGTTTTCCGCCGCGCTCCAAACCAGCCGCTAATGCGAGCGTTAACGTCCGCTCCTGGCACAAAGCCGAAGGTCAGCAATGAGCGAATAGCGGACCTTCTGCCTAATCCAGTTAGTGACTAGCCGTCCCGTTAGTAGTAAATGTGGATGTCGCTAGCCATACACGGCACATTCACTTCGGCGATATTGCACGTTTTGTTGTTGTGTTGTGTATTTAAGTCGTTTACTGTCAATGACATAACAAAAAATCAAAATTGGATATTGTGCGCTCGCTAGAGTATAACTGAGCATGCTCAAATTGCCTTTGCTAACTCGGAACCTTTCAAGTTAGGAATGCCTGCTTGCTCAGTAAGTTAAGAGCTGAAAACCATCAATTGGACGAGTTGATAAACGCGCACGCACAATATACAAATGTTAGCCTTACAAGGAAAGTTATGAGAAATCTGATAGTTATTTTAGTACTGTTTGTAACAACATTAGCTGTTCATGCCGAGGATTTTAATTGGCGAACAGGTGATGGGGCAAAAGCACCAAATACGAAAAATCAAAAAAGTATCTCGGGATTTGGCGGTTGGTTGCTGGTGACTCCTGATAAAGACTGGGAGGAAAAATGGAATACTCCAAAAGAGAATATCCCTCACTTTTCAGAAGCGGAAGAAGTCGAACTTGGTGAAGAATTAACAATCTTGCCTTTTTTTGCGAATCCTAAGCTAGATGAAAATAGATATTTTAAGATCTTGTGCGACATTAAAATTATCAAGCCAAATGGTAGCTTTTCAATCAATGAAATTGATGTACCGTGCGCCGAGGGAATACTGGAAGATGACCCTATGTCAATATTTCTCACACAAACCGTGATTAAGTACATTGGTGAAGCAGGGGATCCCTTTGGAGAGTGGACGGTCTTTTTTAATATGAAAGACTCTTTAAGAAATGTAGAAATCCCATTGGAAACTTCATTTACACTGGTTAAAAGTAAGGCTAACAAGTCAATACAGCCGACCGCTAACGCGTCGGCTGATTGAGGCGTTAGGCATTAGCAATGTATAAACTAATCGTCATGCTTGGGGTTTTATCGCTTTCCTTTTTCGCTGTTGCTGAAGAAAAAGTGTCTTTATGGAGTGAGGGTGGCGGAGCTGAAGCCGTTTGTATAAACGAATCTAAAATGATAAGTCATTGCTTTATCGTTGTTGGTGATGTTCGGATAGATATATCTGAGGTAGAGGCTTCAAACTTAGGTAAACTTGGGCTGAGGCCAAAAGAAGCCTACTCAAAGGTAATAAATATTCCCAGTAAATGGCTGAAAGTTGCTAAAAATGAGTACATGGTAGAAATCACTACTCATGCTTGGTTTGAGGGCCAACGGTACACTGTAAAAGAACCTGCTTATGTAAAGGATGGGAAATATTATCAACGCTAAAATGCCTAACAATACGCACCAGTTCGCGCCTATCGGCGCCGGACGGCCTTACGGCCGCCGCTGTGCTTTGCGTTAGGCCTCATAAGGAGCAACATCATGGATTCGATTAAGAGCCTCTTGATCATCGGTTTCGTATTTCTCGCCAACGGGATCGTCTTTCTCATCGTTGGCCTAACCACTCACCTAACGGTCTTCTGGGCACTTGGCCCCTCGTTCATGGCGCTGGGCATTGCTTTCTTGGCCATTTCCAAGTCTCGCAAGAGCGCTCAAGGCACTTCTTCCCTACCGGGCAAGTGAGGCCTAACAATTCATTCAAGCCGACGCCGCTTCGCGGCGCGGCTTAATTCAGGCGTTAGCAGTCAAAGGAAAGAATCGAGTGATACTAAAAAGTCGTGATATTGAAATTATTGAAGACGACCCATATCGAAATGACGCACTGAGTCGCAAAGAGAGTGGAGAAGCGCTAACAGAGTTCGTCTTGTCTGCAAATGACTCGGTGGTGGTTTGTATTGATGCTCCATGGGGACAAGGAAAGACTACATTTCTTAGGATGTGGGAACAGCATTTAAAGAATAACGATATACCAACGATCTACTTCAATGCTTGGGAAAGTGATTTTTCTGATGATGCTCTTGTATGCCTTATAGGGGAGATAAGTGCATCGATAACTGAACTATCAAAAACCGGTGACGAGTCAAAGGCTAGAGAATACCTTAAAAAAACTAAAGATATCGGTATTGCACTTTTAAAGCGCTCGGTTCCTGTTGCGGCCAAGATTGCAACGGCTGGTGTATTAGATCTTGATAAGGTTACTGAGCAGGCACTTGCAGGGCTAGCCGAATCGATAGCAAAAGAACAGTTAGAAAAATACGAAAATTCAAAGAAGTCCATAAAGTCATTTCGGGAGGCCATATCCCAGCTAGCAAGTAGTACAACCGATCCAGATAACCCTAAACCATTGGTGTTTATTATCGATGAACTTGATCGTTGCAGGCCAAATTTCGCAATTGAAATTTTGGAAAAAGCAAAGCACTTCTTTAACGTTGACAACATTGTCTTTGTTCTTGGTGCGGACAAAAAGCAACTAGGATCATCTATTAAAGCAGTTTATGGTGAAGGACTCAATGTAAACGGCTACTTGCGAAGGTTTATGGACTTTGATTATGTTCTTCCACCACCTGACAAAGGGCTTTTTGTAAAAGCCTTATTCAAAAAATATTCGTTTAATGAGTATTTTTCAAAGAAAAATGCAAGAAATCTCCAATACGAAGGCGAGCAATCTTTAAAGATGTTCTCGGAGCTGTTTGAGTTGTATGGTTTAACGCTACGTGAGCAGGAACACTGCTGTTCGCTTCTTAGTCTATCCATAAGAACAACACCTGAAAACTATAAGTTATTCCCAGTTTTTCTTTGTTTCCTTATTGTATTGAAAGTAAAGTCGCCTGATTTATATAAAGAATTGATTACTGATGAGATCAGTGTTTTTGAGCTGTTGGAAAGGTTTAAGACACAACCTGGTGCCTCCGATTTGCTTTTGACTAATTATGGTACAGCGCTAGAGGCATACATTGTAACTTGTAAATCACAGAGTCATAGTTACGATGAAATATCGAAAAAGTATCAAGAAGTAATAGGTTCCGGTTCTTCAAACGAAGAAGAAAAACGACGAGCTAAAAACATATTGGAAATTATCCGGGATTTTGACTGGAACGGTGGTATTGGCTCTTTGGGTTATTTGCTAAAGAAAATTGAAATTGCTTCTCGATTTGAGGCGTGAGCTGCTAACAAACGCGTCAATTAGGACGTTCGCAAGCTCGCGCCTATTACGCGGGCGTTAGGGGCCAAGCCTAGCTATCGGCAATATAACTTTTGGAGAAAAAAATGGCATATAGAAACGGAAATTACGCGGCCTTTTATGTTGCGGAACCTTTCAACGCAAGCGCACTAGGGGCACATGCCACAAAAGACTTTTGCTATTACAACATGCTACGAGCTTGGAAGGGTAAGGACTCTTCTTTCCCTTTCAATGACTCGCATGACAAAACATACAACGTCCGCGATAACAGTGACTGGGAATTAACGTTAAAACCAAGGCTAAGAGAACGACTTAGAAGTTCAAAAAACATCGTTCTTTTCCTTAGTTCCAATACAGTAAGTTCAAGGGCACTAAGGGAAGAAATTGATTATGGGATTAATGACCAAGGGCTGCCAGTCATTGTGATATATCCCGAATATGACTCCAAAGAGAGTCTTCTAACAAACGGAAACCTTAAAACAAGCGTTAAAAACCTATGGGATAAGCTTCCGATATTCAGAGATTCAATGGGTGAAGTTCCAACACTCCATGTGCCATTAAAACAAAGCCTCATTAAGAGCGCCCTGAATGACACGGACTTTATGCTAGCAACCAAAGTTGATCCAGGCATTTTTCGGTATAACCCTTAATTATCTGACGGGCACATAATCAAGTGATGACAAAAGTAAGCTTCTTTGACAAAAGGGTTTTTGAAAACTTTCTCAAGGTCACTTCATATATAAGTGTAACCTTGTCTCTCATTGTCTTATTCGTTGATATTCCGAAGGACTGTAAATCTTTATATGGATGGATTTTTGTAGGATTGTTGGTGGTAATTTATATTTTAATTTGGATTTGGGCCAATACCTTAAACAAGATTGATATCAAAGTTGAAGGAAGCGATGTAACAATTAAAGTTGGTGATATTTTTCAGCAGAAAGGTCTGAAAGCGATTGCATTTAACGAGTATTTTGACACGCAGGTAGACAATAAAATAATTGCCGAGAACTCGCTTAACGGCATATTTATCAATAACCATCTCGGTGTCCCAGTTTCTGATCTGGATGACTACATTAGAAACTATGCATTTGAAAGCGATGAATTTATTGAAAGCAACCCAAATAGAGCGCAGGGCAAGGTTGATCGTTACCAAATAGGAACCATTTGTATACATGGCGACTATCTATTAACTGCATTCTCCAAGTTCGATAAGAATAACAAAGCCTTGCTCACTATGCCTGAGTACTTAGAGTTCTTAATTAACTTTTGGGATAAGGTCAATAATGTATATGCCCAACAAAATGTGTCCACGCCAATATTTGGTTCAGGAATTACTCGAATAAAAGGCCATAAATCCATATGTGATGAGGACCTCTTGAAGATCATGCTTTGGACTTTCCGGATTAGCGAAATGCGATTCAAATATCCAGCACGGCTTACTATCATCATTCATAAAGACAAGATTAATCAGATAAATCTTCTCGATATTAAATCAGCAAGGAACGGGGTATGAATGCCCCTAACA
>NZ_FMXN01000023.1 GCF_900104245.1 Pseudidiomarina indica
CCGGATTGGGTTGCATCGCAGGGGTGTCGAAAGAGTCAACTGCGGTCCAAAGCTGTTGGACTTGGGTGAAAAGGGCGTTTATTCTTCCTATACGTGCCGCGTTCCAGGCGGCGACTATGAGGGCTATGTCGATGCCCATGTGCGCCGGCTGGAGGCGCTACGCCGGGCCGGTATCGTCGAGCGGATCGACGCCGACCAATGGCGCATCCCCGATGATCTGGTCAGCCGTGCCGCCGCCCATGACGCCGGCCGAGACAGTCAGGCCAGCGTTCGCGTCCTTTCCCCGGTCGATCTGAACAAACAGATCGGATCGGACGGCGCGACCTGGCTGGACCGGCGGCTGATCCACGGCGAGACGGCCGACCTTGCGCCAACCGGCTTCGGGCAACAAGTCCGCGAAGCCATGGACCAGCGCCGCGAGCACCATATCGAACAGGGCGACGCCACCCGCAGCCGGGACAGCCGCGTCTTCTACCGGCGCAACCTTCTCGCCATCCTGCGGGAGCGCGAGGTAGCCGGCGTCGGATCGGATATGGCTTTGAGTAAGGGCCTGCCGTTCCGCGCCGCCACGGACGGCGAGAGCGTCAGCGGCAAGTTTACCGGAACCGTGCATCTATCGAGCGGCAAGTTCGCCGTGGTCGAGAAATCCCATGAGTTCACCCTTGTCCCGTGGCGGCCGATCATCGACCGCCAACTCGGCCGCGAGGTTATGGGCATCGTGCAGGGCGGGTCGGTGTCGTGGCAGTTAGGGCGGCAGAGGGGGCTGGAACGCTGAGTGCGCCCATGCCGCATTGCGAAGCAAAAGATAATCGGATAAAATGTAGCAATTCATATTCGTAAGCGTGGAGTAATCAGATGGGAAATTCCAAGTCAGCAGACAAGTAAGCCGCAACAACCAGTATTGTTGTTGCGGCGCTCTGTAAGGCTAGTCTCATCTGATTGCTGACGAGCAGACGTCGCCCGGTATTCCTTAATCGAGGGTTGATTCGTCATGACCACCACACGCCCCGCGTGGGCCTATACGCTGCCGGCAGCACTGCTGCTGATGGCTCCTTTCGACATCCTCGCTTCACTGGCGATGGATATTTATCTCCCTGTCGTTCCAGCGATGCCCGGCATCCTGAACACGACGCCCGCTATGATCCAACTCACGTTGAGCCTCTATATGGTGATGCTCGGCGTGGGCCAGGTGATTTTTGGTCCGCTCTCAGACAGAATCGGGCGACGGCCAATTCTACTTGCGGGCGCAACGGCTTTCGTCATTGCGTCTCTGGGAGCAGCTTGGTCTTCAACTGCACCGGCCTTTGTCGCTTTCCGTCTACTTCAAGCAGTGGGCGCGTCGGCCATGCTGGTGGCGACGTTCGCGACGGTTCGCGACGTTTATGCCAACCGTCCTGAGGGTGTCGTCATCTACGGCCTTTTCAGTTCGATGCTGGCGTTCGTGCCTGCGCTCGGCCCTATCGCCGGAGTATTGATCGGCGAGTTCTTGGGATGGCAGGCGATATTCATTACTTTGGCTATACTGGCGATGCTCGCACTCCTAAATGCGGGTTTCAGGTGGCACGAAACCCGCCCTCTGGATCAAGTCAAGACGCGCCGATCTGTCTTGCCGATCTTCGCGAGTCCGGCTTTTTGGGTTTACACTGTCGGCTTTAGCGCCGGTATGGGCACCTACTTCGTCTTCTTCTCGACGGCTCCCCGTGTGCTCATAGGCCAAGCGGAATATTCCGAGATCGGATTCAGCTTTGCCTTCGCCACTGTCGCGCTTGTAATGATCGTGACAACCCGTTTCGCGAAGTCCTTTGTCGCCAGATGGGGCATCGCAGGATGCGTGGCGCGTGGGATGGCGTTGCTTGTTTGCGGAGCGGTCCTGTTGGGGATCGGCGAACTTTACGGCTCGCCGTCATTCCTCACCTTCATCCTACCGATGTGGGTTGTCGCGGTCGGTATTGTCTTCACGGTGTCCGTTACCGCGAACGGCGCTTTGGCAGAGTTCGACGACATCGCGGGATCAGCGGTCGCGTTCTACTTCTGCGTTCAAAGCCTGATAGTCAGCATTGTCGGGACATTGGCGGTGGCACTTTTAAACGGTGACACAGCGTGGCCCGTGATCTGTTACGCCACGGCGATGGCGGTACTGGTTTCGTTGGGGCTGGTGCTCCTTCGGCTCCGTGGGGCTGCCACCGAGAAGTCGCCAGTCGTCTAACCGACGACTGGTAGCAGGCCCGCTCCGATGCGGCGCACTAACCATCGAAACCTCGTGAATGTCGGTATCCTGTCTGGCAGGATACCGCTCATTTCCCTTGTTCAGTTCATCGCCGTCGCCGAGCATCTGAATTTTCGGCATGCGGCCAAGGCACTTGGTATCAGCCAGTCGAGCGTCAGCGCGCGTGTGAAAGCGCTGGAGGATAACCTTGGTGTCCTGCTATTTGAGCGCCATGCGCGGGGCGTTCGGCTAACAGACGCAGGCAGGCACTTCATGGAGCGTGTCACGGCGGGTGTCGATCAACTCGATCACGCAGTGAAGACCGCGGAGTGACGGGCACTGGCTGGCAATGTCTAGCAACGGCAGGCATTTCGGCTGAGGGTAAAAGAACTTTCCGCTAAGCGATAGACTGTATGTAAAC
>NZ_FMXN01000009.1 GCF_900104245.1 Pseudidiomarina indica
TACCAACTGCTGGCGAAATACGTGGCGCATGCTTGGCAATACACACTCAGTACTGCTACGACAACTGCGCCAATAATGGGTTTGATTGTTTCCCACAGCTTACTGAAAAAATACCCACTTGGGTCGGTATAGCTCATGGGGTTGTTCAGCACATAGCTGTAGCGGTTGTAGTTCTGGCTGTTTTTGGGTTCTTGCACAAAGGGGTCGGCCTGTAAAAAGCGCCCGAGGGTAGGGTCATAAATGCGCCCCTTCATGTGCACAATCCCCAAGGCATCCATTTGCCGATGCCCGGTAAAGCCTTGCTCGGTTGGCGGCAGCATGCTGCCAAGTGCAACACCGCTTGCAGTGTATATGGTTCGGGTTTGACCAAAAGCACTAAATAGCTGCTGGCTGATTATCTCGCCAGTGGTGGCTAAGGTGGTAAACACCGAGCCTAAATGGTCTTTAAAGAGCAAGTACGTGGCTTCCGTGGTTGTGCTTGCGCTTTCGCGCTGCACGATGACCACGTCATCCGCCACGGTGTAGCGGTATTCGGTTAAGCCCCGGCGCCGCCACTAACGACGACAACTCATAAGTTATTAAAACTGGCTTAATTAGAATATTGAACACCCTCGATTTATGTGTCGTTCATTATAACGAAGGATTGCACTTTAGTGACACCCAGGCTTGAAAAAACAATACTCAAACTATTCAGGTCACCATCCTCGTAAAAGTAAATAGAATATTCACTTTCAACTCGACCTTTACCATCAAAATATTCAATATCAACTATTTCGTTTATTCCGTCAGGGCAATTTTCATGTTTGCAATGGTTTTTAATCGATTCAGACAAATCGAGATCTTCGCCATCGATAATGTTATTTTTATGAATACCTAATTGATTGAACAAGCCAAATAACATCACAACACTGTAGTCATATATATAGCTTGGTAGTTTTAGCTCATCTTCTAAACAGGTTACTCCATCATATAGAGAGTGGATTTTATTTAATAAAATCTCATGCCTATCTATAAAAAATCGTTCAGTAATTTCATACCTCAAACACAACCCCTTTCCAATAGGAGTGGTTTCATTATATTGCCCTAAATTAAAGGGCTCATCTTTATAACTGGCCATCCCGGGTAAGCTGAGCGTCAACAAGGCACAGTATAATAATATTTTAATCACCATAAGCCTCTATAACCCTTCTGATTTCATGGGAACTTACACTCCGAAATTCATCGTAAGTCATAATACCTCCGGTTCCTGGTGAAGCGTGATAAAACCCTAGAATATGACCGAATTCATGAGCTGCCGTACTATAATTTCCAATAGTGGCATACCAAATTTTATTTCCGCCAATTTCGGCAGAGCCTAACCCTTCTATACCTTTGCACTTTAATGGGGTGCAGTAGGTCATATAAAGATCGCTATCGGCTTTAACCAATTTTATATCAACGTTAAATGTGTATCCATCGTCCGACACATTCCACATTTCTTTAATTTGCTTAATATAGATTTGTGCCTCCTTTTCAGAAACAGTACTATCGATACTTAGCGTAAGCTCAAGAGCGACAGATTTTTCATCGGTCTGAATTTTACTTTTTATTATCGGGTTTACTTTGAGCCTCTGATCTTTAGCTTGGTGTTCCACTTCATCATTAAACAACCGAGAAAAAGCCCCAGTTACCGCGCCATTAGCGAACTTGCCACCACTTAAATTTGACGCGGTTCCGCCAACTAAAGCAGCAGCGGCTACGCGCCCTGCACTAAAGCGACTGCCTTTGTCTATTTTACCAATCGCCGGAGCAAAGGCTTGGGTAACGCCTGCGGCTGCAAAACCATGCCCAAACTTGCCGCCACTGAGTACGTTCATGACACCACCAGTGAGGCCGTGCATAAACACTTTGCTGTAGTAGGCGCTAGTGCCCATGCTGACATCCATGCCACTAAAGGCTTCACCAACCCCATAAAACGCAGCGGCAGCCACCGCCCCTCGCAATGCTCCCGTGAAGATATTCCCACCATTAGCAGCAGCACCTGCTGCTCCGGCTATAGCACCTGCGGTGGCGGCACCATACCAACTGCTGGCGAAATACGTGGCGCATGCTTGGCAATACACACTCAGTACTGCTACGACAACTGCGCCAATAATGGGTTTGATTGTTTCCCAGAGCTTACTGAAAAAATACCCACTCGGGTCAGTATAGCTCATGGGATTGTTCAGCACGTAGCTGTAGCGGTTGTAGTTCTGGCTGTTTTTGGGTTCTTGCACAAAGGGGTCAGCTTGTAAAAAGCGCCCTAGGGTGGGGTCGTAGATGCGCCCTTTCATGTGCACAATGCCCAAGGCATCCATTTGCCGATGCCCGGTAAAGCCTTGCTCGGTTGGCGGCAACATGCTGCCAAGTGCAACACCGCTTGCAGTGTATATGGTTCGGGTTTGACCAAAAGCACTAAATAGCTGCTGACTAATAATCTCGCCAGTGCTCGCTAAAGTGGTAAATACCGAGCCTAGGTGGTCTTTAAAAAGAAAATATGTGGCTTCACTGTGATTACTTCCACTTTGGCGCTGTACAATCACCACATCATCCGCCACGGTGTAACGGTACTCGGTTAAGCTACCGGCGCCGCCACTGCGGGTCTTTTTCTCAAACCCGCCAACCATGTGTTTGGTGTAGGTTACGCTTTGATTACTCTCTTGCAAAACATCTTGTTGGTAGTACAGAGCTCCATGGGCATCGTAGCGCATGCTTGAACTACTGCCGTTACTGCTAATGTGGGTAACGCGATCAGCCCCATCGTAGGTGAAGGTACGGAGACCATCATTAAGAACGTTTCCACTGGCATCATAACTAAAATTGTAAAACCGAGAGGATCCGCTTATCGGTGGAACCATTGGCGTGAGTGACATTGGAATTGTTCCACAGCAGCCAGGGGGTGGGTCGATAATAATAACGTCTTCGTCACCATCATCAAGTGACGGGGTGACCTGCATTAAGCGCATCGAACCGTCGGTGGCGTAGGTGTAATTGCCAACCCCAGTACGGAACGTGATATTACCAAAACCGTCATAACGTTGCTCGTTGGTGGTGTTTTGCGTCGTTGTTAGAGTGCCATTGACATCGGTAAAACTTTGCTGTGTTCGACGCAAGCGGTTTAAACCATCGTAGGTATATGACTCTTGAATGTGTGTTGAAGCCCCCAAAACGCGCTCAAACTCACTCAAGCGCGAGGTGACATTGCCCAGTGCGTCATGAGTTAAACTGACGGCGTTTAGGTCATTGCCACTATTGCGCATGCTCGTGTAAGTCAACCACCCTAAACTGTTATAAGTGCGTGTGGCCTGTTGCCCACCTTGGTAGCTAATGCTGGTGACAAGACCTTGGTCATTGGTGGCTTCAATGGTTTTAAGAACACTGTTTGTTTCCACTCGCACCAGTGCAGTAAAGTAACCATAGCTATTGTATTCACGGCGCACACTGACCGGTGCGGTGCCGCTTGGGTAGGTTGTAGTGGCTAAGCGACCGTCATTGTCGTAACTGTAGCTTTCCACATACGGTGTGCCTTCAATCATCGTTAATTGCTGACTGAGCCGTCCAGCGCTATCATAACTAAACTGTTGCTCGTGCTCAGGAGTACGACTGGCGTCACAATCGACACTCATATTACGGTGCAATGCACTGCGCACAACACGTCCAAGATTGTGTGCTGCACTGCTATTACCATAATACCAACAACGCGTTCCCACATTTGGCTGATAACTGCGTACTTTGCGCCCAAGGCTATCGTACATGATGGCTTGCGTTTGGCCATGAGCCGAAGTTTGTTCAATTAACTCCCCAAATGCATTATAGGTGTAGCTCCAAACACCTTTAACGGGGTCATCCATCGCTATTTTATTTCCCCAGTTGTCATACAATATCAGGGTACTATCTAACTGGCCGCCGCTGGCGGTCACGGTCGTTTCAATTAAATTGCCACTGGCATCATAACGAAAGGCAACTTCACCGCCGAGATGGTCGACAGTACGCGTGGTTTCACCAAAGCCATTGGTGTACTCGTCACTTCGCTGGCCCTTGGCATTCGTTGAACGGGTATAATTACCCCCGATGTAAACGGAGCTTGTATTACCTTGTGGGTTTTCAATCTGTATGACACGCCCAAGCACGTCATAACTGGTGTACGTTGCAAGGGTACTATTGGGTAACGTTTCAGCAACGGGGCGACCTTGCTCATCGTAAGTCATCGATACTGTCACCCACGCACCATCAAAGCCCTGCTGTGCTTTGGCGACTATCCGCCCCCATTTGTCAGCATAGGTTTTAGTGCTCGGTTGCCCTTGGGTTTGCGTGTGTTCAACCCAAAGTGAACCTGGCTCACATTCAATACACCATTGTCTGCTGATGGTACTGACAACGCCGTCAGCTCCTTGAGTCTGTATCGCACGGCCAAAGGCATCAAACCATTGGTGCGCACTCTCACCATTAGTGTTGGTCTCGGTAATTTTGAAAACACGCCCCGACGCACTGCTCGCTGGCATGTCGTTGTATCGGTAGGTGGTTCGATAGCCCCAATGGTTTTCTTTATAGTTCACATAGCGCCCGCGGCTGTCATATACCACATAACTTGAGCGGGTTTGGGGTGTGCCGCCAAGTTGCGCAACCCCACTTACGTGCGTGGCCACTTTTTGACCATAATCATCATAAACGTACTGTGTGGTTAGCTTATAGTTTGCATCATTGGGTGCCACCACCGATTCAACCAACAGGCCATCACTGCGATAGATAAAACTCGACTCTCGAGTAAAGACCGTTGCATCATCGCTACGCGTACGGGTAACGGCGGTATGGGTTAATCGACCAAAGCGTTGGTCACCATAGGTACTGTTCGTTTGGGTCGTTTTGCTGTTCCCAGTTGCTTCATCAAGCTCAATAACACTTAATTCAGTGACATTGCCATAATCGTCATAAAACGTTGTGGTTTGCGTCGATGTGCGCAGCACCGATTGTCCTGCACTGGTATATTGATAACCGTATTCTGTCGCACTCGCAATATACCCCATCACACCACCGTCAGCAGTGTTCCGCGTGGCGAGCTGGTTGGTCGCACTGCTGAGTAACTGACCATTGAGTGTTTGCTCCGTGTTTATTGGCATTCCATTTAGGACATATTCGGTCGCATCAACACTTTGAAAATAATCGGTGCGTGTCACCACCCCCGATTGTTCATCCTGGGTCTCTAACCACGCAAAACCTAACGAACCTAAGCCTTGTTTATGAACTGCGAGACCGCCATAGCGATAACTCACACTCACCTCATCCAAATCACCAGTCGCCGTCCGTACACGAGCAACTAACGGCATATGTCCTGTTATCGCAACGACATCGTCATCGTAAGAGACTAACTGGTTAGCCGACTCGTAAACATTGCTATCACTCATCGGTGCATAATCAATCTTTGTCTGCACTCCAAGGCTTGTTGTATAGCCGTCAATCACACTATCAACTTCACCATCAGCCAAACTATATAAAATCCAATGACTTCCCTGTGCAGCCAGCAAGTCCGTACGTAAGTCGGCGGTTAAAAAGCCGGGGATAAAAGTACTGGTATGGTGACGATAACGGGCTTCTCGCCATAAAAACTCAACACCATGGTTGTCGATGTCCGCATGCGCAAAGTAATATTGCCAACGGTTATTTGTGTCCGCATGCAAAATATCTGTGCGTCCATCGTTATTCACATCGATAAACAACGTCGCCGCAACAAGTTCGTCAGTGGAGCTGATGAGCCCCGTATTTTTTTCTGGGCCAAAAAACCGTCCATTCGACAGTCTATAAAACCAACGCCCATTCCGCGCATAAGCAATATCAGATAGTCCATCGCCATTAAAATCTGCAATGCGATAGCCATCATCAGGCATCGCCCAACTCTGGATCAAGTTTAACCGGAAGCCTTGGTTGGTTTTTTCTGAAAGAAAAACACTCAACGTCTCCGTTTCCGTGGTATTCCAATCACCACCCAAATCTAAACATTCAAGATGACTGCCAACGATAGGTATCGGTTGTCCTTGCACATAACACTGAGTCACTATCTCAGTGACTGGTATCACCATATCACTGCGTCCGTCACCATTGATATCTAACCCACTCCCCTGTGTCATATCACCAGAATTTATATACAGTGGTTCGTAGAGCTTCGCCTCCGGTGACGATGAAGTAAACTGATACAACACAACCGGTGCTGAAAATGCGTTCGGCCACTGATTGAAATACGCATAAATGGTATTGCCATCCATATAGACAATATCTTCAGCGCCATCGCCGTTCACATCCATCACGCGCGCCTTACCATCGCGCCCAATAGCAGGTTGGCCAATATCAAATGTCGTTGAGTAAGCACCAATGGCCTGCCAATGATCATTGTTTGAGGATACACCTAGAAGTTCCCGCACCCCGTCGCCATTCACATCAATGACTAATGTTTGGTGCGCAGGGTTCACTGTCGCCGATGTTAAGTGATGCTCAGTTGCTAAGCTCGGCCCCGCACGATAACGCCATGCCCCGTTATCAACATAAACAACATCATCAATACCGTCTCCGGTAATATCCATCACTTTTGTATAGGGTGCATTGATGTTGGCACCAAAGCCCAGCGTCCGATGCGTAAAAGGCGTGAAAGCCGTACTATTCGGTGTCGCCACCGTTTGCCAGTCAAAATTCACCGCTGGCGTGCATTGAGTCACCCCTAGCTCATCTTTCGCACATTGCTGAACAGCCAGCAACATCAATTTGTCATTTGGATATGCCGGTTCACGATAGGTCAGTTGATAAGTACTAAATTCTTCTTCATCCACAAGGATTTGTACTTTTTTTATCTGCGTTGACTGTGTCACCGCATACCCTGCGACGAAACCATTCAAAGGTTGAGCTTTCGCCACGCGCTCAATCACCACACGAATATAGGGAAGTTCTGATTTTATATGGTGACCACCATAGCGTACTTCACTTAAATAAGACTCACCTGCGATATTGTCTGTCACATAAATGTATTGAATGTAATTTGACATGACATCTTCGACCGATGACATCAGCCAAGCATTCACGACACCATTTGCACCTGGAATGACTGCTGCCTGCAGATCAGATGATAATCCGGTAACAGCCATGGCATTCCCAAAATAGGTTGTTTCTTTGGCTTTCGTCACGCGCTTAAAATACGCGGGACCAACACTGCTACTCCCACCATGGGCACTAATCACGGTTCCTGGTTGGCCATTAATTCGATAAATAGACCCTGGCGAACCATAGGTCCCAGTCACCAAGTGCAAACGCTGGCCATCAAGGCAAAACCGATCGGATTGTGTGAGCGTGATAGTCCCCACATCACCATCAAAAATTGGGGTTTTACGACACCGAGTGATTGAACTTGGCCCTTCCAAACGCCAACCGACACCGAGTTCGCCATCTCTGAAATGATGGCTTGAATACGACAGCGCTAACGCTGGCCGAACTTCACCACGCGCTATCGGTAAATCAAAGGGGATACTCAACACGGCTGCACCACTTTCATCAACCCGAAAATCGGTCGCCAAAGGTGCCACTGAGTCCTGTGCAAATGTTGAGAATATTGCTGTCGTAAAGCAAAAAATGAGAAAATGACAGATCCGTTGCATCGATATATCCACTTATATTTTTTTTGTTATTTTTGGTAAATTACACTTGTAGATAAATTATTCAATCTTTTTTGCAACAAAATAGAAGCAAAAATACAACTATCATTGCGATATCCTACCAAGGAGCTGAAGCATGGCCCGTTACCAGATTAAGTTTAAGCGTGTGTATGATGCGCCTGCGGCGACCGATGGTGTGCGGGTGTTGGCCGATCGACTGTGGCCTCGCGGCATCAAAAAAGTTGCACTCGCACACGATGATTGGTGCAAAGACGCCTGCCCATCACACGCTTTACGTCAGCAATATCATGCCCAGGTCATCGATTGGCCAACCTTTGCCCAGGCCTATGCTGACGAACTAGCCGCGAATCCCACTTCATTAACTCCACTACTTGCTTATGCACGGCAATCCACATTAACCTTGCTGAGTGCCGTCAAAGACGTCGAGCATTCTCACTTGCCTGTTCTCAAGCAGGCAATTTTGACCCGACTTGAAGATGACAATGAAGAGCTCGACCACCATAACTAGAATCATTGGGGATAACCGTGACAACCGATTTCATTGAAGTATACGACGGTGCTTTACCCGCCGAGCTGTGCGAGCACTTGATTCAGCTATTTGAGAAAAGCCCTCATAAACAGCCAGGGCGCACGGGCGGTGGTGTCGATCGGGAAAAAAAGCTCAGCGAAGATTTGTACCTCAACCAGCATGCTGACTACGCAAGCGAACTACGGACAATCTGTGATATCACGACCAAGTACGCCGTCGAGTACTTTAAAAAATACCATTTTGCCCTGATAGCCCCCATCGGGCTGACGGTAAAACACCCCCAAACCGGGCAACCAGTTAAGCTTACTCATGAAAACTATGCTGAATTAGCGGCCGGTAAAGAACAAGGCTTTATGCAATTGCTCTATCGGTTAGGCCCTATCCAAGCACAAAAGTATCAACGGGGTGAGGGCAACTACAACTACTGGCACTGTGAGGTCTTTCCTGAAAAAAACAGCGATGAGGCCTTACACCGCACCCTGTTATTCATGTTCTACTTAAACGACGTGACGGAAGGGGGTAGTACTGATTTTTACTATCAGCAACGCTCTATCCAGCCGAAGCAAGGCCGCATGGTGATCGCTCCAGCATATTTTACGCATACCCATCGTGGTACCACCCCACAATCCCATGATAAATACATTTTGACCAGTTGGATTTTACTCAACTCGGGCCAACAATTATTCCGGTGATTTAAGGATCTGGCCTGAGCTATCTCGTACAGTCACGTCAACATGAATGCCTTGGCGTACACTTTGAGTCACCACACAAAAGTCCTCAAATTGGGCCAAGGCGCGCTCTAACCGGTCGAGCTCTGCAGCTACCTGACCTAAATTCAAATCAACTTTCATGGAGGTAACCCGCAAGCGGCCCTCCACCCGTTCTAAATCCCCTTCCACGGTTGCCGTGACTTGACCAGGGTCCCCCTTAAACTTACGAATTGCGAACATCAAGCTTGCTGCTAAACAGTTAGCAACGGCTGCGGCAAGCAATTGACTCGGACCGGGACCATCTCCATGCCCCACGGGCTCATGCTCATCCGTGATAATTTTGCCAAACTCACCAAAATCAATTTCAAATTTATAGTGATCAATTAACGTGAGTTTCGCGGCAAATGCTGGTGCGCTCATGTATTCCTCCTGATTTTCTGCAATAATGTTCGACTCAACTTCATCATCCGTATCGCGCAAGGAGAATGATTCATGAAGAATCCGCTGTATATTCCCTATGCAGGCCCTAATTTAATTGAAACGCCCTTACTCAATAAAAGCAGTGCTTTTACCCGAGAGGAACGGGCTGCATTTAACTTGATGGGCTTGCTACCTCCTCGGTACGAGACAATTGAAGAGCAAGTGCAACGTTGTTACATGCAATACCAATCCTTCGACTCTGCAATTAATAAGCACATCTATCTCCGTGCGATACAAGATAACAACGAAACCCTATTCTACCGATTATTGCAAGAGCATCTGGAAGAAATGATGCCCATTATCTACACCCCGACGGTGGGTGATGCATGTGAGCAGTTCTCGGATATCTATCGCAGTGCACGGGGCTTATTCATCTCCTACGAAGACCGCGAACACATGGACGATATCTTGCGCAATGCTACGAAGCGGAAGGTGAAGGTCATTGTAGTAACCGATGGTGAACGAATTTTAGGCCTTGGCGATCAGGGCATTGGCGGGATGGGAATTCCAATCGGGAAACTCAGTTTATACACTGCCTGTGGTGGTATCAGCCCTGCTTACACCTTACCTGTGTGTTTAGATGTGGGTACCAACAACGAAAAATTACTGAATGATCCTATGTATATGGGGTCCCGCCACAAGCGCATTGGGCAAGACGAATACAACGCCTTTATTGAGCAGTTTATGCAAGCCGTCCGCCGCCGCTGGCCTGAAGCAATGATTCAATTTGAAGATTTTGCACAACCGAATGCGATGCCAATTTTGCAGAAGTATCGCCATGATTACTGCTGTTTTAACGATGATATTCAAGGCACTGCGGCCGTGACCGTCGGTACTTTACTCGCTGCCTGTCGGAGCATTGATGTGCAGCTAAAAGATCAGAAAGTGGTATTTGTGGGTGCCGGCTCAGCAGGCTGTGGAATTGCTGAGCAAATCATTCAGCAAATGGTTGCCGAGGGGTTAACTGACGAACAAGCACGCCGCAATATTTTCATGGTGGATCGCTATGGTTTACTCACCGAAAGGATGGAAGATCTCCGCGATTTCCAACAAGCACTCGCCCAACCGCTCAGCGCAGTTGGTCACTGGCAGCATAGTGGCCCCTACGCATCACTATTGGATGTCATGCATTGTGCGCAACCAACCATTTTAATTGGTGTGTCAGGGCAAGCAGGGCTCTTTACCGAACAAGTCATCCAAGCCATGTATCAATACACGGCTCGACCGATTATTTTTCCGTTATCGAACCCTTCTCGCCAAATTGAAGCACATCCTAAACAACTGGTCGAGTGGACTGAAGGGAATGCAATCATCGCTACGGGGAGCCCCTTTCCGCCTGTCGACTACCAAGGCCAGCACTACCCGATTGCCCAGTGTAACAACAGTTATATTTTCCCTGGCATCGGCTTAGGCGTTATTGCCGTGAAAGCTCGTTTGATTTCTGATGAAATGCTGATGGCCGCTAGCAATACGTTAGCGGAGCAATCGCCGTTGGCAACGGGAACAGGGCAGCACTTGTTACCACCTATTCATCAAATAGCTGAGCTCAGTAAAAGCATTGCGTTCCAAGTTGCTAAGGTAGCAATGCAACAGGGGCATGCCTTGGAAATCAGCGATGAACAGCTGCAACAACGAATTGCCGATAACTTCTGGAAACCTGAATATCGACGCTATAAACGAGTTAGCATTTAATCACAAACACTGGCGGATTCGTGCATTTCCTTGTATGTTCTAACAAGAATCACACAAGGAGGTTATATGCGCTTGATGCTCAGCCTGCTTTTTTTGCTTACTGTCTTGCCTGTTGCCTACGGGCAAGACATGAGTCCAGAGCAATCATCAACGGACGATGAACAGGCTGCCCTCGATAAATTTCGTGCAGGCTTAACTCGCACGGTCAATTCAACAGCACGCTGGATCGATTCGTTTTTCACCGATAAAATGGATCCTGCCGCTTACAATACCGCATCCGGTAGCCTTCGTTTAACCCCTGAATGGAGCGAGTATGACGGCCTTCGGGTAGACTCAAGTTTCCGCGCCAAAGTCATTTTCCCGCAAGCTGAGCGAAAATTTTCCGCCATGATTGGGCGAGGCGATTTTGATGACTTTATTACCGAAACCCATCATTCACGCCCCTCGGTCATTCACCGTGGACATGCTGATGAAGAGTGGATGATCGGACTTGGCTTTGATCCGCACATCGAAAATAAGCAGCACCGAGTTTCCTTTGGTGCGGGGTTTCGCGGTGGCCTGAAGTTAGACCCTTATCTACAAGCTCGTTATCGCTACGACATTATCATTTCACCGCGCGCTGAGTTGTCGACTCAATCCATTGCATTTTGGCGTGATAGCGATGGCTTTGGCGTTTCCCAAACCATGGAACTCGAAGCAGCCCTCTCCGATCGCTGGCTTTCCAAAAGCTGGGTAAAGGGAACCTTTGCCGAACGTAGCGATGGTTTACGTTGGCAAGCATCACAAAAGTTTTATTACATGTATCATGTTGACCGTGCGTTGGGCGCTGAATTTTGGTGGTATGGTGAAACCTCGCACGAGGTGCCCATGCAAGATTATGGCTTGCGCGGGCTGCACCGTCAGCGATTTTTGCGCGAATGGTTGTTTTTAGAAAGTTGGGTAGGCCTGCATTGGCCGCGTGAAGAGCTCACGGAACAACGGGAACCACGATGGCTGGTCGGCATTGAACTGGAACTCTTATTTGGTAGTTAACAGTAGGGAGCACGTTACGCAATGCATCAAGATAGTTTAGCCACCCCATTGGGCCCTCTAACGATTACCAGCAACCAAGGAACTCATATCAACCAGATTTCCTACGCAGCGCCCACTACCTCTGCTTCTTGTGCCCTCACCCAACGTGCAAAACACCAATTACAGGAATACTTTGCGGGCCAACGAACCCAGTTTGATCTTCCTTTAGCTCCGCAAGGGACACCATTTCAACAGCAAGTCTGGCAACAGTTACTGCAAGTTCCATATGGGCAGACCGTGAGTTATCAAGCCATTGCCACAGCAATCGGTCGCCCGAAAGCTTGCCGCGCGGTTGGTGGCGCCAATGGTAACAATCCTTTACCAATTATTATTCCCTGCCATCGAATTATTGGCGCGAATGGGACTCTAACAGGTTATACTGGTGGCATTGACAAGAAAGTTTGGCTGCTGACGCACGAAGGTGCTGACTTCGTGCCATTGTAAAGTTCAGGAAAAACCGCCGAAAAAACGTTGTGTAACAACGGATTTCAATCTTTACTAACGGTATCTATTGAAGAAAAACAGCCATACGAGAGCTCAAATTAGGAGGTTCCAATGATTCGAATCGCATTTGCCATTTTGCTGACATTCTGTGCGGTGAATATTTTAACAGCACCTCATGCCCATGCTCAGCAAGGCCAAGTAACGGCTGAAGAAGCTAAAAAGAAAGCTGCCGAAGCACAAGCAGAGCGTGAAGCATTACGGGAAAAAATGAAGGCAGAAAAAGAAGCCTTACAACAAGAGCGTAAAGAACAAATCGATGAGCTTAAAGCCAAGTCGAAGAACAAAGACGACAAAATCGATAATTGATCGATTCACGCCCACTGAGAGTCTACAGCACTCTATTTCTTTCCCCGAATCCCCTTGTTTATGAGGAGACCCAACAGCGGTCTCCTTGCTCTGCTGGTAAGCTCTGTTTATGTAAGTCTGAGGGTGTATAATAGGCCTTCAATTATGGTATACATGATTGACGCGATTATTTGATGTGTAATCAACAAAGGAATATGCATTCATGGAATTCGAGCAGCCGGTGACACTACCTAATTTGCCAGGGATGTTTTTTCGTTCCCTGTTTACCGTTGCGCGAAAAGATCAAACAGAAGTCGAAGCCCAAACGCTTCGTGCTGAATTTACCGCTCCCGCATTCTCGGTCACACAACTGACCCGATATCACCAAGCCTTTGACGGGTTTGTCAGTGAGGTTCCCCTCACGCTCATGTATTGCCTTGCACAACGCGTGCATCTGGCACAAATGTTAGGGGAAGAGTTTCCGTGGCCAGCGCCAGGGCTAGTTCATGTCAGCAATCAGTTGGAGCAACACCAACCAGTACTCGCAGCTGAAGGGTTCCACATCAAAGCAAGCATTGAGTTGCCCAAACGCGGGCCTAAAGTCTCTCCCCGTCGGCTACGTCCCAAATTTGTGGTGGAGTTTTGGCAACAGGATGAGCATGTCGTGACCTGTGTCAGCGAATACCAAGTCATGCCGAAACAGAACGAACGCCCACGCAAAGCGCGAGAGACCAAAACAGCGGAAGCCCCCTGTGAGCCATGGCAGAAAGTGAATTTATGGCGATTAGGCAATAAAGTAGCACGGGACTACGCCCGTTTATCAGGCGATTTTAATCCCATCCACTTGCACCCGTTTTTGTCCCGTTGGTTCGGGTTCGATCAGCCCATTATTCATGGCATGTACATGTCGGCACGGGCGCTGGCTGAAATTGAACGCCATGCGCAGCGCAGTGTAAGCAACATCGATGTGACCTTTAAACGGCCAGTACCATTGCCTGCTCAAGTCACACTGTGGCAGCAGTTAGGCGATGGTGAAGACACTGGGCTCTATCAAATTTGTGGAACGAATGACCAGCTACAGCGGCTGGAAGGGCAATTTCGTTTTACTCATAAAGCATAGAGCGGCCCGGCATGGGCCGCCACAAGCTTAAGTGTATTCCTTAGCGCAATGACGAACCGGTTAACGTTACCGTTCGTACCGCATTCGCTTCAATGTCTGCTTGGCTGAAATGCAGCGGTCGCAACTGAGGCTCTGCCGAATACAATAACGTCTGATCTAAATAATGATCGGAGTTCCGATTCGAGCTTTGTGAATAGCTCAAGAGGCCTTCAGCAACCGGGCCTGCATCGGTAAATTCAACGGCAAACATCCAGCTCGATCCATAAGTAACATGATAGCCACCGCCAACTGCACTCAAGTTCGAGCCCGCCAGTTGTGGATAACGATGGCGTGGAATCAAGGTTCCATCATTGCCCATGTTACTGCTAAAGACGTTGAAGCCTCCTTCAACATTATGGGCCCCGCCCCACGGCAGCTTTTCACCAGACGGTGTACCGTCCACCAAACTCCGCTCAACAAACTGAACGCTTCCGAGCGTTGCCGCCGGATCTAAACCCGCACTCTCAATACGTTGCTGCGCACGCGCCAGCTGCTGTAACACGGTTTCATTGGCAGCCAAGGTATGCGGTGTCGTGACGGGTTCCGCCGGGTCATAAGGGACTTCCCACTGTGGATTGCGCTGAAACTCCGAAGCAAATTCACGGAACATCATCGCGCCTTTACTCTGCACATTCATACGGCCGTCCCATTGTGCCAACGCCGCACAGCCAGCAGCAATATCAACCGTGGCGTTATCGGGCATGGTCACTAGCGCTCCCCCATTGCTTTCGCAGAGTGCCAATAAATCATCCAGCACCGCTTCGGCTAAAAAGTTACGGTTATTGATCAGCCGATCCACCAGATCTTCACGAGTAAACAGACCATCCACTGAGCCGCCTTCGGCGAGCATTTTTTGCCCCATCCGCGACCGGAGACTTTGCTGATTCCCCACCGGCCCCCAAAGTGGCGACACCCCGGTAATCGGAGCAGCTGGATTGGTTAACCAGAAACTGTCATTGGAGTTTTGCACAAAGTCGGTGCGTTCCAACTGGGGTGCTTGCTCAAACGGTACGGTTCCTTGTGGCATAAACAGACGATCATCGCCCGGGAATATCGGTAAGCCCGCCTGTTGGGTCATGCCTTGATAAAGTGGATGTTGCGCCCACACCGCCAAAGCTTCTGGCAAAATATGCGGCACCGATGAGCCATCCGTAAAGAAGGCGTTGCCCTCGCCATCCACCGCCATGGCATTATTAAACACCGTGCCAGTATGTTGCGTGAACGACTGCTTGTAGGAGGCAATATTTTCAGCTTGGTTCATCGCCAACCAGTGGTCGAAAATATCGTAGTTAGGCAGGTTGGCATCATAGAGCGCGAATGCCACGTTAGTACCGGTAACATCAGTGCCCCATGGCAACGCGCCGGGAACAATAATCAACGGACCAAACTCACTGTAGTAACTGGTTTTACGCAACGTCATGTGCGTACCCGGACCCGTTGCAACTTCAATTTCATGAGTTTTAGTGGTCATTGGAACGCTTTCACCGTCTAACAAATAACTCGTGCCACTGGCATCTTCAGGGTCGAGTGTAAGGCGGTGAATGGTAAACCGTGACGCCGTTGAAAAGGTATGCGTCCACGCCACGTTCTCGTTAAACCCTATATTGACCATGCCTGGCATGCCAGACAAGGAGCCACCAACAACTTTGAGGTGGCCAGGTACTTCCACCCCAAATTGCCAGAAGCGTTGGTTACCACTAAATGGAAAATGTGGGTTAGCAATCAACATGCCTTGCCCAGTGGCGCTTAAATCACGTCCGATAGCCCACCCATTCGAGCCTAACTCGAGCGGGTTCGGGTCAGGCATCCCTACTGATGTCACATCAAAGTTTAATGCGACGGGTTCCCCTGCTGTGGTCATCACCAACGACTGATTGCTTGGCACGGCTAAGAACAAGGGGCCGGTAAAGTTAGCAGCGCCGGGCAATAATGCCACACCTTGTGCGTACGTCATGATATCAATGGGCGTGATTTCTTGTACCCACGGCTGACCCGCACAGGCTGGATCCATGTCCGCTACGTCGGTTACATTGAGGTAGGTGTTGTAGCCCGCAGCATAACCAGTCAGCAATGCTTGCGCTTGCTCACTAATTTGACTGAAACCCGCTTCGGCATTATCACGAATACCCAACGTTAAGAAGCCAAAGTCGGTCAGCAAGTTTTCAGAATCGCCAGAGCCAGGAATTGCATCCGGCCCAAAGTAGTACGCCCGTTTGGAGTTAAACTTGACGATTTGGTCGGCCAAAATACACAAATTATCTTGTGCAAACGCATAGCCCACCCCAAAGCCAATGCTTTCTAAGTTGTCAGCGTTCACATAAGGAACACCGTAATCGGTCCAGGTCACGGTAGCACTGAGTGCCCCATTGGGGGCAAAGGTGACTAATCCAGGCTCCGGTTGTGGGCCGCCCCCCGAAGGTGGAGGCGTTGCCGGAGCGTCGTCGGAACTACTGCCGCACCCTGCAAGGAGAAAAATGCCCCCAGCGACTAACAAAGGCACCATGAACTTTGATTTTTTTATATTATAAGTCATACGCTTACCTAGTTGTTCTGAATTAATTGAATGTTTCAATAGAAACTTAACAACTTCAGTATGGCGTGAACCCGAAGGGGCTGCAAGTATAAAAATTAATCAATAGCGCGTCAGGCCACCACTTCGCTCAATGCGGCGTTCTACCGCACTCAACATTAACTTAGGTGATGCTGTTACCACCGTCAGCTGCTCTTTAGCTCGTGTGATACCGGTATATAAAAGCTCCTTGGTCAGAATTGGCACATCATGTTGCGGCAGTACCATCACCGTATGGTTGAACTCAGACCCCTGCGATTTATGAATGGTCATGGTGAATGCGGTATCTACTTGGGTTAAGCGGCTGGGTAAAATCCAGCGGATACCGCCCTCGGCGGTAGGAAACGCAACCCGAAGCGGTTCATCAGGACCTCGTTGCAACACCACCCCAATATCACCATTTCGTAGGTTAAGGCTGTAATCGTTTTGCGTCACCATAACAGCTCGGCCTTGATACCAATTCTGCACGCTGGCTGCGTCGCCGAATAACCAATAGCTAACACGACGGTTAAATTCATGCATGCCCCAATCACCCTGACGAATCGCTGTCAGCACTTGGAACTGTTCAAGCTGGTTTAGAATTTGGCCGGCCCAAGCATCGGCCGCCGCCAAATCATGCGCTGGCGGTGGCTGCTTTAATAACTCCAGATACGGCTGATACCCCTTCTGAATCAGCTGTTGAATGGCATGATCATGAGGCTGACGCACCTGCAACAGCCGAATATTGTCAAACTCAGGCTGCTGCGCAGCAATTTCGTCACTGCGGTAAACCCATTCACGTAACCAAGTGAGCCGCTGAGCATTCACTTCATCAGCCAATTTGCCAATGCCTCGCTCCGCATCGAATCGGCGACTCTCGTGGAACATGGTGGTGTGTTGTAAATAAGGCCAGCGCTGTCCCTCTGCATCAATTTTATCTGCGGGGATAGGCACAGAACTGGTGGCGGATAACCATTCGGCTAAGTCAGGGGTATAGTGGCCATGCTCTGCCCCCCAACACAATTGGCCTAGCACGGCGCCCGCTTCGACCGAAGCCAACTGATCTTTATCCCCCAATAGAATCAGCCGTGCATGTTGGGGAAGTGCCGCTACCACGGCTGCCATCATTTCGATATCGATCATGGACGCTTCGTCAATAATCACCACGTCCGCGAGTAACGGATTCCGTGCATGGTGACGAAAACCGCGCGAGTTTGGCAATGCCCCTAATAAGCGGTGGAGGGTGGTCGCTGTGGTCGGAATATCCTGTTTAATCTCATCAATGCCAGGCACGTCACCTAATTCACGCCCAATGGACTCAGCCATGCGAGCCGCCGCTTTCCCCGTTGGGGCAGCTAATTTAATCCGTAATGGTGCGGCTTGCTCGCGTAATTTTTGTAACGTTGCCAATAACCGAACCACGGTATAGGTTTTCCCCGTACCCGGGCCCCCTGTGACAATCGTAAACGCACTGCGCATGGCCATGGCGCATGCCATCCGCTGCCAACTCAATTTATCTGAGGCACCAAATAGCTCATCCAACACCGACTTTAACTGCCGTGTATCCACCTGCGGCTGCCGCGCCATCCGTGCTTCCAGATCCTCAATAATGCACCGCTCATACGTATAATAACGGCGTAAATATAGCCGTTGTTGCTGCACGACCAAGGGGCTATTGGCTCCCTCTAATGCTGGGCTGTTCGTCAACATCGCAAGGCACGCAGGAAGCGTGGCCAAGTCAGGGAGATGCTGCAATAACGCATTTGGATGCACACATTGTTGAAGGCTCTCGGCACTGGCAAATTCAGGCGGCAATGCCAAGGTTTGTGCGGGATTCTCATACAACTGTTGCAAGTCTAAACAGGGATGTCCCAGCCCTAATTGATGACTCACTAACGCAGCTAACACCGCCATTGCTTCATGCCCGGCACCCAATTGGCGTACAAATTGTTGCGCAAGGCTGTAATCAATCGCTCGGATCCAACCGTGCTGATGCCATAATTGTAGCTGTGCTAACATTCGACGCCCTCCGTTGCGGTAAATAGTTCTGCCAGCTGCTCGATTAACGCCCGTGGTGGACGGTCGAAGAATACTCCTGCGCTATCACTATGAATGCCCCGTAAGAATAAATAAGCCGCGCCCCCAACATGCGAATCATAATCGTAGCTGTCGCCCAGCCGTAAGCGCAGTAATTTATGCAGGGCCACTAAGTAGATCACATATTGTAAGTCATAGCGGCTACTTAAAATTTTATCGCGCATGGCGGCTTCGGAATAGGCTGCTTCAGTGGGCCCAATATAATTCGATTTATAGTCGACAACGTAATACTTCCCGTTATGTTCAAACACTAAATCGATAAATCCTTTCAACATGCCGTGCAAACGCGTGGGTAACACACTGGGCCGCCCATACTCAGGGAGCACATTGCGACAAACCAGTTGGTCCATGTGCTGGGCATCCAAGGTGCGCACGGGGAACCAAAATTCCGGCTCGGCGTGATAATGGGTTAATTGCGCTAAACTCACCGATGCCTCGGGCAATGGCAATTGCTGCGTGAGCATCTGACTTAGCCAGTCATCCAGCACCTGCTGCTGGGAGAGCCACGGCTCTAACTGGGTGCGGTCAGCAATAAACTGGGCTCGCATTGCGTCATCTTGCGCCAGTGGTTGAAAGCCAATTTCAGCCGCTTCCTCCAGTAGGTTATGAAGATAGGTTCCGGCATCTGGTCCCTTGGGGAAACTATGAATGGTTTGGGGAGCAGGCACTTGTTCGAGCTCGGGTAAAGAGTCGAATTGCTCCTCAAGCGCGTTCTGACTATCGGTATCATCAGGTGCAACCCAATCGCCGTATTTTAACGCACTGTAACTGGCCACCCACCACCATTCAAACTCATGGCCTGCGGGCATTTCGCAATGCGTGACCGCGCTAACATTGGCAACAGGTGGTTGATACTCAGTCACCCCAATCGATTCCGTGATATCAACCCGCGCACTATGCTCAGGTGGCTGCCAGTTCGCGAAATCAATGGGGCCCGCAGCACTCAAAATATAATGCAAGGCAGTATCTGCAAAGGTGCGATAAGGCGCCAGCCCAATAAAGGTCATGTATTGCGCGCGCGTCACTGCCACATAGAGTTTCCGAATGTCCTCTTGCAAGCGCTCTAAATCCAGTTGCTCATTGATGGCCTCATCGTCATCTTGAAATGCGATTTGTAACGCACCGCTGTCATCGTGATAACGAGCTGGATAGCTAAACCGTAGATGTTTCGCCTTCGTTGTTGCAACAAAGGGCAGGAATACGAGGGGATATTGCAACCCTTTTGATTTATGAATGGTAATGACTTGCACCAGTTGATCATCGCTTTCAAGCCGAACCTGCTGCTCGCCCGCATCCGTCGCGCGCCCTTGGCTGGCTTCTTCAATATGCTCCGCCAAATAACGTAGCACACCGACCATGCCCTCAGTAATGGCAGCGTGCTGTTGCAATAGCTCAGCCATATGCAACACATCGGTTAGTAAACGCTCACCATCCTGCTGCCCCAGCAAACGGGCGGGAATATTGTAATCGTGAAGGACTTTTTGAATGGTGGCGAGCACCCCATGCCGCTGCCAACGCTCGTGATAGCCATGAAACTGTTCAGCAAATGCATCCCATTGCAGCTCATCCGTTAAGATTTGATCGATTTGCGTGACAGTTAAATCAAACAAGCCTCCCACTAGCGCGGCGCGAAGCAAGCGTGGGTCTCGCGGTTGCGCACAAGCTTGCAATACCCGCAGCAACTCAGGCGCTAATGGACTTTGAAACACCGAATCGCGGTCAGAAAGATATACACTTTGAATGTGTCGCCGCCGCAATGCCTCGCGGATTACTTTCGCTTCATGACGGTTATTCACCAAGACGGCAATATGGCCGGGCTGTAGTGGGTCAAACCCTTCTTCGGATGAAAAGCCTGCGTTGGGACTATTCAGTAACTCTGCGATAGTCTGCGCATGCCAGTTGGCCAACAGCTCATGATACTCACTCTGACTAAGCTTCTCGGTGCTCAAGCAATCAAACTGCAAGGCAGGAGGGGTTTCACCTGCCACCGTAAATGCTTTTTTTAACCCATTGGCTTGCACCGGAATAAATGGGAGTGGGTCATCGCCAGTGGTTAAGTTGGCAAAACAAAACGGCCCACGTCGGCTGGTTTGCGCCCCCATAAACAAGGCATTGGTTGCATTGACCATGCCCTCCGTCGACCGATAGTTGGTCGCCAAGGTGTAATGCCGCCCTTGAGTCGCCTCACGTGCTTTTAGATAGGTATAAATATCGGCATGACGGAACGAATAAATGGCTTGCTTGGGGTCACCAATTAAGAAAATGCCAGTACCCGCATGGGGTTGGGCAATGTGATAAATTCGATCAAAAATAGCGTATTGGGTCGGGTCAGTATCCTGAAACTCGTCCACCATCGCAATCGGGAATTGGGTCCGAATCATCGCCGCTAAGCTCGGGCCAGCATCCCCTAACAGCGCGTGTTGCAATCGTGAGAGCATGTCATCAAAGCCCATTTCAGCACGCTGTCGCTGCACCGTTTGAAATCGTTGCAGCAACCAGGCTCCGGCATGACTCAAAAGTGCAGAGGAAGGCTCTGGCAGTGCGTTCACGGCAGCCTGTAATTGGGCTAATTGTGGCCATAACTCACACTCCGGCAGCTCAACTTTCAAGCACTCTTGTAATCCAGCGGGGGTTAGTTTTTCCCAACCGGAGGTGGGATCTAACGTGGGAATAAACGCTGCATGCGGCTGATTAAGCTCACTGGCCCAAGTGCGTAATTGGCTCATCCATTTATCGACGGAGGCGGCTCTGAGCTTGTTCCCATTTACTAATTTCTGTTGCCGCAGCCCCGCTAACGTTTGTTCTGCTTCATCAATCCACTGTAACCAAGGCTGCTGCTGGCAGCGTGCCAGCAAATCCCGCTCTTGTTGTAAGCGCTCACTCACCACCTCTGCAGGCTCTGGCAAAACACTGTCAGACACACGATGCAACAGAGGGCGCGCCTTACGCAGCAGCTGTTCCGGGCTTTCGAATACCTTCGTAATCATGCGGTATTGGGGCAGTTCAGCCACCGATAAGGGGCTCACAAAGGTACGCCAATAGTCTCGTGCCACTTGCAGCCAAAGCTCTTGAACGTCGGTGTTCAAGGCCTGGGTAAAAAGCCCACCGCTGGCAAACGCATGTTCACGCAGCATACGGTTACACCAACCATGAATGGTATGCACAGCTGCTTCATCCATCGCTTGGGAGGCAAACTCCAAATGGCGCGCTTGTGCCGTCAATTCAGCCGCAGAGTACTGGCTTTTCAAACTCATTAAAAAGGGATCATCTAATTGAATTTCATCGCGGAAAAATGCCGCCGTTTCACTCAAGTTCGTGCGGATCCGAGTTCTCAGCTCTTCTGTTGCCGCTTCGGTAAAGGTCACCACCAGAATTTCTTCAGGAGTATAGGGACGCTCGCAATCATGACCAAGGACTAACCGCACATAGAGGGCTGCGATGGTATAAGTTTTCCCCGTTCCGGCACTGGCTTCAATTAATCGACTGCCGTGCAACGGAAAGGTTAACGCATCGAGTTGATTAACAGTCACTTGAGACGTCATTGGGCTTCCTCCTGAACACCTTCGGCGGAGTACAAATGGGCCATCATTGGTTCATACAGAGCGGTTACTAATTGACTGAATAGCCCAGAGTCGGTTAACGCGGCATAGTTGGGGAAATAACGCCCCGCATAAACAGCATCAAGCACTCGCGCCCGACGTTGAAACGTTGATTGCTCATAAAACTCCCGTGCGGCTTCGTGCACCGCCTCCACCCCACCCTGTTGGAACGCGTGTTGCCAATCATCATGGTGCTGGGCAATGCCCTCCATGGCAGTATGGAGTTCGAGTGGCAACGGTTGTTGCAGCCCGCGTACCAACCACTGCAACATGGTTTCTAGTAATTCCTGTGCGCTCGTCGCTGTTAATGGCGACAGCTTCAGCTCCCCTTCTTGTCCCAGCAAAACACTGCGGGTGGGCGATTGAGTATTCAGCAATAAGTGTTCTACCCACAACATCACCGCATGCTGTGCACGCGGGCGATGCCCGCTTCGACGGTGATCCACCACCACCGAAGGTGTGAGCCGTAACGCTAAGCGTTCGCCCGCTAAATTTTCAAAACAATGCGGGAAAACAGCCGTGACACTTAACCCCGTAGGGCTTGAATAAAGGATTGATTGAATTGGGAGCACCTGTGGATAGTCGTCAAGCCAAGGAGTGAGGGCTTCTCGGTGTGCTGCTAGCCGCTCCAACAGTTCCCCTTTGACTTCTTGCCCCGCTGCTCCCAACGGCAATTGGCCAGCGCGTTGACTACGCACAAGGTGTTGCTCAATCACTTGCTGCAGTTGTTGGTCATCACCCCCTTGCCGCAGCAATGCCAATTGTTCCATCAGCAAGGTATTCGTCACCTGCCACATTTCCAACCCGTTGAGGACGAACGCCTCATCATCTTCCATGGTTAAGGCGTGCTCCACCAAATAGGTGTCTAACCGTAACTGAGTAAATAATCGGGCTGGTTCTCGCAAAAAGTGAACCAGTTGCTGCACTGTCAGTGGGGCTTCAGGGAGCCAAGGCGCTAGTTGCTGATGCTCTGAGGTCGCCGGTAAATCAGCCGTATGAATGGTTTGCCATTCTTGCGCATAAGTAAAGAGCTGTGCAGGATGAGGCTGTGCCTGATGGAAATAATCCCGGTGAAATGGCTGTAATTTATGCTCCATCACCCAAGCGGTTCCATCTTGGCGCTCCCCATATACTTGCTGAAGATGCTCCAACAACTGACTCACTAAAACGGAGGGTGGTTTTTCACTATTATCGCGAATACTGCGCCCTTGCCAGCTGATATACAGAAATTCTTGAGCCGATAGCACCGCTTCTAAAAATAAATAACGGTCGTCATCGCGGCGCGAGCGGTCACCCGGACGATACGAATTTGCCATTAAGTCAAAATCATAAGGCTTCTGTGAGCGCGGGTAATCACCGTCGTTCATGCCTAAAATACAAACACATCGGAACGGAATCGCGCGCATGGGCATTAACGTCGCAAAATTGACGCGCCCGGCTAAAAAGCGCTGGCTCAACGAGGACTCGTCCATGCGACTCAACCAACTTTCTCGCACCACGGCTAACGTCAGCTCTTGGTCTGGTGATGCCCCTTGAATCGCTTCCAGCCACTGCTGCAACCGCTGATTCAAACGGTTCAAAAGTACCACGTCAGCATCATCCGATGGGCTAAATAACTGCTTGAGCAGGTCATGCAAATAACTGCCCCACGCCAATGCCGTGCGTGGCTGATGCCCATGCTGGAAATGACCGCGAATCACCTCAATAAATTGTGTCACTGCCCCCACAATTTCAGCGCTCAGCCCTCCCACGTCAGCCAGTGGTTCAATATCTCCCCAGCCAAACTCGTTCGGGTCGACGTCACCCACCGCATACCCCATGAGCATTCGTTGTAGCCCAAACAACCAGGTATTTTGCTCGTTAGCAGGCAACTGCAATTGCTCACGATGTTGGCTATCAAGCCCCCAACGAATCCCCGCCGTTACCAACCATTGTTGGAAGGCTGGCAGTTGTTCAGGGTGAATCCCAAAGCGTTGCTGAATGGCAGGAACTTGGAGTAAATCAAACAGTTCACTCGCTTGCGCTCGTTGCTGGTGGATGGCCAAAATATATTCTAAGGCAATTAGCAGCGGCTGATGGTGACGTGCTTGCTGGTCAGCAATGCTATAAGGAATCCGTCGTTTATCATCCATTTCATAACGACCAAACACCGCGTCAATGTGCGGTGCATAGCGATCAATATCCGGCACCATGACCATCACATCACGCGGTTTTAGCGTCGGATCTGCCGCAAACCGCGCCAGCAATTGATCGTGCAAGACTTCCACTTCACGCTGCGGACTATGAGCGCAATGAAACTGGATGGCGCGATCGTCAACACCCTGCTGCGCCCAGCGTTGCTGCGCCTCACCGGGGGAGTTTAAATGCAGAATATCAGAGCGTAAGGCATCCAAAATGGTCGGTTGTGCTGGCAGCTGTTCATCAAACATTTCGAGCTTGAGCTGTGGCAATGCCTCGCGTAAATGTTCGGTGGCATCAAACTGATCCAGCAACCGCACATAATCTCGCCCTTGTTTCCCCCAGGATGCCAGTAACGGATGGCTGTACTCGTGCAGTTGCTCCAACGGCACTGGCCCCGGCCGCCGGCGTGCCAGACGCGACTTCACTTCACTGCTATAGATATCTTTTCCATCGATAATATCGGCCCAGTGATACTGACAGGGGTTATGGACGCATAACACCACCTGACAAATCCGACTAAGCGCTTGTAAAATTTCAAGCATTTGTCGGGGTAAGCTGGAAATTCCAAACACCACCACGCGCGCTGGGATATCCCGTGGTCGCTGTTGAGGCGTGAGCTGTTCACAGGCCGCCAAAAACTGTTGATGAATAAACGCTCGGTTGTTCCATTGGGAGTCGCCCACGTCCGCTAGTAAGGCGCGCCATAAAATCGGCTGCCAAGCCTGTTCGGCCGGCACCTCAGGAGACTTTCCAGCTGCCCAATCGTTGAGCCAATCGGCACGATACACTTGATACTGGTCATAGAGATCCGCCAAGCGTTCACTTAGTTGGAATAGTTTTCGCTGGTCGTCATCGTCCGCCATATAACGGCGCAGCTCGCTAAACTCAGGAGCGGCCAAATGCTGTGGCAACACCCGCATGATGCGCCAAACCAACGAGCTTTTATCAAATGGAGATTCGCGGGGGAGTTCTTGACCCAACACGGCCCGATAAGCACGCCATTGGAAACGGGCCGGCAGCGTGACATCCAGCATTGCCGCTATTCCCAAGTCACGAGCCAGATGATGCTTCAGCCACTGGGCAATGCCATTTGACTGCACCAGAATTGCTTCCTGTTCAAATACTTCCAGTGGGTACCGCTGATGGATAGCAACCACTAAGTCCGTAAGATCCTGTAACCGATGACTATGGGCAACGATAAACCCCAGCGCCAGTTGATTCATAACACTTCCCCTGTATCGACTCGTTTTATCCTAACCAAATCAGCCTGCTAAGGCTACTGAATCGCCCGTTTAAATCCTCTGAAAAGGGCTGATCATCCTGTCACTATCTGGTAAAATTGAGGATCTCAATTTGACCTCGGATTTACGATCCGATTCGCCAAACTCAAGGAACCTAACATGTACATTTGTGCTGCTCTCTATAAATTTGTTGAATTCAATGATTTCAAAGCCTTTCGGGAACCCCTGTATCAATCCATGATCGACAACGAGGTGAAAGGCACTTTGTTGTTAGCCCGTGAAGGAATCAATGGAACCATTTGCGGTACCCGTGCAGGCATCGACGCGGTCCTCCAGTTCATTCGCAATCGCCCTGAATTCGCTGATATTGAGCACAAAGAATCGCCCAGTGAGAAACAAGCTTTCTACCGCACGAAAGTGAAGCTTAAAAAAGAAATCGTCACCATGGGCGTGGATTGGGTCGATCCTAAAAATATTGTCGGCACCTACGTTGATCCAAAAGATTGGAACGATTTAATTCGTGACCCTGAGGTGATCTTAATTGACACCCGCAATGCCTATGAATACGCCGTGGGAACATTTGCCGGTGCAATTAACCCGAATACGGAATCATTTCGCGAGTTTCCCGATTATATTCAGAAAAACCTCGACCCGAAAAAGCACAAGAAAGTGGCCATGTTCTGTACCGGCGGCATTCGTTGTGAAAAATCGACTGCTTACGTGAAATCTTTGGGCTTTGAAGAGGTCTACCATCTGAAGGGTGGCATTCTGAAGTATCTTGAGGAAGTGCCTGAAGAAGAAACCACCTGGGAAGGCGAATGTTTTGTGTTCGATCAGCGGGTGACAGTCCGCCATGGCTTAGTGCAAGGTGAATATGACCAGTGCTATGCATGCCGCATGCCTATTACCGAAGCTGAGAAAGAATCCGAACACTATGTGAAAGGGGTCAGCTGTCCACATTGCCATGATCGCACCAGCGCAGAACAAAAAGCACGTTTTGCCGAGCGTGAAAAGCAAATCCAGTTGGCCAAAGAACGCGGTGAAGCTCACATTCGCGATGGAAAAGTCGAACAGCTCAATCGGATGTAACGATGCCTTAATCGGCGTGAAATAGGCTATACTATCCGATAGTTAAATTAAGCAATATTGTCCTAAACAAGGAGCTAAACATGAAGCAGTTGAACGTAATTGGTATTGAACAGCAACCTGCCAAGCAGCTTGCCGAGCGCCTCAATGAACTGCTCGCGAATTACCAAGTCATGTATATGAATGTTCGTGGTTTTCACTGGAACATTAAAGGAGAGTCCTTTTTTGAACTGCACGCGAAATTCGAAGAAACCTACAATGACTTATTAGTAAAAGTTGATGAAATCGCTGAGCGGATTTTAACCTTAGGGCAGCGCCCAATGCATGCCTACTCAACGTACATTAAGGCAAGCCAAATTCAAGAAACCAAAGATATTCACGACGGCAAAGCCTGTGTGCGCGAAATTTTAGATGGCTATCGCATTATTATTCAGCTGCAACGCGAAATTCTAGCAGCAGCCAATGAAGCGGACGATGAAGGTACCGCGTCATTGATGAGTGATTACATTAAAGAGCAAGAAAAAACATCTTGGATGTTGACCGCATACCTCGGTTAATTGCTCCCCTTCCATTGAAAAAAGCCAAGGCAGTCATTGTCTTGGCTTTTTTTTATTTCCATGTGCATCTTTTCGTATCTTTGCTATGCTGAAATTGAAGTTCCTAACATCAACCAAATAAAAGGAATCATTCTATGAACAAGATGCTCGGAATTGTTCTACTCGTTGTCGGTGTTATTTTGCTGTATTTCGGCTGGGAAGCGTATAACTCGGTTGCCTCTGAAGCCAGCAAAGCGCTTACAGGCGAAACCACTGATAACGCAATGTGGTACTTAATTGGGGGAGCCATTGCTGTCGTGGTTGGTCTTTATGGGGTCTTACGAGGAAAGTAAACCTAGAATGTTACGGAAAACAGCGAGCTTATGACTCGCTGTTTTTTTATCAAGAAGGTTGTTGCAACCGATGGTGTAGTTCGTACCAAAGCTGACTGATCACATCCGCCAAATCGAGCCAACGCTCTAAATAATTCCAATCGACACGCTCACCCGACGCCCCTTCATAAGCATGAATAAACGCTTGTTGCTCGCTGTCACTGAATTGATTCACATGAATACAATTTGCCAACTCAAAGTAACGCTCACCGAGCCCAGCGTATTCCCAGTCAATCACGAGGGGTGGTTCAGTTAAATAGACATGGTGGAAGGCTAAGTCGTTGTGACAAAAAACAGGATTATTGGCAAAGCTATCGAGTAGTTTCCGATGTTGTTGCACCCGCTTTTGAAAATGGTGCGCGCGCTCGCTGTCAAAGCTGGCTAAATGCTCACAATATCGTTGCACCCGACCACGCAACGACCACACTGGAACGTCCACTTGGAGCCGATGTATATGGGCACAAATTTCGCCTAATCGTTGAATTTTATATGGCATTGGGGAGGCGTCCTGAGCTAAGTCAGGGCAATCAATGTAGGGTTGCAATAGCAACCCTTGAATTGGGTCATAATGGAGTATTTCTGGCGCTATTCCGACATGAGCGAGGGTTTTCTGCACCTCGACTTCCTGATCACGGTTCAGTCCATAAGGGTGGTCGAAACGGAAATGTTTGAGTACATAAACACCCTCTGCTGTGGTGATCTTATACACATCATTCGACACGCCTCGTAACAGTGGCTCCGTTTGGAGCACACCTTGGATCGGCAAATTTACTAGCCAGTGCTGCTGCATAAGTCCTTTTTACCTCGCTGCCAGTTCCACATCGCATACACAACTAACATCACATAGAGAGCAAACAGGCCACTTGTTTTCTCAAATCCTTTGATGAAATACAAGTAAATGTAAACGCTATCTATGACCAGCCAATATAACCAAGTTGAGAACAATTTGCGAGTGAGCAACCAAGTTGCAAACAAACTATACACGGTGGTAAAACTATCGAGCCAAACTTGATCGGCATCGGTATAGGCCGATAACATCCAGGCACAACCACTGGCAATCAGCGCTAAAATAATAATGCTGCCCGCATGCCATTGCCACGAATAGTCCGTCCTTGTACTGGCATCCTCTCGTGCGGCCCCAAGCTGCCATTGCCACCAACCATAAGCGGCCATTCCCACGTACACCAGTTGCAACAATGCTTCCATATACAACTGCACGTTAAACATCAAGTAGGTGTAAATGGCGCAGCTTACCGCCCCCGCCAACCAGCACCAGACTGATTGACGGGCAGCAAGCCATAAATAAACCAGGGCAAACGCGATGGCCACTGTTTCCATGAAAACTCCCACGCTTACATCGCGTAGTTAAAGGTGATGCCAAAACGCCGCGGTTCGCCTAACTGCACGTAAGTGTTTGGCTCGTATCCATCCCGTGGATCATTGCCAAAATAAAACCCACGAGTCGCGTAGTCTTGGTCCGTGATATTGCGTGCCCACAAGGTGATCCGCCAATCCTCTAATTGCCAACGTACGCTGGCATGCAATAACGTATGACGATCACTGCGTGCGTTATGGGAGTCAGAAAAGTAAAAACGATCTTTACTATCCACTTGCACCGTTGCCTGCACGGTATCGCTGAGTTGCCAATGGATACCGGTATTCGCTTGATAACGAGGCGCATGAGCTTGATCTCGGCCTTCCATATCGAGGCCATCTTCGGTCACAAACCCTTCAATCTCGCTATCGAGTAACCCAAGGTGACCAAACCACGCCAGTTGCGGGGTCCATTGCCACCGGATATCTGCCTCAAGGCCCCGCGTTTTACCGGCCGCAGCATTCTCAATATAACCAATGAAGGTCTGCGCCCGGTTCACCCAGCTTTTGAGCTGCACATCATCACGGGTTTGAGTGAATAAGGCGAGATTAAGGCCCAGGGTCTCATCCGCGTTGAGATACTTATAACCGACTTCCACACTGGTTAAATATTCTGGCGCAAAGCTCGCCCGCTGTAACAAGTAATCTTCCAGTTCAGGATTATCTTGGGCTTTCCCTAAGGCTTCTGCATTCACGCCACCAGTTTTATAGCCACGCGACCAGGTAAGATAGGCTAATTGACCATCTGCAGGAAAATAACTTAGGCTTAAACGGCCTCCTAACATGGTGTCGCGAGGCTGCACAGCAATGTTATTGCTATCCAAATAATCATTGCGATAACGCTCTAAACGAATGCCTGAGGTGAGCTGCCACGCGGTCGCTAAATATTGGGTGAGTTCGCCATACAATGCTTGCCGTTGACTCTCGTAGTCACTGATAAACCAATCATCATTGCCGGTATCCCAATTCATAAACTGCCGACGTAACTGCTCATCACGTTGGAGCCCATACCACCCCACCACCCAGTCGGTCGTAACGCCAAATAAGTCCAGCGGACGATTGCTTAACCAACGTGCTTCAAGGCTGTGATCCGTGCGATCACGCCAGTACGCATCGCGCGACGAATATTCCCAACCTGGGGCAATCCCCACATAAGTCCAATCCTCGTCAAAGTGGTAAAGGGTGTCCGCACTCAGCACACTGTAGCTGAACTCGGCCACATAGCTGTCGGCACCGCTGTAGGTGAGCGCAAAGCGTGCCGCTTTAATGGTGGCATCATCTTCGCCCGGCTCATCCGATAGCGTGTGGCGAGTATTGTCCAATGAAAATGCGTCATAGCCATTATCTTGGCGGTATAAGTGAGCGGTGCTGCGTAACTGCCACGCTGACCCCAAGTCACTCCAAACATTCAGTCGCGCCGTCCGCTCATTCCGCGATTGTGTATCATCGCGCTGCAAATAGGTGTTCTCGATAAAGCCATCATCGGCTTGCTGATAAATACTCAAGCGCACTCGGCCTAACGCTCCAGCGCGCCCACCCACTGCCAAACCACCTTCAACGCCCCCATAGTTGGCAACTCCCAACTGCCAGTGGCCATGAAACTCAGAATCCGGCAGAGTACTATCAAGGACCACCATGCCCGCCATGCCATCGGCACCAAAGCGACCGCTTTGGGGGCCACGGTAGACCTCGACTTGGCTGATATCAAATAGCTGGGCGGCTTGACCTAAGCCACTGTAGTTAATGCCATCCATCAGAATCCCGACGGATGGATTGATAGGGTCAACAAATTGACTGCGTTCTCCCACTCCCCGAATTTGGATAAATCGGGCCCGTGAGCTGCCGCTCGAAAAGTTCAAGTTGGGAATACGGTTGAGCACTTCTTCCATATGAGTGCCATGGCGCTCATCAATTGCATCGCGCGTCATCACCGAAACACTGGTGGGTGCTTCATTGACGTAAGTTGCGCGGTATTGGCCTTGAACAGTAATGCGTTCAACGGATTCTTCGGTAGCAAGCGATGCTAATACGAATAAAACAGGTGATAACATGGATTATTTCCTCACAGCAATTCAGAAACAATCCGGTCGGGCAGGTTTTTTTAATGGAGTATTGAAGCTACCATCCCTACGCCAGTATTAACCGGATCAGGTGCAAAGGGTTCACACAATGTGTATCTCAGCCAACAATTCAACGAATGAATTATCAGGCACCCCTTGGTATTCGTGCTTAATCAGTATAACAAAGCTAATTAGATAAATGCTAGTGCATCGCCGTAAAGCTGGTCGCTCGGCAATCCGCGCGTTTGAAATGCATCCCGAATGACGCGCACCATTTCAAAACGGCCAGCGACATAAATATCAGCTTTATCGAGTGCTTCCTGCTCTGCCATCACCGCCTCATGAACCAGCCCTTGAGCGCCATCCCATACTGCTGGAACCTGCTCTACCACAGGTCGATAATGGAATCGTTCTTGCGTGGCTGCCAACTCGCGCAATTGCTCATCCAAATAGAGGTCTTGTGGCTGCCGTGCCCCCCAGTACAAGGTCACCGGGCGCATTGATGAGCTCCGCAAATGGGCCTGTAAAATTGACCAGGTATAGGAAAACCCTGTGCCCCCAGCAATCAGTATAAGTGGGCGCTCACTATCATCACGCAGCCATGCACTCCCGAGTGGCGCTTCAATTGTAACAGTGCCCTCTTCGCGCATTTTCGTGATGACTTCCATGGCATAAGGGTTCTCAGCTGTCGCTCCAATATGCAACTCGAGGGTTGTTGTGCGTGATGGGCATGAAGCGATCGAGAATGCTCGTTTGTCCTGCTCCCCCATCACCACTTGAATATATTGACCAGCCAAGAATTCGATTGGCTCTGGCAAGGTTAACACGACTCGGTAAACCGCTGCCGTTAATGCTTCGAGGGTCGTCACCTGACACACGAATTGTTTCATCACTGCACTACTTCCTTAAATAATATCAAGTTCGTCCCACAAGGCATCGATACGTTGCTTGACTGCTTCATCCATCACAATGGGAACACCCCATTCACGATCGGTTTCGCCGGGCCATTTATTGGTGGCATCCATTCCCATTTTGGAGCCGAGCCCCGATACAGGTGAGGCAAAATCCAAATAATCGATGGGGGTATTTTCAATCAATACTGTGTCCCGAGCAGGGTCCATCCGCGTGGTCATCGCCCAAATCACATCTTTCCAGTCCCGCGCGTTCACGTCGTCATCGCACACAATCACAAATTTGGTGTACATGAATTGACGCAGGAAGCTCCACACGCCCATCATCACGCGCTTCGCATGGCCGGCATATTGCTTTTTGATGGTCACCACAGCAACGCGATAAGAGCACCCTTCTGGCGGCAGATAAAAATCAGTAATTTCTGGAAACTGCTTCTGCAATAACGGCACAAATACTTCATTCAGCGCCACGCCAAGCACCGCAGGCTCATCCGGCGGACGTCCGGTATATGTGCTGTGATAGATTGGCTGACGGCGCATGGTCACGTGGGTAACGGTGAATACGGGGAACTCGTCCACTTCGTTATAGTAACCCGTGTGATCGCCATAAGGGCCTTCTGGCGCCAGTTCATCCGGTGCAATGTAGCCTTCCAACACGATTTCAGCGTAAGCGGGAACCTGCAAATCATTACTGATGCAGGAAACAACTTCCGTTCGCCCGCCGCGCAATAAACCGGCAAAGGCATATTCTGACAAGGTATCCGGCACTGGGGTTACAGCCCCTAAAATAGTGGCTGGATCGGCACCTAAGGCAACCGAAACAGGGAAATTTTGGCCAGGATTTTGCCGTTTCCACTCATGGAAATCGAGCGCACCACCACGATGGGACAGCCAGCGCATAATTAATTTATTGGGGCCCAGCAATTGCTGCCGATAAATCCCTAGGTTCTGCCGCTCTTTGTGAGGGCCGCGGGTGATGGTTAAGCCCCAAGTGACCAGTGGCGCCACGTCACCCGGCCAGCAATGCTGAATCGGAAGTTTGGTTAAATCAACCTCATCCCCGGTAAAAACAACTTCTTGGCAAGGGGCCTTTTTCAACACTTTGGGCGCCATGCTCAGCACTTTTTTATAGAGCGGGAGCATTTGTAAAGCATCACGAAACCCTTTCGGCGGCTCTGGCTCTTTCAAAAATGCCAGCAGCTTCCCGACATCGCGTAGCGCATGAACCGATTCCTGTCCCATGCCTAAAGCGACCCGCTCGGGCGTTCCAAAAAGGTTAGCTAATACGGGAATATCGTGACCTTTGACGTTTTCAAACAACAACGCCGGCCCGTTCGCTTTTAGCGTGCGGTCGGCGATTTCGGTCATTTCAAGGTAGGGATCGATTTCTTGTTGGATGCGTTTTAACTCGCCACGGGCTTCTAGCTGGGCGATGAAATCGCGCAAATCTTGATATTTCACTGAAATTCTCGCTCTATGACTCACCCGAGCTGTTTGAGGGCAGCACCTTATGCTGACTCTCAAACAGCGTGCCACTGATTAGCTCTTTTGGCGTTTCATCGCTTCAAAGAACTCATCGTTGGTTTTGGTCATTTGTAGTTTATCAATCAGGAATTCCATCGCTTCTGTTTCGCCCATTGGATGAACAATTTTGCGCAGAATCCACATTTTCTGTAGCTCATCCTGAGTGGTCAACAGCTCTTCGCGACGCGTTCCTGAACGATTATAGTCAATGGCAGGGAACACGCGTTTTTCAGCAATCTTCCGGTTCAGGTGTAATTCCATGTTACCGGTTCCTTTAAACTCTTCGTAGATGACTTCATCCATTTTCGAGCCGGTATCAATCAATGCGGTGGCGATAATGGTTAAACTGCCGCCTTCTTCCACATTTCGAGCCGCCCCAAAGAAGCGCTTTGGTTTATGCAAGGCGTTCGCATCCACACCCCCGGTCAATACTTTACCGGAGCTTGGAATCACGGTGTTATAAGCCCGTGCTAAACGCGTGATTGAGTCGAGCAAAATCACCACATCTTTTTTATGTTCGACTAAGCGCTTGGCTTTTTCGATCACCATTTCGGCAACTTGGACGTGACGGCTTGCAGGTTCATCAAAGGTTGATGCAACCACTTCACCTTTAACCAAGCGTTGCATCTCGGTTACTTCTTCTGGCCGCTCATCAATTAATAGCACCATCAGCACACATTCTGGATGGTTGGCGGCAATGGACTGGGCAATGTTCTGCAACAGTAAGGTTTTACCTGCCTTAGGGGGCGCCACAATCAAGCCTCGCTGCCCTTTTCCAATCGGTGATGCCAAGTCAAGCACACGAGCTGTAATGTCTTCTGTCGAGCCATTACCGCGCTCCATGCGCATACGTTCATCAGCGTGAATCGGGGTGAGGTTTTCGAAGAGGATTTTATTGCGTGAGTTTTCAGGTTTATCGTAGTTAACTTCGCGGATTTTTAGCAGGGCAAAATAACGTTCGCCTTCTTTAGGGGGGCGAATTTTGCCAGATACCGTATCCCCGGTACGCAAGTTAAAACGACGTATTTGACTGGGTGATACGTAAATATCATCAGGACCAGCTAGGTAAGACGAGTCAGCAGACCGCAAGAAGCCGAAGCCATCTTGTAAAATCTCGAGCACGCCATCGCCGTAAATATCTTCGCCACTTTTCGCGTGAGCTTTTAAAATAGCGAAAATAATATCTTGTTTACGCATCCGCGCCATGGACTCAAGGCCCATCTTATCTGCAAGCTGAACAAGCTCGTTGACTGGTGTATTTTTTAATTCTGTTAGATTCATAGGGGGGTTATGACTTTTTTGGCCAATGGAAATAGTTACAATAATTCGTTTAAAATCAGTCGGATTGACTACATGGTTACCGGAAGGCTGGTATCCTGAAGAAAAGTTACGCTAAGAAAAGTAACACTTTAAACGAAAAACGTCCAGTTTTTCAGCATAAATTCTGTGAAAGCTTAGCAAAGGTTGCTGAAGATCAGCTTCAACAACCTGCTAATTCATCGAGGCGCTTAGAGATATTGATCAATAAACTCAGCTAACTGAGTTTTTGATAATGCACCTACTTTGGTTCCCACTAATTCACCGTTTTTGAACATTAACAGCGTTGGAATGCCACGAATGTTGTACTTAGGTGGTGTTTGATTGTTGTGGTCGACGTTCAGTTTACCGACAGTAAGACGATCCCCATATTCGTTGGCAATGTCGTCCAAGATGGGGGCAATCATTTTACATGGCCCACACCATTCGGCCCAAAAATCTACCAACACTGGTTTCTCTGAATTGAGAACATCGCTCTCAAAACTTTCATCAGTTAGCTGAACAATTTTGTCACTCATGATAATCTCCGCTGCTGAATACGCGTGAAATAATAAAACCCTATTATTTCTGTTTTTGAATGTTAGCGCAAACTGATATGCTTACGCCATGAGTAAAACACACTTAACAGAGACACGCTTCGCCGATCTCGACCTGCACCCGCAGGTATTGTCCGCACTGGAAAGTGCTGGATTTGAATATTGTACACCGATTCAAGCATTGAGCTTACCGATTGCGTTAATCGGAAAAGACGTTGCTGGACAAGCACAAACAGGCACCGGCAAAACTTTGGCGTTTTTAGTCGCTACGTTTACCACCTTGTTGAATCGTCCGCGAACCGGTGAACAACGTTACCCTCGGGCCATTATTATGGCGCCGACGCGTGAGCTTGCGATTCAAATTGCTCACGACGCTGAACCCTTAGCGAAACACTGTGACATGCGTCTTGGTATTGTTTATGGGGGCGAAGGGTACGATTCCCAACGGCAACAACTGGAACAAGGGGTCGATATTTTAATTGGCACCACGGGCCGCTTGATTGACTATTATAAGCAAGGCATTTATCAACTCGATAAAATCCAAACCGTGGTACTTGATGAAGCGGATCGCATGTTTGACTTAGGCTTTATCAAAGATATCCGCTATATGTTCCACAAAATGCCGCCTCCCGGTGAACGGCAAAGTTTATTGTTCTCAGCAACCTTGTCACAACGCGTGCAGGAATTAGCATACGAACACATGAATTCCCCCACCAAAGTGGAAGTCGAACCGCTGCAAAAAACTGGGGAACGTATTTCTGAAGAACTCTTTTATCCTTCCAAGCAGGATAAAATGAAGTTATTGCTGACTCTTATTGAAGAAGACTGGCCTGATAAAGCGATTATTTTTGCCAACACCAAACATACCTGTGAAAAAGTCTTTCAATGGTTAGAAGCAGATAATCACCGCGCTGGTTTGTTGACCGGTGATGTTCCGCAGCGCAAGCGCTTGAAAATTCTCGAGCAATTCACTAACGGTGAGCTCGATTTTCTGGTCGCGACCGATGTGGCCGCCCGAGGGCTTCATATTCCAGAAGTCAGTCACGTGTATAACTATGACCTGCCGGATGATTTTGAAGATTACGTTCACCGCATTGGTCGAACCGGTCGTGCCGGCGCCAGTGGTAAAGCCATTAACTTGGCCTGCGAAGAATATGTCTATAATTTACCGGCAATTGAAGAATACATAGGACATAGCATTCCAGTCACCAAATATGATCCAACGGCATTGTTGAGTGACCTCAAAGCGCCCGCGTATCAACGACGTTCTCGCGGGGGGCGGCGGGGTAATAACACCCCAGCAGCGCGCCGTGGTGGTCAGCGAAAACCAACGAGGTAATCCTTATGACCCAAGACACACGCTTCGCCGCCATTGATATAGGTTCCAATAGTTTCCATTTAATTATTGCAACGGTGACGCGTGACGGGCACTACCGTGTCTTGGGTCGCTATCGGCAAAAAGTACGCCTCGCCGATGGATTTGATCAACAATTCGTCGTGAGTGATACCGCCCTTCAGCGAGGTCGTGAGTGCCTCACCAGCTTTGCTCGATTGCTGCAAGATATTCCTTCCCACCGCATCCGCTGTGTGGCCACTGCAACCCTACGTAAAGCAGCCAATAAGAATGAACTGCTACGTGTGTTTGAAGAAGCCTTGCAGCACCCCATTGAAATTATTTCGGGTGAAGATGAAGCTCGGCTCATTTATCAAGGCGCCACACAGCATCTGCAACATACAAAACAGCCTGTGCTCGTGCTTGATATTGGCGGTGCCAGTACTGAAATTATCCTAGGAAAAGGCCCCACACCCGAACATCTTGTCAGTTTAGATATGGGCTGCGTCACCTGGCAAACACGTTATTTTGGTGACCAAATCATTCGGCCCGAAGCCTGTCAGCAAGCGATTGACGCCGCCTTGGCTGAGCTCAAACCTCATGCAGCGCCCTTTATTCAAACGTCCACACAGCGCGTTTGTGGCACCTCGGGTATTTTCCGAACCCTGTACGACATGCGCAGCCGCGATCCGGATCAACCGATGACTCGGTCTTGGTTGCATGACGTATTGCAAGCGACCTGTCGTTTAGGCCATATCGACGAATTGAATAAGTTGGGGATTCGGCGTGACCGACAAGCGGTCTTTATGGGGGGCTTGTGTATTTTGCTGGCGTTAGTCGAAGGTCTGGAAATTCCAGAAATTGAGATTTCCGCAGGGGCGTTGCGAGAGGGCTTGCTCGCTACCGTGCTCGCCCAATCGCAATCTGCTTAACCTAGTTAACTAACGGCCGCGATTAGCCTTGCATTTGCTGCGCGGCGTATTTGGCAAAGTAGGTTAAGATGCCATCGGCTCCCGCTCGCTTAAAGCCTAACAAGGATTCCATAATCACCGCTTCGCTTAACCAGCCATTGGCGATTGCTGCTTGAATCATGGCGTATTCACCGCTGACTTGATAGGCAAAGGTCGGAATCTGGAAGGTATCTTTCACCCGACGTACCACGTCTAGGTACGGCATGCCAGGCTTCACCATCACCATGTCTGCCCCTTCGTCGATATCCATCGCGACTTCATGTAAGGCTTCATTCAGGTTTGCAGGATCCATTTGATAGGTTTTTTTATCCCCACCTTTAAGGTTTCCTGCCGAACCGACCGCGTCCCGGAATGGGCCATAGAAGGCCGACGCATATTTGGCTGAATACGCCATAATTTGGACGTTCACAAACCCATGCTCTTCTAACGCTTCGCGAATAGCTCCCACCCGACCATCCATCATGTCGGACGGTGCAACAATATCTGCTCCCGCACGCGCATGAGAGAGCGCTTGGCGGACAAGGGCTTCGGTGGTGATATCATTTTGCACATAGCCCTGTTCATCAATAATGCCATCCTGACCATGGGTGGTGAACGGGTCCAAGGCGACGTCAGTAATCACGCCTAAGTCAGGCAAGGCCGCTTTAATGGCACGCACGGCCCGTTGCGCCAAGCCGTTGTCATCCCACGCTGCTTCGGCCGTTAATGACTTGTCTGCTGCAGGAGTCACTGGGAACAACGCGACGGCGGGGATTCCTAAGGCGGCAATGGTTTGACACTCGGCTACGAGTAAATCAATGGATAAGCGCTCAACCCCCGGCATGGAGGGCACTTGCTCACGCTGCCCTTCGCCCGGCAGCACAAACATTGGATAAATCAAATCAGCCGGACTCAATTGATTCTCTGCCACTAACCGGCGGCTAAATTCATGGCGACGTACACGACGTAAACGACGATACGGGAATTGACTGACATGCTGCATAAAATGTCCTTCGATTATTCAGAGGGGCTTGTTGCGGGAGGCTCAGGTTCGGCGATGATCCGAATTTGATCGCGCCCCGCCGCTTTAGCTCGATACAGTGCTTCATCAGCTACTGCAAGTAATTGCGTGGGTTGATCATAATCGCCCGCCGCAGCAACCGCAACACCAATACTCACGGTTATCTTTAACGGACCATGATCGGTATCAAACTCATGCTCCCGCACCGCAGTGGCAATTTGATACGCCAGTTCCCGTGCACCAACTTTATCGGTATCGGGCAATAAAATAGTAAACTCTTCACCACCGTACCGATAAAGCGTATCGCTGGCACGGCGTAAATTACGCTTGAGAATATGGGCCAGCTCAATTAATACCTGATCGCCTAATAAGTGCCCATAGCGGTCATTCAAGGCTTTGAAATGGTCAATATCGAGCATCATGACCGTCAATACCGAACCGTTTCGCACACAACGGCGGAACTCACGCTTAAATTCTTGATTTAAATAACGACGGTTGTAGAGCCCCGTTAACCCATCTTCATTGCTGCGCTGCTCCAACTCTTGGTTTGCTCGCTGCAACCGCACCATGACCCGTTCAAGCTCTTCAGTGCGTTGAGCCACCATATCTTCCAATTGATAATTCAGCGTTTCTTGTAACTTCAGTTGCTGCTTACGGCTGTCATTAAACCGGATGGCAAGAACCCAGGATAACAATAGAACTTCAAAGGCAGACGCCGCCATAATGGCATACCGCTGTACAAACACCGATTCAAACAGGCCTAAATATCCCAACGCATTAATACAAATGGTGGCCAGCAGCGCACTCAGTGCCAGGGTATAAATACGGGCGTAGATCAACCCCTTATGCCACAGCACAATGCCACAGGCCAACATGTATAAGGAGCCGATGACAGCCACGAATAACACAAACGGAATTAAGGTGCCGTAAGGGACAAATATGCTCAACACAAAGGTGATGGCATAAATCCACATGAACAATCGTAGCCAAGTATGAATTCGGGGGCTTTGTGTTTTAGTTTGCAGAATGCCGGTACTGACCAAGGTCGCAAAAAGCATCATGGCAGCCCCGATCATGGTCACAATTCGATCCTGCAACCACACCGAATTGGGCCACACATATTGGTAACCGAGCCCATCCAGTCCAGCAATTAACAACCCAATGAGAACGGTATAGATGGAGTAATTAAGGAAATTAACTTCTCGGGTGACTAAAAAGTAAAATAGGTTATACATTGCCATGCAGGCCAATAAACCAAAATACAAACCGGTGGCAACCACCTGATTTTGATAGGCTTGCATAAACGCGACTGGCTCCCATAGCTCTATCGGGAAGCGTAACGAGCTTTCCGTTCGCACGCGTAAGTAAATATCGTGCTCAGCATGGGTCGGCACGGCCACAATAAAGTTTTTATTGTGAATGGGGCGCGCATAAAAAGGTTGCTGATCACCCAGATGGGAATAATTTAATAGCTCGCCTTTTTGCACAAAATAAACATCAATGCTGTCTAATAAGGGATAGCCCAAATACAGAATACGGTCATGATTTGCGGCAGGTGCTTGCACATGAAACCAGTAGGTATTCTGGGTGTAGCCAAATTGAACCGCTTCTCCTGCGGGAATTTCCTGCCAGCGTTCGGCGGGTGATGCAATCAGCTCAGCAAGCGTTTGCTCGGCTGCAGTGGACTGATAATAAATGGTTGGCGTCACCACGTTGGCTCGGGCAGCAGTCATCACTGAACCCCAACAGATCAGTAATAACAACCAACCTACCCAACGGTATGCATGATTGGACATAACGCCTCTATAACGAGAAAAACTCCAAACTATTCTGCCATGTTGTGGCAGCAACCTCTGCCACCGTTTGCTGTCGTAGTTGGGCTAAAACAGTACCCACCGCTGGCAAAAAACACGGCTCATTGAAGGCTGGACGTGGGCGCACAGTACGCGGAGTGAGATAAGGGGCATCCGTTTCTACGAGCAACCGATTGTCTGGAATATCAATCACTGCTTGCTGTAACGCTTGTCCGCGGCGTTCATCACACACCCAACCGGTAATACCTATATAACAACCAAGTTCGAGGTAACGTGCAAGCTCTTTTTTTCCACCGGTAAAACAGTGAGTCAGCATTTTAGGAATCGAAGCGCGGTGTCGTTCGAGTAATTCACACTGTGCTTGATGAGCATCTCGCTCATGTAGATAGACAGGAAGTTGCAGTGTTGCAGCTAACTTGAGCTGTGCTTCAAACACCGCCAATTGAACCTCTGGAGGCGAATAGTTACGATTAAAGTCCAACCCACATTCGCCAATGGCAACCACGCTGGGATGAGCAGCGAGCTGCTGCAGTTGTTCAATAAAATCAGCTGGCGCTGCCGCAGCATCATGAGGATGAATGCCAACCGTGGCCACCAATTGCTCGGGAAATTGCTCGCACAAAGCAAGGGCTTGTGCACTTTCAGCAAGGTTGGTGCCAATCACCAGCAGTCGCTCAACGCCAACTGCTTGAGCGCGCTGTAAAACTCCCGCAACATCGTGCGAGAGCCTCGAGTTGGTTAAATTGACACCACCATCAAACCAGCGCATTACTGGATACGGCGTACCCGCGTACGCGCATTGAGGTCAGTTCGCCCCAAGTAGTAGGAACTGAGCGCACCGCGTTCAATAAAGTAACTCGCTTTCGGGTCAAATGGGAAAGCTTCGCTGCTGGTCTGTTGCCACACTTGACCATCATTGGTTTCAATTTGTAGCAAGCCACGCATATCTTTTGAGTAACGCACCACAGTAATGGCTACTTTACTTGGGCCCGTCTCTTTATCATCTGCATTCGCAAGGTGCTCACGACCAAACTCCGCAACTGGGGTTGAGGTTCCGGTTGCTGCTGGAGCGGTGGCGCTAGGTGCCGGCCCCTTGTAGGCAATGGCTTTGCCGGCAGCAAGATCATCAAAACACACTAACCGTTCCAATGGGTTTTTAATCTGGGCACAGTAACCCAATCGTTCTTCGACAGATTGTGCGTTAGCGGCGGAGCTCAGCAACATGCATAACGGCAATAGTCCGATCATCATCGACTGCTTTTTCATAATGTCATTCCTGGGGTTGTTCTGTTTTTGCTTCTGGTGAGTATAGACCTGCAATCCACAGGCCAAGTTCAAATAAAAGGCACATTGGAATGGCCAATAACGTTTGTGAAATCACATCGGGGGGAGTTAAGAGCATGCCCACCACAAAGGCTCCGACAATAATATAAGGCCGCTTTTGGCGCAAGGCCGTCACCGAGGTAGCTCCGGTCCAGACCAACAGAATAATGGCGACGGGGGTTTCAAACGCGATTCCAAATGCCACAAAAATGGTGAGTACAAAATCCAAGTAAGCCGCAATATCAGTGGCCACCACCACCCCAGCAGGAGCTGCTTTCACAAAGAAACTCAGCGCAATTGGGATCACCACAAAATAGGCAAAGGCGGCACCAATATAAAACAGCAGCGTACTGCTGAGTATTAATGGCCACACTAACCGCCGCTCTTTTTGATAGAGCCCTGGAGCAATAAAGCCCCAGAGTTGCCATAACAAATAAGGCACTGCGACGGCAATCGCCACCACGAAGGCAAGCTTGAAGGGGGTAAAAAAGGGCGTGGCCACATCGGTGGCAATCATGCTCGTGCCTTCCGGCAAGTTGATCAGCAGCGGTTGTGCTAACCACGCATACAACTCATCGGCAAAAATGGCCGCCACAATAAATACCAAGATGACGGCAACCACACTACGCAAGATTCGACGACGTAATTCTAACAGGTGGTCTAATAACGGTGATTCATGATTCATGGGGATCAGTTTCACCCTTTTTATCGGTACCAGCGGATGCTGCTGGCTTTGCATAGGGGCGTTGCACCTGCTGTGCGGCCCCTCTCAATTCGGCAAGCGAGCGTTGCAGTTCGGGTGGCAAGTTATCCATCCCTAATTCTTCTGCTTGTCGCAAATGCTCATGCAGCTCTTTAACCCGCAATTCATGGCTTAATTCACTTTGGATTTGGCTAGTGAAACGACGCACCGAACTCACCCCACGCTGCAGTGCACGTAGCGCACCCGGCAGGCGTTCTGGTCCCAGCACCAGTAATGCGATGAGCGCACAAACAACGAGTTCCCAAAAGCCAATACCAAACATAATTAATCACTATCTTTTTTAGAGTCAGTCGATTCTTTATTTTGCGTAATGGCTTGCTGCTCTTTATTTTTGTCATCTGCTTCAGCGTCCTCAGCCACGGCTTTTTTAAAGCCCTTCACCGCAGAACCTAAATCTGAGCCCATATTTCGTAAACGCTTGGTTCCGAACAACACCACCACAATGACTAAAATAATCAGTAATTGCCAAATGCTAATGCCACCCATGTTATTTCCTCTTTCATTAAGCCTTGGTTCGACACCACATGCCTATTCCGCAAAGCACGGTGGCTGCCGCTGCTGATGCAACCAGCCACACCGGTTGATGCATCACATATAAAATAGTCGTACTCAGTAACATAGCTCCGCTGAGTATCGCCAACCCCATGGTTCGCAGCTGTTGACGCTGGTTATTACGAATCTCTGTCAGTAACTGCTGTTGTTGTTCCATGCGCCCCCGGTGATTGCGTAGCGCATCATAGAGTAGATTCGGCATTTCTGGGAGCTTTTCCCCCCAAAAGGGCGCATTTTCCTTCACCGAACGCACCACTGCACGCCAGCCTAACTGTTCTTGCATCCAGCGCTCTAAAAAGGGTTTCGCAGTTTTCCACAAATCTAGCTGTGGGTATAACGTGCGCCCCAAGCCTTCAACGTACAAGAGCGTTTTTTGCAATAACACCAGTTGCGGCTGCACTTCCATCTCAAAACGACGGGCCGTGTTAAATAAGTGCACCAACACGTGACCAAAAGAAATTTCAGCCAGCGGCTTATTAAAGATAGGCTCACAGACAGTGCGAATAGCAGATTCAAAATCTTCCACGTTAATGTGTGCAGGCACCCAGCCCGAATCGACGTGAAGCTCTGCCACCTTACGGTAGTCTCGATTAAAAAATGCGAGAAAGTTTTCTACCAAATAACGCTTATCATCCCGATTTAGGGTGCCCACAATCCCAAAATCAATGCCTAAGTAGCTTGGATCGTGTGGATTTTCGCGGGAAACAAAAATATTTCCTGGGTGCATGTCGGCGTGAAAAAAGCTATCTCGGAACACTTGAGTGAAAAACACTTCCACGCCCCGCTCTGCCAATAGCTTCATATCAACACCCAGAGCATTTAAGGTGTCCACATCACTCACTGGAATACCGTCAATGCGTTCCATCACCATGACGTTATGGCGGCCATAATCACTGTAGACTTTTGGGATATACAGCAACGGGGATTGCTCAAAATTACGGCGTAATTGAATCGCATTTCCCGCTTCGCGCAGTAAGTCCAATTCGTCTAACAGCGTTTTACGATACTCTTTGACGACCTCTTCCGGCTTCAACCGGCGACCATCCGGTAAGTGCCGAGCAAGCACGCGGGCTAAGGTTTCCATCAAGGACAAGTCCGCATCAATGACCGCTCGGATATCGGGTCGAATGACTTTAATTACGACGTCGGTACCGGCATCTGCCCCGTGTTTCAATTTGGCCGTGTGTACTTGAGCAATGGATGCGGAGGCCAGTGGGCGGACAGAAAAATCATCAAAAATTTCCGCGACGTTATCAATGCCAAGTGCTTCCTCAATGAGCTGCTGAGCTTGCTCGCCGGGGAAGGCTTTTACTTGGTCTTGTAGCTTGGCCAATTCATTGGCAATGTCTGGCGGCAACAAGTCACGTCGTGTGGACAGCATTTGGCCCAGCTTAATCCACACCGGGCCGAGCGACTCTAACGCTAAGCGTAACCGTTCACCGGGGGATTTATCTTTGTGGCGATTCGGCATCCAAAACAGCCCATAGCGGGCGATCCGTAGGCTCCATGGGAGCCAACGGGTAGGAACAATTTCGTCTAAGCCATAACTCAAGAAGGTTCGGGTTATCTGATACACCCGGCGAATACGCTGACTCACGATAAATTTCCTTTCCGACCTGGTGGCAGTATGGTTTTGGCATCGCGCTCTAAGCGCTCGAACTGCGCCCGCAACTGCTGCACCTGCTGTTGAAACAACTCAAACTCGGTACGACTAACCAACACTTGTTTTTCTTCGATGAGTACATCACGCATCCACGCTTGTTGATCATGCAATGCTTGTTGCAGCCATGCTCGACTGCGCTGGAAAGCTTGGCTTAGAAAATAAGCAGGGACATCACCCAGCTGTTGGGATAGGTGCTCTTCCCAATCAATATCTAACTCGGTAAACAGCCGACTGACCCGTTGCGCAATTAAAGGATCCCCGTCAATATCTAGGGCGCCCGCTTTAATCAACCGAGTAATATTCGCTGTATCACGCAATTCAGGCAGCACCGCCATTCGTGTTATAACATGGCAATCGACCGGATCGGTATCCACCCAGCTCAACAACATCTCCTGCGCTGTCACTGTCATGGTTAACGGCTGACCAAGCTCATGCAGGGTGACCCGCACACGGGTATCCGCTAACTGTTGCATGCGTGCAACAGAACCGTCATCCAAGCGCAGCAGGTGGTTCGCTAATGCCTCAACCACCACCGTAGGGAGCACCCGCCAGACCATTAGAACTTAAACCCTCGGTGAAGAGCGACAATGCCACCGGTTAAATTATCATAAGTTACGCGATCGTAACCCGCTTGCTCCATCATGCCCTTTAAGGTTTCTTGGTCTGGATGCATGCGAATTGATTCCGCCAAATATTGATAACTATCCGCATCACCCGCCACCAACCGCCCCATTTTCGGCAGCACATTAAACGAATAAAAATCGTAAGCTTGATTCAGTAAAGGTGGCACAGGCTTCGAGAATTCCAACACGAGTAAGCGGCCGCCGGGCTTCAGCACACGAAACATGGATTCCAGCGCTCGTTGCTTATCCGTCACGTTACGGAGCCCAAATGCGATGGTGATAATATCGAAACTATCATCAGCGAAGGGCAATTCTTCCGCATTGGCTTGCACATAGTTCACGTTGCCGACAATGCCACGGTTGCGCAATTTATCACGCCCAACTTCGAGCATCGCATTATTGATATCCGCTAATACCACTTCACCCTGAGGTCCAACTCGGCGGGCAAACGCTGCGGTTAAATCACCGGTTCCACCGGCAATATCCAGCACCCGCATGCCGCTGCGCACACCACTGCAATCGATGGTGTAACGCTTCCATAAGCGATGGATACCAAACGACATTAAGTCGTTCATCAAGTCATATTTCTGCGCCACGGAATGAAATACATTGGCAACTAAGTGTTGTTTTTCAGATTTGGCAACTTGTTTGTAGCCGAAGTCTATTGTGTCTTGCTTGGAATCGTTCATGATTAAACCTTCTGATGCATCTGCCGTTAGTGTACTACGAAATCACGCTTGGGCGTAGTGATCACGTCGAGGTAACCAGCGTTGAATGAGTGCCTCGGCAGTTTGCGGATATTGCTCCCACACATGCAGCGCTAAGTGATGCACGGTTTCAACTAAATGGCCGTGTTTGGTTAAATCAGCCACCTTCATTTCTGCCACTCCCGTTTGCCGCTGGCCGAGCAATTCACCGGGCCCGCGTAGTTCTAAATCGCGCTGGGCGATAACAAAGCCATCATTGCTTTCCCGCAGCACCGCCAAGCGTTGAGTGGCCGTTTTCGATAACGGCGCGTGATACAACAACACACAATGGCTGGCCGTTGCGCCCCGTCCAACCCGACCACGCAATTGATGGAGTTGCGCAAGCCCCAGCCGCTCTGGGTTCTCAATAATCATTAAACTGGCATTGGGCACGTCCACACCGACTTCAATCACTGTGGTCGCCACCAACAAATCCAATTCATGGGCTTTAAACGCCTGCATCACGGCTTCTTTTTCAGCGCTTTTGAGGCGCCCATGAACCAACCCCACCCGTAAGTCAGGCAAGGTTTGCTGCAACTGCTGCGCGGTATCTTCTGCCGCTTGGCACTGCAGCACTTCTGATTCCTCAATGAGCGTACACACCCAATAGGCCTGTGAGCCTTGCTCACGGCATACGTGACGTACCCTCTCAATTACCTCTGCCCGACGGGTATCGGGGATGGCAACGGTGGTAATTGGGGTTCGTCCTGGCGGTAGCTCGTCAATCACCGAGGTGGCTAAATCAGCATAAGCTGTCATCGCCAAGGTGCGCGGAATCGGCGTGGCGGTCATGATCAATTGATGCGGTTGATAGCCCTGCTGCACCCCTTTTTGGCGTAGCTCCAAACGCTGATGCACACCAAAACGATGCTGCTCGTCAATAATCACCAATGCTAACTGGTGATACTCAACTTCAGCTTGAAACAAGGCATGGGTTCCCACCACAACGGCTAACTGGCCTGTTGCCAATTGACTCAGCACCTCTTGGCGTTCTTTACTGCGTTGCTTACCAGTGAGCAACCCCACCGCAACCCCCAAGGGCTCAAACCACTGACTGAATGTCAGGGCATGCTGTTCTGCTAAGATTTCCGTCGGTGCCATAATGGCCACTTGGAACCCTTGACCAACAGCGGTTAACGCCGCCAAGGCCGCAACCAAGGTTTTACCGGAACCGACGTCCCCTTGGACCAATCGCATCATCGGATAAGCCAACGCCAGATCGTGCTGAATTTCTGCCGTGACCCGTTGTTGTGCCGCGGTTGGTGCAAATGGTAACTGCGCTAAAAATGCTTGTTGCAGCCGCGGGTTCACCTGCAAGGGGTAAGCTTGATGGGCTTGTTTTAATGCACGCAGCTTCAGCAAACTCAATTGATGTGCCAGCAACTCTTCCGTCGCCAAGCGGATTTGTGCAGGGTGCGTGCCCTCTAATAGTTGCGCTTGATTGGTATCGACCGGAGGATGGTGCAAGGTTCGGATAGCGGTCTCAAGGCTCATGCCTCCGGGTTGTAGCGCTGGTGGAAGCAGCTCTGCCAACACTTCTCCATTCAAGTAGGTAAGTGCTTGCTCACTTAGCTTGCGTAAGGTCGCCTGATGCACGCCTTCGGTGGCTGGATAAACGGGGGTCAGCCGATCATCCAACACCACCGTATCATTCGCTTTGAGAATTTTATATTCCGGATGAATCATATCCGGGCCTTGTAACCCAGGCCGCACTTCGCCAAACACTTGTAACCGTGTGCCACTCACCAACTGCTTCAGTTGCGCGGCGGCGAACTGAAAGAAAACTAAGGTCAGCACCCCGGTATCATCGCGCACACGAACTTTGAGAAGTCGTCGTCGCCCGTAGCTAATATCAGTATTGATGACTTCAGCCAACACCGTGGTACTCGTGCCTGGTGTCAGTCTGGCGATGGGGGTCACCCGTGACCGGTCTTCATAGCGTAGCGGTAAATGCAATAACACATCTTGCACCGAGACCAACCCCAGTTTCTCAAGTCGTGCGGCAAGTTTCTCACCGACTCCTTTTAGCACAGTCACTGGAATTCGATGCAAGGGATTCGACGTCATCGTTTTGCTCTCCGAATTTGCTCCCACCAACTCGCGTCCGCACAAATTTCGCCCTGCTCATTGAGCGGTGGATAGGGGATCTGATTCAAGCGACACAGTCGCGCGAAAATAGGATGCCCCCCTTCAAATAGAACTCGCTGCCGTTCACTTTCCGGCAATGACGGTCGCTGATAGCAACCGGCCGCCGCTCGCTGGCGCTGGGCTTCATACAGAATCACCGCCGCCGCCACCGAAACGTTCAAGGACTCCGCCATGCCGACCATGGGCACCATAATATGATGCTCTGCTGCCGCAATCATTTCTGGTGTGACGCCGCGGCGCTCCTGCCCCACCACAATAGCCGTAGGTTTGGTGTAATCAATGCTTCTAAAATCCACCGCTTGAGGCGATAGGTGGGTGACCACAATTTGCTGCCCTTGCGCCCGAAAATGCTCCAGCGCAGGCGCTAACCCGTCGTGGTGAATCACGTTCACCCATTTTTCAGTGCCCACGGCAGCGCCCCGACTCATGCGAAATTGCTGATCGTACCAAACCGCATGCACTTCATGGATTCCTACCGCATCCGCAGTGCGCACTAAGGCGTTCAAATTGTGATTTTTATGGACACTTTCCAAACATAACGTAAGATCGTGCTGTCGTTGATCCAATAGCTGAGAAATTCGACTAAAACGCTCTGGCGACATGATGTATTCCAACAGACTCCAATGATTGTATAAGGCAAGTATAACGGCATGCGTAAGTTAACCCTAGCGTTTCAACACCCTGATTTCTATGTTATCAACAAGCCCGCCGAAGCGCCGATGCATGCCAATGACACAGAAATCAGTATTGTTCACCAATTCAGTGCTGAACTAAATGAACCGCTATGGCCTGTCCACCGTTTGGATACCCCTACCTCAGGTGCTCTTATTGTGGCGCGTAATGCCGCTGCTGCTGCCACCTTAAGCCAATTGTTTGCAGAGCAACAAATCACCAAATACTACCTTGCCATTGCGGCGGGTAAGCCGAAGAAAAAACAAGGCACCATTCGGGGGGATATGCAAAAAGTCCGACAAGGAAATTGGCGTTTACTGCGCCAGCAAGAAAACCCAGCAGTCACTCATTTTACCAGCCATTCCTTAAAACCGGGCTACCGCTATTATGTGCTCCAGCCCGTCACCGGGCGCACTCATCAACTTCGGGTTGCCCTGAAAAGTCTCGGAACGCCGATTTGTGGTGACGCCCGCTACGGCAAGGACGACTTCGCGTACTTGCACCTGCATGCTTGGCAATTAAAGTTTATGTATCAACAACAACAGTTCGAGATCAGCGTGCCTTGGCCCGACTACGAACTATTTCAGGAATTACCCGAGCACATAGCAATTCCCACAAAATAGCGGCATACTCTAACGACCATTGACAACAAAAGGGACGTGCTATGACCCACTTTTCAACTCGTTTAACCGGATTAGTGGCAGCCAGCTTGTTAAGTGTTGCTGCGCATGCCGAACCACCTGTCGCTATCAGTGCTGAGCTGGAACAGAAAGTCATTGAGTGGCGACGTGACATTCACCAGCATCCAGAACTAAGTAACCGCGAGTTTCGAACCGCTAAACTAGTCGCAGAGCACTTGCAACAGCTCGGCCTGGAAGTGCAAACAGGCATTGCTCATACCGGGGTCGTCGGCTTCCTAAAAGGTGCCAAACCCGGTCCAACCATTGCTTTACGCGCTGATATGGACGCCCTTCCCGTCACTGAACTCACCGATGTCCCCTTTGCCTCCAAAGTTGTCTCTGAATACCGCGGCAATGAAGTTGGGGTGATGCATGCCTGTGGTCACGATATCCACGTTGCTATGCTGATGGGGGCAGCCGAACAATTGGCAGCCATGCAGGATAAGCTCGCTGGTAATGTACTCTTTATTTTCCAGCCAGCCGAAGAAGGCGCGCCTCCGGGTGAAGAAGGTGGCGCTGAACTCATGCTGAAAGAAGGCTTATTCGCTCAGTATCAACCGGAAGCGGTGTTTGGAATTCACGTTTGGTCTGCAGGTACCACTGGCCATATCGGCTATCGTGAAGGTCCGCTGATGGCTTCATCCGACCGTTTTGAAATTACCGTCAACGGAAAGCAAACCCATGGCTCACGTCCGTGGGCCGGTGTCGACCCAATCGTCGCGACCGGACAAATCATTACTAATACGCAAAGCATTGTCGCGCGGCGAGTCGACATTTCGAAAGCGCCAGCCGTGATCAGTTTTGGGGTTGTCGAAGGCGGCGTTCGCAACAACATTATCCCTGATCAGGTTTATTTAGAAGGCACCATTCGTAACTTCGATATGGACAATCGCGCACAGATTTTTAAACAGTTCACCCATGCGGCAGAAATGACCGCAAAGGCAACTGGTGCGGAAGCTCATGTGCATATTCATGAAGGATATCCGGTCACCATCAACAATCCTGAATTAACCCGCAAAATGTTACCAACCATGCAGCGGGTGGCGGGTGCCGATAAGGTCAAAGTCGGAGATTTAGTCACCGGTTCTGAAGACTTTTCGTTCTATGCACTCGAAGTACCAGGGCTATTTGTATTTTTGGGGATTACACCGCCGGAGCAAGATCCCCTGAAAGCTCCGAGCAACCATTCGCCTTATTTTTATGCGGATGAAGCCGCCTTTAAAACCGGCACAGAGCTTTATGTCAATTGGGTTTTCGACTACCTGAACGCCCAGTAATCAGTACCGCTTGGCGCCAGTCACACTCCTGTGGGCGCCAAACATTTCCACTACTTTGCGAGCCGCTCGCGAATAACTTTCTTATCGATTTTACCCACACTGGTACGCGGAATTTCATCCACCACCTGCACCGAATCGGGAATCGCCCATTTCTCGATCAGCCCTTGTTCCACAAAACGTTGCATATGACTCACGATGGCAGCGTGGTCAACCGCCATGCCCGCTCGCACCGTCACTAATGCATGCGGTCGCTCTCCCCACTCATTGTCTGGCAACCCCACTACCGCAGCAAGCTCAACGGCAGGGTGCTGACTGATAAGGTTTTCAATATCTAAGGAAGAGATCCATTCGCCGCCAGTTTTAATGACGTCTTTAATACGGTCACGAATTTGCAAGGTATAAGAGGCATCGATGGTGCCGACATCACCCGTGTGCATCCAGCCATTTTCCCATAACACATCACTTTGCTCTGGGTCATGCAGATACCCTTGCGTCAGCCACGGAGTTCGTACCACAACCTCGCCCATGCTCTCACCATCGTGGGGTAAGAAGCGCCCCCGTTCATCAATGATTCGCATATTCACTAAGGGCACCGGGCAGCCAGTTTTGATGCGCACAGCCACTTGTTCGTCCTCACTCAAATCGGCTGCATTAAGCGGCATCCACGTAGTACTGAGAATCGGACAGGTTTCTGACATGCCATAACCAGTGTAAATTTGAATGCCTCGCGCTAAAGCAGCTCGAGCTAACCCTGCGGTCAAAGCACTGCCACCAATTAATACCTGCCACCCCGAAAGATCAATCGCCTTGGCCTGCTCACTACTCAAGATCATCTGTAAAATGGTGGGAACACAATGAGAGAACGTTACCTTCTCAGTCACCAACAGTTTTAACAGTGTGGCTGGCTCGTACCGGCCGGGGTACACCTGCTTCACCCCCAACATTGTGGCGGCATAGGGCACGCCCCAAGCGTGTACGTGGAACATGGGTGTAATGGGCATGTAAACACTGGACGCCTGCATCAGTTGCATGTCTTTATTGATCGACATGGTGGCAGCCAGGCTCATAGTATGGAGCACCAACTGGCGGTGGGTAAAGTACACCCCTTTGGGCTTACCGGTGGTACCGGTGGTATAAAAGACCGTTGCCACAGCTCGCTCATCAAAGTCAGGAAAATCAAACTCCGGGAGCGCCTGTGCTAGCAAAGTTTCGTAATCGCCTAGGGTGGTTAAAGGGGCCGGCGGGGGGGTGGCTGAGTCACTTAATTGAATATAACCAGTCACCGTTGTTAAGTCGCTTTGAACCTTGGCCAGTAAGGGTAAAAAGTCATCATGAGCAAGCACCAATTTATCTTCTGCATGATTCATGGTGTAGACAATTTGCTCTGGCGGTAAGCGCACGTTCACCGTGTGTAACACGGCGCCAATCATGGGGATGGCGAAAAAGCACTCTAAGTAGCGAGGGGTATCCCAATCCAACACCGCCACCACATCACCGGCTTTAACGCCGGCATTCGTTAGCATATCCGCCAACCGATGCACGCGTTCAATGAACTCGGAATACCGATAACGCCGGCCGTTATTGCCTCCAACAATTTCATTATCCCCAGCATAGCGTTCGCTCGATAACAGCAGCTGCTTAATTAATAGGGGAAACTGATAGGCTTCCTCAGCAGGTTTTAAGATTTTGACTGACATGGCTTGATCCTTGCGTTCTGTATTATTATTGATGGGCTGTTAGGCTGCCCATTTCTCATCTTTCGTAAATGCTACGGTTAACCACCACCGATAACCTAGTGGCCGTATTTTTTCAAAAATCTGTTCTCGAATTTCATCTTGGCGAACAAGCGTCACCGTATAATCATCTTCACGTACCACGAAATCGATTTCCAGAAAAACTGTTCGCCCCACCTTCTGGACTCGGACCACTTTGGCCTCAAAGTGATTCTCAACCCGAATTTCTTCGGCCATTTGCTGCAGCTTTTTGACCATTTTCCCTTTCGGTTGAAACCCCACGAGCTCTTTCGCACTTTGAATCAATCCCCGCATTGGCATCGCAATAAATGCCGTGGAAGCAATCAGCACCATCAAGGGGTCAATATAAGGAACCCATTGTTCGAAACCGAGCCACAACAACCCTAGTGCGATCAGGAAACCGATAAAGATCCCGGCGGTAAGCACGGTATCTAAAAACCATTCATGCTCTTCTGACTTGACCAAGTCGGATTGCAAATTATTAGCAGCCCGTTTGAAGTACACATAAATAGCAATGCCTACCATGGTGGAGAAGAGTGAATAGATCAATGCAATGCCAATATTGACGTCGCTACCACCATGGAATAGATCCATTCCCGCGCCAAATGCCGACACTAAACAGAGCACAATTAAGGTGAGGTATTTGAGCCCCACCAAAAATGGCTCAATCGCGCTCTTGCCATAAGGAAATGACGGGTTATCGTCAGAATTCACGCTACGCAATGCCATTAACGATAAGTAGGATAACAATAAGCTGATGCCAGAATAGAGGCCATCAAATAGCACCACTGCTGATTGGGTTAATAATCCAACGGCAATGCCTAATACGGTAAAAAAGAGTGAAGCTAAGACGGAAAAAGATAAGAGTTGACGTTCAAGTTCAGGATCGAGCTGTTTGTGCTGCATAAAATTTCTCGAGAGACGAGTTCCTTGGTGACTTCCCTTGATTACTATAGTGCATCTAATTTCATGCTGCCTAGTGAAAGATGAAATCCAATGCTTGCGCCCCCTAATAAAGACATATACACTTCCAGACGTCCAAAAATTCAATGAAGGGTCTGCATACCATGTCGCAACCAGCAAGTGCCAAGGCGCTCCTGCCACTTGGCCTGTTTCTCGCACTGTTTCTAGGTACTGGAATCTACTTTCAACTGGCCGGGGTTGATTACGCTTTTTATCAACTACCCAGTCCAGTCGCTATTTTGCCTGCCATCATGCTGGCAATTTTCATGAGCAAACAAGTCCTCAATGAGCGCATAGAAACCTTTGTGCGAGGTGTCGGCGATAGCAATATCATCACCATGTGCATGATTTATTTACTGGCCGGTGCTTTTTCTACCGTAGCGGCAGCAACCGGCGGTGTGGATGCAATGGTGGCGCTCGGGTTACAAGTTATTCCGCCACAATTCCTGCTACCGGGGCTCTTTATTATCGCTGCTGTGGTGTCAACCGCTATGGGGACGTCCATGGGGACGCTGGCGGCTTTAGCGCCCGTTGCGCTCGGGTTAGGACAAGCAGCCAATATCGATCTTGCTGTGTTAGCTGGAGTGTTGGTCGGAGGTTCAATGTTTGGGGACAACCTCTCATTTATCTCTGATACCACCATTGCGGCAACGCGGACCCAGGGGTGTGAAATGCGCGATAAATTTAAGGCCAACTTCAAAATTGCCTTACCAGCCGCGCTGCTCACGCTGGTCTGGCTGTGCACCTATGAAACAAGTTCCACAACTACCATTGAGGTACCCGCTGCAAACCTTTGGCTGAGCCTGCCGTACTTCTTCATTATTGTGTTGGCGTTGCTAGGTCTCAACGTGTTTGTGGTGCTTGGGTTTGGCATTATTTTAGCAGCCTTATTTGGCTTCGCCTTCGCAAGCTACGAATTCACGGCACTATCCAAAGATATCTATGCGGGCTTTACCAGCATGCAAGAAATCTTCTTGTTGTCATTGCTCATTGGTGGGCTCTCAGCCTTAATTCGACAGCAAGGTGGTTTGCAATTTTTAGCAAATACCGTCAGCAACCTCACTCAACGCATCTTCTCTCATCCGCAGCAACGAGCGGCAGCAGGAATCGCTGCGCTCACCAGTGTCACTAACATGGCGGTTGCCAATAATACGGTGTCGATTATTTTGGCTGGTGAGGTATCAAAACGTCTTGCCACAGAAGGGAATCTAGCACCACGTCAAAGTGCCAGCTTGTTGGACGTTTTTGCTTGTGTGGTGCAGGGCGTTTTGCCTTATGGCGCCCAAGCTTTATTGATGGGGGCGAGCTTTGGTTTATCACCGTTGGAAGTCAGCCTGAATACCAGCTACTGCTTTATATTAGCGGCCGTGGCCATCGCTCTGATTATCTGGCGTAAGCCCCTAGAAAGCGCTCACGCCAGCACTCAAGCTGCCCATTAATTGGTGCTGGGCAGCTCCATAACACCATCGATCTCAATCTGCGCGCCTTTTGGTAACGCTTTCACGCCAATTGCGGCGCGCGCTGGATAAGGTGCTGAGAAGTATTCAGCCATCACTTCATTCACGATGGGGAAATTGCCGAGATCAATCAAGTAAATTTGTACTTTTACCATGTCTTGCAGCGCCCCACCGGCAGCTTCACACACGGCACTCAAGTTATCGAATACTTGCACGGCCTGCGCACGAAAATCTTCACTGACCATTTCCATGGTTGCAGGAACCAATGGAATTTGCCCTGACAAGTACACGGTGGTGCCAATTTTTACTGCCTGGGAATAGGTGCCAATCGCAGCAGGAGCTTGTTCAGTATTAATAATTACTTTTGCCATGTTTTACTTCCTTAGTCGCCATACCCGCTGAACGTTCGGCATTTTCCGAATATGACGAATTACATCAGCGAGTTGCTTTCTGTCTCGTACCAACAATGCGATATCGATGTAATAAATATTCGCATCCACTTCTTCAGTTTTGAGCCCATGGATACTGCAGCCCGTGGTTGCAATCGAAGCGGTCAGCTTCGCCAATGCACCTTGATGGTTCTCAATTTCCACGCGCACTTCACTAATAAACTCAGCTTCACCGGCTGGTTCCCACTGTACCGGGAAGTAACGCCCTGGCTCTTCTTCATGACCACGAACGTTCTTACATTCCTTACGATGCACCACCAGTCCTTTCCCAGGGCTCACGTGAGTAATAATATCGTCGCCTGGAATGGGTCGGCAACACTTCGCAAAACTCACCAACAACCCTTCAGCACCGCGGATCGATAACGTAGCTTTCGTGGGTACGGCAGATTGCTCATCGTTGAGTTGTGAGAATTCACCCAACAAGCGTTTGGCAATCGCAATGGACATCATATTGCCGAGCCCAATTTCACGCAGCAAGGTGGGGATATCTTTTAACTTTACTTCTTTCAGTACGCGCTCAAAATCCGCACTGGGGATATCATCATAGTTCACAGGCCCAAGGGCAGCTCGCAAGAGGCGCTCCCCTAATTGCTCAGCTTCACGTGATTCTTGCCCTTTCAAGTACTGACGAATTTTCGCGCGCGCCTTGGCGGTTACTGCGAAGTTCAGCCAAGCAATGTTTGGCCGTGACCCCGGTGCTGTTTTGATTTCGACCGTTTGCCCTGTTTCTAGCGGCTTGGACAATGACGACACGCGGTGATTCACGCGTGCGCCAATGCAAGTATTACCAATATCGGTATGCACCGCATAGGCAAAATCCACCGGTGTTGCCCCTTGGGGCAATTCAATAATGCGTCCTTCAGGGGTAAACACGTAAATTTCTTCAGGGAACAACTCTGACTTCACGTTTTCAATGAATTCAACGGTGTTCCCGGTGCTTTGTTGCAGTTCCAGTAAACTTTGCGTCCAGCGCCGCGCACGAACTTGGGCCGTGGTTCCGGTGCTTTCATCGGTTTTATACAACCAATGGGCTGCGACCCCACGATCAGCCATCAGGTTCATTTCTTCAGTACGGATTTGCACCTCAACAGGAATCCCATGAGGTCCTTTCAAACTGGTATGCAACGACTGGTAACCATTCGACTTTGGAATAGCAATGTAATCTTTGAAGCGCGTTTCAATGGGCTTATATAGGTTATGTAAGGCACCGAGCACGCGATAACAGGTGTCGAGTTCATCGACAATCACACGAAAAGCATAAATATCCATCACTTGTTCGAACTTCAGCTCTTTCTGCTTCATTTTCTGATAGATACTATAAAGATGCTTTTCACGGCCACTCACGCGCGCCTTAATGCCCACATCTTTTAGCCGTTTTTCAATTTCTGATTGCACCCGCTCGACCAGTTCACGGCGGTTGCCCCGAGCTTTTTTCACTTCCGATTCAAGCAATTTGGCACGCCATGGATGCAACGCATGGAAGCCTAAGAGCTCCAATTCATTTTTGATATCGTGAATACCCAGTCGGTGGGCAAGAGGGGCATAAATTTCGAGGGTTTCGCGGGCAATACGTCGTTTTTTATCAGGGCGCAAGTGACCGATGGTGCGCATATTGTGGGTTCGGTCCGCCAATTTAATCAAAATAACTCGAATATCCTGAACCATCGCCATAATCATCTTGCGAAAGTTCTCGGTTTGCATTTCTTCTTTCGAGTTAAATTGTAGCTTATCTAGCTTTGATACACCTTCAACGAGATCTGCCACCGTGGAGCCAAACAGCTCGGCCAAATCTTCTTGGGTGTATTGGGTATCTTCAATGACATCATGGAGCAAGGCCGCCATGATGGTTTCATGATCAAGTCGCATGTCGGCCAACAGACTGGCGACTGCAACCGGGTGGGTAATATAGGGTTCGCCGCTATGGCGTTTTTGATGCTTGTGGCCATCGGCGGCCAGTTTATAAGCCGCAGCAGCAAGCTCCACCTGTTCCGATGGTAAATATTCACTTAGCTGTTGTCGAAGGCCTTCAAACAAATACACCCGTCTTACTCGAGCCCACGAATTGCATCAACTGCGGCGAGTTCTTCCGCATCTTTCTGGGCCATTTCTTGACGCTCTTCCGCGTCTAAGCGAGCTGCATCAATGTGACCAGCTTCAATTTCCCGCAACGCAACAACCGTTGCTTTCTCGTTATTTTTCCACGGCACCAAGGATTCTTTCCCTTGCATTGCCAGTTGACGAGCCCGGCGTGCTGCCACCAGCACTAAGTCAAAGCGGTTACCAATCCGCTCTACTGCTTCTTCTACGGTTACGCGAGCCATGTTTACTCCAATTAAATGTGCCAAATGGGCCAAGAATTATACGGATTTAGCCGTCATTCGCCAAGAGATCTTTAATTTTAGCGGCATGACGCACTTGCTGCAAGGGGACTCGCAGACGTTGCGCAAACACAATGTGCTCTAATTGCGTGAGGGTTTGCTCAAATTTGTCGTTCACCAGCAAGTAATCAAACTCATGGTAGTGAGACATTTCCGCCTGGGCTTTTTCCATTCGTGCTTGAATCACTTCTTCGCTATCTTGGCCTCGTTGACGCAAGCGTTCAACTAAGATCTCAAGGCTTGGCGGCACAATAAAGATCGATTGCACCTCAGGGTGCGCCGCACGAACCTGACGAGCACCCTGCCAATCAATATCTAAGAACACATCAATTCCTGACGCCAGCGTTTCTTCAATATAGGTTCTTGAGGTGCCGTAATAATTCCCAAAGACATGGGCCCACTCGTAAAACTCATTGTTGGCGATTTTCTCTTGAAACTGTGCTTCGGTTAGAAAATGATAATGCACACCATCAATTTCACCCGGACGCGGCGCCCGCGTCGTGCAAGACACTGAAACTTGCATACTTTCGTGCGAATGGCGCTCAAGTAAGGCTCGAATTAAACTCGATTTACCCGCCCCGCTGGGAGCAGCCAAAATAAATAAATTACCGGTCGCAATGGATGTTGTCATGAATTTTTACAGAGTTCAGCTTGCTAATAGCCGTAAAGCATAGCATGTTGAAGACTCAAATAACTAGAGTGGAGAATGGTGATGAGCACAGGCACGATCATTTTGTTGATTGTCATAGTTATCTTATTTTATGTCTTTATCATCTATAACAAGCTGGTACGACTGAAAAACCAATTTCAGAATGCTTTTGCGCAAATTGAAGTGCAACTGAAGCGTCGTTACGACTTAATTCCGAATTTGGTGGAAACAGCGAAAGCTTACTTAAGTCATGAGCGCGAAACCTTAGAAGCAGTCATTGCCGCGCGTAATCAAGCTGCCGCCGCATTACCACTAGCCGCGAGTGACCCCACCAACCCCCAAACCATGCAGCAGCTGAGCGGTGCAGAAGCAGCACTTGGGAGTGCGCTAGGCCGTCTTAATGTGGTGATGGAAGCCTATCCTGATTTGAAAGCCAATCAGAATATGATGCAACTGAGCGAAGAGTTAACCAGCACAGAAAACCGTGTGGCCTTTGCACGCCAAGCATATAACGATGCTGTCACCGCCTATAACACCTATCGCCAATCTTTCCCGCAGATCGTTATCGCCGGGGCAATCGGGCATGGGAGCCAAGCTAATCTGCTGGAATTTGCCGATAGTGCAGCAATTCAGGCGGCGCCCAAAGTACAGTTTTAGGCTTTAGACGGCCATGGTAAGGTTGGAGGGAGCGAGTGGTTAACTTTTTTGAACACCAACAACAAGCAAAGCGTAACACCACGCTATTAGTGGTGCTGTTCATCATCGCCTTTGCGTCGCTGATTGGCTTAACTGCTCTTATCACCGCTGCGCTATTGGGGGGCGTCGAGCTCCAACAAAACGATACCTATCAGCTGCATTGGCCGCCCATCGCACTCGCTGCACTGGTTGTTGCCGCTGGGATTTTGCTCACCATGCTGGTGAAATGGCTCCAGCTGCGGCCAGGTGGCCACGTTGTGGCTGAGCAGCTTGGCGGCGTGCCTATTGCGCCAGACACGCAAGACCCTCTGCAACGACGAGTGCTCAACGTGGTGGAAGAAATGGCCATCGCTGCCAATATGCCAGTGCCTACGGTCTATATATTACCCCATGAATCTAGCATTAACGCGTTTGCGGCAGGTTACGAAACCAAAGATGCCGTCATTGGCTTGACTCAGGGCGCCATCGAAACGTTTTCTCGTGAGCAGTTACAAGCGGTGGTGGCCCACGAGTTTAGTCATATTCTCAACGGTGACATGCGTCTTAATATCCGCTTAATTGCAGCCCTCGCGGGGATTTTGGTGATTGCACACGGCGGCCGAATTCTTATGTATTCGGGGAACAATCGCTCGCGCCACTCGCAGGGACAACAAAACTTATTACCGCTGCTGGGCATCGCATTAATGGTGATCGGCTTCATGGGAGTGCTATTCGGAAATCTCATCAAGGCGGCGGTGAGTCGGCAACGCGAGTACTTAGCCGATGCCGCGGCCGTGCAATTCACACGCAACCCCAACGCGCTCGGAGAAGCACTGCAACAAATTGGGGCGCGTCAGCAAGGCAGCCGTATCAAGCATAAAAATGCCGATGAGGCGGCCCATTTGTTCTTTGGCCAAGCATTGAGTTCGTGGCTCACCCTGACGGCAACCCATCCCCCGCTCGCCAAACGTATTAAGCGGGTGATGCCCCACTGGGATGGTCGTTACCCTGAGCCGCAACAAGCCATGGCACAACGGTTACAAACCTCGAAGCCAACGCCTTCGCCCGTGGATCGGTTCGCGCAGCTGGCCCTTCCGTTGGCATTATTGGAACAAATTCGCGCTGCGGATCAAGCGCCCAACGTGATCCAACAATTGCTGCAAGGGGGTGAGGCCATCCGTTCTCTAAATACGGAGCAACAACTGGCCCTGGTGGAGTTGGCCATGCCTGCTCTACGCCAACTATCGGAGGCCGAACGCCAAAACTTGCTTAATACACTGCAACAGCATGCCGATCAGCAAAATTTATTTCATTGGTGTTTATGCCAATTGGTGGCGCGCCAGCTGGATAGCAGCAAACGCTTTAACCAACTGTTGCAGCAAGCAGATCCTACACAAGTCACCTTAACGGCTTTGCAACAGGCCGAGCAACAGCAGCCAATTCAATTCGATCAACTCGAACGCGCCTTAAACACTTGCCAGCGCTGGTCACCGCAACAAAAGCAACAACTCGTCCAGCGCTGGTTCGAAGTGGTCAAGGCCGATCAACATATCTCAACCACAGAACGAACCCTGGTGGTGACCTTATGTGCGTGTATTGGTGCGCCCTTACCTACCGAGTTATAGAGGCTGCTTAATGATGCTGCTCCAACCACGGATACACGAGATCATGTAAGTTTTCATCGGGGATGGTCAGTAAAAAATGATGCCGGTCGGGCAACTTTTTCACCCTAACATTGCCCTGCTGGAGGGGCTGAAAATAATCATAGGGTGCAATCGGGTCGCGATCGCTAGCAATCATTAAAGTTGGAGTCTGAAACGTTGACAACAAGTGGTGAACATCAAGCTCCTTGGCATCAATGCCGCGCTTGCTCAAGGTATTACGAACCCCTTCCCGCACCGGCTCTTCCCCGACAATTTTACTCAGCCGGCGGTAACTCATTTTTGATACAGCAACCGCGGCGTCTTCAAACTCACGCATTGGCCCAAATAAGAGCACACCACTGATATCATCCCGTTGGCGCGCAGTATGAATCGCGGCAATGGCTCCCATAGAGTAGCCTGCAATATAAAGCGGGTGGGGCCGCTCTCGTGCTGGCATGGATTCAATTAAGGCTTGAATGACATCGACATCGTCAACCCCAAAGCCAGGCTCATCTTGAGTAGAGCCACCATGCCCCTTGAGATCAGGAATAATGACGTGGAAACCAAGGTAACGAAAATAGTTCGCCAGCAGCAGCAGCGATTCTTTGCTACCACCATAGCCGTGTAACAGAATCAGCGTGCCACGGCGGGCTTCGGGGACCTGTTCTCGATTTAAGGTGAAGTCATAGTTTAGGGTGATGTCATTGGCCACTACCTCGAATTTCTGCTCGTAGGGTTGGTCGTCAAGGTTTGCTGGCGCATAGATATAATCGGTACAACCATCTAAAAATGGCATACAAAACTGACGAATGCTCCCGCCAGCTTCAGCAACGTAGGTTTCAATTCCCCCATAGCTGACCCCGCTTCCTGGACGACTTGATAAAGCCTTTTCAACATAGGTGGCACAACCTGATAAACCAATCAGCAACAACCCTATCCCGAACACTTTTTTCATGCGTATTCCTATTTCCATACCCTGTCTCGCGATTTATCCACTGATAATACCATTTCTGTTTTAAACGCCCATAGCATTTACATTCCCTTCCGCTGGATTCCTCATCAGTCTCGATTATTTTGTATAAAACTGCCCAACCTGCGATAATTAGGGTTCGTTATTTGTGAATCGAATTGTGAAGGGCGACGAATCATGCCAAGTTTTGATATTGTTTCTGAAATCAACAAAGTAGAATTGCGCAACGCGGTAGAAAATGCCACCCGAGAGCTTGCCACTCGGTTTGATTTCCGTGGGGTTGAAGCAACCATTGAATTACAAGACTTAACGGTAACATTAACCTCTGAGTCCGATTTCCAAGTGCGCCAGCTGCAAGACATTTTCAATAATCACTGTGCCAAACGGAACATTAGCCTGGCCGGAATCGATATCCCCGATAACCCGACCCATAGCGGTAAAACCTATTCCTTAGCATTGACCTTTAAACAAGGCATTGATCAGCCGCTGGCCAAAGAAATCACGAAAAAAATTAAAGACAGCAAACTAAAAGTTCAGACCTCCATTCAAGGAGACAAAATTCGTGTCACCGGCAAGAAGCGAGATGATCTGCAAGAAACCATTGCTCTATTGCGTCAATCAGATATTGAGCTACCGTTACAATTTGAGAACTTCCGAGACTAACTCTACTGAGTAAGGATGAAATCGATGACAGCCCTCTGGCAACAACGCCGTTCAGACGCCTCCCTCCATCGCCCTGGAGACTTGCGGACACCGTGGCAACGTGACCGCGCACGAGTGCTTCACTCAGCGGCATTTCGTCGATTGCAATCCAAAACCCAAATCATGAACGTCGGCGAGAACGATTTTTATCGGACACGTCTCACCCACAGCTTAGAAGCAGCCCAAATTGGGGCATCCCTGATCAATCAATTGCAGCAAGTAAGCGCCACGTCTAAAACTGACTATCTGCCTGACTGGAACCTGATGGAAACTTTGTGTCTGGCACACGATATTGGGCATCCTCCATTTGGACACGGGGGCGAAGCTGCGTTGCACTACAAAATGCTTGAGTCGGGTGGCTTTGAAGGGAACGGGCAAACATTTCGTATTGTTGGCAAGCTCGAAGCCTACCATCCAGAACATGGCATGGACTTAACCCGTCGCACCTTGCTCGGTTTATTGAAGTATCCAGTGCTGATGCCACCACTGCCAGCACCTGCTGGCCCAAAACCCAGTGGTAGCTTGAATCAATGGAAGCCACCGAAAGCACTCTTTCACTGTGATGCGGACTTGTTAGATTGGGTGCTGGCCCCGCTGTCAGACAACGACCTCGCCCTATTTCAGTCGGTGGAATTGTTGCCCCAGGCTCCCGGACAAAAGTCCCTCTACAAATCATTGGATGCCTCGCTCATGGAGCTGGCCGACGATATTGCCTATGGTGTGCATGATCTGGAAGATGCCGTTGTCACGGGAACCTTAAGTGTGAGCCAATGGGAATCTCATTTTGAAACCGTGACTCCTGAATTACCGGTGAGCTTGGCCACACTGATTGAGGAATTGGGAGAGCAATTGTTTGCCCGTGAACACCATCGCCGTAAAGATGCGATTGGTGCTTTGGTCAATATTTTTGTCACCACAGTACGCCTTGAAGAAGTCTTGGCCGATGCCGACGAGCCGCTCATTCGCTACAACGCAACCTTACCTGAAGCGGAAACTTACTTACTGAAAAGCTTGAAAGATGTGGTATTTGAACACGTCATTAATGATCCTGCGATTCAGCAATTACGCTTCCGCAGCCAAAATATGTTGCTTGATTTGTTCAGTGCCTTACATACCGACCCGCTGCGTTTGCTGCCGCGCAATACCCAGCAGCGCTGGCGCAAAGCCATGGAAGAACAAGGCCAAATTGGTGCCGATCGGGTGTTATGTGATTACGTTGCAGGCATGACCGATGATTACGCCGAACGGATGTACCGCAACTTATTTGTGGTCTAGCCACACCAACAAGTCTGTCAGCGCAAGGGGTTCACAGAATAAATACCCTTGCAGGTAGTTGCAGCCATAGGATTGTAAATAATCCAATTCCGCTGGCGATTCTACTCCTTCGGCGATCACCGTAATATCAAGCTCAGCCGCAATGGCTAAAATGCCCCGCGTGATCGCGCCATTGCGAGGGTTTTGATGAATTTGATGCACAAACTCGCGATCTAGCTTCAACTTCTGAGCCGGAATCATGTTCAGGTAACTCAAGCTGGTAAAGCCGGTGCCAAAATCATCCAAGGCGATAGCAAGCCCCAGCTTGCGCAATTCATTCATCATCCGGATAGCGTGATTCGCATCACGTAATAACACGTTCTCGGTAATTTCAGCGGTTAATTCACCGGGTGCAATGCCATACTGCTCCACATACCCCGTCACCGTCTCAATAAAATCATCACGATAAAACTGCATGGGGGAGAAGTTAACGCTGATATGTGGCACACCCACCGCCCGTAGCTGCGGCATATCGCGACAAACTTGCTCCAATACCCAGGTGCCGATGGGCACAATCTGCCCGGTACGCTCTGCTAATGGAATAAAATCGTTGGGTGCCATCCAGCCCCGTTCAGGATGCAGCCAGCGCACCAAGGCTTCCACCGCCACAACCGTTTTATCGGGGCTAACAATGGGTTGATAAAACACTCGGAATTGATGTTTCTGTATGGCTTCTTGCAATTGCGAGCGCAGCATCAATTGGTGTTGCGAATCTGCTTCAAGATCGGGTGTAAACCATTGGTAGGTATTACTGCCACGACGTTTCGCCTCATACATGGCAACGTCTGCATACTGCACCAATTCCACCGGTTTATTCACCGCAATGGCGCTGCTGGCAATGCCCACTGCGGCCGATAAGCTAACCTCCGCATCCCCGTTACAGAAGGGGCGCTCAAACTGCTGCAAGATTGTTTGGGCTAACTGCACCACAGTTTCGTCATCTGTGGCCGTTTGAATGACCGCCACAAACTCATCGCCGCCAAAACGAGCCAGCATATCCGCAGCCGGAACAACCCGCCGAATTCGGGCAGCAGTTTCCACCAATACCTGGTCCCCCCACTCGTGCCCTAAACTATCGTTGACCGGCTTGAAACCATCGAGATCGATAAACAACACATAAATACGCTGGTCGGTATCTGCACTCATGGCCTGTTGTAAAAACCGTTCTAACGACGTGCGATTGGGCAGCCCCGTTAATACATCATGAGCTGCGTTATATGCTAATTCAGCTTCTCGTTCCACCCGCTCCGAAATATCATTATGAAGCCCCACAAAGTGAGTAATCACGCCGCTGCTATCACTTACTGGGGAAATAAATAACTCATTCCAAAATGCTTCACCCGTTTTCCGATAGTTGCGGATAACACAGCGAATTTCTCGCTGCTTTTCGAGCGCCAAGTAAATTTTATCAATGGTTTTCGGATCGGTTTCAGGTCCATGCAGCAAACGCATATTACGCCCCTCAACCTCGGCAAAGGTATAGCCGGTAATGGCAGTAAAGGCAGGGTTGGTATAAATGATGGGATAATCATCAGCCCGCGCATCACAAATCACAATCCCGTTGGTGCTGGCTTCCACACTCCGGTTTAATATTTGCAGCCGTTCTTCCACTTCACTTTGTTGGGTAATATCTTTGCTGATGCCATAAACACCCACAATTTCACCATCAATGATCATGGGAATATTGGTAATTTCGAGCCGTTTCATGGCCCCATGGCTATCGACAACTCTAACCGTATAATGTTGCGGCTCGCCTCGTTTTGCAGCGGCAAAATGTTGCCCAGCCCGTTCCTTATCATCTTCCATTAAGAACAATTCATAATGTTGGCCAGCAATTTCGGATAACGGCATATCGACCAGCTTAGCCGATGCATGGTTCGCACTAGTAATGGTGCCATCTAAATCCAGGGTAAACACTGCTTCAGGGTTTTGCTGAAATAGCGAGCGGGTTTGCTGTTCGCTCCAGAGTCGCTCATACCGTTCTTGATGCTGCGCAATGACCAATGAAACTAAATCGCAACTGCGTGTGATCAAGCGTTCTTCTTCGGAAGTGGGATCGCGGGATTGCACAGAATACAGCGCAAAGGTGGCCAGCAGGCGTCGATCAAACGGAGAAAATACTGGATATGACCAAGCGGCATTTAAGTTTAATTCTGTAATCAATTCGCGGTAATCATGAAAGCGTGGATCTTGCTGAGTGTCCGTGATAATGACCGGTTCGCGCAAGGCCGCAGCGGACCCGCAGGCCCCTTCTCCCACCGCTATAGGAATATTTTGCAGCGCATCGGTGTAATAAGTAGGCAAGGATTTGACCGCGATGGCATTCAGCGTTCGCCCTTGCGGATCGGCAATCAACACAGACGCATAACAACCAGGTATTTGTCGCTCAACTAAGGCACAAATATCGGCCAGTTTGGTGGCCAGTGGGTGGTTTTTCACCAACGAACTGAGCGTGTCGTATTCAGCGTCGATAAAGGCTTGTAAATACTCGGCTTGGTGTCGGGCTCGCTGCCAAAAGATTAGCGCTATCCCCAGTGCAAGAATCAGCACTGTCGCTAAACCCACGATGACTCCAACCGCGTATTCTGTCACGATACAATTCCATGATTGGTGACTATTTGTACAGATGGTCTACCAAACAATGTAAAATTGCAATACAAAAATTGTGGTTATATACCCTTGCTCATCATAATGTTAATGCTGTTAAAATGAACAATCCTTCGCAATTTCAAAACTGCGTAGCCGCTGCTCATGCTCAAAAGCATGACAGGTGAGCATGATTTCATCCACGCCGGTCGCCGCTACAAAGTCACGCAAATACTGATGCACTTGCTCAGCAGTTCCAGTCGCAGAATATTTTAACGCATGATTCGCCGCCGCTAAGGCGCCTGGATCAACTCGTTTTTCAATATCATCCACCGGTGCTGCCAAAGGGCCCGGATTGCCTTGCCGTAAGGCAATAAATTGTAGCAGCATCGAGCTTTTCAGGCGTTTTGCCGCTTGCTCTGTATCGGCTGCAAACACGTTCACCGCAGCGGTGACATAGGGTTTATCAAGATACTGTGACGGCTTAAAGTTATTTCGATAAGCCTCGATGGCAGCCTGCAAGTAATCTGGCGCAAAGTGTGATGCAAAGGCATACGGCAACCCCAAATGGGCGGCAAGTTGCGCGCCAAAAAGGCTCGAGCCAAGAATCCACACAGGCACCTTGCTGCCCATTCCAGGCACGGCTTTAATGCGCTGCCCCGGCTTAGGGTCATCCAAATAGCCGAGCAGCTCTTGCACATCGCTCGGGAACGTATCAGCACTGTCGTAGGTGCGGCGCAACGCGCGTAAGGTCGGCCCGTCAGTGCCCGGAGCTCGCCCCAGCCCTAAATCGACTCGATTGGGATGAAGAGCTGCAAGGGTGCCAAACTGTTCCGCAACGATCAATGGCGCATGGTTTGGCAGCATAATACCGCCTGCACCAATACGAATACTGTTGGTGTGGGCGCCAATATGAGCGAGTGCGACTGCGGTTGCGGCACTGGCAATGCCAGTCATATTATGGTGTTCTGCCATCCAAAATCGATGATAGCCCCAACGCTCTGCATGCTGCGCCAAATCGACGGAACGACGCAGTGACTCCCCGGCATCGCTCCCCTCATTAATGGGAGATAAATCCAGAATCGACAGTACTGCCACAAGCACTCCTTAAATTCTTCGGTTAATAACGCCTACAAGTATGCTAACAAACCTAGCTAAGAAAAGATAAAACTCAGGTTAATCAGGATCGGAGGAGCGGTAACGTACGTTGCCAATAAAACTACGAGCAACGGGGCCTAACACTTCCGCATCTCGAAAATTCAAATAGAAGTTACTCGAACGTGTCGCTCCTCGCTGTAATTGGATCGGTACCAGCATGCCGTATTGCAATAGCTCTGCGATGGAACGCTGGGGCAGCCAAGCGAAGCCCAAGTTTTTGCGGATCAGCTCAATGGAGGTGGCCAAGTGGGTGACCGTCCAACGTTGTTCGGAGCCTAGCCAACCGATATCTGTTTTACTCTCCACCCCCGAATCACGTAAGACGATTTGTCGATGATGCTTTAAATCTTCGGGCGTCACATTGGTTTTATGGGCTAGCGGATGCTCCGCACCACACACCGCAATAAACTCTAACTGACAAATATCTTCACTCAGCTCATTCGCTAAGGTAAAAGGAGACAGTGCGATGTCTGCCATGCCCTTATTCAATAACTCATTGGCACCGGTCAGGATGGTTTCGATCACTTCCATATGCACCAAGGGGAACTCGGCCGAAACAGCGACCAAGGATTGATACAGAATCTCTTTGGGAAAGGCTTCATCCACCGCAATGGTTAAACGGGATTCCACGCCTTGCTTAAGGTTCTGAGCGACATTCTCTAAGCGCTCAGTTTCGGCCAGCAAATAATTGATCCGCCGCAGCAATTGCTCACCGGCTGGAGTGATGGACGTTTTCCGCCCTTGCACCTCGATCAGCTTAACCCCCAACACGTCCTCGAGCTTGCTGACTGCGTGGTGTACTGTGGATTGACTTTTATGAACTTGATCGGCTGCTTGCTGAAAGCCACCAAAATCAGCAACTGCTTTAAACATCCGCCATTGCTCAATGGTTGAACGAGCCACCTTTGCTTCCTTTTTTTGAATAAAAACTGCTTCCCCAAGATCAATGCCATAAAAAAGGGAGCTTGTCGCTCCCTTTTTCATTCAACGCCTTGCGCTTATTTTAAGTCAAAGCGATCCAATCGCATGACTTTCACCCACGCATTCACAAAGTCTTGAACGAATTTCTCGTCAGAGTCGCTTTGTGCGTAGTACTCAGAAACCGCACGCAATTCAGAGTTCGAGCCGAAAATGAGGTCCACAGTGGTTGCTGTGTACTTCAATTCACCCGTGCTGCGATCGCGGCCTTCATAAATGCCTTCTTGGTCTTTTGATGGTGCCCACTGGGTTCCCATATCAAGCAAGTTCACAAAGAAGTCATTGGTCAATTGGCCAGGGCGGTCAGTGAAGACACCATGGGTCGCATCACCGTAGTTCGCGCCTAGCGCACGCATCCCACCAACCAACACGGTCATTTCTGGCACGGTCAAGGTGAGTAAGTCTGCACGCTCAACCAATTCTTTCGCAGGTGCCATACGAGCATCAGTGCTGTAGTAGTTACGGAACGCATCTGCTTTTGGCTCAAGCACCGCAAATGATGCTGCATCCGTCCACTCAGCGGTGGTGTCGTTACGACCTGGAGCAAATGGAACAGTGATTGAGTAACCGGCGTCTTTCGCTGCTTTCTCGATAGCTGCAGCACCACCTAAAACAATCACGTCCGCAAGAGATACTTTCTTGCCTTTCGCTAAGCTACGGTTAAAGTCTTGCTGAACTTTGGTAAGCGCAGCTAAGGCTTTTTGTAACTCTTGTGGGTTGTTCACTGCCCAATCTTTCTGAGGCGCTAACGCGACACGAGCACCGTTCGCACCACCACGCATGTCCGTACCACGGAAGCTTGCAGCAGATGCCCATGCAGTACGCACTAACTCAGCAACCGTTAAACCAGAATCCAAGATTTTTGCTTTCAACTTGGCAACTTCAGCGTCATTGATCAGCTCATAATCAATTTCTGGAATTGGGTCTTGCCAAATCAATGGTTCACCTGGCGTTAAATCAACCGCATAACGTGCACGTGGACCTAAGTCACGGTGGGTTAACTTAAACCAAGCTTTGGCAAACGCTTGTTCAAACTCTTCTGGGTTTGCACGGAAACGCTCAGCAATTTTCCGATATTCTGGATCGGTTTTTAAGGCGATGTCCGTGGTAAACATGATTGGAGCATGACGTTTTCCAGGGATATGCGCATCAGGAACTAAGTTGGCCGCTTGACCGTCAACTGGAATCCACTGAATCGCACCCGCTGGGCTACGTGTTTTTTCCCATTCAAAACCAAACAAGTTATCTAAAAACTGCATGGTCCACTGAGTTGGTGCCACTGACCAAGCACCTTCAAGGCCAGACGTAATGGTGTCTTCTGAGTGACCTTTACCACAGGTGTTTTTCCAACCTAAGCCTTGGTCTTCAACCGCTGCACCTGCTGGCGCTTCACCTAAACAGTCATTTGGATTATGTGCACCGTGTGCTTTACCAAACGTGTGACCACCCGCAATCAATGCCACAGTTTCTTCGTCATTCATGGCCATGCGAGCAAAGGTGTCACGAATATCGTGCGCCGCAAGAATTGGATCTGGGTTGCCGTTTGGACCTTCTGGGTTCACGTAAATCAAACCCATTTGTACCGCTGCAAGTGGACGCTCAAGCTCACGATCACCGCTGTAGCGCTCGTCTGCTAACCACTCTTGCTCAGGACCCCAATAGACGTTATCTGGTTCCCAATCATCCGCACGACCTGCTGCATAACCGTAAGTTTGGAAACCCATGGACTCCAAAGCAACGTTTCCAGTTAAAGTCATTAAGTCACCCCAAGACAAGCTTGAGCCGTACTTTTGCTTAATTGGCCATAACAAACGGCGCGCCTTATCTAGGCTGACGTTATCCGGCCAGCTGTTAAGCGGTTCGAAACGTTGTTGACCACCATCAGCACCACCACGACCATCGTGAATCCGATAGGTACCTGCACCGTGCCAAGCCATCCGAATAAAGAATGGACCATAGTGACCGTAGTCCGCTGGCCACCAGTCTTGTGAACTGGTCATTAACGCTTCGATGTCTTTTTTGACAGCGTCGAAGTCAACTTGCTTGACCGCTTCAGCATAATCGAAGTCACCCATTGGGTTGGACTTAGGGTCATGATCGCGCAATTGGGATAAATCAAGACGATCTGGCCACCAAAATGCTGGCGTCGTATTATCCATAGTTGCTGCCGCAGCGCTGGACGCTATTGCAGCTGCCGTTGCAAGTGCTACCACAGACAACGAAACTGATTTTTTAAGCATAAGTATTCCCTCCATAGGAAACCGTGATGGTCGATTTGACAATAGTAGGAATACCCGATTTTGCTCAACAAGAGGTAACTCATAAATCCGATTAGCTCAATCGAACCTATTGAATTAAGGAGAATTTCTCAATTGCTGCCCATACTTAAGATATGTCAAGAGGGCTTCGCGGTCGGCGGGGTTCGGCAGCCCCATATAGGGCATGCACATATCTGGGATCATTTGTTGTGGCGTTTCTATCCATTGTGCGAGGGTTGCTTCGTCCCACACAATGTGGGTGTAATCATTCAAGTACTCTGGAAATTGATACCCTTCCACCTGCCCCAGCGGCCGATCAATTAAGTTGGCCAAATGGGGGCCAAAAAACTGACTCTTGCTGGTATCTAGGCTATGACATGCCGCACATCGGTATTTGAAAACTTTCGCACCTCGTTCGATTAATTCAGGATCATGAACAATAGTGGACGGCGCACTTGCTGATGGCGCAACATCTGCTGAAGACGTTGTCACGGCTTGGCATCCAGCCAGTGCTACAACAGTCAACAACAGGATCAGGAATCGATTTAGGGACATAACAATTCTCTATTTGGGACAACAAAATCTCGACCATTATATCGAATCATTCGCATTTCCTCGATGAATCTCCTAGATTAAACGAGAACGTGCAACGTACAATGGGCTCAATTTTCATTTCATCGACGAGGGTCTCATGCCATTACATGTTGTTCAACACCCCTTTGTCCAGCATAAACTCGGGCTAATGCGCGAAGCGGCTATTTCGACAAAATCATTTCGTGAATTAACCAATGAGATGGGGACTTTTCTGACCTATGAAGCCACCAAAGACTTCCCATTAGAAACTCACACCATGGCAAACTGGAGTGGCTATTTAATTGAAACAAAAAGGATTAAAGGAAAGAAAGTCACCTTGGTTCCGATTCTACGAGCTGGGTTAGGCATGCTCTCAGGCGTGTCCGAGATGATTCCGAATGCGAAAATTAGCATGGTCGGGCTGTATCGAGATGAAACCACGTTACAGCCCGTCACTTATTTTGAACGACTGGTTCATGATATTGAGCAGCGAACGGCATTGGTGCTTGACCCCATGCTTGCCACCGGCGGCTCGGTGATTGCCACCATTGAGTTGCTCAAACGTCACCGCTGCCCGGATATTCGTATTTTATCGATCGTTGCTGCGCCTGAGGGCATCGACAATGTTTTTGATGCCCATCCCGACGTTAATATTTATGTCGCTGCAGTGGATTCGCATTTAGACGAACATGGCTATATTGTGCCCGGCTTAGGCGATGCGGGCGACAAGATTTTTGGCACCCGCTAACCTGCTTCAGCTCAATTTGATTGGGGTAACAATGGCGCCAGTACTGCGCCATCCCCATCAATGTCACTCATTAACTCAAGCCCCAATAACTCTGCTACGAATGGGTAAATATGGATATTGCTAAAGCGCGCTAAGCGGACCTCCGTGCGAATACCGTCCCCTGCGGCAATAAAAATGCCGTCCATTTCACGACTTGAATGATAGCCATGGGTGCCGCCATCACGGCGTTTCTCTGGAGGCAGTTGGGTGAAGGTAACCGGTGCTTGAGTTCCCAGAACAATCGCCGCTTGGCGCGGACCTGGCGTGACGCCAAGCTGCGCCAGTTGGGCTGGCGACTCAATGTAATAGCGCTGCTGAGCTTGTTGCTGTAATCGCTCGCGCAAGGCCTGCACTTGGGCTTCGGTGGTTTCTGGTTTGGTATAAATCAATAAGCGAGTTTGCGCGTTGATCACCTCAAACTGCTCCGCTGGAATGGTTAGTTCCTGCACATCAATCATGGCGTCGGCAGTAATGGTTGACATGCCATGGTCGGAAACCAGGAGTAAGGTTACAGGTACCTCAACCTCATGCTGAATGGCATGCCACAGCTGACCAATCAACTCATCCACATGAGTAATGGCCTTGTTAACTTGCACCGATTCAGGGCCAAACCGGTGTCCCATGGTATCGACCACTGAAAAATAGCCGATCACTAAACGCGGCCGCACCGCCTCTGGCAATTTCAACCAGTCGATCATTTGCTGCACCCGCTGACGATTCGGTGCTGGTGTGCTGTAGTTGTAATAATAGGTTGGAGTTCGGCCATTAATGCGAGCTTCGGACTCAGGCCAGAAGAACGTTGCCGCTCGTACGCCTTGAAACTCCGCAAGGTTCCACAACGGCACTGTGGTCAACCAAGTGCTGTCTTTCACGCCATCCCCCATGCGGTAATGCTGCTGGCGTTCAGTATCATAGAAGTGGTTATCCACAATCCCATGTTTGGCAGGGTATTGACCGGTGACTATCGACAGGTGATTCGGAAACGTCTTGGCGGGATAAACTGGCATGAGCCCATCTGCGCGCACCCCTTGGGCGGCAATTGCAGCAATATTTGGGGCGTCATGTAATTCCAGATAGTCATGCCGAAACCCATCAATAGAAATTAACACGACCGTATTTTCTTGCGCTTCGTGCGCCACACTGACACTGGCTGTCCACAAGCTTCCGCCAAGCATTGTAGCAAGCAGTGTGACCCATACAGTGAATCGCTTCATGGCATCCTCTCGATAACGTTCTAATAGACCCAAAAACAAGAGCTTACCACGGCTTAATGACAATTTGGTGATGACCGCTAAGGCGTTGAAATGAATGCGCTCCCCGCAGGGAGCGCAACTGGTTTATTGGGCCAGTGTTGTCTGAATATATTCGTCGACAAATTGTTCGAGAATATTTAACGGCACTGGACCATTTGCTAACACCACATCATGGAACTGGCGAATATCAAATTGATCGCCCAGCTCCTGCTTGGCTTTTTCGCGCAACTCTAAGATTTTGAGCATGCCAATTTTATACGCGGTTGCTTGGCTAGGCATCACAATATGACGCTCCACCATTTTACGCGCATCCGCTTCAGCGTTCGGTGTATTCTGCACATAGAAGTCGATACTTTCTTCACGCGTCCATTGCTTCGCGTGAATACCAGTATCCACCACTAACCGTACTGCTCGCCAAAGCTCCATCGCAAGGCGACCAAAGTCAGAATAGGGGTCTTGGTAAAACCCAATTTCTTTGGGCAATAACTCAGTATACAGCCCCCAACCTTCGGTATAGGCGGTATAACGGCCGAACTTACGGAAGGATGGAATGCCTTCCAGCTCTTGTTGAATGGCTAACTGCATGTGGTGCCCTGGAATTCCTTCATGATACGCCAAGGCTTCCATCTGGTAGCTTGGCATGGACGCCATGTCATACAAGTTCGCGTAGTACACACCTGGGCGGCTGCCATCCATCGAAGGTGGCTGATAGAAAGCTTTCCCCGCAGATTTTTCACGGAATGGCTCCACCGCTTTGACAATCATGTCTGCTTTAGGCTTGGTGATAAATAATTCATCGAGACGCCCGCGCATCACATCAATGAATGCCGTTGCGTCAGCAATGTATTGCTCACGACCTTCAGCGGTATCAGGATAGATAAAGTCTTCGTTATCGCGCATGTGCTCGAAGAAGTCTTGCAAGGTGCCTTCAAAGCCAACCTGCTGCATAATGCCGCGCATTTCGTCATGGATACGGGCAACTTCTTGGAGGCCAATTTCATGAATTTCAGCGGCAGTTAATTCTGTCGTGGTGGTGCGTTTCAAGGCATTGTTATAAAACGCTTCGCCCGCTGGTAGTTTCCACACGCCATCTCGTGTATCGGCTTGTTGCTCAAGTTCTTGCACGGTAGCAATCAAACTTTCATAGGCGGGCTTCACCGCGTGCAGCAATGCTGTTTGCGCCGCGTTCAGGAGCTGATCGTGCTGCTCTTGGTCAATGTCCAAGTGACCAACTTTTTTGCTAAAGTCAGTCAATAAAACACTCGGCTCACCGTCATCAAACGGGGCTCCCGAAATAATGTTTTTACTGTCGCTGATCACGTACGGATAGACGAATTTGGGCGCCATAATGCCTTTTTCCGCACGAATCTTTAGGTTTTCAGATAATTGTTCAAACAGGGTAGGCAAGCCGTTTAAACGAGCAATATAAGCTTCTGCATCGGCAACATCGGTAATACGATGCTGGTTAATCAGCATCGAAGCGACACTGGAATGCATCCCAAACATCTGATTCACGGGGTAGTTGTAATGCCGCCACTGATAGTCTTCAATCTCATTTTCTAAGCGTTGCTTCATCAGCAACCAGCTCACGTAGGTTTGTCGATCTAATTTATCTGCATCGATTGCCATGACTTGCGCTAAGTTTTCTTTGGCAATGGCGAACTCTTCCGCGGCTTTTTCGTCAGAAATATCATCCCACTTATCTTGGTTATCCTTGATTCCCAAATAGGACTGATACATGGGGCTGCGCATGACGCCATCCATGAAAATCTTTTCAAAGAGTTGATTCGCTCGCTGTGACTCCGCTTGAATCTCTGCCGCTGTCACCACGGCTGTTTCAGCAGCTGTCGTTGAGACAGACCCTGTGCTTTGCGGGGCTTCCGAGCACGCAGTTGTCAGTAGCAATAACGAGACCGCTACGGCCACTGGTTTATATGCAAACATGGATTTCTCTCCTGGTGAGTTGTTCGTTTATTATTGGTTATGATGAAGACACCACAATCACGGTTGACATAAAAACAACTTGCAGTGCTTCAATGACTTCTTTGGCGATTTTGCCTAAGGTTTCACCCTTGGCGATTTTATCAATTCGCTTCTGTAACAAGGTACTACAATTTATCCGATTAATCCCTCACCTATTGCTAATTCAAAGCAGAAGGGATAAAACGAAGATATTATTGACCATTAAGAGTACTTACCATGTCTGCAGCTCAATCGACGCCCCATCGCTGGACTTTCACGCGACTTGGTGGCTTTAACCAAGTTGTTCTCACCAAGGCCGACGACATTCGTCATTTAAGCCAACTTGACCCGAAATTATGGGTCGCGCTTTCTTGCCCCACCTCGGGCCTCTATTTCGACCAAGCCACCTTGAAGTATCTTGACCGTGATGGTGATGGCCGTATTCGCTTACCTGAAGTCATTCAAGTAACGAACTGGGTGTCTCGAGTACTGCATAATCCGGGCCTGATCCTGGACCCCAAAGACACGCTGCGCTTGGACGATATCAACACTGACGATAAAGATGGCGCGGCCATTCATGCTGCAGCACAACGATTGCTAGAATTACTCGGTAAAGCCGATGCCGGTGAGATTTCTTTGGCTGATGTCACCAATCAACAAAGTACGCTTGCCAATGCGCGCTTTAACGGGGATGGCGTGATTACCCCAAACACGACGGATGATGAGCACCTACAAAGCATTATTCGAATCATTGTCGCCAACTCCACCCCGGTGACCGATGCTTCGGGCCAGGCGGGTGTCAACCAAGCCCTGGTGAATCAGTTTTACAGTGACGTGAAAGCTCGACTTGCGTGGTTAGCGGCAGCGCAGCCAGGCTGGGTTCCTGATGGCGTGGACGGCCAACGCGCCGCCGAATCCTTGAGCGCCGTGCGAGGGAAAATTGATGACTACTTCAGTCGCTGCCGTGCCGCACAGTATGACCCAAGAGCCGCAGAACAGCTCAACCGGGCGAGTGCAGACTGGAGCTCGCTGGCCACTCAAGACATTTCCGAAGCCTGCGCAGAAATGGCAGAGTTTCCGCTCGCCATTATCAGCCCTACCACTGAGTTGCCGTTAATACGGGGGCTCAACCCAGCATGGGAAGCGCGTATCAAACGACTGCAAGAAGCGGTGATCAAGCCCGTTCTTGGTGATCTTGAAACCCTCACCTATGAGCAATGGAACAGCCTGAAAGCACGGTTTGATGATTACCAGAATTGGCTCAAAGGCGAGGCAGGACAACTGCTCAACGCGCTGAATTCAGAAGAACTGCAAGCACTACTCGATAACGACAGCCAAGCCGCAATTTTGAGCTTGGTTAAACAGGACTTAGCGGTTCGGCCCATGGTCGACGCCATGAATAAAGTGGAAGAGTTACTGCGTTATCGCCTGTACCTGAAAACCTTGTTGAACAACTTTGTTAGTTTGCCGGACTTTTTTGATCGGGATACTCGAGCAATTTTCGAAGCCGGGGTCCTCTTTCTTGACGGCCGCGCCTGTGAGCTTACGTTGGAAGTCACTGATGCTGCTAAACATGCCACCTTCGGTGGCCTTAGCCGCTGTTACTTAGCCTACTGTACTTGTACTCGCAAAGACGGTTCCAAAAAGGAAATTGTTGCCGCCTTCACTGAAGGCCCGCACGACTTCTTGATTGTGGGCCGCAACGGTGTGTTTTTTGATCGACACGGACAAGACTGGGATGCCACCATCACCAAAGTGGTGGAAAACCCGATCAGCGTGGGACAGGCCTTCTTCTCACCGTATAAAAAGCTGATTCGCTTTATTGAAAAACAAGCGGAGAAAAGTGCCCAAGAAGCAGAGAGTGCCTCAGTGACCAAACTGCAGGAGCAGTCCACCAAAGCGCTCTCAACCGACGCCGAGCAAACGCCGGTGAAGCCCAAGTTTGATATTGGTGTGCTTGCCGCGTTGGGTGTTGCAGTTGGGGGTATCGCCACCGCACTCGGGCTCATGTTGCAAGCGCTATTTGATTTAGGCTGGTTGATGCCGGTCGGGATTTTTGGCTTAGCGTTGTTAGTGAGTGCGCCATCGATGTTTATTGCTTGGTTGAAGCTCCGGCAGCGTTCTTTGGCACCCTTATTGGATGCGTCGGGTTGGGCCTTGAATACCAACATTAAGATCAACTCGTTCTTTGGTAGCCGCTTGACCAAAGTGGCCCACTTACCGAAAGGATCGAGTCGTATTATTACGCGGCATGCCACCCCTAAACGCCGTTGGCCGGCGGTATTAGGGGTGCTAATCGTTATCGCTATCGCAGCTGGAGTCTGGTATTTCTACTAGTCATCTGCGGAGCGGTCGGGTTTAAAGCGGCGTTCAATCCACTGGTAAAATACCGGGATAAAGAAAATGGAGACGAACGTCGCTAAGAGCATGCCGCCCACCACGCCAACCCCAACGGCGTTACGCGCGGCAGCTCCTGCCCCCGCACTGTACACCAAGGGTATGGTGCCGAAAATAAAGGCCAATGAAGTCATCAAAATGGGGCGGAACCGTTGCCGACAGGCCTCCAACACCGCCTCATAAATAGACATATTGCGTGCTCGGTTCAACACCGCAAACTCCGCGATCAAAATCGCATTCTTTGCCGCTAAGCCAACCAACACTAACATTCCCACTTGGAAGTAAATGTTGTTTTGCATGCCGGCCAGCCAGGTTGCTAAAGCAGCACCAAAGGCCGCAAAAGGAACCGCCGTTAACACCACCAAGGGCAGGGTCCAACGCTCATACTGAGCCGCCAACAACAAGAATACGATGAGAATTCCGAACAAGAAGGCTGATGCGCCGGTGCCCCCACTCGCTTGTTCCTGTTGCGATGCTCCCGTCCAAAAAAGCTGATAGCCAAACTGTGGAGGGAACAACTCATCAGCCACTTCTTGCATGGCGGCAATGGCTTGCCCGGTTGAGTAGCCTGGTGCTGGTTCCCCCATAATTCGTGCTGCAGGACGGTTATTGTAGCGGTGCACCGTATCGGGCCCGGTGGTACGCTCCAAGTTCACAATGGTATTGAGCGGTACCATTTTGCCATCGGCTGACCGTACAAAGGTGGTGGCCAAATCTTCAGGCCCCGCCCGATACGTCGATTCCGCGCTTAAATAAACCCGCCACGTCCGTCCAAGATAGTTGAAGTCATTCACATACGAACGTCCATAAACCCGCGTCATTGCCGCGAAAATATCGCTTATTTTAATGCCCATGGACTTCGCCCGCTCGCGGTCGACAATGGCCGTATAACGGGGCACATCAAGGTTCAGTGTGGTCCGCACGCCTTGTAACTCAGGGCGAGCGTTGGCCGCTTCGGTTAACCGTTGCACTTGTGTCATCAGGTCATCCAAATCCCCTTCAAGGGTGACCACCACATAAGCTTCAATCCCACCGGTGGTTGAAATTCCCGAAATCGGCGGTGGGTTAAAGGCGCGAATCACTGCTTCAGGGTAATTCTTGCCTAATTGATTCACTTGCTGCGCGAACGCTTGACTGTTATCCCGCTTGAGATCACGTTTATCCCAAGGTTTCAGGGTGATAAAGCTCGCACCAACGTTCGGTCGCGTATTCCCATTCACAATGTCGTAGCCAATAAAGGTTAAGGCGCTGTCGACAATGGGTTCATTCCGCAGCACTTCGTTCCAGCCAATGGAAAATTCTCGAGTCCGCTCCAGTGACGCGCCCTCAGCCAGTTGGTGAGACACCAAAATATAGCCCTGATCTTCTTCCGGCACTAAGCCTCCTGGCAGACGCGCAAACAGGGTATAGGCGAGTGCAATCACAACGCCAAAAATCACCACTGCAAGCCCAGTACGTTTCAGCATAAAACGTACGCCAGCGGTATACCCCGCTGTCATCCGCTCAAAAAAGTCATTAAACCGTTGCAAAATGCGCGGCGGCTCTTCTGGGGTTGGTTTGAGAATTTGCGCACACAGCGCAGGCGATAAGGTCAATCCAACAATGCCCGAAATCACCACAGAAACGGCAATGGTCAAGGCAAATTGCTGGTACATGACCCCGGCTAAACCGCCAAGGAAGGCCACCGGAATAAATACGGCTACCAGCACCAACACCATGGTAATAATGGGACCCGAAACTTCCTTCATGGCTTGGTGCGCGGCATCTGTCGGCGAAAGCCCCTGTTCACGCATCAACCGTTCCACGTTTTCCAACACCACAATGGCATCGTCCACCACAATCCCGATGGACAGCACCACCGCCAACAAGGTGAGTAAGTTAATGCTGAAGCCAAACGCGTACATCCCAGCGAAGGCACCAATCAAAGAGACCGGAATTGCCACCAGCGGAATGAGCGTTGCGCGCCAGCGTTGTAAAAACAGATAAATGACCGCAATTACCAAGACGATGGCTTCCAGCAATGTTTGCAGCACTTGCTGGATCGAAACTTTCACGAATTCAGTGGTATCAAACGCAATGTTGTAGCCCACCCCATCCGGGAAGTTTTTACTCATTCGCTCCATCACTTCATCAACCGCTTCGGATACCTCCAGCGCATTGGCACCGGGGCGCAGGTTGATCCCAATCGGAACCACGGTTTCGCCGTTTTGGATGGCATCAAAGTTATAGTTAGAAGCACCTAGCTCAACACGAGCAACATCGGCTAAGCGAATGACCGAACCATCTGGATTGGCTCGTAGGATAATGTTCTCAAACTGTTCAGGTGACGAGAAACGACCTTTAGTGCCAATGGGCAAACTAATTTCTTGCGGGTTTTCAGGGTTGGGTGCGTCCCCAAAACGGCCCGCCGAGAACATATTATTCTGTTCGTTAATAGCGTCCGCCACATCACTCGGAACCAAGCCATAGTTTGCGAGCTGATCGGGTCGCAGCCAAATACGCATGGCGTAGGTTTTCGAACTAAAAAACGTTGCCGACGCCACCCCATTGATACGGCTTAATTCATCCTGCACCGTGAGCGTGGCGTAGTTATTTAAATACAAGGAATCTCGGCTGCCATCAGGCGAGGTGATTGCGACAATTTTTAAAATTGCCGAGGATTCTTTACTGATCTGCACCCCTGACCGTTGCACTTCTTCGGGCAACCGACTCAAAGCGCGCTGCACTGCTGCATCGACATCAATGGCCGCTTGATCAATATCGGTTCCGACTTCAAACACCACGCGGATACTCACCGAGCCACTGTCGTCCGATGAGGACGTCATGTACAACATGTTCTCGGTGCCATCAATATACAGCTCTAACGGCGCCGCAACCGCTTCTGAAGCAGCTTGTGCCGTGGCACCAGCATAGCTTGCGCTTACTACCACCTGCGGTGGCACAATTTGTGGGTACTGTTGAATCGGCAGGCTACGCAGCGCCAGCAAGCCCACCAAGACAATTAAGATTGACAGTACTGCCGCCGTGACAGGGCGGCGAATAAAGACATGAGAAATCATTCGTTTTCCACCTTGTCAGCACGGACTTTGGCGCCCGGTTGCAACAGCGATAATCCTTCAACCACAACTCGATCACCCACGGCGACCCCTTGCTGAATTAATTGGCGATTACCAACTCGCACGCCCAACACCACTTCACGCGGTTGGACGGTGTCATTGGCATCCACCACATACACCACCGAGTGTTTGCCCGATTGCATCACCGCTCGCTGCGGCACAGCAATGGCATCGGTCACATCAATGCGAGGTAGTTGTACCCGCACAAATTGCCCCGGTAATAGCACCATGTCTGGGTTTGGAATCACCGCCCGCGCTTCAATGGTGCCGGTTTCGGTATCTACGGTCCGACTCACATAATCGATAAAGCCCTCTAACGGGTGCACCGTGCCATCTTGCCGAATCAATTGCACACTAGGCATGCTTTCAGCCGTTCCGTCCACCGAGGTATTGGCCAATAAATAGCGTGCAGCAATGTCGTTTTCACCCACCGAAAAATTCACATACAAGGGATCTAAGCGCGTGATAATCGCCAATACTTCGCCTTCACTCACAATGTTCCCCGGCGAGATGCGCTCGCGGCTGGCGACGCCATCAATAGGAGCGCGAACATCGGTATAGCCAAACCGCAATTCCGCATCGCGAACACTGGCTTGAACGGCCGCCAGTTCAGCTTCTGCTTGCTCATAAGTAGATTGAGACTTATCGCGGTCACGACCACTAATGGCACCGTCAGAAAATAGGTTTTCAACCCGCTCCCAATCCCGCTTAGCGGCACTGTACGCAGCTTCAGCGCTGGTTAAATCAGAACGAGCACGCTGCAATTCCACTTCATAGGGCGCTTTTTCAATGCTAAACATCAACTGGTCTTTGGTGACCAATTGCCCTTCTTCAAAGTGTCGTGATTCCAGCAGCCCCTCAACCCGAGCGCGCACCTCTGACACCATCGAGCCCTCGGTATTACCAGGGAATGTTCGTTCCAGTTGTAGGTGTTCGGCTTGAGCCTCCACCACCAAAACCCGTGGCAAGGTTTCTTGAACTTCAACCAACGCGGCATCACTTTCTGAGCACGCGCTCAGCAGCGGCAGTAAACAAGCTGCGACGGTAAGTTGAATGAAGGAGAATTTAGTCATGATGCGTCCTTAGCAAACATACGGATATGCGATAGTCTACTCAGCTCATGCGCTTAATGCCGTTGAATTTACCGCCCCTTTACAAAAAACATTTACAATCTAAAGATTCGCGCTGAGAACAAGAGACCCCTTCCAATTTGTCGTACAATGTCATTGTAGAGCATTAATTCATTTGTACCGCCTATTCCAAAAGATAAGGTTATTCATGTTTGAAAAAATGAGACTCGAGTGGTTCTCCAACATTAGAGGCGACCTACTCGCAGGGACTGTCGTTGCTTTAGCCTTGATTCCTGAAGCTATCGCATTTTCTATTATTGCAGGGGTCGACCCTAAAGTTGGCTTATATGCCTCCTTCTGTATTGCCGTCATTATTGCCTTTGTGGGCGGCCGCCCTGGAATGATCTCGGCCGCCACGGGCGCCATGGCCTTGTTAATGGTGACCTTGGTCAAAGAGCATGGCCTGCAATATTTATTGGCTGCCACCTTATTAACCGGCGTCTTTCAAATTGCAGCGGGTTACTTAAAGCTTGGCAACCTCATGCGCTTTGTCTCAAGTTCGGTCGTTACCGGCTTTGTGAATGCCTTAGCCATTTTAATCTTCATGGCCCAATTGCCCGAGCTCACTAACGTGACTTGGCATGTGTATGCCATGACCGCAGCGGGGCTCGGGATTATCTACTTATTCCCCTATGTGCCGGTGATTGGCAAAATGCTCCCTTCCCCCCTTGTGTGCATCATTACTCTGACCGCTGTGGCGATGCTGTTTGGCATTGATATCCGTACCGTGGGAGACATGGGTGAGTTGCCCGACACGCTGCCAATTTTCTTATGGCCGGATGTGCCATTGAATTTTGAAACCCTGAAAATCATTTTGCCTTACTCGCTCGGTCTTGCTGTAGTGGGCTTACTAGAGTCCATGATGACCGCCACCATCGTTGATGATTTAACCGATACCGAAAGTGATCGTAATCGGGAGTGTAAGGGGCAAGGCATCGCAAACATTGGTGCCGGCTTAATGGGCGGTATGGCTGGCTGTGCCATGATCGGTCAATCCATTATCAACGTGAAATCAGGCGGCCGCGGCCGTTTATCCACCTTTTTTGCCGGTGCACTCCTGCTGGTGTTAGTGGTGTTTTTAGGGGATTTAATTGGTCAGATTCCCATGGCGGCCTTGGTGGCAGTCATGATCATGGTTTCCATTGGGACTTTCTCATGGACATCGGTGAAAAACTTAAGAAGCTACCCGATTTCCACCAATATTGTGATGATTGCAACGGTCGTGGTTGTGGTGTTTACCCATAACCTAGCTATTGGCGTGCTGGTTGGTGTGTTGTTAGCTACCTTGTTCTTTGCCAATAAAATTGGCCGTTTTATGGTGGTGAAAACCACCTCTACGGAAGAAAACTCGCGGACTTACCAAGTAATTGGACAAGTGTTTTTTGCCTCATCCGAGCAATTTATCAACGCCTTTGATTTCAAAGAAGTGGTTGATAAAGTGACCATTGACTTAACCCAAGCCCATTTTTGGGATGTCACCGCCGTGTTATCACTCGATAAAGTAGTGATGAAGTTCCGTCGCGCAGGGGTTGAAACAGAAATCATCGGAATGAATGAAGCGACCGTAACCATTGTGGATAAATTCGGCACCCACCATGACCCCGCAGAAGTTGAAAAGCTGATGAGCAAGGGATAAGGAGAAAACACATGAATCACATCATTGCCTGCGTTGACGGCACCACCCATTCCGATGGGTTGTGCACAGCAGCATGCTGGGCGGCCCAACAGCTTGAACAACCCATCGTCCTGCTGCAAGCGATTGAAAAAAGCTACACGCCTGTACCGGAAGATTACAGTGGGGCCATTGGGCTAGGCGCGCGTTCGTCACTGCTGCATGAAATGATTGAGTTGGACGAAGCTCGCAGCAAGATCGCCTTATCGCTGGGTAAAGAAGTGCTCACTCACTCTGAGCAGTTTCTGGCCCAAGCAGGGTGCCGCAACGTTGAGAAAGTACAACGCCACAGTGGCTTAGCAGAAGCAATTCATGACCTTGAGCAGGATGCTCAACTGCTGGTGTTAGGCCGCCCCAGTAACCTCTCAAAACGTGCCTTTAAAGCACATGGCTCCCAACTTGAGCAAATCATTCGCCAAGTACACACGCCAGTGTTCCTGGTGAACGATACCTTTCAAGCGCCGCAAAGCTTTATGATCGCTTATGATGGCCGTGCGACAGCCGATAAAGCCGTCCAGCGCATTATTGAAAGCAAGTTGTTGCGTGGCTTAACCTGTCATTTGGTGGCGGTCGAAAACAACGTGGCCGAACTCGAGCAAAAGTTTCAAGACACTCAAGCTCAGTTAACGCAAAGTGGCTTTCAGGTTCATGCCAGTTTGCTGGAAGGGCGGATTGCAGACACCCTGATGCAATACACCCGTGACAACAATATTGGCGTTATGGTGATGGGGTGTTTTTCGCGTTCCAAATTGGCGAGCGTCTTTTTGGGAAGTAACACTATTAAAATGATTGAGTCATCAACCATTCCGCTCATTATCGTTCGCTAACCAAGAGAGCCACCGGCATGCAAATTTGGGTCGATGCCGACGCTTGCCCTAGCGTCATTAAAGACATCCTGTATCGGGCGGCCGAGCGCAAACAGTTGTTGTTAACGCTGGTCGCCAACCAACTGTTACGTACCCCGCCTTCCAAATACATTAAAAGCTTGAAGGTGGGAGCTGGCTTTGATGTTGCGGACAACGAAATTGTGCGTCTTTGCCAAGCCGGGGATTTGGTGATCACGGCCGACATTCCATTGGCCGCCGAAGTCATTGCCAAAGGTGGATTCGTTCTCACTCCGCGCGGCGAGCGCCTCACCCAAGACAATATTGGGGAGCGCCTGAACCTGCGCGACTTCATGGACACGCTACGCAGCAGCGGTACCCAAACCGGCGGGCCACCCCCACTGCACCAACGCGACCGCATGGCCTTCGCCAATGCTTTAGATAAAATACTGGCAAGTCTCCCGCCCTAGGGATTACATATTTAAGCCAACAAAAGCGCCGCGGTTTCGTTTAGCAACGGCTTGCATCAGGGTCGCAAAACCGCGCGCATTTTGGGGTGTGGCGAAATAGAACCCGATGCCATGAATCCGAAAGATAGGCTCCCCGTTGGGGCCGGCATTGGCTGCTGTAATATTTCGTACCACGTTATCGAGCCCCGCCGTTGAATAGTCATCACCAAACACATATAAACTCACTTTGCCGGATTGCCCTTTGTACTCATTCAGAGCTTTCAGAATACCGCGCTCTGGAAACGAGCCGCCCCCAACAAAGCTGCTCATTCGTTCGAGCGCTCGTGTCCGCATGGATGCCGTATCATTTAACCATTTTCCAGCTTGCGAACGATACAAATAATCGCCATCCGCATTCATAATTTGGAAGCCTTTCATTTGCGGATGGTTGTTTAACACATCGCTCACCACTCGCATCACCTTCTGCCATTTGCCACCGCCGGCCATGGAACCAGAGTTATCGATAACGAAGATGACATAGTCCGCATCAGTTGGAATCCCGCCCACTTCTTCACTGGGTTCATCGGTGCTGTCAGGCACCCTCAAACGAGCTGTTTCACGGCGTATTTCTTCCCGCAATGATTGTGCTTGTTGCTGCAATTGTTGAATGGTTTGCTGGGCGCGAGGAATGGAAGAATCTAAATTTTGCTGCTCGTCGGTGATGGATGCCGTTTTTGCCTGGGCTTGGCGCAATTCTTCTTGTTTATCCAACAATGCTCCCTGCAAGGTTTCAACGGACAGCTGGGCTGCTTGGACTTGTTCCAGCAGGATACTGAGCTGTTCAGGCCCTTGATGTTCATCGGTGTCACCATTTTTCGCCAACAAAATCAGCAACACCACAGCGCCAAATGCACAGGAAATAATATCCAGGAAGGACAGGGTGAATACTTCAATGGGTGGACGTTGTAGTTTTCGCATTAGGGCCACTCCGATGCCGGTGACAAGAAAGTCCCGTAAGTGCTATTCGCCCATTCCCAATAGAGCGCTGATGCATGGGGATCGCCTTCAATCGGTAGCAGAATAATATTCATGGTAACGTTCTTCGGAAAGCGCTGTGCAGTGGCAACTAGCAGCTCTTGGCGGCACACCGAAGAAATCGATTTGCTGGAGCGAAAAATATTACGACATTTCAGCGATAAGCCATCTCCTAAGGTGGGTAACCCATCCGTTATTAAGTAGACGTCGGTAATTTGATTATTAATTCGAAAGAGTTCTGCTAATCCCACCTGTAAATTGGTGCCGCCATCGGGCACCACGGCGCCCAAATCACTCACAATGGCACGCATCGATGCTGTCAGCTTCGGGCTATTACGATCATTCTTCCCTAACCGCTTGGCATCTTCTGAAAACGTCACCACCGTGACGCGTGAATCATCGGGTACCCGCGCCAGCAGCCACTTTGCCGTTCGAATGGTTCGTTGCCACTTGGCCGTTTGCACACGTTGAGCATCGGATAAAGCAAGGTAGCGCAACACCTCCACCAAGTTATCCCCCATCATGGAAGCTGACTTATCCACCAAGATCCCAATCTGCTTGCCTTCCACCTTCATGCCGGTGATATAGTTTTGATTGCCCGTTCCTGACAGCGCTACGGCATCCGAAGGGGTGGGCAGTTTCGCCATGGCCGCCAGTTGTTGTTCTAAGTTAGCGACCACAGCCATTTCATTGGCAATGTTTTGCAATAGCTTGGCTTGCTGGCTTTCGGTTTCAGATTGTCCCTGCTCACTTGCTTCTTGCTCCGCCGTTTCCATGGCAATAAGCTCATTGATTTCATCCAACGACTGCTGCAATTGCACCACTTCGGTCTGGCCCGCCGCCAATTCTGCTTGGAGTTTTTCCAGTTGTTCGGTGGGATCCGTGGTATGAGCTTTAAATTTGATGACAATTAAGATCAGAAGCACCGCGCCCAAGCCACAGGCTAACGCATCCAGCAAGGAGGTGAGGCCAAAGTTAGGGTCGCTGCGCTTGAATTTTCTCATCGCTCGCCGTTACTCGTGAAGATGAGCCAGCAAGTGTCGCTCACAAGAATCTTTGGTCTTTAATACCATTTCATCTTGGCGACCATTCAGTAAATGCAGCAAAAACATCAGAATCAAGGAAATAAAAATCCCCACCAAGGTTGAGTTGAAAGCTACCCCTAAATATTCCACCATACCGGTAATATCCCCGCCGCTAATGGCTTTATCTGCACTACTTAAGGCGGAGCCAATCCCGCGCACCGTGCCAATAAACCCGATGGAGGGCACCGCCCAAGTAATGTACTTGATCATGCTGTTGCCGCTTTCTAGGGAAGCCGCTAAGGAATCCACACTGGATTCAATGGCATCAGCTGCGTGTTGCACGTTACCGGTGTTTTTAAAACGGCGAATACAGTTGATCCAGGTGGCCATAGCGGGGTTTTCACGATAAGACGAACTTTCTAATTCGGTGAGCGCCGCTTGCAGATCAAGGGCCGCTGACTTGTCATGCGCAGCCAGAAAGTCTTGCGTATAAATGGCTTCCTCGTCAATCAGCTTCACCAGTTTGTAGCCCATCAGGAACAAACAGTAGAACATGAGTGAGATACAAATTTGTTGCTCCGGGTCTTTCAAAATCACCCAAATATTTTTTTGTGCTTCCGAGCCATAAGCGACCATTGCCGCAGTCGCATTTGGGTGAATCACCCCCACATAAACTAAATGAACCACGGTAAAACTGGCTAACAGCACCAGCACAGAAACCCATATTTGGGGGTTCATGCTGGGGTTGGGATTTTTCTTCATGCTTATGCCCTACTAAATATTGGTTGGGAAATCTTGCGGCGCATCCAACGACACAAAATACGCGGCCGCACTGGCAGCTAATAGTAACAATACAACGGCGACAACAATTTTACGTTTCATGGTATTCCCCTATTCATCATACCGTGCAATGCGAAACCCGATATCCGCTTCACCCTGGCGGCCACTGGTACGAGCCGCGGTGCGCAACTCCTGCAATCGACCCGAGAGGTAAGAGGCCCCTTTCACCACATGGGTAGTCCCTTGTGCAACACCCGTATAGTCCATCATGACTCCGGACGTGGCCGGTTGCACCACGGAATAAAAGTCATGCACCCATTCACGCACGTTGCCGTCCAGATCATAAAAGCCGGCTTGGTTGGCCGAGAAACTCCCAACCGGTGCTCGCTCAGCATAGCCATCCTGATAGTCTTTAAAAATGAAGGTTTGCTGACCGCGGCGTGATTCATCCGAAAAATTTCCTTGCTGCTCACGCATGCGATCTGTCGAACCCCAGACGTATTTTGTCGGGCTCGCACGATTCGCCAACTTTGCAATAAACTCCCATTCGGCCTCGGTGGGCAATCGATACCCTCGTGCTTGCGGCATAAAGCCAACCACCTGTTGGTTTTGGATTACGTAAAACGGTTCTAACCCTTCTTGCTCGCTGAGCCAATTCGTGTAGGCCGCCGCTTCATCCCAGCTGACCTGTGTGACCGGCAGGTTTGAGCTGGCAGCGCCCGGTTTAAACTGCGCAAACTGTGCTTCAGTAATTTCATGGCGGGACACCCAAATCGATCGCGAAAAATCCACCTGCACTTGGTGCTCATTCGGACTACGCCCCACCTCATTTCGCGGTGACCCCATGGTGAAAGCCGTGGGTTTCAACTTCAACATTTGAATGCCCAAGGTTTCCACAAACAGCGGTTGGCCTTCCTTGCGGCGTGCCTCAAACTCTTGCAGCATCTCCGCGCTCACAGTGATGGTTTGGCGCGCATTTGGAGTAATGTTGCGAGTAACGGTACGATATCCTGACTTTCTAAACTCAAGCGATGTTGGAATGGTTTGTAGCGACAACTCTAACGGCGTCTGCCCCACGCTTTTGCCTGCCACAAACACCTCGGCAGGGATGTTCGACGTAACGTTGACCTTGGCGATTTCGGGCTCCAATTTAAAACGGATGGCCCGCTGTTCACCGGGAGCTAAGGTGAGCTTTTTAGTGGCGCTGATATAGCCTTGTTTTTCGTAGCGCACTAGGTGCTCCACGTTAGCGTCGACGCTGGCAGGACTGCTTCTGGGCGTGCCACTAATGAATAGTGCGCCGTCACTAGGTTCTGCTTGCACCCGCAACTGCCCTTGTTCAGGCTGAAGTAGGTAATGACGTGTTGGAGTTGGCTGTGAGCGATGCACAGGCAACGTATCCTGCACACTTTGATACCCATCAAGCCGAACCTCGATGGGGTAATCCCCCCCCTGCTTCGGCAATGACAACGGGGTTTGTCCCACCAAGCTGCCTTCCATGTAAACCGAGGCACCGGCAGGTTCTGTTTGAATTTGCAGGGTGCCAGCAATAGGTTGCAGGGTCAGTTGCTGCTGCAACTCCCCCGCGATTTCAGCTGTCATTGTTTGCTGAGCAATTTGATAATAAGGATGCTGAGCAGCCACTTGATATTGGCCTGGAGCAAAGGTGGTGGTGAGAGTCGCGCCGGTGTGCACCCGAGTGCCATCCACCCACCACTCCATGTTTTCATGCGCCGGTTCAGTGGTCAGCACCACCGTTGCAGGCATCGGCTCCAATTCCACCTCTAGCACTTGACTGGCGTGCACATCTAAGCGGAGATCTTGGGCTTGATACTTGTCAGCCGAAACCCGAATAACCCCTGTGGTTCCTAATAAAAACACAGAATCACCGCGACTAAAACCGGTTCCCTCGATAAAACGGAACTGTTGAGTTGCTGCAGCGTCGGCAGGCAACACCTTCACCTTGAAGCCATTCACCAAGAATAACCAACTGAGATAACCAAGAATGATGGCCGTTCCCAGCACCACCACAATTGTCACCGCAATTCGGTGGCGGGCTTTGGCTTTATTAATGGCAGCATCAATACTATTCAAGCCACTCTCCTTTGATAAGATTTGCGGTTAAATCCGGGTAGTGCACTGAATCTGGACCACCACAGGTAACGCTGATTTACTCACGACAATGGTTTGTAATACGGTTTGATACCCTTCACGCCGCCCTTCAATTTGATAGGTGCCGGGCTTAAGGTGGATCGTGCGCTCGGTCACGTTGCCCACTTGCCCCACTTGCAATACTCGAATATAGGTTCGGTTATCACTCTTGATCAGCACTGGCAACGGCTGGTTTTCAGCTTCAATCAAGGTTTCCAAACGCTCTATTTTGGCGGCTAATTTTGCGCTATGAGGCAGGGCGTCTTGGCTGGCAGCTATTGCTGAAATCGCATTCGTTAAAATGCGAGGATCAGATAAACGGTCCGGACGGTTCAAATACTCATCCAAACGCGCATTGGCTTGCGTGACCGCTTGCGCCCGCTGCGCTATTTGCTGGATTTCGCGGTTTTCAGGGTGTGCTTGAACTTCTTTTTTTACCAATAACTGCACCGTTGGCCATTCATCCGCAGCGATAAATACCGCTAACTGCTGCAAGGCTTGTTGTTGCTGCTGCGCCTTAATGCCTTCTTGCGCCCGCGCTTGGAGCACTGCCAGCTCCGCTCGGGTGGAATCAATCCTGGCCGCTTGTTCAAGCAATTGCTGTGCTTGCTGGTAATCCTGTTGTTCCAAAGCATTCACAGCGCGCTGCACCACGGTGGCAAAGTCTCGCGCTTGAATGGCCTGATTCAGCTCATTGAGCTGTTGCTGCCATTCTGGGCGGGGTTCTAACGCCACCAGTTGTTGATACGCTTGCTGTTGCTTCTCAAGATTATTTTCAACGCCGCCCACCCGCGCAGTCTCGAGGAGCGCTGCAATTTTAGCTTGCTGGGCAGGATCAACCATGGGCTCGGGTGCCGGTTCTGATTCTGGCTCAGGTTCTGGTTCGGGTTCTGGTTCGGGTACCGCGACCTCACCGGGCTTGTGGATGGACTCCACCGATAACGGTGGTTCCGCCAAATTCTCGACCAGTGAATCCCCTCGAGCTGCGAACTGAACGCTGATCCAATAAAGGACCGGCGCCACCACTACCAGACCGACCAAGAGCCCTACAATGCGAAGCAATCGTTGTCGCCGTTGCGCACTGGCTTGCGCTAACTGATCATCAAGAGACATGATTACAACTGCTGATCAGGTGTTTGCTCTAGGCGATAAATTTCTTGCAAACGCTGGCGTAGCTGCTGGTATTGCTCTTGAGCCGAGCCTTGCAACGCAATTTTCTCGTTCTCAAACTCAATCACCTGCGGCGATATTTGCACCTGCAAGCTACTGCCGGCTTCATCCAAAATATCACGGACTTCATGCAACTCTCGGTTCGCATCCACCGCATCTTTTAGGTTCGACAGCGCCCCCACAGCCGCAACCGCAGCAACCGCATTCCCTAAATGCGTATCTTGGTTGCCCGCCGCAACGGCTAAAATTGCTAAGCCGGCCGATAAAAACTGGCTATTTCGGCGTTCTTGCTCCGCTTGGCGCTTCTGGACCGCCAGTGGATAGGTTTCATGATGGTAGGTTGAATACGCCTCATTGGACGTTTCATAAAAGGTTTCGTAATTCGTTTGCAGCGTATGAATGAACTGCTCTTCTTTCGCTTTGACCGCCTGAATGCGCTGATACATAGGATCATTCTGAGCAGGGAACCCAGCTAACTGCCAAGTGCCTGAGCGGGTTTGGACTAAGTAATCCGAAAAGGCTTCCGGTGAATAGTTCTTAGCAAAACGTAAATCAGACACCCGCTCAATTTCTTGCTTTTCACTATCGCTGAGCTTGTTGAGCAAGTCATAAACCCACGAGGCGATGGCCGCAAAGGTCGGTTCGTAAGGGTTTTTACCGTGGTTCATAGGGTCATTATGGAAAAACGCCCCCACTTGAAACTTAAACCGTTCTTCGGCCCAGGTTTTATTCCGCGCATCCATCACTTTCACGTTCAGCTCTAGGATTTCGGTGTTCGACGAAATGATTTTGCCTAACACGTAAAGGTCTTTATCGGCTTGCGCATCAGGGGTGACATGGACGGAACCGAAAGCCCCGGTTTTTTCTAGTGCATGCTTGGTATCCAAAGCAAAACGGTTTGCCTCAAGGCGACGCACTTGGGGCCAAATGCCTTCCTCACGCTGTGCTTCTTGGAGTTTATAGTCATAGGGACCGGCCAACCCGGTTTCAAACACCGGCACGGCCACATCCAGGTATACATTGGACTGATAGTGGTAGGTGCGCTGCATGGCATTTTGTGCCGAATACGCGCTGTTGCCCGACCCAACATTTGTCACACCAGAGCCGGTCGATTGGCAAGCCACTAAAATCATACTTGCAGCAAGTACAGCCATCACTTTTTGCAGTTGAAGATACAGTGATGTCATGGGGTTCCCCTTTTTAAACAGTGCCTGTAATCCGCAGATTACTTACAATTGTATTGTTCCTGCAACGCTTTGAAATGCGCGCGCTCTGCGTCTGTCGTTGCAGCTTCCATGGCTTGACGCACGGTATCACACAGCCCCGTACTGCCTTCTTGTATGCCCTCACCGCGACCACCCCGACTTGATGGCGGTTGCTGACTTTGATCGGTTGGAGCCTCAGCATCCGAATTATCGGTACTTGTGGCATCCGTACCGTCGCCCCCTGCGGCGCCATTGCCATCACTGCCTTGCCCGCTTGCGGCAGCCGCCGCAACACGGTCGGCACTGGCCCCCGCTGCTTGGGTCATACACTCTTCAGACTGGTGAAGCACCATCAGGAAATCGTCATCCAACGCCGCCAGCTCTTCTGCTTTCGTTTTATGCTGGTTATCGACATTGTTAAACACCAAATTGGTGCAATCACTGTAATACCGGACCGAGGCCGTTGACGCAGGCGGCTCTTGCGCAGACACAGCCACGCCCACCCCCAACCCTAACGTTGTGAGTAGCACTCGATGTGTCATTGTCCGCAATTGCTTCAGCATTCGTCATCCTCAGCGTACGTTGAAGAGACCTTAACCTTACCCTAAGTCTTTACTATAGTGTAGTCGTTCGAGAGAGTGGTAAAGTTGTTGGGGAAAATATTAGCAAAATCCGCGTAAACCCTCGCCCAATCGGGCGGGGATACAAGCGGGAACCGCGCAGCGGTTCTATTCAGGGGTAACTTGGCTCTGCACATACTCACGCAAA
>NZ_FMXN01000019.1 GCF_900104245.1 Pseudidiomarina indica
TGGGAACAACTGGATGGAAAATGGTTTGTTTCCCATCCTTAGCTGTCGTTAATCTGGGTTTGTTAGGGTCATCTTGTTTGAGTGAATTATGTACCCTTTCAGCCCATCACTTGTTTCAACTTCATATGCCAAATAGTCCTTGCCATATTCCTTGGAAAGAATAACAACTTTAGTTCCCGTTGGTAGAATCGCAATTTGCTTATCGGGGTTGTCCAAATTCTGCAACCCCGGTTCCTTCAACATTACTGTAGCTTCATGAAGTTGAAGACTTTCTTTAGAAGAACCACATCCAGTCACCAGTCCAAGCACCCCTAGTAATAATAAGAAGAGTTTTATTTTGCCCATGGCGCACCCGTACCGACAGATTCATACCACTGACTCTTCTTGTAACGCTTTTGCAGCTCGATACTGTAACCCTTTTCAACAAGCCAGGCAGAGCAAAGGACTACTCCAGCGGGTTGGGTTTTAAGCAGGCTGTTTAATTTTGATGGTGAGTCGGTACTCATAGTGCCACCTTATTACAATTAATAAACCACATTACTATGAGTTTATATTGTTTTATATTAAGGGGCTATTAGTACCCAATAATTTTAATTTTTAAACAGTTAGGAGTAGATTGATGCTCAACCAAAGAAACAAGCATACGACTTCGAGTTGCCGCCCTTCGTGTACATGACTTTTAGAACCATACCTATGGTTGAATACTAAACCAACACATGCAACAATCTATATATGTTAATTTGTGAATGTGTTACGTATGGATATTATTAAGTTTTACAAATGCCTCTCTGATATCAATCGGCTGACCTGCCTTTGCCTAATCCATGAGGCCGGAGAGGCTTGCGTTTGCGAAATCACAGACGCGCTTCGCGTTGACCAACCAAAAGCCTCCCAGTACTTAGGGCAGTTGCGAAAGTGTGGGCTCGTTACAAGTGAGCGTCGGGGGAAATGGATGTACTACCAATTATCGCCTGAGCTTCCGAATTGGGCCCGTGCTGTCATTAAATCGACGCTCGACAACAACAGAGCTGAGTTTCAACAAGCTTTTATTGATTTTAAACAATGCCAAATAACTTCTGACACAGCGGTAAATGGACAGAGTCAATGAACGAGCAACTAGATACGCCAAATTTAAACGCTGAACGAATTCAGACACCGATTCGGCCCAACTTTTCAGCATCCGCATCTGTGCATCCACCGCGTATCCTCTTGTTATATGGATCGCTTCGTAAACGTTCATTCAGCCGTTTAGTGATTGAGGAGAGCGCTCGACTGTTGACCCTCATGGGAGCCGAGGTGCGAATTTTTAATCCTGAAGGGTTACCTCAGCCGGACACGGAAGACGAGAAGCACCCAAAGGTACAAGAGCTGCGTGACCTGATGACCTGGTCTGAAGGTCAGGTTTGGTGCTCACCCGAGCGGCATGGCGCTATGACTGGCATCTTTAAAACCCAGTTGGACTGGGTGCCATTGAGCATAGGAAGTGTTCGCCCAACGCAGGGGAAAACCCTTGCGGTTATGCAGGTTTGTGGTGGTTCCCAATCGTTCAATGTTGTGAATCAGCTGCGCGTGCTGGGCCGCTGGATGCGCATGTTCACCATTCCGAATCAATCATCGGTCGCCAAAGCTTATCTTGAGTTTGACGACAATGATCGTATGAAACCTTCACCCTATTACAATCGCATCGTCGATGTTTTAGAGGAATTGATGAAGTTCACGCTGCTGTTGCGCGATAACCAGTCACTGCTTGTTGACCGGTATTCTGAGCGTGTTGAAAGTGCCGATGCGTTAAGCCAACGGGTAAATCTGCGTTCAATTTAGGGAGTTGGTAATGACTAAAGCTTTGAAAACACCGTCTGCGTCCGAGGGCATGGGCTTATTTGAACGCTACTTATCGTTATGGGTGGCACTGGCCATTGTTGCTGGCGTGCTAATCGGGCAGTTCGCTCCAGCTATTCCTGAAACACTTTCACGGTTTGAATATGCTCAGGTATCGATTCCTGTTGCGATTTTAATTTGGGCCATGATTTTCCCGATGATGTTGCAAATTGACTTTACCTCAATCAAAAATGTGCGCCGTCAACCCAAAGGTCTTGTCATCACCACCACGGTAAACTGGCTAATTAAGCCGTTCACTATGTTCGCGATTGCCTGGTTTTTCTTCATGGTGGTGTTTGAACCTTTTCTCCCCATTGAAACTGCAAGCCAATATTTGGCGGGTGCCATTTTGTTAGGTGCAGCGCCCTGTACAGCTATGGTATTCGTTTGGAGTTATCTCACGCGGGGTGACGCTGCTTACACCTTGGTTCAGGTTGCGATTAATGACCTCATCATGCTGGTGGCTTTTGCGCCTATTGTGGTGCTGTTGCTTGGTGTTTCTAATATTCAAGTACCCTGGGACACGGTTATTTTGTCGGTCGTGCTTTATATCGTGATTCCATTGGCGGCAGCGGTTTTCGTGCGACAGGTGTTGATTATACGTCGAGGTAATCAGTGGTTTAAAAACGTTTTTATGAAGCACATTTCTCGCGTTACACCTATAGGATTAATTGCGACCTTAGTGTTGCTGTTTGCATTTCAGGGTGATGTGATTCTTGCCAACCCGTTGCATATCCTGTTGATTGCGATCCCGTTAATCATTCAAACTTTCCTGATTTTCTTTATCGCCTACGGCTGGGCGAAAAAATGGAAAGTTCCGCATAATGTTGCAGCGCCTGCCGGCATGATTGGTGCCAGCAATTTTTTCGAGCTAGCGGTCGCGGTAGCGATTGCGCTGTTTGGCTTACAATCTGGTGCGGCGTTAGCCACTGTGGTTGGTGTTTTGGTGGAAGTGCCGCTGATGCTGGCCCTTGTTCGAATCGCGAATAAAACACGCCACCACTTTCAGAGTTGAGGTTACCATGATCGTTATTCACCACAATCCCGATTGCGGCACATCCAGAAATGTGTTGCAGATTATCAAGGATGCAGGTTACTCACCCATTGTGGTCGACTACTTGCACGAAGGATGGAGCAAACCTCAGCTTTTGGCGCTATTTGCGGCCGCTGACTTAACGCCGCGACAAGCTTTGCGGGTGACTAAGTCGCCAGCAGAAGCGCTTGGCTTACTTGATGAAAACGTTGGTGACGACGAGCTAGTGTCCGCAATGCTTAAACATCCGATACTAGTGAATCGCCCCATCGTTTGCACCCCGAAAGGCGTTAAGCTTTGCCGACCCAGTGAAGCGGTGCTAACACTACTCGATGAGTGGCCTCCCGGGCCCTATTTTAAAGAAGATGGTGAGCAAATATTAGATAGCGAAGGCAACCTTATGAAACACAATGCAAATGGATAAATTATGAAATTACTTATTTTTCTTGGCAGTGTTCGACAAAGTACCCCACCAAAACCAGCGCGACTGGGCGAGCGAGTGGCTTTAGCTTGTCAGCGTGTGTTACAAGCAAACTTTCCAGACATGAACGTTGAGATTATTGACCCGCTGGATATTGAACTCGATCCGGTTTTTAAACCGCACTTTGCGTATTCAAGTCAATCTGCCCCAGAGCAATTAAGCCAGCTTGCAGATAAAATCGAAACAGCCGATGCTTATGTAATGGTCAGCCCTGAATATAATCATTCTATGAGCCCAGCATTAGCGAATCTTCTTAATCACTTTGGTGCTTCGTTATTTTCTTACAAACCCAGTGCGATCGTGACCTATTCAGCGGGTCAATGGGGCGGCGCAAGAGCATCAGTTAGTATGAGAGCCTTTTTAAGCGAGCTTGGTTGTTTGCCGGTTTCGGCCATGCTTCATTTTCCGAAAGCTCAAGAGGTATTTGATGAAAGTGGCGATTATCTCGAATCTGTTAATGATGCAGACCGATGGGACAGTTACTTTAATCGAACATTTTTGCAGTTGCGCTGGTGGTGTGAGGCAACACTAAAACAGCGTGGTGAACAGGATCCTCATCAGCTCATCAGTGATTTTAAGCAATCACCCAGTCAGCGTAATGCACCAGATTAAGGTCAACCAAAAAAACAAGCGTGCTGGTCAGCACTCACAAGGAGTACTATAACAATATAAAATATCCTAAATGATCGTGTGACTAAGTGAATAAGAGCTTTTAGGTTTAGTAAGCATACTAAACTAAAATCCTAAAAGTTAGCTGAAAGAAACCATGGCGTGACTTCTGTTCATGTAGTAGCACGCAAAAATCACCCCACTTTTGCCTCCACTCTGTTTTTGAGGCGGACCTTTTCAGGTGGCCAGAGTCGCTTAGGCTCTTAAACAAAAACGGACATTCGAGTCAGGCCTCCCCCCAGAGTTTCGGAGCTAATCACAGCATTTCATTCAGTGTGATTGGCGGAACAAATTGCAACGCTGAACGATTGTATAGCAGAGATGGCGATGCTAGGCTAAGCTCGTTTTTTAGGGTAAGCGGATTAAATGGTTGATCTTACCTTTGCATGAGAGTGAGACAGACCGGCATCTCATCGGATTATCTGGTTGATGCTTCACCTACTGCTGGTGCATGTTTCCTTCGCTAATTCCAGCAAGAACCCCACACGCCTCAACTTCCCGGTCATCGTTGCAACTCGCTCTCAGTGAAACGAGTTGTTTCTCAAGCGCTTGCAGAGCGGTTATCTGCGACCGCACATGAGAGATGTGATCATCGAGCAAGGCGTTGACGGCGGTGCAAGGCTGATGAGGGTCGTCCTGATAGCTCTGTAGTTCGTGAATCTCAGCCAGTGACAGGCCCAGGATTCTGCAGCGACGGATGAAGGCCAGCCCCTCAACATGCTTCTCGGTATAGACACGGTAACCGTTGTCCTGCCGATCAGGCGGCGGCAACAAGCCCTGCTGTTCATAGAAGCGGATCGTCTGTGTTTCGACCCCTACCAACTGCGCCAACTGACCAATGCGCATCAGCCTCCTCCCCAACGGATTCTTTACTCTATTGACCTTATAGTAGCTTTATAGTTTAAAATGGTACCACAACATTGTTCAAGTGGAGTCGTATCATGAGCAAATCCTGTGGTGGCGCCTGTGGCGGTGATGCAACGTCCGCAGCGGATACCGATATACAGGCCTCCTCCGAGGCGCCAGGGAGATGGGTCAGTGTTTATGCCGTGCCGAAGATGGACTGTCCATCAGAAGAACGAATGATTCGCCTAGCCCTGAACGGCTTTGAGGAGATTCGGGCGCTGTCCTTCGACTTGTCGAATCGCCGGCTGAAGGTCGTGCATGACGGCGAGGTCGAGCCCGTCACCTCGAAACTGAAGACCTTGGGGCTAGGCGCCTCGCTTCAGGAAACCGTCGCTGCAAATCCAGAGACCATCAAGGCCGCCGAGTTTTCGGCAGCTTCTGCTAAGCAAGAATCCGGGACCCTGCGCTGGTTGCTCGGCATCAATGCACTTCTGTTCCTGGTGGAAATTACTGCCGGTCTGATGGCTCAGTCAACTGGCCTCATTGCAGAGTCCCTGGACAATTTTGCTGATGCGGCAGTGTACGGACTCGCTCTTTATGCGGTTGGACATAGCGTGAAAAGGCAGGTCCGTGTTGCGCACGTTGCTGGTGTGGTCCAACTGGTTTTGGCTGTTGGCGTACTCGTAGAGGTGGTGAGACGCTTTGTATTCGGTAGTGAGCCTGAATCGCTGGTGATGATGGCTATCGCATTCGTCGCATTGATTGCCAATACCAGTTGTCTGCTGCTCATATCCAAACATCGGGAAGGCGGGGCGCACATGAAGGCAAGCTGGATATTCTCGGCCAACGACGTGGTGATCAACCTGGGGGTCATCACCGCCGGCGCCCTAGTCGCGTGGACCGGGTCCAATTATCCGGATCTGATTATCGGCACCATCGCGGGGGTCATTGTACTTAACGGTGCCAGACGCATTCTGGCGTTGAAGGGTTAAATAATGCTCATTATTGGCAAAAAGCTCTCGCCGTATGCCCTATTGTCCATATCGGGCCTGCTGGCAGCGTCTGATCAGGCTGTAAAGTGGCTGGTGCAGCAATCAATGGCCTATGGCGAGTATGTTTCGGTGACCCCGTTCTTTAACTGGGTGCACCTATGGAACACCGGTGCCGCATTCAGTCTTTTTGCGAATGGTGGAGGCTGGCAGCGCTACTTTTTTATCGGAATCGCGGTAGTGGTCTCGATTTTTCTGATCAAGCTGATCCTTGAAAATCGTCATAAAGGAGAAGCCATCGCTTACAGTCTTATCCTCGGTGGCGCCATGGGCAACCTGATTGACCGGGTCTTTCGCGGCTATGTTGTGGATTCCTTTGATTTCTATTGGCGAGACTGGCATTGGCCGGCCTTCAACCTGGCTGATATTGCAATTGTCCTCGGTGCCTTACTTTTCGTTTCCAGCAGCTTGTTGGGTAAAAAAGCAAACACCAATGCCGAGTCGGATGGATCTGACTGACACCTACGCCTATACAACACCATGACCGAACTTCCCGACAACATCCTTCACCTGCCGGGCCTGCAAGACAACATTCAGGCCCCAGCTACCGGAGATGGTGGACGGATTCCGTATGACACTGCGGCTGCATGAGTACGTGGAGAAGGAATCCTTCAACCACCCCTACACCTTTGTGGCGGCACAGACCGGCCTGGACGAGAAGACGGTGCGCGACATCTTCAACGCCCGCGCCGAATTCCTGGGGCGCTGGCACCGCTTCGAGACGCCCCGCATTCTCGGCATTGACGAGTTGTACCTGAACAAGCGCTACCGCTGCATCCTGACCAACATCGAGAAGCGAACCCTGCTCGACCTGCTGGCCACCCGCCGTCAGGACGTGGTGACCAACTACCTGATGAAGCTGAAAGACCGGCAGAAGGTCGAGATCGTCAGCATGGACATGTAGAACCCCTACCGGGCAGCGGTCAAGGCTGTGCTGCCCCAGGCCCGTATCGTGGTCGATAAGTTCCATGTGGTTCGCATGGCCAACGATGCCCTAGAGAGAGTGCGCAAGGGCCTCAGAAAGGAGCTGAAACCGTCCCAGAGCCGGACTCTCAAGGGAGACCGGAAAATCCTGCTGAAACGCGCTCACGAAGTCTCAGACCGGGAGCGCCTCATCATGGAGACCTGGACAGGCGCGTTCCCGCAACTGCTGGCCGCCTACGAGCACAAGGAGCGCTTCTACGGCATCTGGGACGCCACCACACGGCTCCAGGCAGAAGCCGCCCTGGACGAGTGGATAGCCACCATCCCGAAGGGCCAAAAGGAAGTCTGGAGCGATCTGGTCAGGGCAGTGGGAAACTGGCACGAAGAGACCATGACCTACTTCGAGACGGACATGCCCGTCACCAACGCTTACACGGAGTCCATCAACCGACTGGCCAAGGACAAGAACCGTGAAGGGCGCGGTTACTCCTTCGAGGTGATGCGGGCACGAATGCTCTACACCACGAAGCACAAGAAGAAGGCACCGACTGCGAAGGTCTCTCCTTTCTACAAGAAAACCATCGGTTACGGACTGCCGGACTTCGCAGAGGAACTCAACTACGGAGTCGATCTATCAACCATCTGAGGGTGGTATCAGATTGATGGGGTGAAGGTGCCCCATCAACCATTAAATCCGTATACCCAAAAAAATTAAATATGAGTACCAACTCAGCATACGCTCAGCCCAGGAGGCTGAAGAAATCAATGATTTAGACAATGCGTTTAAGTCTCTTGAAAGAGCGCATATTTTAGGGCAGAGATATTTTATACCGCATATAGCGACGCACTGGCAGATGTTACGAATTGGGCTTAAACGCAATGATAATCGCGAGGTTATTGGTCAGATCGTCCGTTTGATAGCAACGGTTCCGGGTTTTATATTTGGTTGGGTTCCAAGGGGAAATCCTGGAGGCGCGAATATCTCTGCTTTAAAGCCAGTGCCCTTGCCAACTGACTTGCAACCCTTGCTAGCTGACAGCCCCATTTGGCGGGACGTCTTAATACGCCTGACTATTTACGCGGTTATCGTTTTAATCGTATTAGCATAAACACCCATACTATTGCCAAAACGTTCTTCGCTGCAGCCCAATGCTGCAGCGAAGCAGGTTAATGATTATTCCGTTTGCTGTTTGCGGTTATCGTTTTTGTGCACCCAATGATATAACACGGGCAATACCAACAATGTCAGCAAGGTTGACGAAATAATACCGCCAATCACCACTGTCGCCAGCGGGCGCTGCACTTCAGCACCGGTGCCAATATTAATCGCCATCGGCACAAAACCGAGGCTCGCGACCAAAGCGGTCATTAGCACAGGGCGCAACCGGGTAAGCGCGCCTTCCGTTATCGCTAACAGCAAGTCACCTTTCTCACGCCAGAGATCGCGAATAAAGCTCAGCATGACCAGGCCGTTCAGCACCGCTACGCCTGATAAGGCGATAAAGCCAATGCCAGCAGAGATTGATAAAGGCATACCCCTCAAATACAAGGCCAGCACGCCACCGGTAAGCGCCAACGGCACACCGCTGAAGATAATCAGCGCATCTTTTAATGACGCAAAAGCCATCACCAGAATACCTAAAATCAGCAGCAACGTAACAGGCACCACGATGCTAAGGCGCTGACTTGCTGACTCCAATTGCTCAAAAGTACCGCCATAATCCAGCCAGTAACCGGCTGGTAATGCAACGTCGCGGTTGATTTGGGCCTTTACCTCTTCTACAAAACTGCCAAGGTCTCGCCCACGCACATTCGCGGTTACCACTACCCGGCGTTTGCCATTTTCACGACTAATTTGTGCCGGCGCAGGCGATAAATCTAAGGTAGCCACTTCTTGTAACGGCACAAAGTCCCCATTTGGCAATGGCACCGGCAACACTGCCAGTTTGTCCAGATCGCGACGCAGGGTTTCCGGCAAGCGCACTATCAGCTCAAAGCGTCTGTCACCTTCATACAGAATACCGGCCGACGTACCACCAATTGCCGCTGCTACCCAATCCTGTAGTTCAACCACATTTAAGCCGTAACGGGCAAGCGCAGTTCGGTTGGGGATCACCGACAAGGTTGGCAAACCAGTGACTTGTTCCACTTTAGTATCCGCAGCACCTTGCACCTTGTTGACGGCTTGCAGAATTTGATTAGCGCTTGTAACCAGCTGATCTAAATCATCACCAAATACCTTAATACCCAGATCTGCCCGTACACCGGAAATCAGTTCATTAAAACGCATCTGAATAGGTTGGGTAAATTCATAGTTATTGCCAGGCAATGTCGCCAAAGCAGCTTCCATTTCAGTGACCAATTGGGCTTTGGTTTTATCCGGATTGGGCCATTCACTGCGCGGCTTTAATATCACAAAGTTGTCAGCCACATTGGGTGGCATCGGATCGGTCGCCACTTCTGCCGTACCAATTCTGGCAAACACTTTATCAACCTCAGCAAAGGTTTTGATCTTCTGCTCCAGAATTTCCTGCATTGCAACGGCTTGTTCTAAGCCGGTGCCCGGAATACGCATGGCATGTAAAGCGATATCGCCCTCATCAAGCTGAGGCACAAACTCTGCCCCCAACGTGGTCGCCAACCACAGACACACACCAACCAGAGCACTGGCCAAACCAATCACCAGCCAGCGAAATTTCAGTGCCAGCGCTAATAGCGGTGCGTACAGGGTTTTAGCGCCTCTTATGACCGCACTTTCTTTTTCACTGATTTTACCATTTAAGAACACCGCCACAGCGGCAGGCACAATGGTCAGCGACAACACCATAGCGGATAACAGGGCCATCACCACAGTCGCTGCCATAGGATGAAACATTTTACCTTCGACACCGGTCAGCGAAAAAATAGGAATATACACGATAGTAATAATGGCCACACCGAACAAACTGGGCCGGATAACCTCTGCAGTTGCCAGATACACTGTATTTAAGCGCTCTTTCAGCGGTTGGATACTGCCGTTGTGTTGTGCCTGCGCCAAGCGTCGAACCGCATTTTCGACAATAATCACCGTACCATCAACAATTAAGCCAAAATCCAGCGCACCCAGGCTCATCAGGTTGGCAGAAACGCCGGCTTGTACCATGCCGGTAATGGTCATCAGCATTGATAGCGGGATCACCGCCGCAGTGATTAACGCCGCCCGCAGGTTGCCCAGCAGGATAAACAACACTACGATCACCAGTAATGCGCCTTCCAGCAGGTTTTTACTGACGGTTGCAATGGCTTTATCCACTAAGGTGGTGCGATCATATACGGCTTCAGCAATAACACCCTCTGGCAGAGAACTTTTGATCTGCTCCAGCTTTTGCGCGACATCGCGTGCCACTGTGCGTGAGTTTTCACCAATTAACATCATGGCTGTACCCAGCACCGCTTCTTTACCATCCTGGGTTGCCGCACCGGTTCGCAGCTCTTTGCCAATGGCAACATCGGCAACGTCACTCAGCTTTACCGGTATGGTGTCGTATTGCGTAATAATGACATTAGCAATGTCATCCAGAGAGGTTAACTGACCGGGCGAGCGTACCAGCAGTTGCATGCCCTCACGTTCAATATAACCGGCACCCCGGTTGTCATTGTTGGCTTGCAGGGCCAGTTCAACATCCTTAATACTCAGGCCATAATTAAGCAGTTTCAGTGGGTCGGGTAACACATGGTATTGCTTGTTGTAGCCACCAATACTGTTTACCTCCACCACACCTTTAACCTGTGCCAGCTGAGGTTTTATTATCCAGTCCTGGATTTCCCGCAGTGCCATGGCATCGTAAGGTGAACCATTTTGTTGCAGCGCGCCCGGCTTGGCCTGCACCGTATACATAAAGATTTCACCAAGACCGGTTGAAATAGGGCCCATTTCAGGCTCTATGCCCTCAGGCAACATATCCTTGATAGCGCCCAAACGGGTGTTGATTAAATTGCGGGCAAAGTAGATGTCCGTGCCTTCTTCAAACACCACCGTTACCTGTGACAAGCCATAGCGTGACAATGAGCGGGTATAACTTAAATTGGGTAAGCCATACAGGGCAGTTTCTACCGGATAGGTAATACGCTGCTCTGCTTCAAGTGGCGAATAACCTGGCGCCGCCGTGTTTATTTGCACCTGAACGTTAGTAATATCCGGCACTGCATCAATCGGTAACTGTTGGTAGCTCCAGCTACCAATGGCAATAATCAACAGTGTCAGCGTTAAAAATAGATACCGCCTCGCAATAGCCAGGCGCAACATGGATTCAATCATAGTGCCCCCTTAATCATCATGCTCGGCTTCAGATTTTTCAATATCCGCTTTTAACAGATAGCTGTTTGTAGTGACATACAACTGGCCGGGCTTTAAACCGGCAATCACTTCGACATAATCCATGTCGCTACGGCCAAGCTGCAATGGGGTAAAGACATATTCGGTATTGTTTTTCACGAAGACACCGCTTTGATTGTCCAGTATTTGAATGGCCGATTTTTTAACGGCAAGCTCAACGTTGAATTCACCGCTTATTACAGCACCCTCGATTAATTGCCCGGGCGACAGTTTACCGTCACGGTTATCCAGCTTAACTCTGGCCAGTTGATAGGGCTGGGTTAATGACGGGATAATATGTGCAATTACGCCGTTAATCTCAGTGTCAGCGGCCAGAATGACCACGTTTTGTCCTGTCGCGACAGCAACTTGTTGTGACGGGTACAGGCGAAAATCTGCCCACAGGCTGCCAAAATCAGCAATGCTGAATAGCGTCTGCTGCTGTGCGACCTCACCAACATTGGCGCTGCGCTGAATAATAACGCCGTCAATTGGTGCTTTAATGGCATAGGTATTTAAGCTCTCATTTGACTCAACAACGGCCAGTACATCGCCTGCTTTTACGCTGTCACCCAGCGAGAATTTCACCGAGGTAAGAATACCGGGAAAACGGGCATTAACATGGCTGATGCGGTTTGGATCAGCGCTAAGCTTGCCATAAACAACCTGATGTTGGCGTAATCGCTGGCTGTCAGCACGGTCTGTGACAATATTTACCGCCGTAGCCATATCATCACTAATGCGGCTGCTCAGGGTTTCATTGTGTTCATGCTCGTCGTTTTCGTCGTGCCCTTCATGCTCATTGTGTTCTTCATGTTCTTCGTTCTCGCCGTGTTTTTCGTGCTCTTCATTTTTCTTAGCGTCAGATTGCGGTTTTACCGCTTGCTCTTTGGCATGGACATGCGCATGTTCTTGCTCATTGGCGGCCATTACTTGCATCGGCATCAGCCAGGCTGCAATAAACATTGCCAGTGTTACATGTGACTTCATAATGCTATCTTCCTGTATATTCTGTTTGCCACGTCGCACAGTTAATGAAGTGCGGCACCGGGGCAATAATCTTGTCAGTTACTGCGTTACCGGCTCGGCGGTAAGCTGTTCAATCGTCGCCTGGCTCAATAGCACCGCAGTGGCGGTTTCCAGTATTTGTCTTTTTGCCTGCAACAATTCTTGCTGGGCATTAAGCCAATCTTGATAATTTGAGCGCCCGCGCTGGTATGCATCACGCGTAAGATCCAGCGCTTGTTCCAGGTTGGGGATCACGTACTGCGCCAACTGTTGGTAACTGGTAATAAATTGCTGTCGTTGCGAGTAGGCATCAAACAAGCGTTCATGCAGGATCAGTAAGCTATCCTGCTGCCGATACTCGACATTGTTTCGCTCTGCCAGCGCAGCTTCGATGGCTGCACTATTGCGACGTTCAGCAAATAATGGCACTGAGATACCAAAGGTAAGGCCTGTATCGTCACTGGCCTGATAGCGTCTTACCCCTACTTGCCAACTCAGATCTGCGCGGTTTTGGCTTTGCGCCAGTCGCACTTCAGCGTCTTTTAACCGACGTTCAGAGGCAAAAATGGTTAACGCCGGCGATTGTTGCAGCCGCTGATACAGCTCGGCAAAAGGGCGGCTTTGACCAAAAGCAAACAAATTACCTGCCACAACGTTAAAGTTGGCGCTGGTATCACCCCAAAAACGTGCTATGGCTATCTTTTGCCGCTCAATGCGCTGCAACAGGGCGTCCCGCCCGATCTGAACCTGAGCCAGTTGCGCCTTTGCCCTCATGATTTCAGCATCTGACAAGGCACCGCTGGCGGCACGTTTTTCAGCGCTTTGCAGCAGGGCTTCTGAGAGCTCTACTGCCTCTTCTGTCAGTGTCAATTCCTGCTGGCTGGCCAATAGATTAATATAATTGCGGGTAACCTCTGCCAGCACATCCAGGGTTTGCGCCTGTTGCTGCCATTTAAGAGTATTGAGCCTGGCGTCTACTACCGCAGCGCGCCATTGGGCTTTATTATCCAGCTCTATCACGGAAGATAAGGCGATTGTCAGCTCAGCACCGGCCAGCCCTCTGGCCTCTCCGGTGCCCGCAACGTTCTCAAGCTCTACACCGAGTTGATAACCGGGTTTAAGGCTTTGCACATCACGCTCTGCCAGCAGTCGCTGTTGGGTAAATTTAAACTGATACAGCTGCGGGTTGTGTTGCAGTGTTTTATCTATTGCCTGTTGTAATGTCAGTGCTTGCGGCTCTGCACGTAGCGGAAGCGCGCAAAATACCGCCGCCAGTATTGCTGGCAGCATTAGTCTCATACGCATGGGTATGCTCCTGAAAGTTAATCGTTAATAAAAAGGATAAACAAGCAGGATCAGATATTTGGCGGCGGCACTGGTGGGCGATAGCTAATGAGGTTTAACCCTGGTTGGGTAGCGGCTATAACGCTGTCACGGAAGTTAAGCAGCTCCATGCCCTGAAAAAAAGCGATATAGCAGGTGACATGAGCATGATTACTGTGTTCGTCGGTATCATGCTCAGAGTTATGTTCAACGTTATGTGCAGTGACTTGCTCACTGCTTACGTCGACAAGGGTATCTGAGTAGCAGTGTTCATGTTGCAGGTCAGTGTAGGCATGGGCATGATCGGGCAAATGCATAACTAACGCATCACAGGCCATCACGGCATGATTCAGCATAATCAGCAACAGTAATAATAAACCTGATGTACGACCTAACATAAATCCCTCAGTAAGTTAGCGCCACATGGTAGCGCTATTGCGACTTAACAACAAGCTACGCTTTTAGCTGTAAAATCCTGCGCGCACCATTAAGTACAACTAATCCAATGATGAACCCTATCACCAAATCCGGATAGCGTGACCCGGTCCAGGTGACTAATAATCCGGCCAAAATCACCCCAGCATTTGCGATAACGTCATTTGCAGAAAAAATCCAACTGGCTTTCATATGCGCGCCACTTTCTTTTTGTTGATGAATTAACGAAAGACAGATCACATTAGCAACCAAAGCAATAGCGCCCATAATTAACATCAACGTCGACACAGGCTCGCTACCAAACAGGTAGCGCCGTATCACCTCACTGATCACCCCAAAAGCTAAAATTAATTGCAGCCAGCCGGCAAGCTGTGCGGCGTTTAATTGAACCTTGCTACTACGCCCGACTGCGTATAGCGCAACCCCGTATACCGCTGCATCGGCAAACATATCCAGAGAGTCGGCTATTAACCCGGTTGATTGAGCCAGCCAACCGGTCACAAACTCTACTGCAAACATCACCGCGTTAATGCCCAGCAACCACTTTAAAATTAACCCCTCACGCTGCGAACCTGATGCTGTGGATTGTCTGGCCTGCGTTACCTCTTCGCGTTTCACCGGCCCGGTCTTTGTCAGCGATGCGCCCAGCCCTAAGCTGTGCATTTTTGTTGTAATTTCATTGGCATTCACCGTGTGAAAAACGCGAACCTGCCTTTGTCGGATATCAAACTGTAACAGAACACCGGGCTCAACTGTTTCCAGCGCCATACGGATCAAACGCTCTTCGGCAGGGCAGTCCATTTTAGGCACCCTAAATTCACTAAGGTAGGCATATTTTGCATGCTTATCAGGTGCATCAACGGCGCTATTTTCACTGTTGCCCGTTTCGCTACACTTATCATTGGAACAGCATTTTGCATTCATAACCGATAAACCTTGGGTTCATATGAAACCTAGTTTAAACTCTGTAGTTACTATAGAGTCAATAGGCAGTATCGAGATGATCAAGATTGGAGAGCTGGCAAAAATCTCTGGCTGTTCTGTGCAAACCATCCGTCACTATGAAAAGGAGCAGCTTCTTGCGGCGAAATTACGTAGCGATGGTAATTTCCGCCTCTACGATCACGCTGATATCGAGCGGTTGCTATTTATTAAACACTGCCGGAGTTTAGATCTGAGTTTGGCAGAAATTCGTCAGTTACTGAGTTTGAATGACTCGCCAATGTCGCAGTGTGATGATGTTAATCAGATGATTGAACAGCATATCGAGCAGGTAGAACGTCGCATAGCGGATTTAACGCAGCTTAATAAACAACTAAAGGCTTTACGTCTTAGCTGCAACTCGAAGCGCACGGTAGAGCACTGTGGTATTTTAAAACAATTGAATGAAGCCGTTAGTCAAACCAACTAAGTTGTTATCAGCAATAAATAGGTGAGTCTTAATGCACCAGCACAACCATTCACATATCAAAGACGACAGCGACAACCGGATCGCTATGGCTTTTTTTCTTGGGTAAGCGGATTAAATGGTTGATCTTACCTTTGCATGAGAGTGAGACAGACCGGCATCTCATCGGATTATCTGGTTGATGCTTCACCTACTGCT
>NZ_FMXN01000006.1 GCF_900104245.1 Pseudidiomarina indica
GTGCGCCATGGGCAAAATAAAACTCTTCTTATTATTACTAGGGGTGCTTGGACTGGTGACTGGATGTGGTTCTTCTAAAGAAAGTCTTCAACTTCATGAAGCTACAGTAATGTTGAAGGAACCGGGGTTGCAGAATTTGGACAACCCCGATAAGCAAATTGCGATTCTACCAACGGGAACTAAAGTTGTTATTCTTTCCAAGGAATATGGCAAGGACTATTTGGCATATGAAGTTGAAACAAGTGATGGGCTGAAAGGGTACATAATTCACTCAAACAAGATGACCCTAACAAACCCAGATTAACGACAGCTAAGGATGGGAAACAAACCATTTTCCATCCAGTTGTTCCCAGTTTACTTTTACAACTGTCCCGCCAATATCGGTTGGCGTTTTCATAGGGAAATACCCGTAAATGGTTGAATCGCCAATGAAACTATAAAGACAGCAGGGTTTTAACGGGCAAAGCAGAAGCTATGTGTACAATGCTAATAACCGAATGGTGCAATCAGGTGCTACCACATACGACTATAATGCTTTAGGACAGCGAGCACGAAAAACGACAGGGAGCGTGAGCACGCATTTTATATATTCACCAACCGGGCAATTATTGGCTGAGGGAACGCAAGCGCAATATATTTATTTGGGCGGTGAGCTGGTGGGGTATATAAAAAACAATCAGCTTTATTATGTGCATAACGACCATTTAGGTCGTCCTGAAGTCATCACCGATAGCTCGGCCACGGTCGTTTGGCGAGCGCAACTCGAAGCCTTTGATAGTACAGTATTAACCAGCAGTATCGGAGCGTTTAACATTGGTTTCCCGGGGCAATACTGGGATAGTGAGAAACAAAGTTGGTACAACTACTTTCGGGATTACGATGCCAGCTCTGGCCGTTACTTGCAGAGCGACCCGATAGGACTGGGCGGTGGAATTAATACCTACGCGTATGCGCTATCTAACCCCGTTATGTATATAGACCCCCTTGGTTTGTTTGTGGATTTGTGTGATTTATTGGTGGTAATACCTGACTACCTTAAAGGCACAAAAGTTAAGGCTTCATACGGGATGGGCATATTAGCAACAGGTTCTGGTCAGTTTGGAACGAACGGTGTGACACTAGAAGTTGCTCCTGAAATAGGATTAGGAGTATTTGGCGGCGCCGGGCTCGAGGCAAGCGGGAAATTATTAGATTGTAATAAAAGTAAATGTGAGACCTAAGTTATGCCTATTGTTTTGAGTGTGGCCTTATTTTCTGTTTTTCTTCAGGTTGTCATTTATATTTTTTTAAATAGAAGGCATGGAGACATATGCAAGATTTATTTTGAAAATGGGCTTTTTTACAACACCCCTGAACTTATGAGTAAGGCATTCTCATTTTATTATCATCCATGGAATTGGAAGCCACTATGTGTCGAGTTGAAGGTATTGCTTTCAATTAATTTTTCTCTATTTATTTTTGTGTTATATAAGTTTTTTATCGAGCCTGTAACAGAATTTTTATAGTTCCATGGTGATGCAGTGATTTGGCGATTTACAGCTCTAACCGATGCTTTGGAGGGGCGGCGTTTTTCAAGGTAGTTGACACTTTTCTGAGTTTAAATGATCTAAATACGATACATTGCAGGCTGAAGTACTGCCACACCCACTAGGTATTTCATCAATCTGTCCGAACATGAACTGTATAACATTCCCATATTGATCTCGAACATTGTCGTTTATTAAAATTGAGTTAATCAGATTGATACTAGGAACAATAAGACTTGATTGCGTGGTCTGAATGTTAACGCCCTCATCGTAGAATACGCCTAGATTAATCGTATAATCACCACTTGAAGCGCTAATGGTGCCGTTTAATGATTGCGCGCTAAGTTTATCTTCTCGCTGCTTCTTTATTTGTCTAATAGACTTTTCAACCTCTAAGATCCTGCTAATGTCGATAGATTTTTTTCAGCGTTTGGGGTTACCTCCTTATTCTGTGATGACGTAACCGTTAGTAAGTGAAGTTTCTGTCTATTTTGTAAGGGTGAGATAGAATAATTATAACCACCGTAAATTTTTATGGAGATTTCGCCATCAGAGTTGTAACTTATCGAAACGTGATAATCACTTCCATTTTGCTTCCCCGTAGACGAGACAACTAGATAGTTAAAATCACCATCTAAAGTTGACGATAGTGTTATGGATTGCACATTTAGTTCATTTAAAATTCCCGATTCGAATAAATTGAACGAAACATTCAGCGGGTACTCTGATTGCTCTGCCAAAGCTATATTTTTGGTCTTTAAATTTTCACTTTTCAACGGATGAGAAAAAGTGTCCGCCGAATTTTGTAAAATATCAGTCGCATAACTTTTCACGGCTAACAGAGCGGTTTCGTTTATTCTCACCACCTTATGTCTTATCAGCTTATGTCCCGCTTGAGTTATATTTTGGACTTCACTAGTAACTCTGTCAGCCAACCCCCGCGATTGAGATTCGTCAACTTCAATTGCGTTATATGCGCTCGGAAACACCGTAGTTGATTCACACGAAGGGTTTTCCTCACACGTCGTTGATTCTGCATGAGGACTCAATAGAAACAGCAAAGCGCAAATGAATAAATATCGTTGCATTGGTCTTCTCCTAGATGGAAAATAAAAAACCCGGCACGGTGGCCGGGTTCTTGTCGTACTGCAAATTCTGAAGAATTAACGCTTCGAGAATTGTGGACGCTTACGCGCTTTATGCAAGCCGATTTTCTTACGTTCAACTTGACGTGCGTCACGAGTTACATAACCCGCACGACGTAAGTCACCGCGTAAAGTTTCATCGTATTGCATCAACGCACGGGTAATACCGTGACGTACTGCGCCTGCTTGACCACTCGCACCACCGCCTTTAACAGTGATGTATAGGTCAAACTTTTCAACCATATCAACCAATTCAAGTGGTTGACGAACAACCATCTGAGCGGTTTCACGGCCAAAGTATTCTTCTAAGCTGCGATTATTGATGCTGATGTTGCCGCTGCCCGGGCGCAAGAAAACACGCGCAGTTGAGCTTTTGCGACGACCAGTACCGTAGTATTGATTCTGTGCCATAGTTGTCATGCTCCGTATTAAATTTCAAGTTGCTTTGGTTGCTGAGCAGCGTGATTGTGCTCGGCTCCCGCGTACACTTTCAGTTTACGGAACATGGCACGACCCAATGGACCTGTTGGCATCATACCTTTCACCGCTTTCTGAATTACCATTTCAGGCTTCTTAGCAATCAACTTTTCAAAGTTGATTGATTTCAAACCGCCTGGGTAACCCGTGTGCGAATAATACATTTTGGCTTGCGCTTTACGGCCAGTAACGTTCACTTTCTCAGCGTTAACGATGATGATGTAATCACCAGTATCCACGTGAGGAGTGTACTCTGGCTTATGCTTGCCACGTAAACGACGCGCCACTTCAGTGGCTAAGCGACCTAAAGTTTTACCTTCAGCGTCAATGACATACCAGTCACGTTTGACAGTTTCTGGTTTTGCTACAAATGTACTCATTAAGAACATCTCTTATAGTAAAGTTCACGACAGTAGTTCCGGGCTTCCCCGCGAACCACAACAACCGCACGGATGGCGATTTGTTGTACCTGTAACGTGGGCTGCGCGGATTATATGGAAATGTGTTTAAAAGATCAACGATGCTGAAGCATTTTCCATTGGAACGGTTTGCGTTTTTAATGCGGCAATCACTTCTGCACTACGTTCCCACATACTCGTAAGCTGCATTAATGTTGCACCTTGAGTCGCACTTAATTTATTTTCGGCAATGTCATTAAACCACGTATGGCGTAACGCATTCCGAGTCGCTCGGATGGAACTCATCAAGGCATTCCAGTTGGCTAAAGGCCGCTCTTTCATTGCCGATGCACTAAATAACTCAAGTAATAACTCACGCAGCTGGGCATTCAAACTCAGTGCTAGTTCCTCTGGTGTAGCACTCCGTAAGCCTTCCACCAATAACCGTAAATCGCTCAACTGGGCATGCTCGCGATACAACTTGGCAAGCAATAATGCTTCTGTACCGGTCAGATGTTGGGCACTCAGCTTTGTTAGATACTCATGGATATGCCCGAGCAACACGCCAGTTGCGATGTCTTCCTCAGTTTCCTCGTGCTCAGGCTGCTCGGTCAGTAAATTTCGAAGCCGCACTAAATATTGACGCTGCACGCGATTTAATTCTTGCTGGATCGCATTCAACCCCATGGCGGGTATTTCAAGTACGGTTTTATCCAGATACCGTGGTTCACCGGAACGCAAATGGGGGATCCGATACCAGCGCTCAACGCGGCGGAAAATCACCTCATCAAACGCCCACATCAAGCTAATGCCAAGCAGATTAAATAAGGTGTGATACACCGCTAAACCAGCACTGATATTCGCCACTTGCTCCCCACCGGATAGCCATTGCGCAACCCACCACATAGGCGCTAATAAAATGACGGCGACAACCCCGGTCACCGTTTTCATCAGCACATGGACTGCCGCTAACCGTTTCGCGTGTGGTGTTGCATTGATGCTGGCGATAATTGCAGTAGCCGTGGTGCCTATGTTGGCACCAATAACCAACGCTGCGCCTGCTAAGGGGGTGAACATACCACTGACAGAGGCTGTTAAAACAATCGCAATTGCGGCGGTGGATGACTGAATAATGACAGTTAAAATAAAGCCGACCAAGATCGCGACTAAAATACCGCCAATACCATCGACGTTGAGGTAACCAATCGGGAAATTCAATGCGACCTGCTCAAATGCTACGCGCAAGGTATCCAGCCCGACGAATAATACGCCGAATCCAGCGAGCGCCAAGCCAACATAGCCCGAAGGAGAATTTGATCGGATCAAATTGAGCAGCATGCCCAAGCCAATCAGGGGCCATGCGAACACGCCAACATTAATTTTGAGCCCAATCAGCGCCACAATCCAAGCCGTTAATGTGGTGCCTACGTTTCCCCCAAATACCACCCACGCAGCTTGGCGTAGTTTTAGCATCCCGGCATTAGTAAAACCTAATAAGGCGACGACAACGGCTGTTGAGGATTGCACCACGGCGGTCACCGTGAAACCAGTAAGCGCTGCTCGCACACGGGTTTGGGTGGAGCGCTCTAAGAACCCTTGTAAATGCTGACCGGCAGCTGACTTTAACCCGTCGGTCATTAACTGCATGCCGAGTAGTAATAAACCCAGCCCACCCAGCGCGAGGCCCCAATCTGTTAATGTCATGATTTATGTGCAAGTCCTAAATATTCGTGGCTTTGCATTTCGCGCAAGCGGCTAATGCAACGATTAAATTCAAAACTCAGTGTCCCTTGAGTATACAATTCTTCCAACGAAACGGCAGCCGACATAATCAATTTGACGCGGCGCTCATAAAACTCATCAACCAAGGCGATAAAGCGTCGAGCAGCATCATCATTATGCGCCCCCATTTGCGGAACAGCGCTGACTAACACCGTGTGGTAATACTGAGCTATTTCAATATAGTCATTCTGTGACCGAGCGCTTTCACAAAGTGCCGCAAACGAAAACATCGCGACCCCATCATGAACCATACGAACTGGAATCTCACGGCGATTAATCTCTATTGAGGTGGCTGCTGCAGCCCCATCGTAATTGGGCACCAGTTGATGAAAGTAGCCTTGCAGCGTTGCATCGGCGGCGGCATCCGCAGGCGCATGATAAATTTCAGCTTGGGTTAAGGTGCGCAACCGGTAATCGATGCCACTATCGACGTTGATGACATCACAGTGTTGCTTGATTTGCTCAATGGCAGGAATAAATCGCTGCCGTTGCAAACCATTGCGGTAAAGCTCATCTGGCACGATATTCGAAGTTGCGACTAACACCACGCCTCGGGCAAACAACTCTTGCATGAGCGTTCCTAAAATCATGGCATCGGTAATATCTTGCACGAAAAACTCGTCAAAACATATCACCCGTGCCTCTTCCGCCAATTTATCAGCAATGATTGGCAAGGGGTCACTCTGTCCTTTGAGTTCCTTTAACTCATCGTGAATGCGCTGCATAAAACGATGAAAATGGAGTCGTAACTTACGCTCAAAGGGTAGGCTATCAAAAAATGTATCAACCAAATAGGTTTTACCACGGCCCACTCCGCCCCAGAAATAAATTCCGCGCGGCGCTGCAGGTCGTACAAAGCGCTGCTTCAGCCGAGTTAAAAAGCCCCCTTGCACCGTTTGCTGCATGGCGACCAACTCATCATAAAGCCGTTGTAACGCTTCGACCGCACGGCGTTGCGCTTCATCGGGTTGAAAATGACCAGAGGCTAAATCACGTTCGTATTTTAAGATTGGGGGAAGTTTGTTTGTTGTCACTACCACTTCGACTCTATTCTGGATTATGCTAGTGGGGAATAGTTTACCATGCGGAACGCATTATTAAGGAGTATTTATGAGCTGGATTGTAGGTTTTTTACTCGTTTTAGCCGGCACGGTCGTAGGATTCTTTCTTGCCCGCTACTGGTTATCCGAGCATTCAGATGAGGCCGAGCTCAATCAACAGGTCACCCAAACCAAGCAACAACTCGCCGATTATCGCCGCGAAGTGGCTGAACACCTATCCACCGCACAAGCGTTAGTTGAACAGCTCGAAGAAACTCAAGATAAGCTAAAAGCATACTTGTACCACAGTGCTGACCTACTGCAACGCGAGGTTGAACAACCCAGCTTGCCGTTTTTCTCTGAAGATACACTGCGTGAACTTCATATGACGAACCAGTTGCGGCCCGAAAAACGCCGCAGTGACGATAAAGCAGTCACCGACATGCCACGCGATTACAGTGAGAAACAATCGGGATTGTTTAAATCCTCATAAAAGACACCTTGAAACACAATCAAGGTGAACTTATTTCATAGAAGTTAGTCTGTAATTGCATCGTCTCTTGGTTGAGAGGATCTGCATGCAGTGCAGTCTTCAATTCATGAAATAGGAGTCACCTTGATGAAAGTGAAGATATTCGCAGTTCTAGCGTTGGCGAGTGCGTTGGTATTAACGCCAACCCAAGCCAGCATCCCGTTTTTTAGTCAAAAAAACGAAACGCCGACCTTGGCCCCAATGTTGGAAGAGGTCACCCCTGCCGTGGTGAACATTTCGGTGAAAGGCAAGCGAGAAGTACGCCAACGTATTCCCGATATGTTCCGCTTTTTCTTTGGCCCCGGCGGCCCGCGTGAACAAGTGCAAGAGCGTCCCTTTCAGGGCTTAGGCTCGGGCGTTATTATTGATGCCAAAGAAGGCTATGTGGTCACCAATAACCACGTTATCGATGGTGCCACAGAAATCCTCGTGACCTTAAAAGACGGTCGTCAGTTTGATGCCACCGTTATTGGAACTGATAATCGCTCTGATATCGCGTTACTAAAAATTAAAGACGGTGAAGATCTCACCGAAATTACCATCGGCCGTTCGGCTGATCTCCGTGTTGGTGATTTCGTGGTGGCGATTGGTAACCCATTCGGCTTAGGGCAAACCGTGACGTCCGGAATTGTGAGTGCGCTTGGCCGCAGCGGCTTAGGCATTGAAGAGATTGAAAACTTTATTCAGACCGATGCGGCGATTAACAGTGGCAACTCCGGCGGTGCACTGGTGACACTAAACGGTGAGCTCATCGGCATTAATACTGCAATTCTTGGCCCCAATGGCGGTAACATTGGTATTGGTTTTGCAATTCCATCCGATATGATGAAAAACCTTGTTGCCCAATTGGTGGAGTTTGGTGAAGTACGTCGTGGTGTCTTAGGCGTCCGCGGCAACGACCTCACGCACGACATTGCTAAAGCGTTGGACTTGAAAGCCAATCAAGGGGCATTCATTGCAGAAGTAATTGCTGACGGTGCGGCAGATCGCGCCGGCTTAAAATCTGGTGACGTCATCACGGCCGTGAACGGTGAACCTATCCGTACCTTTGCGGACTTAGGTGCTCGAGTTGGCACCATTGGTGCGGGCAAAGAGTTAACACTCACCGTGTTACGCGATGGCAAGGAACGCAAGTTCAAAGTCACCTTGTCTGCCGAAGAACAAGCCGTATCAGCGGCATCGATTCACCCGGCCTTTAATGGTGTGACCTTAGCGCCCGATGAGCAAGGCGGCTTAAAAGTCACCGAAATTGAAGCTGGCTCGGTCGCTGAGCGCTACGGCATTCGCAAGAATGACGTCATCTTGGCAGTGAACCGCAGCCCGGTTAATAGTGTCAGTGAGTTACGTGAATCCTTAAGTGATGCGGGCAGTGTGATTGCGCTGAATATTCGTCGCGGTCAATCCCAAATTTACCTGGTCCTCCGTGGCGGGTAATTTCTACATAACGAAGGCAGCTAAATGCTGCCTTCGTTTTTAAACAATGCTATGCTGTGATTCATTCTTAAATCACTGGGTTACATCTATCTATGCGATTGCAGCACCTGCTCTGGTACATCCTACGTTCAGTTCTATTGGGCTTAGCCGTCGCTGCTATCGTGATATTGGTGGTTCCGAACGCCAAACAACAACTCTCGCCTCCCGTCAATTTATTACAACAGCCCATGAGCTTTGCCACTGCAGTTCAGCGCGCAGCACCAGCCGTGGTCAATATTTATAGCATTGGCTCCATTCGGGGCTCCTACTATTCCCGTCGCCCCACGACAGTTTTTCGGCTTGGGTCTGGCGTCATTATGGATAACTTGGGGCATATTCTCACAGCTTATCACGTTGTTGCCGGAGTCAATGAAATTCAAGTTGCCTTGCAAGATGGGCGAAATTATAGCGGTCAAGTCATTGGTTACGACACGGTCACCGATTTAGCCGTGGTCCGCATTGAAGCGGATAATCTACCGGTCATCCCCCAAAATGAGTCATTGCAAAGTTTGGTAGGCGATGTGGTGTTAGCCATTGGGAACCCGCATAACTTAGGCCAAACCATCACTCAAGGAATTATCAGCGCAACCGGTGGCCGCATGGGGATTATTCACTCCCATGCCGATTTAATTCAGATGGATGCGGCAATTAACGAAGGCGCCTCAGGGGGAGCCTTGATTAACTCCCAAGGCTATTTGGTCGGCATTAATAACGCTCAGTTTCGTGATGCTCGGGGCCAAGGCATTGACGGTATTTACTTTGCGGTCCCCTATCCCCTAGCAAAATCGGTGATGGATACGCTGATCCGTGAAGGAGAAGTGGTGCGCGGTTATCTTGGCGTACAAGTGGGCGACGGCCCCCAAACGAATCATCATAATCAACCTGGCATCTATGTCACTGGCGTGGATGCGGGCAGCCCAGCTGAGCAAGCAGGGTTGCGGGCCGATGACTACATCATCGAAATTGGCGGACAGCCGATGCAATCCGCCACTGAAGGCTTGGCCAAGGTTGCTCAAACCAAGCCTGGCAGCACCATCACAGTGAAGTTCTTACGCGATAATCAGCTGAAAACGGTAGATGTGGTGATCACGCGGCTCCAATAGCCGCGTGCACTTATTTAACGCGAGTAATATCTGCGCCTAACGCAGCTAATTTCAATTCAATCGATTCATAGCCACGGTCAATGTGGTAAATCCGTTCCACCACAGTTTCACCTTCGGCGACCAAGCCGGCAATCACCAGCGATGCCGATGCCCGCAAATCAGTACACATCACTTGCGCCCCGGTCAACTTTTCAACCCCCTTCGAAATCGCCATATTGCCTTCAACTTCAAAGTTCGCGCCCATACGACAAAGTTCTGGAACGTGCATAAAACGATTTTCAAAGATGGTTTCACGCACCCAACCGGAACCTTCTGCAATCGCATTCAGCGTACAGAACTGTGCTTGCATGTCTGTTGGAAAGGCAGGATGTGGGGCCGTCACAATGGTGACCGCTTTGGGGCGCCCTTGCGCCTGAATCCGTATCCAATCCTCGCCTTGCGTGATTAGGGCGCCAGCATCGGTTAATTTCCGTAATACAGCGTCGAGCATTTTCGGATTGGTATTGCGACAAGTCACATCACCACCGGTCGCCAACGCTGCCACCAAGAAGGTACCTGTTTCAATGCGATCAGGCTGCACCCGATAGCTGCCACCATGGAGCCGCTCTTTACCATAAATCGTAATGGTTTCAGTTCCAGCATGCCGGATATCTGCGCCCATACTATTTAAAAAGTTCGCTAAATCTTCGACTTCTGGCTCGCGCGCGGCATTTTCAATCACCGTTACACCGTCTGCCAACGCGGCCGCTGCCATTAAGTTTTCAGTACCAGTAACGCTCACCATATCCATTAAAATATTGGCGCCCCGCAACCGGCCATTCACCGTTGCGTTGATGTAGCCATTTTCTACAGTGATTTCTGCCCCCATTTGGCGCAGCCCATCAATATGGAGATTAACTGGACGAGCACCAATGGCACACCCACCTGGTAACGAAACTCGCGCTTTTCCGTATTTCGCCAATAGCGGCCCCAACACTAAAATGGAAGCGCGCATGGTTTTGACTAATTCATAGCTCGCGACATGGTGATGAAGCCCTTGTGGTTCAATTTGATAACTGTTAGGGCCCAATGGTTTGCTACAAACACCTAACTCATGCAATAACTTGAGGCTGGTTTGCACATCTTGGAGGGCAGGCACATTGCTAAGAGTCACCGTTTCTGAGGGGAGAATCGAAGCCATTAAAATCGGTAAAGCAGCGTTTTTCGCACCCGAAATGACGACATCCCCATGCAGTGGCGTACCACCACGGATAACAAATTTTTGCATGAAAGGTCCCGTTGTTAACTTAACATAGCGAGTTTTTTCTCGCGTTGCCATTCAGCGTCTGTGTAGGTGCGAATGGAGACGGCGTGAAGTTCACCCGATGCAATCCACGCTTTTAATGGCGCGTAGACCAGTTGTTGTTTCTTTACTCGAGACAAATCAGCAAACACATCGCCCACGGCTGTAACCACAGCGTGGCTACCGTCGAGCTTCACTAATACTTCACTTAACTCTAATTCATTCAGCAATTGCTGCTGAATGGTTTCTGCTGTCAACATACTCATTGGTATTTCACTTTCTCATTGAATCATTGAGTTCTAGAATGGACTCAACGCCACTCACTTGTACCATGGCACGTAATTGTGCCGTGGCATGGGTGATCTTAAGAGCACGGTGAGCATCAAGAAGTTCTCGTTGTGCTGCAATTAACATCGCCACACCAGCCGAATCGACCTTCTCAACGCCGGCGAAATTTAAGGTAACAGTATCCGTGCCTTGTAGCCACTGTTGCCGCTGCTGCCACAGGGCTGGCACGGTGACGCGACTCAGTTCCCCCTGCAGTTTAATTTCATTCTCATGCCGCTGCCATTTGCATTCACTCATGGCCTAATTCTCAGTTTCTTCATAAGGCTTCACGGCTTCTTGGGCTTTTTCGCGCAGCAACTGAATGGTTCCATCAATGCCATTGGCACGAATAACGGACGCAATTTCAGCTTGCTTACTATTCAATAAGCTCACCCCTTCCACCACTAAGTCATAGGCTTTCCATACCTCGTCAGTGTTGTCGTAACGCATTTTGAAATCCAAGCGCACGGGAGGACGCCCACCCTGTTCAATCAAACGCGTATTGACTACCACCATCCGACTGCCTTCTTCAAAACGACCGGCACGGTTAAATTCGATGGTATGTTTGCTTTCATCATACTGGGTAAATGCGCCCGCGTACGTCGTGATGAGGTAATCACGAAAAACCGTATAAAATTGTTGCCGCTGCTCTTCGGTTGTTTGCGTCAAATTACGACCCAACACCCGCTTCGCGGCATAAATGTAATCCACATAAGGCAACATTTCTTCGCGGATAATCACCCGTGTATGGTTTAAGTCTGCTTCAATCAAATCGCGATCTTGAGCAATTCGTGCCAATGTTTTATTGGCCACCTTTTCGAGCAGCACGTAAGGGTTATCATCGCGAATCAACTCAGCGCTCGCAGCCATTGGCATGACGGCAGTCACCAAGGCAACACTTAAAGCTAGCAACCACTGTTTCATACGAACTCCTTAATCGTTTCCTTGGCTGAACAAAAACTGCCCAATCAAATCTTCGAGCACTAACGCAGATTTGGTGTCATAAATCTGATCACCGTCTTGCAGCATTTCTACGGTTTCATCCACGAAACCAGGGTTCAGCCCAATGTATTGCTCCCCCAGTAACCCCGACGTTAATATCGAAACGGAGGAGGTATCTGAAAATTTGTCATAGGTGGCACTGATAGTCATTTCCACCAACGGCTCGTAGTATTCACCGCTCAAGGTGATTTTGGTTACACGCCCTACCACCACGCCGCCCACTTTAACTGGGGAGCGTTCTTTCAAGCCGCCAATGTTATCAAATTTGGCATACAACCGATAAGTTTCTCCGGTCGTGACCGCGCTCGTGTTCGCTGCCCGCAAGCCTAAAAACAGCAATGCAAGAATGCCAATAATGACAAAAAGACCTACGGCGAGTTGTGTATTTCTTGATTCCATAGTGTTACCCAAACATCAATGCGGTTAATACAAAGTCGAGACCGAGTACGGCTAACGACGCGGTGACCACCGTTGAGGTGGTGGCTCGGCTAATGCCGACCGAAGTGGGCGTGCAACTATACCCTTTATGCAACGCAATCCACGTCACAACAAATGCGAAGACTAAGCTCTTAATAATGCCGTTGACGATATCCTGACCCCAATCGACACTTGCTTGCATGACGGACCAAAATGCCCCATCGTCCACCCCGAGCCAGCGCACACCGACTAAGTAGCCACCGAAAATACCGACGGCTGAAAACACTAAAGCTAAAATCGGCATGCTATAAAATCCGGCCCAAAAACGTGGTGCAATGACCCGACGCAAGGGGTCAACCCCCATCATTTCTAAACTTGATAGCTGTTCCGTGGCTTTCATCAAGCCAATTTCCGCGGTCAATGATGACCCCGCGCGGCCGGCAAATAGTAGTGCAGTGACCACCGGCCCTAACTCTCTTAACAATGACAGAGCAACCATCGGCCCTAACGACTGCTCGGCACCGAAATCGACAAGAATATTATACCCTTGCAGCCCCAACACCATGCCAATAAACAAGCCACTCACCACAATAATGATGAGTGAGAGGACTCCTACTGCATACATTTGCTGCATCAGGAGTGGCCATGCTTTACGGATATTAGGCTTCCCAATTAAGGCTCTGAGCAACATCAACAGTGCCGCCCCTGCGCCCGCAATCGAATCGAGAATGACGCGCCCTAATCCAGCAATTTTATCGAGCATTTTGTTTCCCCAATAACTCGTCAGCCAAGCTCGGCGCCGCAAAATGGAATGGGACAGGCCCGTCTGCGTTGCCATTCAGGAATTGATGAATTAACGGATTCGAGGACTGTTCAAGCTCCGCTGGCGTGCCATGCCCCACGACCGTTTTATTGGCAATAATATAAACGTAGTCAGCAATGGTCATGACCTCGGTAACGTCATGAGTTACGACAATACTGGTTAACCCCAGTGATTGGTTCAATTCTTTAATCAACTTCACAATAACACCCATCGAAATGGGGTCTTGCCCTGCAAATGGCTCATCATACATGACGAGCTCTGGATCCAGCGCAATCGCTCGAGCCAAGGCTGCGCGCCGTGCCATCCCACCCGAAAGCTCAGCCGGCATGAGGTGTCGAGCGCCCCGTAACCCAACCGCTTCGAGTTTTAATTTAACGATGATATCGATAATCGATTCGGGTAAATCACTGTGCTCACGCAGTGGGAACGCCACGTTGTCGTACACCGACATATCGGTAAAGAGCGCGCCACTTTGAAATAGCATGCTCATGCGCTTACGTAGCTCGTATAGTTCAGTGCGACCGAGGGCATGAATATCCACCCCAGCGAAGGTTATTTTGCCCTGCTGTGGGCGCAACTGGGCACCGATTAAACGGAGCAGCGTGGTTTTCCCGATTCCGCTTGGGCCCATCACCGCAGTGATTTTACCCTTGGGAATTTGCATGGATAATCCACGATATACCTGATGTGCACCAAACCCATGTGCAAAATCAATCGAGTCAATCACCACAAGAGGCTCATCAACCTGAGCTGGAGACGGCTGACTCGGTACCTGAGATGCTGTTGGCATTGCTTTGATATCTCCCTTGTTCTGACCGGCAAGTGTATCAGAATTGGAGCTATTGCTACAGCCGGAGCCAGTAAAATTTGTGACAAAACGTGACCTTCCCTACCGATTTCGTCTGTATTTCACCGTTCAATCGGTTATTATTGCCAACAAGCGATTATTCTGATTCATTGGGCCGGAGCGTTCCCGTGACAATAAAATCTTCAACTACTACATTTCGTGCTCTCGCGGAGCGCGTTGTTGACATCGAAACAGCTGCGATTGTTGGGTTAAAACGTTATTTGGACTCACAGTTTGAGCAGGCCTGCGAGCTGTTATTCCAATGCCAAGGTCGCGTGATTGTAATTGGCATGGGCAAGTCTGGACATATTGGCGGCAAAATTGCCGCTACCTTGGCATCCACCGGAACGCCCGCATTTTTTGTTCACCCAGGCGAAGCCAGCCATGGTGACTTAGGGATGATCACCGCACAAGATATTGTACTCGCTATTTCCAACTCAGGTGAAACGGAAGAAGTCCTCGCCATTGCCCCATTAATTAAACGGCGCGGGGTAAAGCTTGTGAGTCTCACAGGGCATCCACAATCAACCTTGGCCCAGCTTTCCGATGTGCATGTCTGCATTGCCGTGGAGCAAGAAGCCTGCCCATTAGGGTTAGCCCCAACCTCATCAACCACTGCCACCTTAGTCATGGGCGATGCCATTGCCGTTGCCTTGTTACACGCTCGTGGCTTTACCGCTGACGACTTTGCGATGTCTCACCCCGGCGGCAGTCTTGGCCGTCGCTTATTGCTGCGCATCAGTGATGTCATGCATACCGGCGATCGCATTCCTTTGGTACCGCCTCATGCGACCTTATCTGAAGCACTTCTTGAAATGTCGCGCAAAGGTTTAGGAATGACGGGCATTGCCGATGGTCAGCGGCAATTACTGGGAATTTTCACCGACGGTGATTTACGTCGTATTCTGGATCAACGCATTGATGTGCACCAAACTCCCATCGAGCAGGTGATGACTCACCACCCCGTCACCATCGAGCCTGAAATGTTGGCAGCACAAGGCTTGAAGCTGATGGAAGACCGTAAAATTAATGGCTTATTCGTCGTCGATGCAGAAGGCATTGCACAAGGTGCGCTGAACATGCATGATTTACTCAAAGCAGGAGTCTTGTAATGAGTGTCATCGATACGTGGTACGGCCCCCTTGAAGCAGAGTTGTTTGAACGTTTCAAACAAATTCGACTCGTGGTTTGCGATGTGGATGGGGTATTTTCAGACGGCTGCATCTATATGGGGAATGCCGGCGAGGAACTCAAAGCCTTTCACACCCGCGACGGGCTTGGAGTAAAAGCGTTGCTCAATGCAGGCATTGACGTGGCCGTGATTACGGGACGCCAATCCCAAATTGTCGAAGACCGCATGCAAGCATTAGGGGTGAAGCACATCTATCAAGGGCAATCGAATAAGCAACATTGCTTTGAGCAGTTAGTGGTGCAACTCGGTTTAACGCCTGCTCAAGTAGCGAGTATTGGTGACGATATTCCTGATTTGGACATGCTTCAGCGAAGTGCAATTGGGGTTTGCGTGAGTGACGGGCATCCTTACGTGCGGCAGCAAGCCGACTATGTCACCTCCGCACGAGGCGGTTACGGTGCCGTACGAGAATTGAGTGATTTGATTTTACAAGCCCAAGGGCAATTGCAATTAACGGGAGGCGTCAGCCTTTGAATCGGAACATCGTCATCATTATTGGGGTCATATTTTTAGCCGCAGCTGTGCTGATTTGGCGCCCTTTTGACGACTCTGGCCCATTGGAACAAGAAGCGGGTTATCGACAAATCCAGCCAGATTTTACTGCCACTGGGCTCATTGTTCGGGTTTATGATGAACAAGGCGAACTCGCACACCGAATTGCTGCCGAAGAAATGACACACTACAGCCCCGTTGGATTAACTGAGCTGATGGCGCCAACGTACATTTTGCAGTTAAACCAAGGGAATGATATTTGGCAAGTGCAAGCCGAACAAGGCTCCTTTTATGCAGACAATAGCTTGGTCCTTGAACGTAACATTGAAATGACCAGCCTTACCGCAGCCGAGTTTATCGAACGCATCGAGACCAGTTATTTAACCATAGATACCGACGCAGGAATGGTCACGACGGAGCAACCAGTTCTGATTATCGGCCCCGACTTTACAGCTCGCGGGGAAGGTTTACGGGCAGACTTGCACGCACAAACAGTGGAAATGATAAAGCATGTTGAAACAATTTATACCGGTCGTCGCAATCCTAGCGATAACAACGAGTAGTTGGGGAACAGCCTGGGCCCAAGGTCGTGCAGACTTCTCCCAGCCCATTGAGATTAATGCTGATCGCGATTGGTTCGATGTCGCCAATAAAATTGCGGTTTTCGAAAACAATGTGCTGATTCGTCAGGGCAGCTTAACCATTCAAGCCGATCATCTGGAGGTGACCCGTCGTGGGGATCAATCGGATAGCTTTACCGCGACGGGAAGCCCGGCGGTCTATCAACAACTGCTTGACGATGGCTCCCCCATTCAAGCGGAAGCTGAAATAATTCGTTACGATCAAGACCAGCAACTATTGGTGTTATCTGGCAATGTAAAAGTCTCCCAAAACAATAGTTTGATTCAAGGGAACGAAATTATTTATAACTTTGCGACGCAACAATTATCCGCAAACCGCGGCGAAAATGAGCGCGTCACCACTATTTTTCTTCCTAAAAATAAGAGCGACCAACCTAATGAGCCGACTAATCGCTGAGCACCTTGCAAAATCGTATAATAAGCGACAAGTCGTTAAAGACGTCAGTTTAACCGTTGAAGCAGGTCAGATCATCGGTCTGTTAGGGCCTAATGGCGCGGGCAAAACCACCACCTTTTACATGATTGTCGGGCTGGTGAATCATGATAAAGGCCGTATTTTAATCGACGACGAAGACATTTCCTTGCTCCCCATGCATGCTCGTGCGCGCCGTGGTATTGGTTATTTACCGCAAGAGTCTTCGATTTTCCGCAAGCTGTCGGTGCGTGACAATATTATGGCCATTCTCGAAACCCGCCGTGATTTGGATGCCAACGGCCGAGAGGAACGGTTAGATTCCTTACTGGAAGAATTCAGTATTGGTCACTTAGTCAACAGCTTAGGTATGAGTTTATCGGGAGGCGAACGTCGCCGCGTCGAAATTGCTCGCGCATTAGCGGCCGACCCAACATTTATTTTATTAGATGAACCCTTTGCAGGCGTTGATCCTATCTCCGTCATCGATATCAAAAAAATTATCGAGCACCTTCGCAATCGAGGAATTGGCGTCCTGATTACCGACCACAACGTGCGTGAAACGCTGTCAGTGTGTGAAAAGGCCTATATTGTGAGCCACGGTGCTTTAATCGCCAGCGGTGACGCCCAAAGCATTCTGAATAACCAGCAGGTTAAAGACGTTTATTTAGGTGAGCAATTCACGCTGTAGGTCACACCATGAAACCAAGTTTGCAATTTAAAATGTCGCAGCAACTGGCAATGACTCCCCAGTTGCAACAGGCGATTAAATTGCTGCAGCTATCCACGCTTGAGCTTCACCAAGAAATTCAACAGGCGTTGGCCGAAAACCCCTTATTAGAACTGGAAGGAAGTGATGCTGAGGGAGAAGCCAGCATCACCGAAGAACACGAATGGGACCACCAATATTCCGCCGGCATAGGCCAAGCCAGTTATCGTTATGATGGCGAAGACACCTTGTATGAAGGTGAAACGCAGACCAGCTTGCGCGACCATTTGCTGTGGCAACTGCAACTTTCTCCCTTTACTGACACCGATACCCTCATTGCTATTGCTATCATTGATGCGATTGATAATGCGGGCTATTTAAGCCAACCATTGGCTGAGATTGTGGCAGGGCTGAATCAGCAGCATGGCCTTGATATTGAGTTGGATGAAGCTCAAGTGGTGCTGAAACGCATTCAACATTTCGACCCGATTGGGGTGGGGGCACAAGACGTTACCGAGTGCTTAACCATTCAACTCCAACATTGCTCTCCAACAACCCCTTGGCGCGCCGAAGCGCTGTTAGCCGTCAACGAACATATCGCGCTTTTAGGCACCCGAGATTATCGGCAATTGATGCGCAAATTACGCGTCACAGAAGCTGAGCTAGCGGCGATTATTGCCCTCATCCAAAGCCTCTCTCCGCGGCCTGGCGAAGCCTTCGAAGCGGCCCCTGACGACTATGTCATTCCCGATGTGTTGGTGCATAAAAAAAATAATCGTTGGATTGTTAAGCTAAACCCTGAAACCATGCCTAAACTTAAAGTCAATCAGTATTACCTTGACTTGTGCCAAGATTCTTCTCATGGTGAAGACGTAAGTTATATTCGACAGCATGCGCAGGATGCAAAGTGGTTTATCCGCAGCATCGAGAGTCGCAACGAGACCTTATTGAAAGTTGCGACTGCCATTGTGCAACGGCAACAGGCGTTTTTTGAGTACGGTGAAGAGGCCATGAAACCCATGGTTCTTACCGACATTGCCGATGCAATTGAAATGCACGAATCAACAATTTCTCGGGTGACAACGCAAAAGTATATGCATTCGCCCCGAGGTGTGTTTGAATTGAAGTACTTTTTCTCAAGTCAGTTAGCCACAGAATCAGGAGGTGATGCATCCTCAACGGCCATTCGGGCATTGTTAAAGAAACTCATAGCAGCAGAAAACCCCAAGAAGCCCTTGAGTGATAGTAAATTAACTGAACTCCTAGCAGAACAAGGAATCCAAGTAGCTAGACGCACCATTGCAAAATATCGAGAAGCATTGAATATTCCGCCCTCGAGTCAACGGAAGCGTCTTATTTAAATCTCGGAAAACAGAAGGAAGATGTTATGCAAATCAATCTGACTGGTCGCCATATCGAAATCACTGACGCTATGCGGGAGTACCTTGACACCAAGTTTAAGCGCCTGGAACGCCACTTTGACAACATTAACAACGTGTATGTCATTTTAAGTGTTGAAAAGTTAGTGCAAAAAGCGGAAGCTACCTTGCATGTGAATGGCGGTGAGATTTATGCAGAATCCGAGCATCAAGATATGTATGCCGCTATAGATGGGTTGATCGATAAGCTCGATCGACAAGTTATTAAACACAAAGAAAAATTAAATCGTCGCTAAACATGGATTTATCCAACACACTGAGTCCTGACTGCGTTCGTTGCGCAGTGGAAGGAACAAGCAAAAAGAAAGTCCTTGAACTCATCGGCCAGCTAGCTGCATCGCGGTTAGCTGGCGCCGCATCGTTCGAGGTTTTTGAAAGCTTATTAAATCGGGAGCGTCTCGGCAGTACTGGGATTGGCCTAGGGGTTGCCATTCCACATGGTCGCCTAGCCGGCATTCATAAACCCATCGCGGTTTTATTGACCTTATCGTCTCCGATTGATTTTGATGCGATTGATAACCAACCGGTCGATATTGTATTTGCTCTGTTGGTTCCCGAAGAACAGCATGAGCAACATTTACAGACACTTGCCGCTGTCGCTCAACGACTGAATGATAAAACAATGACGCGAGCGCTCCGCGACGCACAAAGTGATCAAGAGCTCTACGACTTATTCGTAGGTTAAGTTGGTAGGATCATGCAACTAATTATTGTCACAGGCCGTTCCGGCTCAGGTAAATCAATTGCACTTCGAGTGCTTGAAGACCTTGGCTATTATTGTGTCGATAACTTACCGATTACACTCATGCCGACCTTGGTGCATGCGGTGGTTGAACAATACGACAAAGTTGCCGTCAGTGTGGATGTTCGTAACCTTCCAGCGGAACCCAGCGAACTCACCGATGCCCTCGATTTTTTGCCGAAAAAAATCAAACCCGAAATTATTTATATTGATTCATCCGACCAAGTATTACTGCGTCGTTTCGGTGAAACTCGTCGTTTGCACCCGCTCTCGCAAAAAGAGATGCCTCTCGCCGATGCCTTAGCCGTTGAAGCGGTCATGTTAGAACCCTTAGCGGAGCGAGCGACCTGGCGTTTAGATAGTAGCGATTTAACCGTCCACCAACTGAGTGAACAGATTGCTGAGCGCGTCCTAGGGAAAACGGCATCGCGACTCATCGTGGTGTTTCAATCCTTTGGGTACAAGTATGGGTTGCCCACCGATCTCGATTACGCCTTTGATGCTCGAATTTTACCAAACCCGCACTGGGTGCCTGAGCTCAAACCGTTAACTGGCAGTGATCCAGCGGTGCAGCATTACTTTGAGCAGCAGCCGTTAGTCACCAAATTCATTCATCAGTTGCAGGTGTTTTTTGAAACCTGGCTGCCCCACTTCCAACGCAGTAACCGCAGTTATTTAACCATTGGTATTGGCTGTACTGGTGGACAACATCGGTCAGTGTATATTGCCGAACAACTGGCCAAACGCTTTGCCGATCACCCCTGTAAAGTGCAAGTACGGCACCGTGAGGCCAGCCGTCATCGTCAACCCACAAACACCTAAACTCACCGCCTATGACTGAGATTGTTCGCCGCCAAGTGACGATTCGCAATAAGCTCGGACTCCATGCCCGCGCGGCGACCAAGCTGGCGAAACTTACCCATGAATTTGCCGCCACGGTTTCAATTATCCAAGGGGAGCAAAAAGTGGATGCATCGAGTGTGATGTGTTTATTGCTACTTGCGAGCGGTCAGGGGCGGCAAATTGAAATTGTTGCCGAAGGACCCGATGCGCAAGCAGCCGCAGATGCTGTTGCGCAATTGGTTGAAGCCCGGTTTGATGAAGAGCAGTAACGCCTTCCGTTAGCACCTTGCTTGGTTCGCTGACGTCTTAAACGCCAGCGATTCGCATCTCTTCAATCAGAATTGAGCCGGTTTGAACCCCGTGACGGTAGTCAATATCTCCAGCAATCGCGACCATGTTTTTGAACATGTCCATGAGGTTCCCAGCAATGGTAATTTCTTCCACTGGATACTGAATTTCACCATTTTCCACCCAGAAACCTGCCGCGCCGCGAGAATAGTCACCGTTGACAATATTCACCCCTTGCCCCATTAACTCGGTGACTAACAAGCCCGTTCCCATTTGCTGACATAAGGTTTTTAAATCAGCCACTTGATGGCTCACTTGCCAGGTGTGAATGCCGCCGGCGTGTCCAGTTGGCTGCATCCCTAACTTACGCGCCGCATAGCTGGTCAATAAATAAGTTTCTAACTGACCATCTTTGACAATATCGCGTGCTTGAGTTGCTAATCCTTCGTGATCAAAGGGGCTGCTTGCCAACGCGCGCGGTAAGTGAGGTTTTTCGTGAATCGTAAGCCACGACGGGAGAATCTGTTGCCCCAAATGGTCCAATAAGAAGCTGGATTTTCGATACAAACTGCCGCCACTGATCGCACTGACTAAATGGCTAAATAAGCTATTGGCGATGTCCGCGCGGAAAATCACCGGCACCTTAGCAGTACTGATTTTACGGGCATCCAAACGCGCTACGGTAGCTTGGACGGCATCCTCGGCCACTTGCTCAGGCGTCCATAAGTCATCACGATGGCGGGCAATGGTGTAGCTATAATCGCGTTGCATGGCATCGCCACTCTTGGCAATCAAGGAGCAACTCAACACATGGCGTGATTGGGTGTAACCAGCTAAGAACCCATGGGTATTCCCGTAAACACGAAAGCCTACGTGGCTGCTGTAGCCAGCACCATCCGAATTCACAATTCGAGGATCAAGCTGCAATGCATGCTGCTCACACGCAAGTGCTTGGGCCAAGGCAAACTCAGCGCTCTGGTCAGCGGGATGACACAATTCAAGATCAGGAATATCGGTGGCCATCAAGGCTGCCGGTGCCAAGCCCGTACAAGGGTCCGCCGAGGTGAATTGAGCAATACTACTGGCCTTATCTACCGCCGCTCGAATCGCCTGCGGGGTCAAATCCGTGGTGGATGAGCTGCCTTTCTGTTGGCCTCGGTAAACAGTGATGCCGAGTGCTCCGTCCTGATTGAATTCAACGGTTTCCACTTCACCCAAACGCGTGCCTACGTTGATTCCTCGGCTCCGACTGATGGCACATTCTGCCGCACTATTTCCTAATTGTTGGGCATAATTGAGTGCGTCAGCAACGGCCTGTTTAACGTCTTGCATTTCAGTTTCAAGCTCGCGAATATCCGGTGTCATTTTTACTCCTGTGCCGGCGTCTCTTCAGAACGCCTTTTCTATTGCTATGGGATTCAGGTACAATTCGCTGGTCACCCAAGAGGTTTATCCATGAGCGAATTTGAGTACGATGACGACGAGTTCGTCAGCAAATCCGAATTAAAACGTGCTGCTGAAGCACAACAACAACTCGGCGAAAAACTGGTCGAACTACCAGAGGGAAAATTAGCAAAAATCCCTCTCGATGATGACTTACTTGAAGCCATTCGACTCGCCCAGCGCATTCGCGGAACCCGCGAAGGTTTTCGGCGTCAGTTGCAACTCATTGGCAAACTCATGCGAAGTCGGGATATCGCTCCAATTGAGCAAGCCCTCGCTGAGTTAGAACAGTCTCACCACCAACAAAACGCGTTGTTCCATCAATTGGAAAAACAGCGGGATGCGATTTTGGCGCACGGTGATGACGCTATCCAAGCCTTTATCGATGCTTACCCCAAAGCGGACCGGCAACGCCTCCGTCAACTCTATCGGCAAGCCACGAAACAAGCTGAGCAGGGGAAACCACCCGCAGCTCAACGTGAATTATTCAAATACATGCGGCAGGTGGCCACCGCTTAATCGGTGCCACCCACGGTCATGGCGTCCAACTTCAGGGTGGGCTGGCCCACTCCAACCGGAACGCTTTGACCGTCTTTACCACACACTCCTACCCCATCATCAAGCTTTAAGTCGTGACCGACCATGGAGACTTGTCGCATGGCTTCAGGCCCGTTACCAATTAAGGTAGCGCCTTTCAAAGGGGCGGTAATTTTGCCGTCTTCAATGAGATAGGCTTCCGATGCTGAAAAGACAAACTTTCCTGAGGTAATGTCTACCTGCCCACCGGCAAAGTTAGGGGCATAAATACCGCGCTTAACACTGGCGATCATCTCTGCTGGGTCATGTTCACCAGCCAGCATGTAGGTATTCGTCATACGCGGCATTGGCAAGCAGGAGAAGCTCTCCCGACGACCATTGCCCGTAGGGTCTACCCCCATCAAGCGGGCATTCAGTTTATCCTGCATGTAACCAACCAAGCGTCCCTTCTCAATCAGGACGTTGTACCCAGCTGGGGTTCCTTCATCGTCAACACTGAGCGAGCCACGACGCTGATTCAGCGTCCCATCATCCACAATGGTGCAATGTTCAGACGCCACCATCTCGCCGATTTTACCGGCATAAGCGGACGAACCTTTGCGGTTAAAATCACCTTCTAACCCGTGCCCCACCGCTTCGTGTAACAATACGCCAGGCCAACCTGGCCCCAAGACCACAGGCATGGTGCCAGCAGGGGCTGGACGGGCTTCTAAATTAATGAGTGCTTGTCGTACCGCTTCATCCACATAGTGTTGCCAGCGAGGTTTCGTACCCTCCCCTGACTCCAAGAAGTAGTGATACTCAACCCGTGCCCCACCGCCGGCGCTGCCGCGCTCTCGACGACCATTCTGTTCGACTAAAATAGTGCAATTAACACGCACCAACGGGCGTACATCGGTGGCAAAGGTGCCATCTGTTGCGGCGACAAGAATTTCATCGTAGCTTCCCGTCACACTAGCAATCACCTCAACCACTCGCGGATCTTGGCTGCGTGCGTAGGCATCAATCGCCTGCAACAATTCTATTTTGGCATTTTCTGAAAATTGGAAAAGTGGGTTGATGGCTGCATAACGTTCGGCCGCGACCACACGGTGCAGCACTTGCAGTTGCTTCGCTTGCCCCGCTTGGCTAATACCGCGAGCAGCAGCTGCCGCTTGGTTTAATGCGATCAGAGAAATTTCATCGGCGTAGGCGAATCCCGTTTTATCACCATGGACAGCGCGCACGCCTAGCCCCGCTTCAATATGAAAGGAACCGTCTTTAATCATGCCATCTTCAAGCACCCAGGATTCATGCAGGCTGCTTTGTAAATAGATATCCGCAAAATCAATGGCACCGGTATACAGCGTGGCTAATGACTGTTGCAAAGCATCACGATCTAGCTCGTGTTGGTGAAGTAAATTGTGCTCAACGTTCGGTAGTTGCATGAAATACCTTTTGACTCCAATGAAAATGTTCGATGACCGGAATGTCTCGGCGAATACTTGCTAATGTACTAGCATCAGCGAGCGCAGTGGCAATCCCCGGCTGGTCGGGGTCAGTGTCAGCTAAAATGCGGCCCCAGCCGTCAATAATCAATGCATGACCGTATGTTTGTCGGCCATTTGCATGCACCCCAGTTTGGGCGGCAGCCACTAAATAACTTTGCTGTTCAATGGCGCGAGCACGGGTTAGCGTATGCCAGTGTGCCTCACCCGTCACTTGTGTAAAAGCCGACGGTAATAACAAAATATCAGCGCCTGCTAACCGTAAGGCGCGGAATAATTCCGGAAAGCGCACATCATAACATACCGCCATGCCTAACACGCCAAATTCAGTGGTCACGGTGACAATATCGGTGCCCGGCTGCGTCCACGCTGATTCACGATAATGTTTGGTGCCATCGGCCACCGTCACATCAAATAAATGGATTTTGTTGTAACGAGCAACACATTCGCCCTGTGGATTAAAGACCAAGCTTGCAGCACTAAATTTAACGGCATCGACATGATCAATTAAGGGGAAGGTCCCGGCCACAAGCCAAATTTGGTAGCGCTTTGCTAACGCGGCGAGCGCCTCTTGCAATGGACCTTGCCCAGGCAGCTCGGCTAATTGTCGCTGGCGTTTATCCGCTGCCCCAAAGCAAAGGCAAGCCTCGGGTAATACCACTAACTGCGGCCGATGCTCCGGCAGCTGTTGCAGCAATTGTTCAATTTGCTGCAAGTTCTGGTGGGGATCTGGACTACTGGTGAGTTGCAGGGCGGTCAATTGCACCTGCGGGATTGTCGGATTCGACATGGTTCAACTCCTCAGCGGGAATCGGTGCTGCGCGCGAATCACGCGCCACTTCTTCAATAACAGGATCATCCATGGTGCCGGAAATTCGATACTCCAATCGACTAATCACCTTAGCATCATGCAGCATGCGATCAATCACTAATGCTGCTAAACCTGACGGCGGATTAATCATCCAAGCAAAAATCACGGGCAAACTCGAAGTGACTTTTGGCACAAACTGTAAATCATAGGCGAGCTCGCGGGTTGTTAAATTCGCGCTGCCTTTGACTTCCATATCACCTGCACTGCCATTGAGTTGCGTATTCTGAGTCATCACCACCCCATCGGCGACCTCAAACTCACCCGAAAAGTTGGTATAAAATAAACCGTTGGCGAACACGTCACGAAAATCAAACCGCAGTTTGCGCAAAATACTATCCAAACTTAGTAGTGAGAATAAGCGCGCTCCACGGTCACTCACATCATTTAAGTAACCCTGCCCGAGCGCCCAAGTAACACTACCATTTAAGGTATCAAGCTCTAACTGATGGGGAGCCGCCATATAGTGGAGGTCGAAATCAATGGTCGCGCTACTATCGCGAACCATCGAGGTGATATCGTAGCTATCGAGAAACTCGCCAAAATTACTGCTTTCAAAGCGCCCGAACAGACGAGTTTGGGGGTACTGTTCCGCTGTTTCTAACAGCCAGTGTCCTTTAGCGTCGAGCTGATGCCCGCGGTAATGCGCCGTCAGCTTAGCCAGTTCTAATTGGTGTTCCTCGCCACGTAAGTGAATACTCACCTCACCCAACTCATAGTGGTCATAGCGGCAACGTTTGCAATCAAGCAGCAATTCAGGAAGCCCAGCAAAGTTACTCGGCAACCACGTCGGCGTCGCGTCCTCGGCCGCGACAGCAGCAGAATCATGCTGTTGCCATTCGATTCGAGGGATATCTATATACTCTGCATCGATTTGGATTTGGGCGGCTTGTTCAGCATTCTTTTGGCGCCAATAAACATCCGCCAACACTTGCTCTGCTTCAACGCGCAACTGCCAATCATCTTGTTCAGGGTGAGCCACAATTTGCACGCCATCGAATGGCATGTCCAGCCAACGGAGCTGCTGACTTTCAAACTGAATTAAATCTGGGCGCAACACCCGAGCCACATCACTTTCACCGGCACCTTCAGGGAGCCAGCGGTTCAGTTGAGTCATGACCGCGAGCCAGTCATCAATCACTCCCGTCTCCAGGCCAATTTCCACATTAAAGAGCGGTGCGTGTCGCCCTCTGTTCAGCCCCAGCGTAGGCTGTTGCAGTTGGCCAATTCGTGCATAGCCACTTTGTAATTCGCTCAGATCACCATTGAGCTGGAGCTCCAGCAAACCATACTCGCCAATTTCTGCATTGACAAGAACACTATCAGGGTCGCCCGATACGGTAAGTTCTAGCTCTTGGGCAACCCCTTGCTCTTTACCGAGCGGCGCAGGTAAGTGGGCGCTCACATCGTTTAAAGAGGCCGACTGATACCAGCGGAATGAATACCCCCCCTCATTGGGCAGGCTTAAATTGAAGTCTGCTTGCCACGGCATGGTTCCCATCAGTAGCGGTGCGAATTCATCCAATTGCCAACGGCCATCCACTTGCATGGCCACAAAATAATCCTGCTCTCGTTGTTGGGTGGACAATTCTGCTGCAAGTGGGAAGTCACGCCAGTTCATGGTTAGCGTGGGTGCGGTGATCACATCGTTATGGTAGTGAATACGGCCGTCGACCTGAGTGAAGGTTTCTTTTAAGCTACGCACATAAATTTCTGCGCCAGCTAAATCTGCGTAGCCTTTGGCCACCACATCCGGGGAGTTTGTTAGCGGAATCATTAACTCCAAATAGCCCGTCACTGGCCCACTCAGTTGAACTTCAGCTAAGGTTCCCCCTAAACTTCCAGCTAACGGACTGTCATCAAAAACGGGCTTCAGCTCGTTGGCGTTGCCGGCGATGCTTGCGGTAATATCTAAACGCGCATCGTCGCCTGCCACTAAGTCTGGAATCACCACATCGGCCCGTGCCACATCAATCAACCCAATGAGTCCATCGGTAGCCGTAATATGCATGCGCTCATTTCTAAAGTTCACGATGGCGTTTGCATCATACACCGGCCGCCAATCAGGCTGGAACTTGTATAACAACCCTGAAATACGTGCCCGCGCTTCAAATAATCCTTCATTGTTGTGGTATGGGAAATCTTCTAAGGCGCCTCGCCAGACCATGGCAAGATCAGTGGCATAACCATCCTGAATCGCCATCGAGAGATAGTCATGCAGACTATCCCCCATCACAATAGGTAGATGGCGTCGAAGCACATCAGCAGAAATTGGAACTTCGTTTAAACTACGCGCAAGCGCATCAATATGTACGGACTCAGAAGAGGGGGTGATGGTCGCGGCAACGCCGATGGGCAAGCCAGGTAATCGAATCTCACTATCCGGAGCAATTTGTAAACGCCAGCTGTCCGCACTCCACGAAAAGGTGCCGGCAACCGTCAGTTGATCAATTGGCCAAGCGTCGTCTTCATCCAGCGCGTCACTACGAAAAGCTGCATCCGTGCCATACAACTGCCACACCATCTGTTGATCACGCCCGTGCACCTTAAGATTTACGTTGCTTAACCCTGGCACTCCGGCGAACTCTCCCCAACTCAGGTTTTCGCCTGCGGCGTACCAGCGTGCTCCTTGTTCCACATGATGATAGTAGGCGAGATCAAGAACACCTTGTGTATCTCGTTCAGAGAATTGCTCAACCACCTTAGCGCCCTGACTGCCCAACAAGTTCAATAGTTCCACCAAGGGTGCGAGCGGCATCCCTTCCAAACTCATGGCGGTGGTGGTCGGAGTATCTTCCCAACTAAAGGTGGGCAACACCCAGCTGCGATCATTGTGCTCAATGGTCAGCGGGTTCGAATTCACGCGCCAACCATCTGCATACGGGCGTAACTTGAGTTCTCCGTGGGGAATGCGAAGTTGATGGCGTTGCTCACCGACCCGCCACTGTAACTTTTGTTCCCCCAATTGCAGTAACCCATCGGTAAACTGGTTTTGTTCAAAGTTCAACCACATGTTGTAATTAAAGGTGGCCGCTTGAATCTGTGTATCAATAATTTGTTGCTGCACCCAAGGCGTGATATCCAGCTGATTAGCCGCCACATACACTTGGCCGCTCAATGCATGCAGTTCTGAGCCATGCATATCAATCATCACGTCCAGCGTGTTTTCGGTCACCTCAGAAAAGGCCAGCTTCCCGACCCCATAATGGCGCTGACCTTGGTTGGCCCACCGCAATTCTTGAATATCGATGGTACGCATCACGCCCATCAAATTCACCAGCTCAACAGAACTCTCACGCACCTCAATATTGTCTAATTGATCCAGCAGCAAATTGCCTAAATTAGTCGATAATTGAAGAGGTTGGGAGCTACTTTTACCGTAACTGTCGCGTAAGTCATAGTGCAATCGCATGCCATTTAACTGCACCTGCGCTAACTGCACATTGAACGCCCGCGCACTGCCCCAAAAATCAATCACCACCCGTGCTTCATCAATTTCGACCCGAGTCGCTTGTTCATCATCGGTCAGTAACACGAATTGATGGAGAATTAGTTCAGGTCCGCTACGACTCCAGTCAGCGCTGATTTGTGCTAACTGCACATCAAGTGCGTATTGGTTTGCTAGAAATTGCTCGACGTGTTCGGTCACATCGGGTAATTGGGGCAGGAGGTAACGCAACGCGCTCAACAATAAGGCGAATAAGACCAAGGCTGTGGCCAAGGTATAGAGCAATGAGCGCCAGAGCCAGCGCACCGCGTTGCGAAGTGCCATTACATCATAACCACATCAAATTGTTCTTGGTTATACATGGGCTCAGAGAACACTCGAACTTGCTTGCCGATAAACACCTCCAACTCTGCTAATGCATGGGACTCTTCATTCAATAGCATCTCGGCAACCGCCGGTGAAACATACACCATAAAATGATCCGCCGCGTAAGCACGATTCACTCGTACAATTTCACGCATCACTTCATAACAGACGGTCTCAGCAGTTTTGAGGAAGCCTCTACCGGCACACACGGGGCATTCGGAACAAAGCACATGTTCCAAACTTTCACGGGTGCGCTTACGGGTCATTTCAACCAAGCCTAACGACGTAAATCCATTAATGGAGGTTTTTGCCCGATCCTTTGCCAATGCCTGTTCTAAACTGTGCAGCACACGCCGCCGGTGGTCAGGATTCTGCATATCGATAAAGTCGATAATGATGATCCCACCTAAATTCCGCAAGCGAAGTTGTCTGGCAATGGCTTGGGTTGCTTCAATATTGGTATTAAAAATAGTTTCTTCTAAATTACGATGCCCGACAAAGCCACCAGTGTTGATATCGATGGTGGTCATGGCTTCGGTTTGATCAATAATGATGGAACCACCCGATTTCAGTTCAACTTTGCGATCAAGGGCACGTTGCACTTCGTTTTCGACGTCAAACAAATCAAAAATAGGTCGCTCGCCCGCGTAATACTCCAAGACAGGTCCAAGCTCTGGAATAAATTCTTTCACGAACTCTTTGAGCAAATCAAACGTAACCCGTGAATCCACTCGAATTCGCTCAATTTCATCCCCAACAAAGTCTCGTAAAATCCGACAGGATAAGTTGAGATCTTCATAAACCAAGCCAATTTTACGCATACTCTTGCGGCGCTTCTGGATCATGTCCCATAAGCGGCGTAAAAACTTGGCGTCGCGCTGCAGTTCATCATCACTCGCACCTTCTGCTGCGGTTCGGACAATAAACCCACCTTCGTCATCACAATAAGGCTCGGCGGCACGCTTTAACCGAAGGCGCTCTTGCTCGTCTTCAATGCGCTGGGAAATTCCCACGTGTGGGGACTGCGGCATGAGCACCATATAACGAGAAGGAATGGTGATATCCGTGGTCAGTCGTGCTCCTTTAGTTCCTAACGGATCTTTGACCACCTGCACCAGAATGTGTTGTCCCGGTCGTACCAACTGGCCGATGTCTGCAACAGGCATGGTGCCACGCACGAGCCCCTCTGCTTGCTCAATTTGATTTACAATATCGGACGCGTGCAAGAATGCCGCTTTATCCAATCCGATATCAACAAACGCTGCTTGCATGCCAGGTAGCACGCGCGAAACTTTACCGACGTAAATATTACCCACCAGGCCACGCTTCGCTTGGCGTTCAATGTGAACTTCTTGCAGGATGCCATTCTCAATTAATGCCACCCGAGTTTCAGTTGGGGTGACGTTCATTAAAATTTCTGTACTCATGCATCCCCCTCAATGAATTGAATTAACTGCTCGGTTTCGTAGACAGGAAGCCCCACCACGGCCCAGTACTGTGCTGTTTGGCGTAACCATTGCGGCGCCTGCTCGGGCTTTACTTAATGCCAACCGACGCACATAGTCGTCCGCAGTTTCTGCAGGGAGACGTTGTTCTGGGACATTGGGGTGCACCACGTTGAATGGGCGATCAAGTAGCTGTAGCAATTCAAAACGGCGTGGTGAGCCCGAAGCCAACACCAACTCACTCACGGACAAGGTAATGCCTCCGGTATTTACGTAAAATCAAAAACACCCACGGCCAAGCAATTGCTGACGAAATCACGGGGTAAAGGTACGCAAGATTAAAAACGGCATCATTTAAAATGTGCTCAAGTTCGTACACAATCACCCGCTTGACTAGAATAAGCAAGGCAACAATGACGCTTTGCTGCGTGAATGAGTAGTTGCGAATGCGCTGAAAGTGTCGAATTGCAGGGTACGCCATCACCAATAAAGCGGTGGCATAAATACCAAAGACCGTCCCCATCAAAATATCGGCCACTAACCCTAAAATCAGCACACTGCCGATTCCCACTCGATGCGGAAGCGCTATCACCCAATACAAAATAACCAGACTGAGCCAATCGGGACGCCATGCTTCTAAAAACACCGGCATCGGCATGACCATTAAAATCAGCGCGACTAGATAGCTAATTAATAACGGGATCAACCCAGATTTAATCCACATGCTCATCCACCACAATGTCATCAAATACGGGCTGCTCAATGGCGCTTGGTGGCCATAGCAGCAACACCGTTCGAATGCGATCCAGTTGGGCATACGGCCGTGCCGTGACCCGAGCATATTGATACCGCTCGTCACGGTTTACTTCGATGACTTCTGCCACTGGGTAGCCTTCGGGAAACACACCACCCAGCCCCGAAGACATGAGTTTATCGCCCACTTCCAGTTCCGTTGAATGAGGGATATACAGCAACTCCAGTCGTTGTAAATCACCAGTGCCTCGGGCCAATACCCGAATATCATTCCGCTCCGCCCGTAACGCCAGCGAATGACTTTGATCAGAAATCAATAACACCCGAGCCGTGGTTCGCCCCACACTGGAAATTTGCCCTAAAACCCCCCGGTTATCTAGCACCGGTTGGCCTTCATACACCCCGTTGGCGGAGCCTTTATTAATCACCACTTGGTGGGAAAATGGGTCCGTGGCCACCGCCACAATTTCGGCAGCCATCCGGCGGCTTGCCTGACGCACATCCGACCCCAAGAGTTGCCGTAACCGAGCATTTTCATTCTCAAGGAAATTGAGCCGTTGCACGGCCATTTGCAATTCTTGCAGCTCTTGCCGTAAGGCTTCATTTTGCTCGCGTAACATGGACCGCGTGGTCGACAAATACACGAGTCGGTCAAGGGTCTGTTCGGGTAACACCGCAAGATATTGTACTGGCGTCACGAGGGTCGATAAAAACGAACGCACCGGCTGCATGGTATTGAGCCGGTGGTCTAAAAACATCAGGGTAGCAGCGCATAACAGCGCTAGGACCAAACGAGTGAGTAGGGAGGGCCCTCGTTCAAACAACGATTTCATAGGCCCTCTTATTCATCACTGAACAGGTCACCGCCGTGCATGTCAATCATTTCGAGTGCAATGCCGCCGCCTCGAGCCACACAGGTTAGCGGATCATCTGCAATGATGACTGGAATCCCTGTTTCTTCCATTAACAAGCGATCAAGATCACGCAACAAAGCGCCACCGCCGGTTAGAACCATGCCGCGCTCAGAAATATCTGACGCCAATTCAGGAGGTGATTGTTCGAGTGCTGTCATCACCGCACTGACGATTCCCATCAGCGGCTCTTGCAAGGCTTCTAAAATTTCATTGCTATTTAAGGTAAAGGAACGCGGAACCCCTTCCGCCAAGTTACGTCCGCGCACTTCAATTTCACGAACTTCCTCCCCCGGGAAGGCCGAGCCAATTTCATGCTTAATGCGCTCTGCCGTCGCTTCACCGATTAAAGAACCAAAGTTACGGCGAATATAGCTAACAATAGCTTCATCAAATTTATCCCCGCCAATTCGAACCGAGGAGGAATAAACCACACCATTTAACGAGATAATGGCAACTTCAGTGGTTCCACCACCAATGTCGACCACCATGGAGCCCGTTGGCTCAGACACTGGCAACCCGGCACCGATTGCTGCGGCCATCGGTTCATCAATGAGATACACTTCACGCGCGCCAGCACTGAGAGCTGACTCACGAATTGTCCGGCGCTCAACTTGGGTTGAACCGCAAGGCACACACACTAGGACTCGTGGGCTTGGGCGGAAGTAATGGCTATCGTGAACACTCTTAATAAAGTGTTTCAGCATTTGTTCAGTCACATAAAAGTCAGCAATCACCCCGTCTTTCATCGGACGGATAGCGCGAATATTGCCAGGGGTCCGGCCCAGCATTTTCTTCGCCGCAGTACCAACAGCTGCAATACTTTTCGGTCCACCCGAGCGTTCTTGACGAATCGCTACGACCGAAGGCTCATTGAGAACAATGCCTTCATCTTTGACATAAATCAGTGTGTTTGCTGTTCCTAAATCGATCGATAGATCATTTGAGAAAATTCCGCGTAACTTCTTAAACATGAGGGGATGTTCCCTTACTCGTAAATGGGGTGGACTGTTAACTATGTAACTTTATCAAGCTGCCATGCTGCGAGCAAGCGTCATTGCATGGCTTTTAACCTAGCTTTACTTGCGCTATTAACCCTGAATTAATTCGTACATTGGCCTTGACGAATATAGCCTTGACTCTGAATACAAATATAGCGGGAGTTAACCCCTTGAATCTCTATCTCTATTGGCGCATTGCCACACCATTCTGGAGTGCTGGCATGGGCCGTTGATACCGGACAGCCTAAACTATTGAAACGAATTCCATTACTCGCATTAGGTAAACTTGACGCCACATTTACTGCAAGTGCACTGGGAATCGTCAAAACTCGTTCGGCGACAACTACCGCACCACAATCAACGGGGGTTACTGTTGTTGCAGAAAAGTTAACTCCGTAGCAGTCTTGAATTGTATCCTGCATTGCGCGCTGCTGTTGCAAGCGCAACAGACTCATCAGCTGCCCTTGATAAGTCACCTCTTCAACCCCTGCTTTACCAAACATACGAGGCCCTGCGGTAGCGGCTAAAATCCCTACCAACACGATAACAATAATTAACTCAACCAGCGTCAAACCTCGTTGCCGCATAGGTCTTAAGCTTGTCATAGATGGTTCACCTTAGTGCTGCTCGTAGCTGATAAATACCGCACCACGTATTTTACCGAATTTCTAGTATGTAGTGTAAACTAAAAAACCACAGTATGAAGAACAATATATAAACATCGGTATAAAAAACAGGTAATCTAGACCAATCGATATTAACGGGGATCTGCATGCGCACTTTTGGCGTTACTCCACGCACCAATAAAGGTTTTACATTAGTCGAGCTCATTATTGGGATCGTAGTGCTCAGCTTGTCCGTGGTGATGCTTGCTGTGCTGATTTTCCCGCAGGCGCAACGCAGTGCCGAACCCTTGTTACAAACTCGGGCAGCCGGACTAGGCCAAGCCCTCCTCAACGAAATCATGAGTAAAAGTTTTGATGAAAACAGCGACCGCAGCAGTGGTATCGAGCGCTGTAGCGTTGAAGCTGCTGCTCCTCCTTGTACGCTACCTGCTAATCTCGGCGACGATGGTGAGGTACGAAGCGATTTCAACGATGTCGACGACTACCGCGGTTTAACATCATCAAGTACCAATTTAACCGACGTCTTCGGAGCCGATATCGCTGCTCGCTACAACGGCTTTGATTACGAAATTCAAGTGTCCTATTACGACCCAAACTCGGGTGCCGATCAGGCCAATATCACCCGCTATAAACTAATAACCATAACCATCACCACCAGCTTAGGACAAAACTTTGAATTTAGCGCCGTGCGAGGAAATTTTTGATGAATAACTTGCGGCACACGTTAAGCCCACTGCCCCGCTCTAACCTTCAACGTGGCTTTACCTTAATCGAACTGATCGTCGTTATCGTTATTTTAGGTATTCTTGGCGGTTATGTGTTCTCGTACGTTGGTTTTGGGGCGCAAATCTACGTCGATACTACTGCTCGCGAGCAGCTGATGTCGCAATCAAGATTTGCTGTAGAACGCCTCACCCGAGAAATTCGTAATGCCGTGCCACGCAGTGTCCGCGTAGCCGCTGATAACAGCTGTATTGAATTTATGCCGATTCTTGCTAGCAGCCAATATCTGCAAGTACCACGACAAGGACCTAGCGCCAGCGACCCGCTGTTAGTTATCGAGCCGCGAGCGGATCAAGGCGTCAATTTGATCGGCCAATACCTGCTGATTTATGCATCGACACCCAATTTTATCTACAACCCGACGCAAACCGAGCGACGCAAGATTATTGACGCTATCGTCAGCACCGGCGATGATCATGTGGTTGAAATAGCGTACACCGATAGCATCAGTTACTTTACCGGTAACAGCCCCGCACAGCGTTATTTTATCGGAGGCCAGCCCATCAGTTGGTGCTATCAACAAGCTACGGGCCAACTCTGGCGTTATACCGGCTATGGGCTCAATGCCAACGCATCAACCCTAGCCCAACTGCAACGTGCGCTTACCACTAGCGCCGAAGTGATGGCTGAAAATCTCACCAACGATTTAACCTTAACCACACCTGAGCGGCCCTTTATAGTGGACGATGCCACCTTGGTCAGGAATAGTTTAGTGCATCTAGATTTACGCTTTGCCCGCGCCGCTGACACAGAGCGCCTACAACTATTGCAGGAGGTTCATGTTCCTAATGTGCCATAAGCCCCTCCAGTACCACCGTAGTCGTGGCGCTGCCCTGCCGGTAGCGATTTTTATCATCGTGGTGATGGCCCTGCTCGGGGCGGCCATGGTCAGAGTTATTGGCGATGCGACCCAAGGCGTCGTCAGCGATGTGATTGGCGCTCGCGCCAACAACGCAGCTCGCTCCGGCGCTGAAATATTTTTGGTAGCACTGTTTGAGAACGAAGGCATGGTAACCACAGGGCTCTGCGCTAACCGTAGTACCACCAGTACGTTCGACCCTACCGATAACGATAGCAGCCCTAACACTTATAACTTTGTTGAAGCGGGCTTACAAAACTGTACTGCCACTGTCTATTGTGATGTGGCTGAAATCACCAGCCCCGTTGTCGTCAACCATTATCGAATCGTCGCTCAAGGCAGCTGTGATGCCGGCGACATGATTTATTCACGCGAAATCATGCTGGAGGCAAGCAATGCGTCACTTTAACAACCTTGCCCTACTGGTCATTGCGCTAGTTTTGTCGCTAGCGAGTGAGAGTGTTGCTGCCGCAACGTACAACTTAAAGCAAAATGTGCCGCCAGGCTGCACTCAGCAAGGGAATAACCCGGTATTTTGTAGCAATGGTTTGAATTTGAAGTGGAACGATATTATCGATGCGAGTCAGGTGTTGGTGATTAATGTTACGGGCGATGTGAATTTGCAAAATGCCCAAATCAATGTGGGTAGCAATGCCGGGGTCACTATCAATGCCACGGGCAATATTACTACTGGCTCAGATTTCGCCATGCGAGGCTCGCTCAATGCCGATGGCAATGTTAGTTTTGGGAGTAGAAGCCAATTGGTCGGTAATGTCTCAGCCAGCCAAATTACGACTAACTCAAATGTCACCATCGACGGTTCAATCGATGCAGGGTCAGTAACACTTCGTTCCGGAAACAATATAAGTGGTAATGTTATGTCGAGCACCACGGTGAACACTGATTCAAATGTCACCATCGGGGGTTCGGTCTCCGGAACCGCGGTCATTCTCGGTTCACAGAACTCAGTCACGGGCCCTGTTACTGGCAGTTTATCCGTGTCATTACTGTCACCAGGGAGCCAATACGGTAACAATATCATCTCTAACGGTCCGGTTTTTATTGGTAGCGGGAACCAAGTTAATGGCAACATCAGCGGTACTGACATCACAACTGATAGTCACGTTAATTTGACCGGTAATATCACCGCCACGGGTATTTTTGATCTAGCCAGCGGCAGCCAAGTTACGGGCAATGTTAACGCGGGGAGTGTTCGCATTCGTGCATCGAATTCAGATATTACTGGAGATGTTAGCTCAGCCGGCGATATTCTTATTGAGAGTGGCTCAGGGATTACCGGCAGTGCAGTGAGTGGTGACACCATCAAGATGTTAGATGCAAATGCATACATTACTGGAGATGCGACAGCTACCAATGAAATCATCATTGGTTGGGCTGGAAGTATCGGTGGCGATGCGACAGCACCTCACATCCGAAACGATAGCGGTAACAAAGACCCTGTTGGTGGCGGAGAGTATTGTGACTCCAGCAGCTCCCGTTTCCAAAACCATGCTTTCGCTTGTACCGCTGCTCCACCCGATCCGGGTCCCGGCCCAGGACCTAGCCCAGGTGACCAATGCGAATTATTTAATGACCTTGCCGATTACGGTATTGTGGGCTCCAGTGGGTTTTATGCGGGCAACAATTCTGAAATTAACAATAATAATATCGTAGGTAAAGGTAATACGCCGACGCCTATTGGCCTAGTTGCTACGATAGATTTAGATTTTCCGCCATTAAACCCAGCAGTGTTTCCGAGCTTTAGCAGTCCTGGCACCGAACTAAAAAACGAAACTAACACGCCGCCGGGCACCTATGGCACCATCTTTACTGATAAAAATAATGGGTTTTCATCAACCTCCGGTGGTGGTACCTATTACATAGACACGATACGTTTTTCAACGAACAATAATACGCTAGAACTCGGCCCTGGTGATTATTTCGTCAAAAACATGATTTTAGGAAACAACTCCAGCATCAATATTTCACCTGCTGGCTTGGTTCGCATCTATGTTTTGAACGGCATTACAGGCGGTAATGATATCTCCTTTAATACCAATGGCTCGGTGGGTAATTTAGTGGTCTATTTGTATGAAGGTGCCGACTTCACCGTAGGTAACTATTGTAATGGTGGCAATAACTGCCCAAAGTTTACCTTTAACGGCCTGATTTACAGCCCTTATGCCACCACCGACATCACCTTTGGCAACAATACTAACTTTCAGGGCGGTGCTTTAACGCCTGGTAATATCACGTTTGGTAACAATACCGAGATTACTTACACCCCTGAGGTACAAGCAGCGGTGGTTGATGCGCTGGGTTGTGCACCAGTTGATGCTGAGGTTCATCATTATCGGCTGCTGCATACCACTGAAACCGTTGCTTGCTATGCGGCTGTGGTGCAAGTTCAAGCTTGTGCGGATGCAACCTGTAGCGCAACCTTTGATGATCCGGTGGGCATCACGGTGACGGCTGCGCTAGCCAATAGCAGTTGGCAAGGCGGTGACATCAGTAGCAGCAGCGGCACCAGCGCTAATCTTAATTTTAGCAACGGTAGCGGCCTTGCCGGGTTACGCAACAGCAGCGGGGGTACGGCAGTCTTAACCCTCAGCAATGCGACGCCGACAGCGGTCGAAGCGACCGAATGTTATGACCTATCAGGCACCACAGCCACCTCTTGTGAAGTGACCTTCAATTTGGCAGGGTTAGTTATCGTAGGCGCTGCTCCTGATCTGCCCTTGGCTACACAGATTGCCGGGGACGATTTCAATAGCGTCTTGCGTGCGGTGCGCACCAATACCACGACCGGTGCCTGTGAAGCCCGGCTAGAAGGGGCACAAACCGTGAATTTAGGCATGGAATGCTTAAATCCGGGGGCATGCCAAGCTGGCCAATCCTACACCATCAATGGCACCGCCATCGGTCTCAATAACGCCGGCAACGTGACTAATTATGAACCTGTTAATGTCACTTTTGACGCCAACGGTAATGCTCCTTTGGTGGCTAATAATTATTCCGATGTGGGCTTGCTACGGCTACATGCCCAGATTGATTTGGCTGAAGGCGCAGAAAATCCACCTGCAGTACCCGACCCAGCCATGACCTTAACTGGGCAGAGCATGAATGATTTTGTGGTAAAACCCTACCGGTTAGTCGCTGCGGCTATTGATGATGAGAGTAACTTTGTCATTGCCAGCGGCGCCGCCCCGCAGCCGGTATTTAAAGCTGCTGGCGAGCCGTTCAGTGTAATCGTACAAGGCCAGAACAGCGACGGGGCGGTAACGCCTAACTTTGGCAATGAGTTCCCCACTACCACCGTCACCGCAGGATTTCATTCCATGGTGTTTCCAAACCCTGCGGCAACCGACAGTAATGCTAGCAAATTGGTGAGCGGCACTTTTACTCCTAGCGGTGGCAATACCGGGCACTATATCGGCCACGATAACCAATGGTTGGAGGCGGGAACTTTCAATCTACAAGCTGCTGCCATTGATTTTCTCGGTGCCGGTGATGCCGTCGAGCGTCCAGCCATCCCCACCGGACGCTTTATTCCAGCGGCATTTGCGCTCGATCTGACATTTTCCAACGTGACCGATAGCTGTCCCGCTGGTGGTTTCACCTACATGGGTGAACCTGCCATCTCATTACAATATCAGCTGCGTGCTTTAAATACCTTGGGGCAGGTGACTAAAAACTACGATACGGCGCGTTATGCTCAAGCCAATGCCGATACGGCAACGATCAAAGTCATCGCCAGCAGCCTCACTGATGTGGCTACCGATGAATTTGATCAGCGTGTGAGCATGACGGCACACCAACAATGGCAAGATGGCACCTTGACCGTTATCGATTCAGCGGCGGCATTTTTGCGCCATCCAGTGCCAGCATTGATCGATGGCCCCTACCCTCAATTAAGGTTTGGCTTGCAGGTCGAAAATAACGGCTTAGATACGATTGACTGGCACGCCGATCAGGTACTCTTTACCAGTGTGCAAGGAAATGCGGCTCAAATTCCAGGAAGCATTCATGCGGTGTATGGCCGCACTCTATTAGTGGACGTCTATGGACCTGACGTTGAGAACTTAGCCATAGTAATGCGCAACGAATACTTTGATGGGCATGGCTTTATCACCAACATCGATGACAATTGCTTTGCTTACGACGCCGCTAACCTGAATATTTTAGCCGACCCAGCCGGCCTCAATGCAACGGCTGGAGGTGCGAGCACTGGCATCTTGGTTAACGGTGAGGTGCCTGCCGGCACTTGGTGGTGGCAAGCCCCCGGTGCCGTAGGCGAGTTTATCTTTGAGTATGATACTCAACCTTGGCTAGAATTTGATTGGAGTAATGACTCCAGTCTGCCCCTTGAAGATCCCTCAGCCACCGCCGGTTTTGGCCAGTACCGTGGTAATGATCGTATTATCTTTTGGTTAGAGCGGCGCAACTAGAGCAGTTTTGACAACCTTGTTAGAGTCGTTGTTATCGAGCTGCGGTTACGGCGCCTCAATAATTATTGTTATGGTTTGCTCTTCGGTACTGTTCTAGCTGCAAATTGCTCGCTTTGGTTACGACCAAGGAAAACTGACGTTCTTCTGTATAAGCAGAACCCACCAAGGTCAAATCAATAACGATTTCGTCATCGTGCTTAGCAAAGGCGTATTCATCTAAAATACCGCTAAAATCACGACCTTCAATAGCACTGCCTTGGTTTACCGAAAGTTCAATTAAGCGGGTTAGGCAAGGTTACGTTGGTAGCTGCACTAATCTACAAAAAAATAAGGGCTCTGTCATACCAAGCGGCGCCCGAGACAAGGTCACCGGCACCAAGACTTCGGTATCCCCAGCAACAAAGTCAATCTGTTCAGAAAAAGCGACGAAATGCTCACCTGTTAGTCAGTAAGGATACAGTTGGATAAGGGTTCGCGCTGCCCCCAGGTTGTTGGTCGGGATGCTCACTACCGCAGCCGCTGATTAATGCCATCAGCGCCAGCACTGCCAGCACCGGCTTCAAGAAAGCACTACCACTGAATTGTTTCGTCCACTACATACTCATGATCCTTTTGCCACCATCTTAATAACAACTTTTTAACCATACCTCAATTGCTTACAGCTGGGTACCACAAAAGCGTAGAGTTCAGGGTTGAATTTGGCATTATTCATTGTAATCAACTGCCCACTCGCTAAACGCCAGCCAATAAAAAAGCCAACAAGCAACGCTTGTTGGCTTTTCGCTAGCTTGTTAGTGATTAACAGCCATCATCCTCGATATCTATAGTCGGTTCAGCATTAGCTGAAGCCGAATCAGTGTATTTCAAGTAGCATGCTGCTGCTTCAACGCCATCAGCATCATTTGAAGCTAATGTAATATCGGAAGAAATCACATAATAAACACCTGGGGTGGTAGGCGTACCAGGAGCTGTCTCGGTGTAATTGCCAGCCGTTTTTACAATAAAAGTAAAGTCTGCGGCATCCAAAATTTCTTTTAAGTCCGCCGCCTGTACATAACCGTTATAAGTATTGACGGTAGTATTTCCACGAACTTTAACAGTAGAAGCGCCTAGAGTTGCGCCTTGGATTGATGCACGACCATAAACCATTTGGTTTGCACCTTTAATGCTACCCTCAATACCTTTTAGGGTTGCAACACGAGCATCTGACGAGAAGTTAAAGAACTGTGGTGCTGCAGTGACAGCTAAGATACCTAATACCACGATTACAATGATCAGTTCGATCAAGGTAAAACCTTTTTGTTGTGTTTTCATGTAGCACATCCTTTTAAAAAATGGGAATCCCCAAACTTAATGAATAAAACGAACCTTAATTATTACTAAAAATACTCACCCCACCCGTGCGAGGGTTGTATACAAACGCATTACCGACGCTTAGGTAATCAGTTCCGCTAGGAGCCGATGCTAAGTTTTTAATAGTATTTGCGAGGTAGTACACGCAAATATCATTAACCCCGTTACTCTCACGTACCACGTAGTAACGGTTTTCACCCAACAGGGTAAAACTGGTGGTGGCTGTAGGTGCCCCCTGCAAAATTGCCTGCATGAGTGTGCGGCAATCTTCGCTGGTCATATTTAAATCGTGGGCGTCTAAGTTGTTGTTCCCACTCACCGGATAGCCCGTGCTGCCATCAACATTCACGGTAATGCCATCCATGATCACTTCGGCGCCAGCGCCATCCGCATTCCCTTTGGGTCGGCCGCGTAATTCCCATTCCGCTCGCACCAACCCGACAGCACTGGCAAAACCACCAGCAACACCTTCAACCGCGGCATCTTCCGCGTCTGCGGTCACGCTAGTAAAACGAGGCAATGCAGAGGCTGCAAGCAGCCCTAGAATTACGACAACAATGATTAATTCAATCAATGTGAAACCACCATTTCTTAGTGGTTGAACCGGCTGATGCGTCATCCTATTTCCCTAGTAATTTCCGTTGTGCATATTATCAACGGCACCCAATTTTTTCGCAAAAATTAAAAGTTAAGCCCAATTGTTAATTTTGCGTTAATTCTCGTTTCATCGCCCTTGGTATGCGTTCATCATGTCCCACAAGGGTGAAAATATTCCGGACGCCATAACAGAAATCATAACTGCAACAATTGCCAGCATAATAGGCTCAATTTTGGCGGTCAGACTTTTTAAATCGTAGTCCACTTCACGTTCGTAGTACTCCGCCACTTCGTTCAGCATTTCATCAATACGCCCGGTTTCTTCACCAACTTGCAACATCTGTAACACCAACGGGGTAAACAGTTGACTACTACGGGCCACGCGCGACAGGCTTTCACCCCGCTCAATGTTGCGGCGCATATCATTAATTTTTTGCCCCATCCAACGGTTATCGACTGCATCGGCCACCAGTCCAAGCGCTTGGGTAAGTGGCACGCCGGCACGCAGCATGGTGCCAAAGCTCCGAGAGAATCGGGTCAGCAAGGTCCGAAAAATAATGTCGCCCACCAAGGGCATCCGCACCTTGAGATAATCCCACCGAATCTCACCGTCAGGCGTATGAATGTACCGATAAACACTATAGACAGTGAGTCCGATTCCCGCTAATAACAAAAACCACCAGTGAACAAAGAAGTCCGACGTGCCGATCAGAATTCGAGTGGTTAAGGGTAATTCGGCATCAAATCGCGCGAACATACTGGCAAACGATGGAATCACAAACAGGTTTAAGATGAACATGGCGATGACAATGGTGATCAAGATAAAGGTGGGATACCGCATGGCGGTTTTCACCTGTTTCCGAGTATCTTGTTCCTTTTGCATATATTCCGTCAGTTGCATGAATGACTGTTCGAGCTGACCGGTGTTTTCGCCTACATGAACAATGGCAACAAACAAGCGGGGGAATACCTTTGGGTGGGCCGCCATGGCCATGCTAAGTGGTCGCCCGCGTTCCAATTGCTCAACCACATCCGCTAAAACCTTGCCCAAACGACGGTTACCGGTGTTTTCGGCCAGCCCTTGCATAGCCCGTAACAGCGGAATCCCTGCTTTGGTTAAAGCGTACATTTGCCGAGTAAAAACAATCAAATCATCACTGCTAATACCGGTGCCAAATAACTCGGAAACATCCAACTGAAAGCTGCTGGGCGCCTTATAAGGAGTTACTTGAATGGGAGTAATGCCGCGCCGAATTAAGTTATCGGCCGCCCCCGCCTCCGAGTTGGCTTCTACCTCACCCTGCACCAACTGGCCATGCTCATTACGCCCACGATAGGAATAGTTAGCCATGGGTGGTCTCGCCGCCTTCATTTATTGCCGTAATGCGAAGCTCTTGTTCTTCAACGGTTTCGGCTAGGAACAACACTTCGTCGACAGTGGTGATCCCCTGCAACGCATAGTCCAACGCAACTTGCGCCAGCGGTTTAAACCCGGGGGTTGCTTTGGCAGCTCGGGCGAAATCACGCATATTGCCTTCCCGCAACGCATCCACCATGGCTTCATTCACCTCTAAGAGTTCAAACACCCCAATTCGGCCTTTGTACCCCGTATCGTGACAGTTTCGACAACCGCGTCCTTGAACAAACCGCGTATCATCGGCGGTAATGCTGGGATTCATTCGCTGCAGCAGTGCTAATTGCTGGGGTTCTAACGTCGCGGGGCCTTGACACACCTGGCACACCCGACGAATCAATCGCTGAGCTAACACCCCGCGTAAGGCTGCCCCCACTAAATAAGGGGCCGCTCCCATGTCGATTAACCGCAAGGCGCTGGTAATCGAATCGTTGGTGTGCAAAGTAGTTAAAACCAAGTGTCCGGTAATTGCCCCGCGTAAACCAATTTCAACAGTTTCTTGGTCCCGCATTTCCCCCACCATGATAATGTCCGGGTCTTGCCGCAGCGTGGTTCGCAGAACATTCGAAAAGGAGAGGCCGATTTTGGGGTTCACTTGCACTTGTGAAATCCGTGGCAGGCGATATTCAACCGGGTCTTCAACGGTAATAATTTTCTTTTCCGCACGGTTCAGTTCGCTGAGTGCGCCATACAGGGTGGTGGTTTTCCCCGAGCCAGTCGGTCCGGTGACCACAAACATTCCGTATGGGCGATGCACTAATTGGCGCACGCGGCGCAAAATGTCCGCCGGCATGCCGGTTTGCTCTAAATCCAATAAGCCGGCTGATTGGTCCAGTAACCGCATGACACAGGATTCACCATGCTGAATTGGCATGGTTGAAACCCGCACGTCAATACTGCGGCCGCGCACTTTCATATTGAAACGGCCATCTTGTGGAAGTCGTTTCTCGGAAATATCTAAACCTGCCATCAGTTTCAGGCGTAACACCAGTGCATTGGCAATATTGGCTTCGGTCAACACGTTTTCCTGCAACACGCCATCAACCCGCATCCGAATCCGCAGGGCATTGTCGTCGGGTTCAATATGAATATCCGAGGCACGAACTTGAACTGCATCGGTAAAAATCGATTGCAGTAATTTGGCAACGGTGGCGTCATCGGCTTCTGCATCCAACGATAAAGCGCCAAGATCAAACTCGGTGCCTTCTTCCGTTTCGGTTTGCAGTTCTTTCGCAAAATGAACAATATCTTTGGTGCGGCGGTACAAGTTATCGAAAGCAGCATGCAATTGGTTATCAGAAACCACTGCCAAACGCATTTTGCGCGGTTGCAGGTAATTTGAAATCGTATCAACGGCGGCTAGATCGGCCGGGTCACTCATGGCGACCAATGCGGTGTCATCATCGGCATCAATCACCAACGCTCGGTGGCGACGGGCTTGCACCTCTGGCACTAAGTTTACCGCTGTTTGAGCAATTTTACGCTCGTGTAAGTCCAGCAGTGGAATATCCATCTGCTTGGCTAAGAATTCCAACAACGCCCGCTCGGAGATCAGTCCTAAATCAATCAGGGTCACCCCTAACTTACGGCCGTTAATACGCTGATCATCCAGTGCTTGTTGCAGTTGTTCTTCGGTAATCAGCTGATGTTGTACCAACAAGTCGCCTAAGCGCATTTTCAAACGAGGGCGCATCTTAATTCATCTCCTTCACCAAGGGAGCCAGCACAGCAATACGGTCATTGATGTAGTTCCGCGCTTCCGCCGTTAGATCCAATTGCTGACGCGCTTGCTCATAAGCTGCGAGTGCCGCCACAGGTTCCTTGGCATCTTCATAGGCAACGGCCGCGGCTAACCACCAACGCCCTTGCGGCGCTATACGAGCGAGTTCGCGATAATCATTTGCCGCTTCGCCATGTAAGCCCAACCGCTGGGCAGCCATGGCTCGAAGTTCTAATAGTTCCGTGGCTTCCGGCGTGCCTACACGAATATTGGTTAGCGCCGAATACGCTTGTTCAACGTAGCCCACCCGCTCCAATATCTTGGCGTACATGAGCTGCCACGCGGGTTCATCCGGCCTTGCTTCTAAGCCCTGTTCCAACAATAGTAACGCCCGCGATGACAGGCCTCGTCCATACCAATAGGCCGCCAGCTCACTGCGAATTGTGACGTTAAGAGGTTCCAAAATCAGCGCTTGCTCGAATAACTCTTGCGCCACATCGCGGTCACCGCGCAACAATGCTTCGCGCGCACGGCGTAAATTCACTGACGCCAATTGCTCCGCTGTGAGTTCCACGCGCTCCACTTTCATGCTAGCGGCCGGTGCAGGCTCTTGCTGCGGTGTGGGCTCTGACGCAATGGCAAGGTCGGGTGTGCTGGGTGGTTCAGGTTGAGTCATTTCAGCCGCAGCGGTTGCAGGAACCGACGGCTGTTGCGGCAATGGAATTGGAATAGGCTGCGGAACCATGACTTGGTTCGGCTGCTCGTCGACCATGGCGAGCGGCTCGGCTGAGGTTTTAGCAGATGTCTCAACGGCTGGCTCAACCATCGACTCAATGGCCGCCACCACGCTGGATTCTGTAGTGGCTGAGTCTCGCACCAAGGATTCTTGCCCTTCATGCAGCACCGCGCGCAAGCCAAGAATCGCCAAAATAACGATGGCACCGATAAGCAATACGCGCAGCCAACGGGTTGGATGCGGCGCGATTGCAGCCGCTGGTGCAGTTGTCGTTGTTTGGCGCTGCTCACGCCGGTCTAAATCGCGCAGCATGCGATTGATCACGCTCATAATAGATACTCCGCAAACCATCCCATGGACCACGCCACCCCTAAGAATAAGAATAATAGCAAACCGCCCCCCACTCCCCAGGCTAACCAACGAGGCGGTAACGGTGTGGCATCCTCTGTGTCGGCGACTGCCAGTCGCATCTGTTGAGGGGTAATCACATAAGTGCCTTCCCCGTAACTCAACAGCAATACTTTATGACATAACACGTTAATCAGCCGTGGAATACCTCGGCTCGACCGATGCATCATGGCAACAATTCGAGGCGACATTAATGGCGGGCCTTTGTAGCCAGCCACCTGCATCCGATGGGAAATATAGGTCGCGACTTCGGGCAAGCTCATGGCACGCAAGTGATAGCTAAATGAAATCCGTTGGCGGAGCTGGCGATGAGCTCGTTGCGCCAAGCGCTCATCCAACTCTGGCTGACCAAACAGCACAATCTGCAGTAACTTTCGTGACTCTGTCTCTAAATTAGAAATCAGCCGTAACGCTTCCAGACTTTCACTGGGGAGTGCTTGGGCTTCGTCCAGCACAATCAGCACGATTTGGCCTTGTTGATTAATTTCTAGCAAACGTTGCTGTAAAGCGTGACTGAGCCATTGCTGACTCGGCTCACCCTCTACATTCACCTGCAATTCTTGGGCGATTTGCAGCCGCAGTTCATCAGGCTGCAAATACGGATTAGGAATGTAAGCACTCACATACTTGGATGGCAACTCATTGAGCAATTTTCGGCACAGCAAGGTTTTCCCAGTGCCGACTTCACCAACCACTTTGATAAACCCTTCCCCGGTACTTAACGCCGTCACCAACACTTCAAGTGCCGCACGATGGCCGTCAAGATCGCAATAAAAGTCCGTATTCGGGGTTAACGTAAACGGTGGTTCACGTAAGCCAAAATGGTTTTGGTACATGCGCCGCTCCCATGCTGTTGCAGGCTACTGAATGCCGTACCATTGATTCAAAATTTCACTGGAACGCTTCAGCTCATCTTGCCACGTTTCCGCACCGATCACCGTGGGGCGAATTAAAATAATCAATTCTTTTTTCTGCTCCACCCGACGTTTGTTCTTGAATAAATTACCAAGCCCTGGAATGTCGCCCAACAACGGCGTTTTGGCGACCGTGTCGGTATACGAAGTCTGCATCAAGCCCCCAATCACCACGATTTCGCCGTTGCGAGCTTTTACAATCGTATCGCTTTCACGAATATTGCTTTGGGCCAGTGGCAAAACAAAGGTGTCATTATTTAATTTCACCACTTTTTCTTGTTCTTGGGTTTGCACCACACTCGGATGCACATGCAAGATCACTTCCCCACCTTCACTAATTTGCGGGGTAATATCTAACGAAATCCCCGAGAAAAAGGGCGTCAGTTCAATGTTCGGGGTCGAAGTTGTCGCGGTGCCCGTAATTGTTGTGGTCGATACGTCGGTCACGAAATACTCATCGTCACCCAACTTAATCACCGCTTTTTGGTTGTTCGCAGCACTCACGCGCGGGTTTGACAATACCTGCACGTTGCCTTGGGTCTGGAGTAAGTTCAGTGCTCCGCTAAAGTCACCAATATCAAGTGTCATACCAAACACGCCACCAAGGCCACCGGCCGATACTTCACCGCCCGAAAAACTAATGGAACCCGAGCCATTCCCTGCACGGAACAAATCATTCCAGTTGATGCCTTGCTGATACTCATCATTCAGCACCACTTCAACAATCCGCGCCTCCAAAATCACCTGGCGCTGTAGCCGCTCTTGCGCTTGCCCAATAAACTCGCGGGCCGCTCGTAACTCGTGAGGGTAGGCTGTAATGGTCACTAACCCAGCTTGCGGAGCAACCACCACACGGCGACCCTCGCCGGTGCCAATAATGCCTTCAATCACGCCTTGCAAGTCTTGCCACAAGTCGGTTTCAGAGTAGCTACTAATGGATGATCCATTGGTTTGCATGCCTTGCATACCACCCGCCAGAGAGTTGGCTCCCCCTTGATTCCCAAGCAGTTGGTTATTGGGGTTTTGCCCAAAGCCACTGCTGCCATAACCACTGCGGTTGTTACGATCGTTATCTTTCACGCCCCCAGAGCTCACACTGGTTTGTGATAAGCCCATGCGGCGTAACGCAAGGTAATCCAAGGTAATAGTTTCGCTACGTAAGCCCGCTGGAAAAACCTGTACCAACTGATTGTTTCGACGAATATCGTATCCGTAGATATCACTCACCACATCCAATGTTTCCGCCAACGTAACGTCTTTCAGGCTAAGCGTAATGGAACCTTCTACTTCCGGATGGATGGCAAAGTTATAGGGAGTATCCACCGCCAACCCGGCAAAAAACTCATGGGCAGGTACTTGTTTCGCGGCAATAGAGAACCGCGGCTCTGCTAATAATTGAGAGCTTGCCGCACGCAGTTGCTCAGAATTTCGAGCTAAACTGGCTCGCACCGAATCAGGAAGAGGCGGGCGTTCCGTTGCGGTCCCCGTCGCTTGGGGTTGCAGTGCCTGCTGCAATGCCGGAGCTGGTGGTGTCGGCTGCTGAGCACAGGCAGCGAGTAAAAAACATAGAAGCGCAGTCCGTAACGAATACCTCATGGTTGTCCCCCTGACTTACCCGTGGTGGTCAGATCCTCTTGCTGCACCGAATGGAACAGCTTGAGATCAATACGTTGCTGGTTACTCGTATCCAATAGCGTCACATGATTCATCTCAATAGCCTGTACGATATAATTTGAAATAGGGTCGTCCACGGCCACGCGTTGCCCACTGATCACGGCACTGCGCTGGTTGTCTCGCCAAACAATGGCCTGTAATTTCATCGCCGTGGTGGCATTGCGCTCAACGGTCGTTATCGCAGGAGCCCGCGGCGGTGCCGTGGGGTCGCGTAATGCTTGCGCCGACGCCTCGAAACTTGCCGTGCACAATAAGCTTCCTAGGCAGAGTACCAGCCCATGCTTAACTCGCCACATAGCCACGCTCCAAACTGAGGGTATAAATTTCAAACACAACTTCGGCCTGGGGTGCTTGCAGCACGCGATAATCCATTTTTTGCCAATAAAAATTCCACGGCAATTGTTCTAATGATTCCAGGTAATCGCGTAACGAAAAGAAATCACCACTCACCGTAAATTGCAAGCGATGCTTATAAATGGCGGTATTCGCATCTTGCGGTTCTTGGTAAACCTGCTCTGGCGGCAGTGCTTGTGCTGCCTGAACTCGAACGTTGACCGCCGCATCCAACAAAGCTTTCAATAAGTGACGGTTATCGGCCGCACTCACGTAATGAGATTGTGCTGTTAAGGTAGCATCCAGAGTGGCGAGTTGCTGCTGCAATTGGCCCCGCTGACTGCGTATTTCGGCTTTCGGATCACCCGCCAAGCGCTGTTGTAAAGCGCTAAGCTCTTGTTCATAAAGGCCAATTTCATAACGCTGCTGACGTTGAGTGCTTTGCGCTTCTTGCAATTGCTGCTGCAAGGGTGCCACCACCCACCAGAGCGCGACATACAGCAGCACTAAAATCGCCACGCCAACCCAAATTTTGCGGCGTTTAGATGACACGGTTAAAAACTGTTGTTGCCAGAGTTCCCAACGTTTCACGGGCGCACCTCCCCAGCATTTGGAACCACTTGAGGCAGCACCTGAATTGGAGCCACGCCCACTTCATCCGCAGCATGTTCTTCTAATAGGGTGCTATGTGCTGTACTACCGACCACAAAATGCAGCGAGCCGGTGTCCTCATCTCGTAGTTCAAACACACCAAAATGGCGATTCCGCAAGGTGCTATAATGAGAAAAATTAGCTAACCAATGGGGTAACGCATGAGCGACGGTCGTCTGCCCTTGTAAGGTCATTTCGTAATTGGCCAGCAGAATTCGAGTTAACCACACTTGGTCACTATCTACTCGGGCTAAATCGGTCAACACCTCAGCAAAACTTGCTTGGCCAGCTTGAGTCAGGCGCTGCATCTGATGCATGAGACGACGACGTTGGGCAATGCTTTGTTGCAACGATTCAATTTCGTTGATCAGTTGACGATCGTGCAACGCCTGCTGCAATTCTTCTTGCACCTGCTTCACCTGCCGTTGCACGGCTGCATTGCGTGAAGAGAGTTCCGCCGCAAGGGCTTGTTGGGATGCCACATAATAGCCGCCCCCCAGCGCCAGCAAGGCTACCAAGGCAATCATTCCAGCGAACACGGTGACCACTACTTTCAGGGTCAAAGGATCACGATTAGGTTGCAGCTCAGCTACATATAGGTTCGCTAGATGCTTCATGATGCAGCGCGCTCCTGGGTAGAGGTGGCCACCATTTTTTGTACTAAGAGCATGCCGCCGAGCGCGGCAAAGTCCGCATAATCACCGCGGCCGAGCTCTTGCGCCCACACCGGATAAGCAGCCCATTGCACGGCCAGCCCTAAATCACTGGCGAGCTGTTGCTGCAACGCAGAGCGAGACTCAACATTCAGCGCCAACACCACTTGACGAATGGGTCGTTGCCGCAATTGACGTTCAAAATAATCCGCTGAGCGTTGCACTTCGACACTCAGTGCCCCAGCGTCGCCTTGCTCAATGTCTTTGGTGGTTAATTGCCCGACCCCATCCAGGGTGCGCACCTGCCGATTCACTTGCAGGGCCCCCAACTGATACACCTGTAATAAGGCGGGCTCGCTACTGTTCTTATGAACGACCACGGTCGGTTCCATCAGCTCACTAAATAATTCCGCAATGGCCTGCTCTTCAGTTACAATACCCTGCACTTTATCACTGATGGGGTCAATGCATGCGAGGATTTCCACCAACATGGCTTTCGCCATCACAATGGCGGTAATTTTGTCCTGCCCTGCCAACTGCACCGAATTATCATAATAGTCGGCAATAATTTCTGTGGGTGCCAGCGGCACTAAGTCACGCAGATGATATTTCAGCGCCTGCGTGATTTCCGCGCTAGGTAACTGTGGGCGATCCAATTGGAAGCTTTGATAGAGGGACGGGCTGACCACCAGCAAAACAGGTGGTTTGCCTTTGAGTTGCTTTTCATAACGATGCACAAGCGTTTGAATACCGACGGCCCACTGACCGTCAGTTACCTCACAATGATCGGACACGATTAATGCGGGTTCCGCTCGCGTGATATCCGCAATCATCAAAGAGACTTGTTCTTTGGCAATTGCGAACACCAGCGCCACGTGACTTTGCTGTTTTGTTCGCCACCAATTAATCAACGCGACATCCTTAAATGTATGCTTTTTAATATAACAGATATTATGACTGGTAACGCTTTATAAGACCATGGCTTCAGTGCAATATCTATAATGTTAAAATGCTCAGTCGTTTGTTAAATTATTGTTTAATTTGCCAATTTAAGGTCTCTCCAGCCCAGTAAGGCACCATAGGGCCTACGGCTGTTTCAACGATTTCAGGAACTTCCCACGCCTCACGAACTAAGGTGATGGTCGTGGTTGGTCGCGGCAGCCCATAAAAATCTGCCCCAAAGTGACTGGCAAAGTCGGCCAATTTATCCAGCGCACCCATTTGTTCAAAAAATTCTGCATACAATGGCAATGCGGCCGGCGCTGAATAGCACCCCGCACAGCCGCACGCAGATTCTTTTTTCGATTGCGCATGGGGTGCAGAGTCAGTGCCTAAGAAAAATTTCGGGTTGCCAGAAATAGCGGCTTGCTGCAACGCAAGTTGATGCTCACGGCGTTTTAAAATCGGTAAGCAATAATGATGTGGACGCACGCCCCCCACCAGTAAATCGTTACGATTCATGAGTAAATGCTGCGGCGTGATGGTGGCCACAACATTCGGCCCTTGCGATTCCACAAAACGTACCGCATCTGCCGTTGTAATATGCTCTAACACCAATTTTAGTTCTGGATGACGGGCCATCAAGGGGCGCAGTTGGCGATCAATAAATACTTGCTCGCGGTCGAAGATATCTATTTCAGCCGCGGTCACTTCGCCATGCACTAACAACGGAACCTGCAATTGCGCCATCGCAGCAAATACGTCGTCCAGCCCCTCAATATCAGTCACCCCGGCATCGGAGTTGGTGGTTGCACCGGAAGGATAGAGTTTGAACCCAATAATCGCAGAATCAGCCGCTGCCGCAGCCACGGTTTCAACCGTTGTGTTTTGGGTTAAATACAACGCCATTAACGGCATGAATTTACTGCCCGCAGGACGTTGGCGGAGAATCCGTTGACGATAGGCCAGCGCCTGCTCAACGGTGGTCACCGGAGGGACTAGGTTGGGCATGATCACCGCCCGGCCAAACACCGCGGCAGTCGCTGGTACTGTCGTAGCAAGCAAGTCACCATCACGCACGTGAAGGTGCCAATCATCGGGGGTTGGTATCGTCAGTTCTGACAACTGCATAGTCACCTCAAGAATTCGTTAGCGAAAGAAAGGAGTCATATTATACCCCGTTTCATATAAAAACGGCGATTATCTCCCCAGTCGTTCTTTCCAATGTTTCCGGCAGCATGACAAATAGCGCTCATTTCCACCTATCGCAATTTGCTCACCTTCACGCAGCGCCTCACCGTGCTCATCGACACGCAAGTTCATGGTGGCTTTTCGACCACAAAAACAGATGGTTTTCATTTCCACCAGTTTATCTGCCACGGCTAATAACACCGCACTACCTGGGAAAGCATTCCCAAAGGCGTCGCTGCGAATACCGTAACACATGACCGGTACTTCCAACCGATCCACAACGTCGGTCAATTGCCACACTTGCGCCTCAGTTAAAAACTGCGCTTCGTCAATCAGGACACAGTCCAGCGGATCACGTTGGTGCCGTGCCTCAACCAAGGCTGCAAGGTCGGTGGTGGGGGTAAACGCGAGCGCTTCCCGGCCGAAGCCCAAACGTGAGGCAATCCGCCCATACCCGGCACGTTTATCAATGGCAGGCGTCATTAACAACACACGCTGATCGCGCTCTTCGTAGTTATGAGCCACCTGCAGCAATGCAGTGCTTTTACCGGCGTTCATCGCCGAATACGTAAAATAAAGTGAAGCCATGATAGTTTGTAATAGTTATGTGACATTTTGTCGAGATTGAAACCGATTGGCTGTGATTTTACCACAGCGAATTTGATATACTCCCCCAAATTCAGACAGGAGACCTTCATGACGCAAGCATACTCGCACGCATTTTTAAAAGCGATGCCTAAAGCTGACCTTCATTTGCATTTAGATGGCAGCCTACGCCCTGCCGGCCTCATCGAAATGGCCAAGCGCAGCAAAGTGGAATTGCCCTCGTACACCGTGGAAGGCTTATACGACTTGGTATTTAAAGAGTCGTATCAAAGTTTAGGGGAGTACCTGAACGGCTTTCAATATACCTGTGCAGTATTGCGCGACATGGAAAACCTTGAACAAGCCGCCTACGAGCTCGCCCAAGACAACCTTGCCGAAGGCGTCATTTATATTGAAGTTCGCTTTGCTCCCCAGCTCATGATGGATCCAGCCCGTGGCATCGATTTCGATACGGTAATGCACCGCGTCAACCGTGGCTTAGCCCGCGCTAAGGCAGAGTACAACAACCAAAGTGACGTCTTAGCCGGTACTCGCCCGCCGTTTGATTACGGCATTATCAATTGCGCCATGCGGATGTTTGGCAAAAAAGGCTTTTCACCTTACTACACGCATCTATTCCAGATGTTGCGTGATCATGAACCCAAGCAAGTGATCAAAACAGCGGCGATGGAAATGATTCGCGCCAGCGTTCGGTTGCGGGATGAAGAAGGCCTCCCCATTGTGGGGTTGGATATTGCGGGGCAAGAGATGGGCTACCCCGCCCACGAATTTAAAGAAGTGTACGAATTTGCTCATCAAAACTTTATGCTAAAAACCGTGCATGCGGGGGAAGCATACGGGGCCGAAAGTATTTTTGAAGCATTAACCTTATGTTATGCCGATCGTCTGGGACACGGCTATTCGCTCTTTTCGCCAGAGATGATTCAAGATCCGCGCATCACTGATAAAGAAGAATACGCTCAACGTTTGGCATCCTTTATTGCCGACCGTCGGATTGCTATCGAAGTGTGTATGACGAGTAACTTACAGACCAATCCTGCCATTGGCAGTGCTCAAAACCATAACTTCAAGCACATGTATCACAACCGGATTGCGACTGTTATTTGTACCGACAACCGCTTGGTGTCGCGTACCACAGTCACGCAAGAATATGAGTTGGCCCTTTCCGCAGTGGAAATTCCATTGAAACGCTTGAAAGATATTGTCGCCTACGGCTTTAAGAAAAATTTCTTCGCAGGTGATTACTTAGCTAAACGTGCCTATGCAAAACAGGTGCTGCAATACTTTGATCGCGTCGCTGAAGAACACGGCGTCAGTTAAGTATTAGATGGCGGAGTAAGCAACAACGCTTACTCCGCTGGCACATGTGCACTATGGGCAATTTCATCTAACAACGCACTCGGCGACATTGGCGCATGGAAATAATACCCTTGGCACACAATGGTGTCCGATAAGCTCGCCAAGAAGTCAAGTTGTTCCTTCGTTTCTATCCCTTCAGCAACCACACGCAAGCCAAGGTGTTGCCCCATCGACACAATGGTTTCCACAATTTTGTTTTGCTGCTCACAGCCAATACCTTGCACAAACCCTTGGTCAATTTTCAGTTCATCAATAGGCAATTGACTGATGTAGCTAAGCGATGAATAGCCGGTGCCAAAGTCATCGATAGAGAACTGCACCCCCAGTGTTTTGAGCTGATTAATTTTATTCGTGATTCCTTGCAGGTCATCAACCAAGAGGTTTTCGGTCACTTCCAGCACCAAACGTGATGGTTTGACCCCACTCAGATGAATCTGCTCAAGTACTTGCTCCACCAAATTCGGCTCACGGAAGTGACGCGGACTGATATTAATGGCCACGGTTAAATGATCGGGTAATTGCGCGGCAACTTGTAGTGCTTCGGCCACAATCCACTGCCCCAATTCCACAATCAAATCACTTTTTTCAGCAATCGGAATAAATATTCCCGGCGAAATTCGCCCGAGTTCAGGGTGTTGCCAGCGACAAAGTATTTCGACGCCATGCATGGTGCCATCAGGGGTATGTTGCGGTTGCACCGCTAAGTGGAGCTGTTTGGTGCCAATGGCATCACGCAGTGCCGATTCAATTTCGAAATGGTGCTCCAGCGCTTCGCGATAGGCCGGGTTAAACACCATCAGCTGGTTACCACCTGCATCCTTCGCATGATGCACGGCCGTTTCGCCATAGCGAATGATGGCTTCTGCTGTATTACCAAATTCTGGATAAATGACCAAGCCTGCGCTCATGGTGACAATAATACGTTCCCCACAAATATGTATAGGCTCGCGCACCTCTTTCAGTATTGTCTCAGCGAGATTTTTCAAATACTGTTGCAAAGCATCATGGTGATAAAAGGGAGGTATCATCACGATAAATAAATCACCACCCAAACTTCCCAGCTGTATATTTGGTTCTTGGGTGACCACCTGACTAATGCGCTGCTTGAGTTTCAGCAAAATCTCATCCCCAAACTCAAAGCCACGCACATCGTTAATTCGTTGCAAATCATCCACATCAAATAATAAGGCTCCACCAAAATGATGAGGTTTACATTGCGCCAAGAATTCCGTTAACTTAGCAATACACTGCGGTCGATTAGGCAAGCCAGTTAATGCATCATAGTTAGCCAAGAAATTAAGTTGGGCTTCGGCCGCGCGGCGTTCGGTAATATTTTGTTTACTGGCAAGGTAATTGATAATGTCACCTTGTTCGTTACGAAGTGGTGAGATCGTTGCCCACTCACGGTATTCAACCCCATCTTTACGGCGATTAAATAACTCACCCTGCCATGTTTTCCCATTACGGAGTGCGTTCCACATCGCACGATAGGTATCGCGAGGGGTTTTCCCTGACGCTAACAGTTTAGGATCATGTCCCATCACTTCTGCTGGGGTATAGCCGGTAATGGTGGTAAAGGCTTTATTCACATATTGAATGCGATTATCAAGGTCGGTAATGACGATACTGTCGTTACTTTGCTCGACCGCGGTAGTTAGCCGCCGCAGTCGCTCCTCATATTTGTCCCGAGACTTCGCCGCATTAATCAATGCCATTTTGAGTAACCGCAGCTCGTTATATGCTGGGACGTGCAAATCATCAAGAGATTCACGGCGCGCCAGTCGTTCCACCCCAGTCATTAGGGTTTTCACAGGCCGAACGATAGCAAACTGCAATCCTAACCAAAGCAATAGTCCCAGCGTAAGTAACACAGCAAGGAATAATCCGAGCTCGAAAATAGCTAACGAGCTGAGTTGTAACCAGCTGTAATCATGGTCGTACACCACCACAAAGATATTACGGCGAACTTGCTGACTGATCGTTGATTCAGCAATGACGGGGACTAATGCCACAAAATGCTTGTGCTCTTGGTGATAGGAAATATCGGTTTCTTCGGTAGTAGCCACTTGTTGCAGTAATGCTGGGTCAAGTTCATGAACAAATTCTGCCACCGAGCGGGAGGCTCGGTTCACGGTGTAATCAGCAATAAATTCCCCATTACTGTCGAGCAAAAACACGTGCTGCACTTGCGGATGCACTCGCATCTCGCTGATTAATTCCGCGAGCAGATCATTACGATCGACCGCCAGAATTCGACTCAATGAACCTTGCGCAACAATGACCATTGAACGCAGCTCGAGCTCAGCACGTCGATAGGATTCCTCTTGCTGCGCTTTAATCAAATAGTAACTTAACGACGCTAAAATAAAGAGCGCAATGATAACAATAGGAACGGTTATTTGAATGCTAAGCCGGCGATGTAATGGAAGCTTCATTCCAGTATGCCCGCACACACTGGAAGACGCTGTAACTGAGCAATGACACCAGCATTAATCAGTTGATCACCAATTAGGGTACTGGTTTGCTCAAAATCTTGCTGGAGAAATTCGGTACTAGCGGCAGCCGAGAAATATTTAATCTGACTCATGAGCGATAACAACTCAGGTTGGGGAAGCTCAGATAGCTTCGCAATCGTTTCCATGACCTCGGATTCCGCCTCGGCAATATTAGCTAAGGCAGCATCCCATGACACTGTTGCAAACTCAAGCAACCGCTCACGATGTTCGTCCCACGTTTGCGTACGAACAATCATGACATCAATAATTTCGTCAGGAATATCCTGACTTGAAAAAATAACTAGCCCACCGTCGTCAATCAAGTGACGCGTAAAGGGGGCGTACGTAATGATCACATCCACATCATTATTCATTAATGCCGACGCATGGCCGTTTGGTACCAACATACGCCGTTGGATTAGGCTGTCATCAATACCGGTTTGTTGCAGCCACCGTGCCATGATATAACGTGACAAGGTACTGTCTTCCATACCCACTCGTATCGGCTTGCCCGCTAATAACTTGGAAGCGAATGACCGCCCTGCAATCACCGCATCAGCGCCATGAGAGCTGAAAATAACGCGAGCCACACAATACTGATCACCACCTCGTGACTGGAGTGCAAGCGCATTGTCTAAACTCAACATACCCACATCTGCGGCATTGTTAGTCAACATGCGTACGACGCTAATATCGGACACCAGCATCGTAACATTAATATTTTCTGGATGTTGTTCTGGGTGCACCAGGTGTTGTGCGTACACCGGATGAAAACCTATGCCCGCATTGCCGACAATTGATAACGGCTCAGGAGGTGGCTGGCATCCTGACATCGTCAATATAAACGCTATCAACCCAAGTAACTTTTTCACGCTGAGCCTCTCGTTAAGCTGCCGTTTTTACTGTGCTAACTACTCCAAAATACTTGGTACCCCAAAGGGCCCCTTCAACCAGCTGTCGGGGCTCGTAGTAAAGCATATAATACCAAGCCTATCAATACGGCTATCCATCACACAGCTCATAGCCAAGGCCAAATAACAAGACTGTTTTTCTCGCGTTATGGGTTACATAATAGCGTTCGATACCAACTTAAATAACAACATTAGGAGCGGCAATGAGCCACTGGATATACCTTGGAATCGCAATTATTGGTGAAGTTATCGGAACATCCGCGCTAAAGTTTAGTGAAGGTTTCACAAAGCTGGTTCCATCGCTTGTGGTAGTGCTTGGTTACAGCATTGCGTTTTATTTTCTGGCCTTGGCACTCAAACAGATTCCCGTGGGGATTGCCTATGCCGTGTGGGCCGGCTTGGGCATTGCTTTAGTCACGTTAATCGCCTGGGTCCTTTACGGTCAAAAGCTTGATGTGTGGGGGTTTGTCGGTATTGGGCTCATTGTGAGCGGCGTCGCCGTCCTTAATTTGCTCGCCAAGACGAATGGCTCCTGAAGCAATAAAAAGCCCCGCAATCGCGAGGCCTTCTATGGTTGCTTCTTGGATGAGTCAACGTTCGATTAGAACGGGATATCGTCATCGAAGTCCTGATCTGGGATAAAGGGTTCAGGCTGCGAGGTTGGCTGCTGGAAGTTTTGTGCTACCGGGGTTGCCTGCTGGGTGGCTGGACGTGGTGCGTCACCGCCGCCCCCGAAGCCTTGGTTTTGCTGGCCTGCGTAACCGCCGCCTGACGACTGCCCTGCATAGCCACCTGATTGGCCGGCACTTGGACGGCTATCTAGCATTTGCAGATCATTGATAATGATTTCGGTGGTGTAGCGCTCCACGCCGTCTTGACCTTGCCATTTCCGTGTTTGCAGGCGCCCTTCCACATAAACTTTCGAGCCTTTTTTCAGGTACTCGCCAATAATTTCCGCCAACCGACGGTAAGCGACGCAGCGGTGCCACTCCGTTTGCTCGCGCGTTTCACCCGTTTGCTTATCTTTCCACGTTTCGCTGGTAGCAATTGAGATATTCGCGATGGCCGTATTGTTTTGGGTATAACGCACCTCTGGGTCAGACCCCAGGTTGCCAATTAAAATTACTTTATTAATGCCGCGACTGGCCATGCCATCTGCTCCTTAATTATGTTCTTTATTGATAAGGTGATAAGTAGGCTTTCACCTGTTCTTCATTGTAATCCGTTTTATGTACTTTTAAATAGACCGTTTGATCCACCGCAACCACACGCACTTCTTCAACACCCACCACGTGGCTTAATTGTTCTGCGACACCATCAACTTCAGCAGCGGTTAACTTCGGCACTGGGTAGCTGACACTTTGCTGTTGGGGCGGAGGGAGCATGCCAAAACTCACTACAAACCAGAATAGTAGCAGGATTAAACAGAAAACCCCAACGCCTAATAGGCCATAGTACTGCATAATCACACCACCGAGCGCACCGCCTAAAAACGCGCCCAAAAACTGGAAGGTAGAGTAAATTCCGCTGGCACCGCCCTTGTTGCCTGCGGGAGCAAAACGGGTCAGCGAACTAGGCAAGCTTGCTTCCAGCAAATTAAAGCCAGTGAAAAATAAGATAACGGCGACAGCTAAATACATCCAATGCGCAGGCACAAAGACAATCACCGTCACCGCAATCATTAACAACAAAATGCCGATGCGAAAGAATTGTGGATGGCGACGTTGCCGCTCAGCTTTAATTAGCATGGGCACCATCAGGGCAAATGACGTAAGCAACGTCGGCAAATACAGCCACGCATGTCGCTCCGCCACCAATCCGCCTTGAATCAGCTGCAAGGGCACCACCACAAAGAACGCGGTCAGCACACAATGCAATACCAATACGCCAATATTCAAGCGAGCGAGTTGGGGGTTGGTAAATAATTGGCTCAACTCTTGCCGTAACGGAATTAAGTCACCCCGCGCCGCTTTTTGGGCCACCTTGGGCACTGCCCATTGCAGAATAACAATCCCTAGCAACGCACTGACTGCGGTAAAGTAGAACAGGCCTGCCAAGCCAATCTGCGCACCCAGCAGCGGCCCTAACACTAAGGCGAGCGCAAACGAAAGGCCGATACACAAACCAATAGTGGCCATCACTTTCGACCGTTGTGAGTCACGGGTAATATCGGCGGCCAGCGCAAGAATGGCTGCCGCAATGGCTCCCATTCCTTGCAATGCACGGCCAATAATCACCCCAACCAAGGTGTCTGCCCATGCGGCCACTAAACTACCCACCGCAAATATCAACAGACCAGTAATGATCACCGGTCGCCGACCGATTCGATCGGACAACATCCCTAACGGGATTTGAAATAATGCTTGAGTGAGTCCGTAGGCACCAATTGCCAAACCAATTAAGATGGGCGTGTAATCTGGATAATGCTGACCATAAATGGCAATCACTGGCATGATGAGGAATAACCCCAACATCCGCAAGCCGAATACTGCAGCCAAGGCCCCCGATGCGCGACGCTCTACTGGGGTGAGTCGATTATCTAGATTGTGCTTTGCCATGAAATTCTCATTGTTGCCTGAAAAAAATCGCTGCTCATTGTACCAGAAGGGACCGGTTGTGCGATAATACTCGTTTCGCTAAACCACCGAACCAGGCAACGGAGCGTTGTAATTCTCATGGATAAAATTGAAATCCGCGGTGCCCGCACACATAACCTGAAAAACATCGATGTGACTCTGCCACGTAATCAGCTCGTGGTGATCACAGGGCTTTCCGGCTCGGGCAAATCATCATTGGCCTTTGATACCTTGTATGCTGAGGGTCAACGGCGCTATGTTGAGTCGCTATCTGCGTACGCGCGGCAGTTTTTATCGCTGATGGAAAAGCCCGATGTGGATAGTATTGAAGGGTTATCCCCCGCCATTTCGATTGAGCAAAAGTCCACTTCGCATAACCCCCGCTCCACGGTCGGTACCATTACCGAAATCTATGACTATTTACGCTTAATGTTCGCCCGTGTTGGTGAGCCGCGTTGCCCAACTCATCAAGTCACTCTTGCCGCACAAACCATTTCACAAATGGTGGACCAAGTGATGAGCTTGCCGGAAGGTGAAAAGCTGATGATTTTGGCACCGGTCATTCAAGAACGGAAAGGTGAGCATACGAAGGTTCTGCAAGGGCTTGCTGCGCAAGGGTTTATTCGTGCACGCATTGATGGAGAACTTTGTGATCTCAGTGATCCACCCAAATTAGAGCTCCAGAAAAAACATACCATTGAAGTGGTGGTCGATCGCATTAAAGTACGCTCAGGGTTAGAGCTGCGTTTAGCCGAATCGTTTGAAACCGCACTTGAACTGAGCGGTGGGACGGCGCTGGTGGCACCAATGGACGATGACGCCAGCTTGGCTGAAATCATCTTTTCTGCCAATTTTGCCTGTCCGCACTGTGGTTACAGTGTGCAAGAACTCGAGCCCCGTCTCTTCTCATTTAACAATCCCGCCGGTGCCTGTCAGTCCTGTGATGGTTTGGGAATTGAGCAGTTTTTTGACCCCGCTAAGGTGGTCACCAACGATGAACTCAGCCTGACCGGGGGCGCAATTCGGGGCTGGGATAAGCGTAACTTTTACTACTATCAAATGCTGCAATCGTTGGCGCGCCACTACCAATTTGATTTGAATAAGCCGTTCGCTAGTTTAGCCGATGAACATCGACAGGTCGTTTTATTTGGTAGCGGCGATGAAGACATCGAGTTTGTGTATCTGAATGACCGGGGCGACCGGGTGGTTCGTAAGCATCCGTTTGAAGGCATCATTCCAAACATGCAACGTCGCTACCGCGAAACAGACTCCATGGCGGTGCGGGAAGAATTATCCAAGTATTTAGCCTCGCAGCCATGTAAGAGCTGTGATGGCACACGGTTACGACAAGAAGCAAGACACGTGTACGTCAATAACACCACCTTGCCCCAAGTAACCGAGCTTTCCATTGGCGATGCTTTGGAGTTTTTCCAGCAACTACAGTTAGAAGGCCAACGGGCTAAAATTGCCGAGAAGATTCTTAAGGAAATTAACGAACGACTTGGGTTTTTAGTCAACGTGGGGCTGAATTATTTGAGCCTATCGCGCAGTGCCGAAACACTATCCGGTGGTGAAGCACAACGAATTCGCTTAGCCTCGCAAATTGGGGCCGGCTTGGTGGGTGTCATGTATGTATTGGATGAGCCATCCATTGGCTTGCACCAACGAGATAACGAGCGCTTACTTGCCACCCTCACCCACCTACGCGATTTGGGCAATACCGTGATTGTGGTTGAACACGATGAAGATGCCATTCGCGCGGCAGACCATCTAATTGACATTGGTCCTGGTGCGGGGGTGCACGGCGGACATGTGATTGCTCAAGGCCATTATTCTGAGATTCTTAATAATGAGAACTCGCTCACCGCTGACTACTTATCTGGGCGCAAACGCATTGAGATACCCGCCGAGCGAAACCTCCCCAATGAGCGGTTTTTAAAGCTAATGGGCGCACGGGGCAACAACCTGAAGAATGTCACCGTTGAGATTCCCATTGGCCTGATGACCTGTGTGACCGGTGTGTCAGGCTCAGGAAAATCAACGTTAATCAACGATACCCTATTCCCCATTGCGCATCGGGAATTGAACAACGCCACCAGCAGTGAAGCAGCGCCTTATGACGCCATTGAAGGTATGGAGTTTTTAGACAAGGTAGTGGATATTGACCAAAGCCCCATTGGCCGCACACCTCGGTCAAACCCCGCCACCTACACCGGAATTTTTACGCCTATTCGTGAGCTCTACGCTGGCACTGAAGAAGCACGCTCACGGGGATATAAAGTGGGGCGCTTTAGCTTTAACGTGCGCGGTGGGCGTTGTGAAGCCTGTCAGGGCGACGGCATGATCAAGGTTGAAATGCACTTCTTACCTGACGTTTATGTGCCCTGCGATGTGTGTAAAGGCAAACGTTACAACCGGGAAACCCTAGAGATTAAATACAAAGGGAAAACTATTCACGAAGTACTGGATATGACCGTAGAGGATGCGCGTGAATTCTTTAGTGCCATCCCCGCTATTTCACGGAAACTACAGACGTTAATTGATGTTGGTTTGTCTTACATTCGGTTAGGTCAATCTGCCACTACCCTTTCCGGTGGTGAAGCGCAGCGTGTGAAGTTAGCGCGGGAACTATCAAAACGCGATACCGGTAAAACCTTGTATATTTTGGATGAACCGACGACCGGCTTACATTTCCATGATATTCAACAACTGCTCACTGTACTCCATCGCTTACGTGATCACGGCAACACCATCGTGATCATTGAGCACAACCTCGATGTCATCAAAACTGCTGATTGGATTATCGACCTTGGTCCTGAGGGTGGCTCAGGCGGCGGTGAGATATTAACCGCCGGTAGCCCCGAGGAGATTGTTAAATGTGAGCGCTCACATACTGCGCGCTTCTTAAAACCACTGTTATCGAGCAATGCCAATAAGGCTTAATAGGAGTCATTAGTTCAACCCATGACACACGATGTAATCAGCGGCGGGCAACCAATACATGCCCCTGACAACCTCAAACAACTGCTAGAGGATATTCTGCAGCAGGCCATGACTGTGAATGACGGTAAAGTCGCCGATTACATTCCTGCCTTGGCAGAGGTTAAAGCTGATTACTGCGCGCTGACGGTTGCCACGCTTGATGGCAACGTCACCTCGGTCGGCGATAGCAATAAACCGTTTTCCATTCAGTCTATTTCTAAAATTTATGGGCTGATGTTGGCGATGGAACGTCTTGGCGACCCGTTATGGGAACGCGTGCAGATGGAGCCCTCAGGTCAGCCTTTTAATTCAATTGTTCAGCTTGAATGGGAAAAAGGCATTCCGCGCAACCCCATGATCAACGCGGGCGCGATTTTAGTCAGCGATGTGTTAGTTAGCCATTACTCAGCCAGTAAATCGGCATTACTGAGCATGGTTCGGGGTTTGTGCGGCAGTGAAGCGGTGTGCGTCGATTCTCGCGTTCATGAGTCCGAACGTGAACATGGCGCTCGCAACGCTGCACTTGCATACTTGATGAAGAGTTTTAACAATATCGAGTCAGACGTTGAAGAAGTACTCGACCATTACTTCTGGCAATGCGCACTCACTATGAATACCGAACAACTCGCCAGCAGCTTGGCGTTCTTAGCCAACCGCGGTCAATGCCCACGCAGCGGCAAGCAAATCACCTCACATCGTGATGCGCAACGTATTAATGCACTAATGAGTACCAGTGGCATGTATGATCAGTCGGGGCAATTTGCCTTTACTGTGGGCTTGCCGGCAAAAAGTGGCGTGGGTGGCGGAATTATCGCCATTGTTCCAGACTACGGTGTCATTAGTGCTTGGAGCCCACCGCTAAACAGCTTCGGAAACTCTGCGCGCGGCATGTTTATGATTCGCGAATTGGCAAACCGCCTTGGTCTTAGCGTTTACTAAAGCCGATGCTCGTTATTCGTTAGTCGTTAGCCGTCTTTGGTGTTTCGCTTTTTCGAATAACGAATAAGGCTTTTTGCTCGCTAAAACAAAAAAGGGAGCCGAAGCTCCCTTTTCAAAACAACCCGGCGTAGAACGCCGGGCTACGCATTAAGCTACGATTTTAGATACTACGCCTGCACCTACAGTACGGCCACCTTCACGAATCGCGAAGCGTAAACCTTCGTCCATCGCGATTGGGTGAATCAACTCAACAACAAACTTCAAGTTGTCACCAGGCATAACCATTTCTACGCCTTCTGGCAGCTCGACTGAACCAGTCACGTCAGTAGTACGGAAGTAGAACTGTGGACGGTAACCTTTAAAGAATGGCGTGTGACGGCCACCTTCTTCTTTGGTCAATACGTACACTTCTGCTTCAAACTTAGTGTGTGGAGTGATTGAACCTGGCTTCGCTAATACTTGGCCACGTTGGATGTCGTCACGCTTCGTTCCACGCAACAACGCACCAATGTTCTCACCTGCACGACCTTCGTCGAGCAACTTACGGAACATCTCAACACCAGTAACGATGGTCTTGGTTGTCTCTTTGATACCAACAATTTCAACTTCGTCACCAGTACGGACAATACCACGCTCAACACGGCCTGTTACTACCGTTCCACGACCTGAGATTGAGAATACGTCTTCGATTGGCATGATGAACGCTTTATCAATGTCACGCTCTGGCTCTGGGATGTATGTATCCAAAGCTTCTGCCAATTCGATGATTTTCGCTTCCCACTTCTCGTCGCCTTCCAACGCACGCAGGGCTGAACCACGGATAACCGGAGTGTCGTCACCTGGGAAGTCGTACTCAGAAAGAAGTTCACGAATTTCCATCTCAACCAATTCTAACAACTCTTCGTCGTCAACCATGTCACACTTGTTCATGAACACGATGATGTATGGAACACCAACCTGACGTGACAACAAGATGTGCTCACGAGTTTGTGGCATTGGGCCGTCAGTTGAAGCAACTACCAAGATACCGCCGTCCATTTGCGCAGCACCAGTGATCATGTTCTTAACGTAGTCGGCGTGCCCTGGGCAGTCGACGTGTGCGTAGTGACGTGACGGAGTGTCATACTCTACGTGTGAAGTCGCGATGGTGATACCACGCGCTTTCTCTTCTGGCGCTTTGTCGATTTGATCAAAAGCTTGCGCTGAACCACCGTAGTGTTTCGCCAATACTGTGGTGATCGCAGCGGTCAGAGTTGTTTTACCGTGGTCAACGTGGCCGATTGTACCAACGTTAACGTGCGGCTTGGAACGTTCAAATTTTTCTTTTGCCATGACAGCCTCTATTTTGGACAACGTACGGTGGTGAACACCAATTTTTTTTCAAAAGATTGTATAACCGGGGATTATGCCGAAGTTCAAATGCGAAGGGAAGAGAAAGGCCGGTGACATGGTGCTGATAGGCGGATTTGAACCGCCGACCTCACCCTTACCAAGGGTGCGCTCTACCAACTGAGCTATATCAGCACGAGACATGTTTATTGGAGCGGGTAGTGGGAATCGAACCCACATCATCAGCTTGGAAGGCTGAGGTAATAGCCATTATACGATACCCGCATGCCTTGAATCGGGCCACCTCAAACCATTCTGAACTCACCGCATCATCAGAACAATGCAAAGTGGTGGAGGGGGCAGGATTTGAACCTGCGAAGGCTGAGCCGTCAGATTTACAGTCTGATCCCTTTGACCGCTCGGGAACCCCTCCACTCATCATTTGAGTTGGTGCCGGCAGAGAGAGTCGAACTCCCGACCTACTGATTACAAGTCAGTTGCTCTACCAACTGAGCTATGCCGGCACCCCGGTTAGGTGGAGCGCATTCTATTGTATCGAATTTAATGATGCAATAGGAAAAGTTAATTTTTTTGCCTTTCTGCGTCTGATTGGTCAATTTGCGAACGGATGACGCAAAATAATGGTCTCAGAGCGGTCCGGGCCTGTTGAAATAATGTCCACTGGCACGCCAGTCAAAACTTCAATTCTCTTTATATATGCTAACGCTGTGGTTGGCAATTCTTTATGTTCGGTAATTCCAACCGTACTTTGTTGCCAACCAGGCATGGTTTCATAAACTGGTTCGACCACTTCGTAGTCTTCTGCCGCCATTGGCGGATAATCCACCACATCGCCGTTAGGCAGGCGATAGCCCACACAAATTTTTAACTCATCCAGACCATCTAACACGTCCAGCTTCGTTAAACAGAACCCACTAATTGAGTTAATTTGCACGGCACGACGCGCCGCAACAGCATCAAACCACCCGGTACGACGTTTACGCCCTGTGGTGGCACCAAATTCATGCCCTTTCACCCCCAGGTGTTCACCAACGTCACAATCCAACTCGGTTGGGAAGGGGCCACTGCCCACGCGGGTCGTATAGGCTTTCACAATCCCCAGCACATAATCCAAATAACAAGGACCAAAGCCTGAACCCGTTGATACTCCGCCAGCGGTGGTATTCGACGAGGTGACATAAGGATAGGTGCCGTGGTCGATATCCAATAAGGTACCTTGTGCGCCTTCAAACATAATGGCCTGCCCTTCTTTACGAGCGTTATCAAGCAACGCTGGAATATCAGCAACCATTGCACGCAACGGCTCAGCAATCGAACGGCAGTAGGCTAATACCGCTTCAACATCGACGGGCTCGACGTGATAATAATGTTCCAAGGTGAAGTTATAGTAAGCCACAACTTCACGCAGCTTTTCTTCAAACCGCTCAAAGTGGAATAAGTCACCAACCCGCAATGCACGGCGTGCCACTTTATCTTCGTAAGCTGGCCCAATGCCACGCCCGGTGGTGCCAATCGCTTTGTCACCGCGCGCTTTCTCACGCGCTTGATCGATAGCCACGTGATACGGAAGAATTAACGGACATGCTTCACTGATCAGCAGGCGCTCACGCACCGGAACACCACGCGCTTCGAGCATTTCAATCTCTTTCATCAGCGCTTCTGGTGATAACACCACGCCATTTCCAATCATGCACTTGACGTTATCACGCAAGATACCGGAAGGAATCAGGTGTAAAACGGTTTTCTCACCGTCAATAACAAGGGTATGACCTGCGTTATGGCCACCTTGATAACGAACCACTAACGATGCTTTGTCGGTGAGCAAATCAACGATTTTGCCCTTGCCCTCGTCACCCCATTGCGTACCTAAAATTACTACATTTTTACCCATGATCTCACTACCAGCTGTTACTGATGAAAAAACAGGCGCGATTTTATCAGGTATTTCAATTTGGCGATAGCCCGTTTAATTCGAGCGCAGCGCTTTCTTGATTCGCTGATAGTCGGCAGCCTCGTGGTAAATGGCAAAGCCAAAGCGCAACCGGTCACCCCGATAATCAGTCGCAACCCCTGTATCCGCAAGCTGTTGCGCAAGCTCACTGACCTGTGACTCATGGTCTAGTTTGAACGTTAAAAAGTGGCCATGTTGGGCTAAATCAGGGGCAAGTAAGCGCTCTCTTCGCAACAACGGATGCTCTAATTCATCGATGATTTGCAAGAATTCATGCTGTAATTGCTGCACATAAGCGTGCATCCGGGAAACCGTCAGCCCTTCCTGCTGCCACCAATGCAGCACCGCTTGGAGGCGATAAAGGCCGCTGAAATCCATGGTCGCGCCAGCAAACCGCATGCCATCATTCGCATACGCAACTTGCGCTTGTTGGGGCTTCGCAAGATTAGCGAAGTCTGCAAACCACCCGGTATACTCGGGGCGAAGCTGGCAGTTTTTCGGAACCGCCATAAAGCAACAGCCTTCACCTGCCTGCAAGTACTTATAGCCACCTGCAAGATAAAACACCCGCGCTGCCACTTGGCTTAAATCCGTCGGAATTGCCCCACACCCGTGGTAACCATCAATCATCACTAAGGTGTGGTCCGGCACCGCTGGTAACCAGTGTTCCAACGGCGGTGCAAGCACCCCTGAATTGTAAAACACTTGGCTGGTAAAGATGACTTCATAACTGCCCTGCTCCACCGCAAGCCGCCAGCGCTCTGGGAACGTTGCAAAAGGCTCGGTTGGAATGGTGACGAGTTCAAATTGAGGCCGCTCCTGCAACCGCTTCATTTGCCGTGCAAAACTATGGAACTCGCTGTCGGTGCTTAACACTCGCAGCGGCTGCGTTACCGGAAAGCTACTGAACACGCGATACAACAACTCATGGGTATTACTAGCAAACACAAACTGCTCGGGATACGGGTGATTCAATAAACGCGCGAGATGCTGTTGCACGTCGGGCACTCGTTCACCAAAGATGATATCCCACTTATGATCCACCCCTTTGGCACTATCGTCCCAATATGCTAACTGCGCATCGCGGGTGCAATCCGGCCAATAATGATGGCTGTGAGGGGCACAATGGAGGGTTTCAGGGTGCTGACTAAAAAAGCCCTGATAGGCATGTTTGTATGATTTCATCATGGTGTTCAGGCTCATTTATTATTCTAATATGATGCCGTTAATGTACCTTGCTTACCCCTGCTTTACTACCACTCGCCTTTGGTTCGCGCGCATTAAAAAAGGCGAGTATGGTCACCACACTCGCCTTTTCGATCATTATTTGGAACGACTAACAGCAGCAGTTATTTCGCCGTTGCTTTATTTAAGTACTTGAAAAACTCACTGCTTGAATCCAATACAAGAACGTCGTTACCTGATTCAAAGCTGCGCTCATAAGCTTGCAAACTACGCAAGAATGAGAAGAACTCTGGATCTTTGTTATAAGCACTGGCATAGATACCCGCTGCTTCAGCATCCCCTTCACCACGTAACTTCCGTGATTCACGTTCCGCATCGGATAACATGACCGCAACCCGCGCATCCACATCAGCACGAATAAACTCGGCCTGCTCACGACCTTCTGAACGGTGCTCCATCGCCACTGCTTGACGCTCTGCTCGCATCCGTTGGAAGATCGACTGACTGACTTCCACCGGTAAGTTGATTTGCATGACTCGGACGTCGATAACTTCGATGCCCAGTTCTTGTGCACTATTCGCACCGCGAATTAATGCTTCACGCATTAAACTATCACGCTCGCCCGAAACGATTTCTTTAATCGTCCGGTTACCAAACTCAGCCCGCAAACCACTCCCGATACGACGAGTTAACAGTGCTTCAGCCTGTGCTTGGTTCCCGCCATTGGTCGATAAGTAGTAAGTGGCAAAGTCTGAAATACGCCATTTCACATAAGTGTCAACGATTAAGTCTTTTTTCTCGCTGGTCACGAAACGATCAGGGTTACCGTCTAAGGTCTTAATGCGTGCGTCGAGTCGCTTCACTTCTTCAATAAAAGGAAGTTTGAAATGCAGGCCAGGTGCATACACCTTTGGCGCACCGGTTTCAGCGTCACGCAAAACCTTCCCAAATTGAACCACAATCGCGCGCTGCCCTTCTTTCACCACAAAGATAGAAGAAAGACCTAGCACAATCGCGACAATCACTAATACTGCTACGAAGTTTCTCATCGATTACCCCCGACCTTCATTGAAGCGATCACTCGTACGAACACTTGTTGGGCGTTGCGTATTGGTGGAGGCAGGTGAGCTTGAATTCGGTGTTGAATTCGTTCCTTGTGCCTCACGTGGTGCTGGGTGCGCCGCCCGTTGTCGCTCTAGAATTTTGTCCAGCGGTAAATACAGCATATTGCTGCTGCCATCGACATCCACTAACACCTTGGCGTTATTGGCATAGATTTTTTCCAGCGTTTCTAAATACAACCGCTCACGTGTCACCGTTGCTGCCGCTTTATATTGTGGTAACAATTCTTCAAAGCGCGCTACTTCACCCTGGGCACGTAAGACGGTTTGCTCACGATAGGCTTGAGCTTCTTGTAAAATACGTTGTACCTGACCACGTGCAAGTGGTTCAATTTCGCGGGCATAAGCCTCAGCTTCACGAATGAAACGCTGTTCGTCTTCTTGCGCTGCAATCGCGTCATCGAACGCTTCTTTCACTGCTTCTGGTGGACGAGCTGGGAGCAAGTTAACGTCAACCACTTGAATCCCTAATTGATAAGGCATAATGATGGTTTCAAGTAATTCCAACGTATTTTGCCGGACGCTTTCACGGCCTACTGTCAGAACTTCATCCATGGTTGTATGACCAACCACATAGCGCAACGCGCTGTCAGTAGCCTGCGCTAAACTACGGTCAGCCGTTTCCACCGCGTATAAATAATCACGTGGATTCACGATACGATACTGTACGTCTAACTCAACATGCACAACGTTTTCGTCTTGTGTGAGCATGAAGCCTTCTGATTGGAATTGCTTCACGTTGCTCACGTCAACCGTTTCGACGGTATCCACAAAGAATGGCCGCCAATGTAATCCGGACTCTACCAAGTCGTGATATTCGCCAAACCGTAACACCACGCCACGCTCAGCTTCTTTCACCGTATAGAAGCCAGCAATAAACCAAATCACCACTGCTAGGACAAGAATGACGCCCATGCCACGTGATGATTTACCACCGCTGTTGTTACCTTGTCCCTTATTCCCGCCAAGCCCTAGCTTGCCGAGTAAGTTACGGATTGCTTCATCTAAATCAGGCGGACCTTGTTCACGGCCGCCTTGGTTTTTCCATGGATCACGGTCATTATTACCGCTTCCCGGTTGATTCCAGGCCATTTAACACTCCAGTTCTGGGTCAAAGTTTATTGTATTCTGTTGCCGTCATTGACATGCTTTAGCGTCTATTCTACAAAGCCTTGTAAGTTATCGCCATATTCTTCAGCGACTTGCTTCGTCAGACGTTGCCAATCTACTGCTGACATACGTACTTGCAGGGCCATTTGCCCGTCTTCACAAGTTTGTTCCCCAGTGACACTTTTCATCGCATAAAGCTTGCCGCGCAGTTTTCCCATCGACGGCGGAATCCGTAAGGATACGCTAACCATGCGAGGACGCAAGCGTTGCACTAAGGCTTCTTGTAACAAATCGATACCAGCGCCGGTCTGCGCAGAGAGCCAAACACGGCTCGGCATGCCTTCATCGTCGGTGTCAATTCGAGGTTCAATATCAACCAGTTTATCAATTTTATTGCAAATGAGTAATTGAGGAATTTCATCGGCACCAATCTCCTGCAAGACTTCTTGCACCTGATGAATATTTTCTGCTTGGCGATCATCGGCAACATCAATCACGTGTAACAAGAGATCGGCTTCAAGCGTTTCTTGTAAGGTCGCTTTAAAAGCCGCGACTAATTCGTGCGGCAGATGCCGAATAAATCCAACGGTATCCGCGAAGACAATGGGGCCAACATCTGGCAGATTCAATTTGCGTAGGGTTGGGTCAAGGGTGGCAAACAACTGGTCCGCCGCATACACCTCAGCTTCCGTCAGTTGGTTAAACAAGGTTGATTTTCCGGCGTTGGTATAGCCGACTAATGACACCGTTGGAATTTCTGCCCGTTGCCGTGCACGGCGACCTTGCTCCCGTTGTTTTTCGACTTTTTCGAGCCGCGATAAAATATATTTAATCCGCGCCCGAATTAACCGTCGGTCTGTCTCCAACTGAGTTTCACCCGGACCCCGTAAACCGATCCCACCTTTTTGGCGTTCTAAGTGCGTCCAACCACGTACCAAGCGGGTTGAAATATGGCGGAGTTGGGCGAGCTCAACTTGTAACTTACCCTCGTGGGTGCGCGCTCGTTGCGCAAAAATATCAAGAATGAGGCCAGTGCGGTCCAACACACGGCACTGACATAATTTTTCGAGGTTTCGTTCTTGGGTGGGAGTCAAGCTATGGTTAAAAATCACCACATTGGCGTCAAACAACCGCACATGATCGGCAATTTCTTCTGCTTTCCCTGAACCGACAAAATAACGAGAACTTGGTGTGCTGCGTGCAGCTGTGACAACCGCTAGGGTTTCAACCCCAGCAGATGCCACCAATAGCTTCAATTCAGACAAATCTTCACGATCGATTTCCGCAGGAAAATCAACATGGACCAGGATAGCCCGCTCACCACTTTCAAATCTATCAAACAAGCTATCGCTGCTCCTACTCGTTGAGGTTAATCAATCGACTCTTCATTATCGCCGCCCAGCGGCAAATAGTTTTGCGGAATCCGCGCTGGGACAACCGTTGAAATGGCATGCTTATATACCATTTGGCTGACGGTATTTTTTAACAAAATCACGAACTGATCAAATGATTCAATTTGGCCTTGTAATTTTATTCCATTCACGAGGTAAATTGACACCGGCACACGCTCACGCCGAAGCGCATTCAAAAACGGGTCTTGTAATGTTTGCCCCTTAGCCATAATGATATTCCTTTTTTGTTATTGTTGGTGCCTAGCTCTCAAGATTTAATTACCCCTGCTAGCCACTTAAATATAGTTGAATTCTATGAATTTCAAAGCTTGTTCATGTTTATTTCAGTTATACTGAATATAAGGTGCAAGTTTTACTTTTCAAGGTTGCTTTGTGTAAAGATTTGGGCAGGCTGTCGGCAAAGACGTAATGCCTGCTCCACTAAATCCGCCGCATCACTGTCAAGCCAGTGAACATTTGGCCATTTACGCAACCAAGTCAGTTGGCGCTTGGCCAACTGCCGAGTTGCAAAAATTCCACGATCAACCATTTCTTCATAACTCAGCTCGCCATCCAAGTATTGCCAAACCTGCCGGTAGCCAACACAACGCATGGACGGCAGGTCCAAATGCAAATCGGAGCGTAACCGCAACTGGCTCACTTCTGCTATTAAACCTTGGTCGAGCATTTGGCGAAAACGCTGCTCTATCCGCTCATGTAACACGGCTCGATCGGGCGGTGCTACGGCAATTTGTACGAGCGGATAAGGCAAGGCCCCATGCCGCTCCTCCGTCAAGACGGTTAATGGTAGGCCAGTTAAAGCGAAAACTTCTAAGGCACGCAAGATGCGTTGCGGATCATTGGGATGAATGCGCTGCGCACTGTCAGGATCACATTGCTGCAACTCACGGTGGAGGGCGGCCGAGCCCTCCTCTTGCAGTCGCTGTTGTAATTGCTCCCGCAACTGAGGATCTGCCTCGGGTAAATAGGACATGCCTTCCAATAACGCTTTGAAGTACAGCATGGTACCGCCCACCAACAGCGGGATCCGCCCCTGCGCGATAATATCGTCAATCGCAGCGCGAGCATCGGCAGCGAACTGCGCAGCAGAATAGCTTTCGGCAGGGTCACAAATATCAATCAATCGGTGAGGCGCCTGGGCTAACTCTGCGGCAGTGGGCTTTGCCGTGCCAATATCCATGCCACGATAGATTAAGGCAGAATCAACCGAAATAATGTCGCATGGCAGCTGCTCTGCAAGCGCCATCGCCAACCCTGTTTTCCCGGCCGCGGTTGGCCCATACAGACAAATAACAAAAGGCTCACTCATCGTAAGGGCTCCGGTAACGGGGGTAACGGTAAAGGTATCCAGGCGGTATCTTGGCCGCCCTGGCTGTGCGCCAGCCAATGTTCTGCTTGCGTCAGCGAGTAATGGGTTTGCACCTGATGCTGCGCCAACCAAGTTGCCAATTGTTCAGGCTGATCGCGTAACGCCAATAACTGGGGCAACACACTGGCGATATCGGATTGTCGTAACGCCGAAGGAACATCAAAAATAATCACGGACTGGCCCTGTAATTCATAACGTACCCCAAGCAACGCAAGTTGTTTCGGGGCACACGCCCGCATGGTTTGAACCACGTCGGAATCGGTCAGTTTAAGCGGGATTAATAACGGCTGCCCCGCTAACCCCAACGTCAATTGTTGCCCAATACGCTGACTTAAATCACGCAGTTGAACTCGCTGCAAGTCAAGCAACCCCAATCCCTTACGATCATCGTTGACCAAGGCGAAGCGCTGTTCAACCACAGCCAGAACTTGAGCCGAAGCCGTTGTTTGCCCGCTCGCGTCGCCAGTGCGGTTCAATAAGCGGGTTAACTCGCTCAACGCGGTGAGGTCCACCGCCGGGCGATCCGGGAACACCTGCCGATGGCGGGGCGTGAGCTCCTGCACCTGGGCCGTCAAAGCAGCGTGACTGGCGGTATAGCCATGCTCGCTGCGCGAGACCGTAACCGTGTCAGCAGGTTGCGGCGCATGGGCAGTGAGAACTTGACGGGTTGCATGCAATACAAAGTCGTGGATCAGCCGAGCTTGGTGAAAGCGCACCTCATGCTTGGCGGGATGCACGTTCACATCAACGTCCTGAGGCGGCAACTCTAAATAAAGAACGTATGTTGGCACCCGATCCTCGGGCAAGGTATCCGTATAGGCTTGTCGTACCGCATGCCCCAATAACCGATCCCGCATCATGCGGCCATTCACATAAAAATATTGCACATCCGCCTGATGACGACAGGCTGCTGCAGGTGCAATCCAGCCCCACAATCGCACTGCGCCCGATTCACTTTCAACGCTAATCGCTTCTTGGCTAAATGGAGTGCCGCAAACTTGGGCGACACGCTTTAGATAATCTTCGGGTTGCTCGACGGCCGTATATTGACGTACTAACTTATCGTTATGGTGCAGCTGAAACCGAACATCGTAGCGGGCCAAGGCGATCCGACGCAGCACTTCATCAATATGGTTGAATTCGGTTTTGTCCGTGCGCAAAAACTTACGCCGTGCCGGCGTATTAAAGAATAAATCTTGCACATCCACCGTGGTGCCTTGCGGATGACTAGCGGGCGCCAGCTCCGCAACCATATCACGTCCTTCAACCCACACTTGCCAGGCATCGGTTTGTTCCGCAGTGGCGGAGGTCAACGTTAGCCGCGCTACCGAGCTAATACTGGCTAAGGCCTCGCCCCGAAACCCTAAACTTTGAATGGCTTCTAAATCTGCCAAGGAACTAATTTTACTGGTGGCATGGCGACTCAACGCAAGCGGTAACTCGGCTTTAGGAATTCCGATACCATTGTCACGTACCCGAATCCGACGCCGTCCCCCTTGTTCGATGTCGACCACGATATGAGTCGCACCCGCATCGAGACAATTTTCTACGAGCTCTTTGACAACCGATGCAGGCCGCTCAATGACTTCGCCTGCCGCAATCTGGTTTGCCAGACTAATCGGCAGCAATTGTATGGGCATAAAGGCAACCTAATTTACAAATTACGATGATGGAATTTCGAGCTTTTGCCCGACGTGCAACACATTACTCGTGAGTCCATTGCGCTCTTTAATGGCCTTCACGGTGGTATTATACCGTTGCGCCAACACCGAAAGCGATTCTCCTGAGCGCACGATATGAGTACTGCTACGTTGGGTAGCGAACAAGGTACCATCGGGCGGGCGGCGCTGGAAATAGTTGCGAATTCCTTGATACATAGCACGCGCCAGCTGCTGTTGATGCTTATTCGTCAGTAATAGCTGTTCTTCTTGAGGATTCGAAATAAAGCCCGTTTCGATCAGCATCGACGGCACATTGCCTGATGTGAGCACGGCTAAACTGGCGTGCTGCGGCTCATGCTTATGCATATGCGCCACTTGCTTCATTTCGGCAATGACTTCCTTAGCCATTTCGTACCCCGTACTCATGGCATGCCCCATGCTTAAATCCAGAAACGTTTTACTAATGTAGCCGTAGGTGTCATCTTCACCCACCGTCATGTCCACTCCACCGAGAACATCCGATAACCGCTCTTTATCCTCCAATAAGCGGCCCATTTCGTTATTGGCGCGGCGGGTCGATAGCACCCACACGGACGCCCCACGCGGCTGCGGTGAGGTGAACGCGTCCGCATGAATAGAAACCAACAAGTCTGCTTTAATTTCTTCGGCTTTACGGGTTCGTTCTTTTAATCCGACATAATAGTCACCCGAACGAATCAGATACGCTTGCATGGCACTGTCTTGGTTAATAATGTCTGCTAATGCCTTAGCGATTTTTAGCACAACGTGCTTTTCATAGGTACCGCGAGGCCCAATGGAGCCCGGATCATCGCCACCGTGACCTGCATCTATCGCGACCGTCACCTTACGCTCTTTAAGCTGTTCAACTGTCAACGCTTGGGTTCGGCGCTCAATGGAACGTCCCGGCAAATCCAGCACCAAGCGTTCACCATAACGATCATTGGCAGCCAACGGAAATACCGTTGCTTCAATTTTATCGCTCAGCTCTAACACAATTCGGGTCGAATTGGCGTTTTTGGGGGTACTGGTGCGGATCTTATGAATCAATAACGATTCATTACTGATTTTTGATAAATCAGTCCCCAGTTTGGTGTGATTAAAATCAATGACCAGTCGATAAGGCTTGGTATCGTAAATCGTAAAATAGCTATAATCTGGAGTATCACGCAGGTCGAATACCACCCGCGTATTTTCAGGCGCAGGCCAGATCCGTACATTTTCAATTTGGTTGGCATGGGTTGCACCACACCATAGCACGCACAATAAAGCTATTTTTATGACAACGTTTCGCATTCGATGGTATCGAGCAATACTCGGCCTCGTTCTGTTAGCGCATTGATAGTGATTGACCGTGCCGTATCGACATAATCAATCGTTATCGTTAAATCCGGTGATGGTAAATAGCCCTCACCGCGTTGGGGCCATTCTGCTAAAACGATTCGATCGGATCCAAGGTAATCACGGATGCCCATAAATTCAAGTTCTTCTGCATCAGCAAGCCGATATAAATCAAAGTGATGAACTGTCCACGGGGGAAGTTCATAAGTTTCCACCAGGGTATAGGTGGGGCTTTTCACATGACCTTGATGCCCGAGCTGTTGGATAAAACCTCGACTAAAGGTGGTCTTGCCCGCCCCTAAATCCCCCAACAAATAGATAGTCAGGCCCGGTGCACTCAACCTATCGTGATAACGAGTCACGTTTTGTGCTAAGCGGCTTGCTAAGGAAAGTAAGGCGGCTTCATCCGCTAAATAAGTGGTTTTTTGCATACGTCTTCTATGTTGATTACGGAACGAATTTCAGCGGACCATTGAGCTGGGTTGCTCAATTGCCGGAGCGGTAGGAGAAGATCACTGGCTATCGTCCCACGCTCGCCATCACAACTTGCCAATTCCCCGGCCACCGCATGCAACCACACCGCAGTAACCAAGGCATCTGGAATCGGTAATCGTTGGGCCAATAAAGCTGCCACCACGCCACTGAGTACGTCACCACTACCACCCGTTGCTAATGCCGGGGACCCACGGCGACAGACCCATCCCGTGGGATGCGTCACTGATTGAACTAAGGTTCCTGCCCCTTTGAGTAGCGCATGCGCCTGAAAGTTCTGACAAATTTGAGTTAAGGCGTGCCAACGGTCCTGCTCAACTGCCGCAGTACTCGTCCCTAACAAGCGCCCCGCCTCTCCGGGGTGAGGTGTCATGACCCATTCACTATTGGCTGGCTTCAACAACGCCAATGCTGCCAAGAGGTTCAGGCCGTCGGCATCCCACACCACCGTCCCGTCCCAATCTGCCACTGCGATGACTAGCTGCTGCGCCCACTCAGATTGCCCCAAACCGGGTCCGATAACAACGACATCGGCCTTGCTTAACAATAGACTAACACTGTCAGTGACAGCGTGCACCATGAACTCGGGTTGGGCAGCGGCGATAGCTAGCTGGCTGGTGGGGTGACACGCAATGGACACTTTCCCAGCACCACAGCGTAATACGGCTTGCCCCGCTAATATGGCAGCGCCGCTCATGCCCGGACCGCCACCAATCACTACCACATGGCCAAAGTCACCTTTGTGAGCAGTTTTCGCACGAGCAGGCAGCGAGTGGACTACTGTTGATGCATCGATCACCTCTAACACCGGTTGCTGTGACCGGAGGCACGATGCAATTCCCAGCTCGGCCAGTTCGATATGCCCACAATAATGAGCGGCTTGTCCGGTCACCAGCCCTAGCGTTAAGGCAATGAAGCTGACCGTCCAATCGGCCCGAACCGCGATGGGGCAAGGCCGTCCCGTATCACTATTAAGCCCACTGGGGATATCAATACTCAACACCCAACAACGTCGTGGCTGGGTATTCAGCACGGCAATGCAATCGGCAAATTGCTCGGTAACGGAGCGATTCAAACCGCTCCCAAACACGGCATCCACCACCACGTCACTCTGTTCGCGGTGGGTCGGGTTGAATGCGGCCAGCGGGTGTGAGATTCCACCACTATCATGCCAAGCTTGCGCCGCTAGCTGAGCCAAGTCGGAGCGTGGCGTGACGGCAAACACTTGCACTTGGTAACCGGCTTGCTGCGCGAGCCGCGCCAGCACCCAACCATCGCCACCATTATTCCCCGGCCCACAAAGGACCACGACCCGCGCGGGAGCGGGTTGTTGCGCTTGCAAGCGTTGTAGACAGGCGTGTGCCGCGCGCTGCATTAACTGGCTTAAACTCACCTTGAGATGGGTCACTGCCTGTTGTTCCGCCGCGCGAATTTGGGCGGTGGTGTACACCTTTCGATTGAGCGTTGCTGGCATCACTCATTGGCCTTCGGGTTAATTGGTAACAGCCTGCCCCAACTCATTTTGAAGAATGTAGTTTAAACCGCCGAGCACTGCTGCGACCTGCGCTTCAATGCATTCTTCCGGCGAGGTTTTAGCGCTATCCGGATAAACTTCCGTGGTGGTCACATAAGGTGCATCGGTCATTCCCATACAGAGCCCTAACTTGCGGCCAGCATAATGAATCACACCCTCTTGCTCTACCGGTGCTCCAATAATTTGGCCAGCTTCATCAGGAGGCGCAATATGGGTCACTTGACGAACTGCTTCTATCACTGCTCGCTGAAATTCAGGCGTTGGCTTTTCCGAACTCCCAACAGTATAAAACCCATCCGGAATGTTCCAGTTGGTATTCACCGTGCCCTCTCGTGCTGCCAATGCGGGACGAAACTCTGAGTTATCGGTGTCCGTGGTTTCATGCAAGTCGATATGCATGATAAAGCTGAATTCATGGCGCTCTAAGTAGCTCATCAACAATGCGCATTCTGCTGCTGGGCTATTGGCATAAAATGACCGATTTGGGTCAATCGCATAAGGGTTCCAGCGATTGACCGTTTCATAACCCCAAGGGCTTAAGCAGGGCACAATCACAAAATTAAACCACTGCCGATAATGAGGAACATGACGTTCAGCGAATGCTAAGGCACCATGCACTCCAGATGTTTCATAACCGTGAACCCCACCAGTAACCAGTACCGTCGGGCGGTTCGCATCCCACTGAGTAGAACGAAGAATAAAGACCGGATAGGTATTGGCCGGGTAATCCAGCACACCATACTGTTCAACATCAAATTGCTCATGCAACCGATTGATTTTACTGACAACCTCATCAAAGTATGAGCGTTTAATCTGTTGTTGCTCCAGCCATTGTTGCTTTTCTTCAGCTCCCCATGGCTGCCCAGGGGTTCCGATTGGATAGTGCGATGTTCTCATGGTGTGTCCTTTATTGAATAAGAGGCGAGCCTTAATCAGGTTTAAAAATACCAATTAAGCCGGGTTGCTCCGAATTGGTGGTCGTCGCTGCGGGTTTTGCCCCACGCTCAGAAAACTGATGTCCGCATTGCACACAGTGAACTTCTTCCTGTTCCCCTGTAACTGTCAACATCAGCGTGTCTTCCAGATGACACGCGGGACACTCAGCACCTGCAATAAATCGTTTCCGTGTTTGAGTCATATTCACCTCTGTGGCTATCAGGTATAATTGTCGCAGAAAAATCAGTTGAACCCAAGTTAGGACACATCATGATAACGATTCGCGCGGCTAGCTTAATGCGCGGCGGCAAACTATTGCTCGAAGATGCCTCATTTACTCTGTTCCCTGGCCACCACGTCGGCTTGATTGGCCGTAACGGAACCGGTAAGTCATCCTTATTTGCCTTGTTACGGGGTGAATTAAGCCTTGATAAAGGCGATTGTGAGGTGCCCAAAGGGTGGCGCATTGCAAGTGTAAAGCAAGAAACACCCGCGCTTGACCAATCCGCTCTGGATTATGTGTTAGACGGAGATCAGGAATTACGCCAGATTGAACAACGCTTGGCGCAAGCTGAACGTGATCACGATGGCCTTGCCATTGGCCAATGCCATGATCAGCTCGCCACCATTGGGGGGTACGATGCCCCTGCTCGCGCCGCATCGCTATTAGCAGGGCTAGGGTTCCAGCCAGACCAAATTCACACGCCAGTCAAAGCCTTTTCTGGGGGCTGGCGGATGCGCCTCAACCTGGCTCAAGCCTTAATTGCCCGCGCCGATTTGTTGTTACTGGACGAACCAACGAACCACTTAGATATTGACGCAATCTTCTGGCTTGAAGAATGGCTACAGCGCTTCCCCGGAACCTTGATCATTATTTCGCACGACCGTGACTTTTTAGACGCCACAGTTCAACAAATCATTCATATTGATCAGCAACGCGCCACCAGCTATACCGGTAACTACAGTAGTTTTGAGCAACAACAAGCAGAACAACTCGCTCAGCAGCAAGCACAATTTGATAAAGAGCAAGCACAACGAAAGCATTTACAAAGCTTTATCGACCGCTTTCGCTACAAAGCCAGTAAAGCCAAGCAAGCGCAAAGCCGCATTAAAGCCCTTGAACGCTTGCAAGCCAGCGCGCCTTTGCGGGCCGCCAGTCATTTTGAGTTTTCATTTAAGCCCCCAGAGCAACTGCCCAACCCGCTGCTTACCCTAGAGCAGGTTCAAATCGGCTATGGGGACACCGTGGTGTTGGAAAAAATCCAATTCAATCTGGTTCCTGGCAGCCGCATTGGACTCCTAGGGCGCAATGGGGCGGGCAAATCAACCCTCGTCAAACTGCTAGCAGGTGAGCTGCAGCCACAAGCGGGGGTTGCAGCAATTAATCCAGCTGTGAAATTGGGATATTTTGCTCAGCATCAGCTCGAAACTCTGCAAGTTGATGCCACCCCATTGTTACATCTCCAACGTCTCGATCAGCAAGCAACGGAGCAACAACTCCGTGATTACCTAGGCGGCTTTGGATTTCGTGGTGATGATGCGACGCGCTTGGTCGGCCCAATGTCCGGTGGTGAAAAAGCTCGTTTAGTGTTGGCTCTGATTGTTTATCAACGGCCTAATTTGCTCTTGCTGGATGAGCCAACCAACCACTTGGATAACAGCATGCGCGAAGCCTTGGTCTATGCCCTGCAGGAGTTTACCGGGGCAATGGTTATTGTGTCGCACGACCGTCACCTGTTAAGGACCACGGTGGATGAGTTTTATTTGGTGGCGAATCAGCGGGTGGAACCCTTTGCGGGCGATTTGGATGCTTATCATGATTGGTTAAAGCAACAAAGCCCGGCGGCAGAAAACACCAACGATACAGCACGCGCCAAGCCAAGCCGCAAAGATGAGAAACGTGATGCGGCAGAACGACGGCAGGCACTTAAGCCATTAAAAGATCGGGTTAAAAAGGCAGAGCAGCAGCTGCAAACAGCAGAATCGCGGCTCGCCGAACTGAACGAACGGCTTGCCGATACGCGATTATACGAAACTGAACATAAAGCCGAATTAACGGACATATTGCAACAACAAGCCAAGGCGCAGGCCCAGTTAGCCATTGCCGAAGATGAATGGATGGCAGCGGAAGAGGCGCTGCAGGAGGCTCTTAATTTATGATGATTCCATGGCAACAACTCGACCCGAGCACACTCACTAACATTATCGAAGCCTTCGTCTTGCGCGAAGGCACCGACTACGGTGATGAAGAAAAGTCACTCGCTGAAAAAGTGGCAGATGTGCGGGCGCAATTAGTCGCCGGAACGGCCATTCTGGTTTGGTCCGAGTTATATGAAACCGTCAATATTATGCCCGCTGATCAGCCTCTAGATGGTAAGTAAACACTTGCTTCCAGGGGACGGCAGGGTCACCAAGCACTAGGAAATTGGGGTTACCAAGGTGCTCGCTTCGATTATAAGTAAGCGGCGTAAAATGCTCACTGACAATGGTGCCACCGGCCTCAGCGACAATCACTTCAGCTGCCGCAGTATCCCACTCTCCGGTTGGCCCCACCCGTAAAAAACAATCTGCTCGCCCTTCGGCAATCATGCACGCTTTCAGTGAGCAGCTGCCCGCATGAATCAATTGAACCGAGCGCTTTTGATTCATTCGCATTAGCACGCGCTCGCGCGGTTGACGCCGACTAACGGCTAAGGTCAACACATCGTGCTGGGGATCCACTAATTGGCGCACATGAATTTGACGACTGCCAAAGCGATCCGTTCGAAAAGCCCCTCGCCCCCGCTGGGCCGTGTAAAGCACATCCCCGGGTGGCCAATAAATAATTCCCAACACGGGCTGATGATTCTCAATCAGTGCAATGATCACTCCAAAATCACCACTGCGAGCAATGAACTCCTGCGTGCCATCCAACGGGTCAACAATCCAATAGCGGGGCCACTGTTGCCGTTCTGCAAACGCTAAATGGGAGCCCTCTTCCGACAAAATTGGAATGGTTGGCGTTAACGCCGCCAATCCATCGACAATTAAACGATTGGCCGCAAAGTCCACACTGGTCACTGGCGATTCATCGTCTTTATGGTAGGTTTCGAAGGCTTGTTCTTCGTACAGCTCTAAAATGAGCTGACCAGCCTGCTTGGCAACGGCGGCGGCCCCCGTCAGCCAGTGATGTAAAAGGTCTGTCGAACCAGCTTCCGTCACTGATTTAGCTCTCGCAAAGTAAGGAGTAACGCAGCAATGCTTCGTGCCTCGGTAAAATCATGTTGGTTCATTAATTCTTCGCTCTCGTGAATGGACCAAAGAACTTTTTCTAACGGTTCTGGTTCATCCCCAGGCAATGACTCTTGGTACAAGTCACGGGCCATAAAGATATGCATGGTCGCAGCAAAAAATTGAGGCGCCATGGTTACACTTTTTAACGGGATCAACTGCCGTGCCCCATAGCCAATTTCTTCTTTTAACTCACGATTGGCCGCTTGCTCGGGCGTCTCATTGGGATCAATCAACCCCTTCGGGAAGCCCAACTGGTAATTATGCAGGCCGGCGGCATATTCACGGATTAAAATCAGGGTATCGTCGTCAAGAAACGGGACCACCATCACTGCCCCGCGGCCGCTACCTGCTAAACGTTCAAATTGGCGTTCCACCCCATTGCTAAACTTCAAATCGACCGCTTCAATCCGTAACAGACGACTTTGCGCAACAACATGACGTGCCAAAATCTCAGGAATGGGTTTATTAGACATAAGAATCCCATATTACTGGCTAAGTACACTGGCTTTTCGTTACTATAACGGGAAAGAAGTCGTAGGTACAACCATGAGGAGTTCTGAATGAGCATCAGCGATCGCCAATGTGATGTCGTCGTTATTGGCAGTGGCCCAGGGGGTGAAGGCGCAGCCATGCAATTAGCCAAAAGTGGGCGCAAGGTTGTCATGGTTGAAAAACACGACTCCATTGGAGGCGGCTGCACACACTGGGGGACCATTCCTTCGAAAGCGCTGCGCCATTCCGTGAGTCGACTCATTGAATACAATGCAAACCCTCTATTTGCGGCAGAACGCATTCAGCGACGCTTAACCTTTGCGGAAATCTTAAAACATGCCCAAGGGGTGATCCGCAAACAAGTCCGTCTACGGACCAGCTTTTATGATCGAAACGGCGTGGCCATCGTCTATGGCACCGCTGCCATCGCAGATAAAAACCGGGTGACGGTGACCCTTCCGGATCAAACCGTCGAATCCATCCATTGCAAACAAATTCTCATTGCCACGGGTTCTCGCCCCTATCGGCCAGCGGATGTCGATTTCAATCATCCCCGTATTTATGACTCTGATACGGTCTTAGACTTAGTGCATGAGCCTAAAAGTATCATCATTTACGGGGCCGGCGTCATTGGCTGTGAATATGCCAGCATATTCCGCGGCTTAGGAGTCAAAGTTGACCTGATTAACACCCGAGATCGGCTGTTAAGTTTTCTGGATGCCGAAATCTCCGACGCCTTGAGTTACCATCTGCGCAACAGTGGGGTCGTGATCCGTCACCATGAAGAATATGAGCGCATCATCGGGCATGACGACGGCGTGACGCTGTTCACCCATTCGGGGAAACGGATTGATGCCGATTGCCTATTGTACGCCAACGGCCGCTCTGGCAACGTCGAAGAGCTGGAGTTAGCGAATGTTGGGCTACAACCTAATCATCGCGGCCAATTGGAGGTCAATAAAAACTATCAAACCGCGGTTGATACCATCTATGCCGTGGGTGACATTATTGGCTACCCATCCTTAGCCAGCGCAGCCTATGACCAAGGCCGTATCTGCGCCAGCGCGATGATTGATGGTGAGTGTGAAGAACGGCTGATTAGTGATATTCCGACCGGTATTTACACCATTCCAGAAATTAGCTCAGTGGGTAAAACAGAGGAAGAGTTAACTGCTCAGAAAATTCCTTATGAAGTCGGCCGGGCTCAATTCCAACACCTGGCACGGGCGCAAATTTCCAACACGACGGTCGGTAGTTTAAAACTTCTCTTTCACCGAGAAACCCTTGAAGTGCTTGGAATCCATTGCTTTGGTGAGCGGGCGGCAGAGATTATTCACATTGGGCAAGCAATCATGGAGCAGAAGAACGGGGGCAATACCATTAAGTACTTTGTCACCACCACCTTCAACTATCCGACCATGGCTGAAGCCTATCGTGTTGCTGCACTGAATGGGCTGAATCGCATTCATTATTGGTGAGTGCGGCGCTGCACCGGCAATTCAACCCGCACCATTAAGCCCCCTAGACGGGGGCTAATGCCAAATAGCACACGGCCTTGATGCCGCTCCACCAAACGTTTGACAATGGTTAACCCTAACCCTGAGCCTTTCGTTGAACGGGCCTTGTCACCTTGCGTGAAAGGTTGCAGTAAGTACTCTACCTGATTCGCGGGAATGCCGGGGCCATCGTCACTCACTTTTAGCCACACGGCATCCCGCTCCTCATCATGGCCTGTTTCGACCAACACCCGCTCTCGCCCATAGCGTTCGGCGTTCTCCAGCAAGTTCAACAAGACACGTTTGATGGATACTTCACGCACCCCAATATTTGGCACGGGCTGGTACTGCACTTCTATTTTCGTATGCCACGAATCGGGCACATGAGCGACCACATCTTCAACAATATAGTTGAGGTTGTTCTGCTCGTGGTCCGCATCCGTATCGATTCGCACATAGTCAATAAACTGATCAATAATGGCATTCATATCATCAATGTCACCAATGATCCCTTCGGCCAAGTAATCCTCACTTTCGGGCATCATTTCTGTTGCCAAACGGATCCGCGTCAGAGGGGTTCGCAAATCATGACTAATCCCCGCCATGAGTAATGCTCGGTCTTGTTCAAGTTGTTTAACCCCTTGCACCATCTGGTTAAACGCTTGCGTCACCGCAATAATTTCACTCGAACCGCGTTCACTTAAAGGCGCAGGATAATCGCCTTGACCTATTTGCTGGGCAGCGGCTTCTAACGCTTTCAACGGCCGATTTTGCCAATTGGTAAAAATCATGCCACCAATCACACTCAAGCTGCCAATAATAATCAGATAGAACAATAAAGGGGAAAACCGCGCTTCATCGAAACTATCCAAGTTAAATACCAACCAATACCCGGGTAAGTTTTCGGTGCGTAGCCACACCCGATAGTGACTCCCTTGGGAAATTCGAACTTCCGTACGTGCTTGCAGTAATTCACTTAGCTGGGCGGATAAGAAGTTATAGGTGGTTGCCTCATGCAAGCCAAAGTGCGCCGCTTGACTCTCTGCGATCCCTTCCACCCCGGTTGCCTCGGTATAGCTCTCCACCAAGCGTTGGCGCTGCTCTAATGGAATATCTTCCTCTACCAGCCATTGGTCCAGCGCTAGAATCCCTTCCACTTGACGTGCCACCACACTGCTAATTTGCTGCATGCTTGGTTTCACCACATACAACCCAATCATGATGTAAGACACCACTTGGTTCACTAACAGCAGCACGGCGATCAACGCCATGGTGCGGGCAAACGCTGAGCGAGGAAAGAGCCGCATTCTGAGAGCCGCTATTTGGACTCAGACTTTTCGTCGGGGACAAACACGTAACCAAGCCCCCAAACGGTCTGAATGTATCGTGGATTCGCAGGGTCGGCTTCTAGCATACGGCGCAACCGTGATACTTGTACGTCAATACTGCGTTCGAGCGCACTGTAGTCGCGGCCTCGCGCCTGATTCATTAGCTTATCCCGTGACATGGGTTGCCGCGGATGCGTTACCAGTGCCTTCAATACCGCGAACTCACCACTCGTTAATGGAATCGGCTCCCCATTACGAAACATTTCCCGGGTGCCTAAATTCAGGCGAAACTCTCCGAAACAAATTTCTTCATCAGCCGCACTCGGTGCTCCCGGAATATGGGTTCCTCGACGCCGTAACACGGCTCGAATTCGTGCTAATAACTCGCGCGGGTTAAAGGGTTTTGCGAGATAATCATCAGCCCCCAGCTCTAACCCGATAATGCGATCTACTTCGTCTCCTTTTGCGGTTAACATCACAATAGGAATTTCATTATTCTGCTGTCTCAGGCGGCGGCAAATGGTTAACCCGTCTTCTCCTGGCAACATTAAATCAAGCACGATCAAATGAAAGTTCTCGCGCTCTAATAAGCGATCCATTTGCTCACTGTCACCCACCGAACGTACTTGGAATCCTTGCTCTGACAAATAGCGCTCAAGTAGCCCACGGAGTCGAGCATCATCATCAACCACTAAAATTTTAAATGTTTCTTGATTCATCATGGTCCCTTTTTTCGCACTGTGAGAACTATATGCAATGCCTTCGCTTTTGCAAATAAAGCCTTGTAAGCAAAGATTACAAGAAAATTACCCACCGTTGTCATTGATTTGTTTCACCAGCAACGTAAACTCACTGCCCATGTTAGGGGATTGTATTGAGGTCTGGTACACAAAATGAGAACTAATTTGATCAGCCGCTCAGGTTATGAGCTGCTGCAACAAGAACTCAATCATTTGTGGCGTGTTGAACGACGAGAAACCACTGAAAAAGTTGCCTGGGCGGCAAGCTTAGGTGATCGCAGCGAGAACGCTGATTACAAATACAATAAGCAAAAGCTTCGGCAAATTGATCGGCGGATTCGTTTTTTACAAAAACGCTTAGAACAACTGAAAATCGTGGATTATTCGCCTCAACAAGAAGGCAAAGTGTTTTTCGGGGCGACCGTTGCGGTAGAAGACAATGACGGCAACACCCTGAGTTTTACCATTGCTGGCCCCGACGAAATTTATCAACGCGATGACGTCATTTCCATTGATGCCCCCATGGCACGTGCAGCACTTGGTAAACAGCTGGATGACGAATTTACCGTCCACACGCCAAACGGTGCAAAAACGTGGTATATCATCGCCATTGAATACCGTCTTACCCGTGCCAGTACCAGTTAAACTGGTATACTGGGCGTTATTTTAATCGCTACTACGAGAGAAACTATGAGCTCGATTACTCAGCAAATCGCGAACGAGTTAGCCGTAGGTTCGCAGCAAGTACAAGCTGCAATCGCGCTACTTGATGACGGCGCCACGGTGCCATTTATTGCTCGTTACCGTAAAGAAATAACCGGTGGCTTGGATGATTCTCAGCTACGTTCGTTAGCACAACGCTTAACCTATTTGCGTGACTTGGAAGATCGCCGTGCCGTGATCTTGGCCAGTATTCGTGAGCAAGGGAAGCTGACCGACGAGTTGGAACAAGCCATTCTTGGCACCTCATCGAAAACCGAACTTGAAGATCTCTATCTGCCTTATAAACCCAAGCGGCGTACCAAAGGTCAAATTGCCATTGAAGCAGGCATCGAGCCTTTAGCGAATGCCTTACTGGAGCAACCGGGTTTAAACCCCGATAGCGAAGCAGTGGCTTACGTGAACGCTGACGCAGGATTTGCCGACGTGAAAGCCGTGCTCGAGGGCGCTCGGTTTATCCTGATGGAACGCTTTGCTGAAGATGCGCAATTGCTTAAAAAGGTCCGTGAGTATCTGCTAGAAAATGCTGAGATAAGCAGTAAAGTAGCGCCAGACAAGGAAACCGAAGGGGCTAAGTATCGGGACTATTTTGAGTTCAGTGAAGCCATTAAAAAAATTCCTTCACATCGTGCATTAGCACTATTCCGAGGGCGCAACGAAGGCATCTTGCAGTTAAAGCTGAATCCCGACCCTCAACAAGACGACCCCAAAGCTCGTAGCTACGGGGAAGCGCTCATTGCGGCACACATTCAATGGCAACACCAAGGCCGTGCTGCCGATGACTGGTTACAGCAGACCGTGCAATGGACCTGGCGAGTCAAAGTGTTGTTGCACATGGAAACCGAGCTATTTGGTCAAGTGCGCGAGCGGGCTGAAGCCGATGCCATTAAGATTTTTGCCAATAACTTAAAAGACCTCTTGATGGCCGCCCCAGCTGGCGACAAAGTCACCATGGGTCTGGATCCTGGGGTTCGCACCGGTATCAAAGTCGCGATTGTAGATGGCACTGGCAAGGTGCTCGATACCAATACCTTATTCCCTTTTCAGCCGCAAAATCAGGTGGAAAAGTCACTACGCACCTTAGCCAGCCTGTGTCGACAATATCAGGTAGAGCTGATTTCTATTGGCAACGGCACCTATTCACGAGAAACCGATAAACTGGTCGGTGAAATGCTCAAAGCAAATCCAGACATCGCTGCCAGTAAGGTGATTGTCAATGAAGCGGGTGCCTCCGTTTATTCCGCTTCAGAATTGGCCGCGCAAGAGTTCCCTGATATGGATGTATCACTGCGTGGCGCTGTTTCCATCGCTCGGCGCCTACAAGATCCGCTCGCCGAGCTGGTTAAAATTGAGCCAAAGTCCATTGGAGTGGGCCAATATCAGCATGATGTTAGCCAAGCCCAACTGGCGCAAAGTTTGGATGCGGTGGTCGAAGACTGTGTGAACGCTGTTGGCGTCGATATTAATACGGCATCCGTGGCTTTACTGGCCCGTGTGGCCGGCCTCACCCGTACCTTGGCGCAAAACATTGTCGCCTACCGCGATCAACACGGCCGTTTTGCAACACGTCAGCAATTGCTGAAAGTGCCACGAATGGGACCCAAGTCATTTGAACAGTCCGCCGGCTTTTTACGCATCATGAACGGGGATAACCCGTTGGATGCTTCAGCGGTTCACCCTGAGGCTTATCCAGTGGTGGAGCGTATCGCGGCCAGCAACCAACGCCAAGTTGGCGACCTGATTGGTGATACAGCGTTCTTGCGACAACTCAATGCGCGCGATTACACCGACGACACCTTCGGTCTACCAACGGTGCAAGATATTTTGCGCGAACTTGACAAGCCAGGCCGTGACCCTCGCCCTGAGTTTAAAACAGCGACCTTCAAAGAAGGCGTCGATGACCTGAAAGATTTAAAACCAGGAATGACGTTAGAAGGTGTGGTCAGTAACGTTGCTGCGTTTGGTGCCTTTGTCGATATTGGGGTGCATCAAGATGGGTTGGTCCACGTTTCGGCGTTGTCAGACAAATTCGTCAGTGACCCGCGTGAGGTCGTGAAAGCCGGTGACATCGTGAAAGTGAAAGTGCTTGAAGTCGATGTGCCACGGAAACGTATTAGCCTGACCATGCGTTTACACGATGAGGTAACTCCCACAGCGCCAGCCGCTAAAACTGAGTCAACCAAACCGACCGCGGCAAAAGCCAAGCAACCGCGTCGTAGCCATGCGCACGCATCGCACAGCTCAGCGTCATCAGCCATGGGTTCGGCCTTTGCTGAAGCCTTCGCTAAGGCAAAAAAATAGCGGGGCAAGCCCCGCTATTGTCATTTAGTTTGCTTGTGGCCCACGTAGCGCAAGCTGCAACCGCTGGGCAAATTCACGCTGCTGCTGCTCAAAAGCAGTACGTAGCGTGAGTGCCTTTTGCTTCAGCTCCGCCATGCTTGGCAGGTGCATGTTTTGTTTCATGGCTTGCCGTTTTAAATCAAGCAGCTGTTTACGCACTTGATAGTAATCACGCAACTTTGCCACCACCATATCAAATTCATCATGCAGGGTCGCCAAGGTCGTTTCACAAGAAATCTGAGCTTTCTCTTTGGCCTTTTTGAATTGCATTTCTAGCCGGGCTTTTTCAATTTGATAACCATTGGTGCGCTTCAAATTGGACGTTAACCCGAACCATGAACCGAGGCGAATAAGCCATTTGGTTGGGTCAAAATGCCACCAGCGGATCCCGTTCCGATAATCAGCAGAGAAAATATGGTGGTAATTATGATACCCCTCACCGAAAGTCAACAACGCCAAGAAGCCATTGTCTCGCGCCGTATTGCGGTCGGTATAGGTTTGCTTGCCCCAAATATGAGCCAAGGAGTTAATGAAAAACGTGGTGTGGTGGTTAAGCACCAAACGGGCAACACCCACTAAAATCAAGGAGCCCCACACATCCCCAACCATCAGACCTAACGCAATCGGCCAACCAATGGTGGTTAACACAGTCAGCACCAAATAATGGCGATGCTGCCACATCACGATGGAATCTTTTTGGAGGTCTTTCACGTTATCATAGTCATGATACCGCGATGCTTGATACTCTCGTAACATCCAACCGATATGCGAATACCAAAATCCGCGTTTGGCGGAGTACGGGTCTTTATCATTATCGTCAACGTGCTTGTGATGCTCACGATGATCCGAGGCCCAATGCAGGGCACTATTTTGCAGTGCTAAGGCACCGCCTAACGCAAATAAAATTCGTAACGACCAATGGGCATCGTAAGCTCGGTGCGCCCATAAGCGATGATACCCTGCGGTGATAGACAAGCCCGCAAATACTAAGGTACCAATCAGACCAATCACTAAAGCACTCGAAAAACCGTGCGTTAATGCGTACCAAGGAACGCCAATCACCGTAATCAAAAAGGTGATTGTAAACAAACTGACATTCACCCAAATAATAGGCGGTTTTTCAGTGGCATTTGAAGAAGGATTTGACGACATAAATAGACCAACTTAACTCATATAAACGAAAAAAATGCGTTCAGTGAACACATGTACGCTCAATTTACCTGCCCCATCGCCGCCGCGCAAGAAAATTTATGTAAAATACGGTGAATTGCGAGTTTCAACGTTCACTGACATAATCGACGGAATAAATGACCTTAAGGAGAAATCGACCCAATGGCGGGTATTCGTGCTGCACAAAAAGAAAAAACTCGACGGGCGCTGATTCAGGCAGCCATGAACCAGCTCACCGCTGAACATGGCTACGCCAGCCTGAGCCTGCGCGAAGTTGCCCGCGAAGCAGGAATTGCACCTACCTCGTTTTATCGCCATTTTCGGAATATGGAAGAGCTGGGCCTTACCCTCGTGGATGAAGGCGGACTAACGCTTCGACAATTATTGCGACAGTCACGCCAGCAAATTGCCAAGGGCGGTTCCATTATTCGAGCATCCGTGACCACCTTTATGCAGTTCGTCCAAAATAATACGGCTATTTTTCGTCTGTTGCTGCAAGAAAAATCCGGGAACTCAAAAGAATTCCGCTTAGCGATTGCCCGTGAAGTGGAACATTTTACTGCTGAGTTGGTGGACTACTTGATTGAAGAGCAAGGGTTTGAGCGCGAACTGGCCGAAATGCAGGCGGATGCCATTGTTCGTATCGTCTTTAGTGCCGGAGCCGATGCCCTTGACGCTGATCCCAAAGAGCGGCATCGACTGACCGAGCAAACCATCTATCAGTTACGCATTGTTGCACGCGGTGCCGAAGCTACCCGGTTGGGGGCCAAAACCACAAAATAAGAGGAACCGCGGTCACCACAACCAATAAGGTTAAAGGAAACCCTAACCGCCAATAATCGGAGAATTTATAACCTCCAGGCCCCATCACGAGAATATTTGCTTGATGACCAATAGGCAGAATAAACGGCAAGGCAGCACCCAAGGCGACAGTCATCAAAAAGGGGTCTGCAGACACTCCAAGCCCCGCGGCCATATTTAGCGCGATGGGTGCCATTAACACGGCTGTCGCAGCATTATTGACTACGTTAGAAAGAGCGATGGTTAGGAGTAATAATAACGCTAAGGCAACGGCCAGAGGCGCCCCCTGCCCCAACCATAACACCCCCTGTGCCAACGTCTGCGCGGCACCGGTTCGCTCCAATGCGCTTCCTAACGGTAAGGTTGCCGCTAGTAACACCACAATCGGCCAATCAATATTTTCGTAGAGCTCACGCAGTGGAATAATATTCGTCACCACCATCGCACCAGCAGCCGCTGTGAACGCCACAGGAACACTCACCCAACCCAAGGCACTGGTAACTATTGCGACGAAAAAGAATAGTAGCGGGGTCAGCATGCGTTTCGACGCGCCAAGGCGTAAGCTTCGGCGAGCAAGAGGGTAACAACCAAAGCGCCGGAATAAATCAGCCAAAATTTCAGCATCTCCATGCAATAACAGCACATCGCCAGGCTTAAAACGAATATTGGCCAAGGTGGACTGAAGCCCTTGGCCTTCACGCGCCACCCCCAGCACATTCACACCAAAGCGATGGCGTAACCGCAAGTCGGCAGCAGAACGCCCAATCAGCCGCGAGTTGGGCCCGACTACTCCTTCCACGACATGAATTTCGTCAGAAATCAAAAAGCGCTCCGCCAGCGCCTCTTCGGCATTTAATTCCAATTGAGTGATATCCAGCAAGCGCTGCAAGGTTTCAGTGGTACTCTTAACGATCAAAATATCTTCCGCTTTGATTCGCTGGTAAGGACGCGGGGGCGTGATCAACTCTTTGCCTCGCTTAATCGCTAGCACCACAAACCGATCGGGGAGCTTATTTTCAAACTCGTACAGCGTAGTATCAATGCTTGAGCTCCCCTGCGGCACCCACAGCTCAGTTAAATATTCGCCCATTCCGTACGCTGCCTGCTGCTGACGTTGCTGGCCTGAAATCGGGACCAGCCAGCGACTGGTGAGCCACATAAACACCAACCCGATAACCGTGATGCTCAACCCCACGGGGGCAAAATCAAACATACGATATGCTTCGCCGATAACATCATGTCGAATTTCGGCGATGAGAATGTTCGTTGGTGTTCCAATGAGACTGATGGTTCCACCCAGCAATGAACCAAATGCCATTGGCATCAGCACGGTGGAAGCATGGCTACGACCGTTGCGGGTTAAATGAAGGGCAATAGGAATCATGATAGCCATGGTGCCGGTATTGCTGACAAACGCCGAGCAAACCGCGGTGATTCCAGTTAACAGGATCATCTGTGTTGCAAGGCCTCGGTCCGCCCGTTGGAGCAACATGGCCAGTGCATCGACCGTACCCGAATGCCAGAGTGCATGACTAATAATAAGAACCGCTGCCACGGTGATAACGGCGGCATTGCCAAACCCGCTAAATACTTCATTCGCCGGAATCAGTCCAAGCACGGCAGCGACAAGAAGCGCAAACATTGCTACGAGATCATAGCGCCAACGTCCCCAAACGAATAGAATCAAGGCGCCGAGAATAACAGCACCAATCAATAGTTGGTCAATCATGGTCATTTCACTGGTCAAATGATAACTACAGATTGGCGATATTTCGTGGGAAGTCAATAATTTTACTGCTAAGATGCAATGAATAAAACGAATAACAATGACGCAACAGTTCGCAGGAGTACTCGTATGTTACGCCGCCTTAGTTTTGCACTGATTGCCACCATGGTTGCCGTTTCGGCCCATGCGCGGCACATCACTTTGGAAGAAACCATCACGGTCCAATCCATCAACAGCGCAGTCATTGCAGCTGATGGCAAGGTCGCTGCCTTTACCAAAGTGGTTCCACGTCAACCTTATATTGATGATGATGGCACCGCTTATGTCGAGCTTTACGCCATCACCGCCAATGGCGAGACGGTTCCCTTTATTACCAGCAAAGAAAGCCTGAGCAGCATTCAACTTCACCACCAAGCGGTCTACTTTTTAGCGCGCCGTGGTGACGCCAAGCACACCAGTCTGTATCACATTCCGACCACCGGGGGTGAAGCACAATTGGTATTCGGCCATGACTCAGCCATCAGCAGTTACGCGCTGAGCCAAGATGGACGTTACCTGGTATTCCGTGCGCGGAGTAAAACCGATGATAGTAAAGCCAAACTCGCCAAAAAAGGGTTTAAAGCCGAAGTCTATGAAGAAGAAAATGTCTTCACCCACGCTTGGCTGGTAGATTTACACCAAGAATCACCGCAGGCGACTCAATTAACCAATGAGCGCGAAATTCATTCCGTCGCGTTTCGCCCCGGGCACGAACAAGTGTTAGTGCGCGTTGCGCCCACACCGTTGATTGACGACAACTACATGACCAGTCACTACGAGTTGATTGACTTTAACGGTAGCACCGTCAGCAAATTTGACTCTGAAGGGGGCCTAGGGCAAGCCGAGTTTTCACCGGATGGCCGGTATCTCGCCGTGATTGGTTCAGCGGATTATAACGACCCATCGGCTGGTCGGTTGTACGTATACGATACGCAAAGCAATAATACCCGCCGTGAAGTGCTGCCCAACTATCAAGGTCATGTCCGTGATATCGCCTGGCGCCAAAACGATGAACTCATTTGGTTAGGTCACCGAGGCACCAAAACTGAAGTACAAGCACTGACCATGCAGTGGCTTGAATCACGCACGCTGATGGAACCTGGTAAGTTAATTGCGGTTGATTTAGCAGTTGCTCCGTATCAAGAACCTATTTTGATCCGTGCCCATAGCGCTGAGCACCCAACGGAATTGTTCCGTTTACAAGGTCAGCGTATTGAGCGGTTAACTGATTCGAACCCTTGGCTGGCCGACATCGACATGCCACGGCAAGAAACGATCCGCTATAAAGCTCGCGATGGCGTCGAAATTGAAGGTATCTTAGTGTACCCCACCAACTATCAAGCCGATCAGCGTTATCCATTGCTCATGGTCGTACACGGTGGCCCGGAATCTCATTACAGCGACGGCTGGCTAGATCGGTACGGAAACCCGACCAAATACGCTGCCCAGCAAGGCTATATGGTATTCTTCCCGAACTATCGTGGCAGTACCGGCCGAGGTGTTGAGTTCTCGAAGCTAGGACAAAATGACTATGCTGGAAAAGAGTTCGACGATTTGGTCGATGGTAAAGACCATTTGGTGGAATTAGGCCTAGTGGATGCCAGCAAAGTTGGTATTACGGGCGGCTCTTACGGCGGTTTCGCTTCCGCATGGGCTGCAACGGCGCTGACTGAGCATTTTGCGGCCAGTGTGATGTTCGTTGGAATTAGCAATAATATTTCGAAGTTCGGTACCACCGATATTCCAAAAGAAATGCATGCAGTCCACGCCCGCAGCTACCCGTGGGATAAATGGCAATGGTACTTAGAACGCAGCCCGATCTATCATGCTGAAAAAGCCAAAACCCCAATCCTGATCTTGCACGGCAAGGAAGACACGCGGGTTCATCCAAGTCAGTCCATGGAACTCTATCGGTACCTGAAAACCCAGGGGAACGTTCCAGTGCGCTTGGTGTTGTACCCGAATGAGGGGCACGGTAACCGCCGTGCGGCTGCACAACTTGATTATGCGATGCGCTTGATGCGTTGGATGGATCACTTCTTAATTGAAGGGAATACCGAAGCGCCTCCCCATGAATTGCCTCATTTAGAGCGAATCAAGTAAGGGCCATTAAAGTGAGCTACAGACGCTTACTGAAAACCATCATCACGGTGCTGTTGGTGTATCACCTCAGCACCGCCTTGTTGATCTTCTCGGCAACAGAGTCGGCTATGGTGAAATGGCTGCATGGTGCGGGGCTGATTGGTTATCTGCTCTTGGTTGCGACTGCTTGGCTGGCACGCCGTGAAGTGATGCACCAGCTCAATCAGCGTGACCAACACAGTAAAACGCTGGAACGTGAACTCGCCACAGCACGCAACACCGACGAACTAACGCAATTAGTTAATCGTTCCCATCTCTACCAGCAACTGGAGTTTTCACTCTACCAAGCGCAGGTACAACAAACTCCCTTCGCTGTATTGCTGTTAAACTCAGACCAACTGAATACCATCAACATGGAATTTGGTCATTTGGTGGGGGATGTGGTCTTAAAGGAACTCGCCGACACGCTGAAAGGGCAAGTTCGTGGGCAGGACATCATTGGGCGTTGGGGCGGCGATGAGTTTCTCATTCTCACGACCCCTACGAACGATGATCACACGGTCGCCTTCGCGGAAAAACTACGCTTAGCCGTGGCTCAACAACGGTTTACGGAAGATAAACTGTATTTAACGGTTAGCATTGGCTGTGCCATGGCGACGGAAGATGACACTGTGGTGAGTTTAATTCAACGTGCGACTGATGGTGTCGCACAAGCCAAACACAGCGGTCGTAACTGCACTCGCGTGGGTGACTAAAACAAAAAAGCGACCACAACGTGATACGCTGTGGTCGCTTTTTGCTCAATCAATTATAGCTTAGGACCTGCTGCAACCAAGGCTTTCCCTTCATCGTTGTCGGTAAACTTCTCAAAGTTCTCAACAAACAATTTCGCCAAGTGACGCGCTTTCTCATCCCACTGAGACACTTCGCTGTAAGTATTGCGTGGGTCAAGAATATGCTGTTCTTCCACTCCTGGTAAGGCCGTTGGCATCGCCAGATCAAAGTACGGCAACTGAACAAATTCAGCATTCTCAATGCTGCCATCTAAAATTGCATCAATGATAGCGCGCGTTGCTTTGATTGAAATACGCTTGCCAGTGCCATTCCAGCCGGTGTTCACCAAGTAGGCTTCTGCACCCGATGCTTCCATCCGCTTCGCTAATACTTCTGCATATTGAGTTGGGTGCAGGCTTAAGAAGGCCGCACCAAAACAGCTTGAGAAAGTTGGCGTTGGTTCAGTGATACCACGCTCTGTACCAGCTAGCTTCGCGGTGAAGCCTGACAAGAAATAATATTCGGTTTGGGCTTTGGTCAACTTAGAAACCGGAGGTAACACACCAAAAGCGTCCGCCGTTAAGAAAATAACTTTTTTCGCGTGGCCTGCTTTAGAAACCGGCTTCACAATATTATCGATGTGATAAATTGGGTAAGAAACACGGGTGTTTTCAGTTTTTGAACCATCCGCGAAATCAACACTGCCATCATCACGTACCGTCACGTTTTCTAACAATGCATCACGACGAATGGCGTTATAGATATCTGGCTCAGCTTCGGCTGACAAGTTGATGGTCTTCGCATAGCAGCCACCTTCGAAGTTGAACACACCGTCATCATCCCAACCGTGTTCATCATCACCAATTAATTGGCGCTTCGGATCGGTTGATAAGGTGGTTTTACCGGTGCCTGATAAGCCGAAGAAAATTGCCACGTCGCCATCTTCACCTACGTTGGCAGAGCAATGCATGGATGCAATGCCTTTCAACGGTAAGTAGTAATTCATGATGGAGAACATGCCTTTCTTCATTTCACCACCGTACCAAGTACCGCCAATTAACTGAATCCGCTCAGTTAAGTTGAACGCCACGAAGTTTTCGGAGTTCAAGCCATGCTCTTGCCACTTATGGTTCGTGGTTTTCGCACCATTCATAACCACAAAGTCAGGTTTGAACGTGGCGAGTTCAGCTTCGGTTGGACGAATGAACATGTTCTTCACGAAGTGGGCTTGCCACGCCACTTCCGTAATAAAGCGCACCGCTAAGCGGGTATCTTCGTTGGCACCACAGAAGGTGTCAACCACAAATAAACGCTTGCCTGATAATTGCTGGGCAACAATCTCTTTCAAATCAGCCCATACTTCAGGAGTAATTGGCTTGTTGTCGTTTTTGCCCTGATCTGCCCACCAGAATGTATCGCGGGTTACATCGTCACGCACAATGTATTTGTCCTTCGGCGAACGACCGGTAAAAATTCCCGTATCGACAGCAACTGCGCCGAGGTCAGTAACAACCCCTTTCTCAAAGCCTTCAAGGCCTGGACGCGTTTCTTCTTCAAACAACAATTCATAAGAAGGATTATGGACAATTTCGGTGACGTCTGTAATGCCGTACTGGCGTAAATCCAGATCAGTCATGGGGCGGACTCCTGCGGGTCAAATTAGAGCAAAAATTGGAAAAGTAAATGTGGGGTGCGATTCTAACCTGAAATGCTCAAAAATGGTAGTCTTTACAACAAAATTAAGGCCGGATTCGGCCTTCTATTTTGTTCATGCCCTTGCAAAAATGATTCAACTACGTTGGCGAATCTTTTCTTCAAGAGCCAGAGCCACCCGTAAATCGGTAAATTGGCGGACATCCCCATGGTGAATGGCAACCTCTTTCACCAGCGATGAAGAAATAAACGAATTCTCCTCAGAGGGGGTCAGGAAAACGCTTTCCAACTCGGCATACAACCTGCGATTCATATTGGCCAATTGGAACTCGTATTCAAAATCGGACACGGCTCGTAATCCACGAATTAATACGGTCGCTTCTTTCTCTTTCGCAAAATCAACGAGTAATCCACTGAAACCCACCACGGTCACATTTGGCAAATCCTCGGTCACTTGTCGGACCAGTTCGACCCGTTCTGCCAGACTAAACATCGGTTTTTTGCTCGGACTGTTCGCAACCCCTACAATCACCTCGCTAAATAAATTCGCAGCGCGCTCAATCAGGTCGGCGTGCCCATTGGTAATTGGGTCAAAAGTTCCAGGATAAATGGCACGTTTATGCATGAAAATTCTCCAACGAAAGAATGAGGATGCGCAGTCCCCTAGTAATCGGGTAAACTATCAGCATCCTATTACCTGCAATGCTCCTTATTGTAGGTACCCGTCGGACCAAAAGCACGGAGAATTTCATGAAGCAAAATTTTTATCAACAGCTTAGCACCCAACTCGAAGAGCTCAAAAACGAAGGCTTATACAAACAAGAGCGAGTTATTCTGAGTGACCAAGACGCCGAAATCACGGTGGGTGACGGTGAGTTGGTACTCAACTTTTGTGCGAACAACTATTTAGGACTTGCCAATAGCCCTAAGCTCATCGAAGCAGCGAAGAAAGGATTGGATGAGCACGGGTTCGGCACCGCGTCAGTTCGTTTCATCTGCGGCACGCAAGACATTCACAAAACACTTGAAGCCAAGCTCAGTGCATTTTTAGGCACCGAAGACACCATTTTGTACTCCTCATGTTTTGACGCTAACGGTGGCTTGTTTGAAACCATCATGGGCGCCGAAGATGCCATTATCAGTGATGAGCTGAACCACGCCTCCATTATTGATGGCATTCGCTTAAGCAAAGCCAAACGCTATCGTTACAAGAATAACGACATGGCTGATTTAGAAGCTCAATTGAAACAAGCGAAAGCCGATGGTGCCCGCAATATTCTTATCGCCACCGATGGGGTGTTCTCTATGGACGGCGTTATTGCAGACCTGCGCACCATTTGCGACTTGGCGGACCAATACGGTGCTTTAGTGATGATGGATGACTGTCACGCGACCGGTTTCTTAGGCAAAGAAGGGCGTGGTACTCACGAATACTGTGACGTAATGGGTCGGGTTGACATTATCACGGGAACCCTTGGCAAAGCCCTAGGCGGTGCCTCAGGTGGTTATACGTCAGGGAAAAAAGAAGTCATTGAGTGGCTCCGTCAGCGTTCACGTCCTTACTTATTCTCAAACTCCGTGGCCCCCTCGATTGTCGCAGCATCGATTCGAGTGCTCGAAATGTTAGAGAATGGTCACGATTTACGTCAAAAGCTTTGGGATAACTCCGCTTATTTCCGTGAGCAAATGACTGCCGCTGGGTTTACCCTCAGTGGTGCCGACCATGCCATCATTCCTGTGATGATTGGTGATGCCCGCCTGGCAGCAGAAATGGCTGATCGGATGTTAAAAGAAGGCATTTATGTGGTTGGTTTTTCTTTCCCTGTTGTACCACGAGGCCAAGCGCGTATCCGTACCCAAATGTCAGCGGCGCATTCGAAAGAACAATTAGATCGTGCCATTGACGCCTTCACACGAATTGGTAAAGATCTCGGTATTATTTAATCGTCGGCACGCGCACGAAGAAGGAACAACTAATGAAAGCTCTGGCAAAGTTACACGCAGAACCTGGCATTTGGATGACCGACGTTGAAGTCCCAGAGTATGGGTACAACGATTTGCTCATCCGCATTAAGAAAACAGCGATTTGTGGAACCGATGTGCACATCTACAAATGGGACGAGTGGTCGCAAAAGACCATTCCTGTGCCCATGGTCGTAGGCCATGAATATGTGGGTGTCGTCGAAGCAATGGGCGAAGGCGTGCGCGGATTCAACAAAGGAGACCGTGTTTCAGGTGAAGGTCATATCACCTGTGGTCACTGCCGTAACTGCCGTGCAGGACGTCGTCACTTATGCCGTAACACCATTGGTGTGGGTGTGAACCGTCCCGGCGCGTTTGCTGAATACCTGGTCATTCCAGCTGATAACGCGTTCAAATTGCCGGATGATATCAGCGACGACTTGGCCGCCATTTTCGACCCATTCGGTAATGCCGTCCATACAGCGTTGGCCTTTGATCTGGTCGGTGAAGATGTGCTCATTACCGGCGCAGGTCCCATTGGGATTATGGCCGCAGCGGTAGCCCGCCATGTCGGCGCCCGCCACGTGGTCATCACCGATGTGAACGAGTATCGCCTTGAGCTCGCAACGCGCATGGGAGCTACCCGAGCCGTTGATGTGAGCAAAGAGAAGCTCACGGACGTCATGAACGAATTGGGCATGAAAGAAGGCTTCGATGTGGGCCTTGAAATGTCCGGCGTGCCGTCCGCCTTCGGACAAATGTTGGAAACAATGAATCACGGTGGCAAAATTGCCATGCTAGGGATTCCTCCGCAAAGCGTTGCCATTGACTGGAACCAAGTCATTTTCAAAGGACTGACCATTAAAGGAATTTATGGCCGTGAAATGTTTGAGACCTGGTACAAAATGGCGAGCTTATTGCAATCAGGGCTCGACTTATCCCCTATCTTGACTCACAACTTACCTGTTGATGAGTTCCAAAAAGGGTTTGAGATCATGACTTCAGGCCAATCTGGCAAAGTCATTTTGGATTGGAGCTAACTCATTAGGATAAGCCATGGCAGACTTTAAACGGATTAGTCCCGCAGAGGGATATCAATTATGGCAGCAACAACAAGCTCTTTTTGTTGATATTCGAGACGAGCGCTCATTCGCCGCAGTTCATATTCCTGGGTCATTACGTTTAACCGACGCCAACTTACCCCAGTTTTTAGCTGAGCTGGACGACGACACCCCGGTTGTCGTCGTCTGTTACCACGGCAATAGTAGCCAAGGGGCGGCGCAATACCTTGCCCATCAAGGTATTGACTCAGTGAGCAGCCTCGACGGCGGTATCACTGCGTGGGCGCAGCAATTTCCTGAGGCGGTGGAGCATCATTAAATGAAACGTTTGCTGACCACCCGTGATGCTGAGAAAATGGCGCAGTTGTATGCCTATTTGCAGCACCACGGCGTTCCAGTAACGGTGGCAGAGCAAGGACAAAACCTCGAGCTTTGGCTCACCATGTCCAGTTACCACGCACATGCCAAAGCACTCATTCAGGCCTTCAATGAAAACCCGCAATTAGCGCAAGCAAGTTTGGCCGCATCTCAGCTGAACGAAGAGCCGCCCACTCCGCCCAGCTTTTTGCAACAAATGCGTTCTCAGGCAGGCTGGTTTACCCGAGCCTATGCTGCAGTGGTAGTGCTGGTGTTTATTGGAATGTACACCTCGTTTATCGAACCCATTCTTAGTGCCTTACTCTTTAATCCCAACGATTTTGAAGCCTTACCTTGGTCTGAGCCATGGCGTTTTATCACTCCCGCTATGCTGCACTTTAGTGTGCTCCACATTGTCTTTAACGTGTTCTGGTGGTGGTACTTGGGGGGGCGCTTCGAGCGTTACTACGGTACCGGCTGGTTGGTGCTGGCATTCTGCGTTTGTGCCATTGCCTCTAACACGGCTCAATTTCTTGAAAGTGGTCCTTACTTTGGCGGCTTATCTGGCGTGGTCTATGGCCTCTTTGGTATTGCGACTATCGTCGGCTGGAAGAACCCACGCCACCCGTTATTTTTGCCGAATGGGCTCATCATCTTTATGCTGGTCTGGCTCGTGTTGGGGTATACCGACTTACTGTGGGTCAACATTGCTAATACCGCACACACCGTTGGGTTACTGTCTGGACTACTCGTCGGTGGGACTATCCGTGGCTTAACTCATCTTCCCCAGCAACGACAGGAATAGTCGCTGTGACCTTACCCGAGTTACAATTTCCGGTCATCGACGCCAGTCAGCGAGCTGATTGGCAGTTGGCGACGCCGCACTGCCTGCCTTCGCACCCTGAACTGCAACGCTGGTTACTTGACCCCGATTCCCTCACCGCTAAATTGAAGCAGCACTGCCAGCACTTTAAGGTGCATGTTATTGGGCAGCAACCGGGGACGATTCGGCCCGATGAAGCACGTTGGCTTGGGGCCAGCGAGGCTGCAGCCATTCGCGAAGTGCTGCTTTGTTGTGATGGAAAACCTTGGGTATTTGCTCGCAGTGTATTTCCCCAACAGGCATTGAATGAGCCTGTTCTCCAACTTGGCCAACTGGGTGATTCGCCCCTCGGTGCCCATCTGTTTGCCCAACCTGACCTAACCCGTAGTGAGATGGAAGTGGCACAATTTGCACCCGATTCTGCATTAGGGCACTTACATCAACAGTTAGGCTTCGAACCTCAAACGCTTTGGGGCAGACGTAGTTGTTTTACTGCCGCTGGACAAAAAGTGTTGGTCGCGGAAGTTTTTATTGGTGGCTCAATTCCAGCCCAGTTCATGAATGAATAGGAGACGTTGTCATGCTTAAATTGGCTCATTGGTTCGACGCCAGTTGGCGCTTGATGCGTGCTGATCGGCCCATTGGAAGCCTGTTGTTAGGCTGGCCGACTTTAGTCGCGTTACTGATTGCTGGGCAGGGCAATCCCCCACTGCGGGTGGTGGTGTTATTTATGCTGGGCGTGTTCGTCATGCGTTCCGCCGGCTGTGTGATTAACGATTTCGCCGACCGGAAGTTTGATGGCCATGTGAGTCGCACCCAACTCCGCCCATTGGCCACCGGTGAAATGAGACCATGGCAAGCCTTGCTACTATTTGGCGTGCTGCTGGTGATTGCCCTGCTGATTGTCCTGCAGCTGAATACGCAAACCATTTTATTAAGTGTGGGTGCCGTCGCTACCGCCACCCTGTACCCTTTCTGCAAGCGTTTTACTCAATTACCTCAAGTGGTACTCGGCATTGCCTATAGTTTTGGAATTTTGATGGCCTTCACCGCCCTCGACCAAGGGGTGCCCTTGGCAGCATGGCTGCTATTTGCGGCCAACGTAATTTGGACCATCGCTTATGATACGGAATACGCCATGGCGGACCGTCCGGATGATCTAAAAATTGGGGTCAAATCAACGGCGGTGCTATTCGGCCAATACGATAAGTTGGCAATTGCGCTCTTGCAGGGAATGAGTTTGTCATTATTGGCAGTGTTGGGGTATCACCTGCAGTTCAGCTGGCCTTACTGGGCGGGTTTAGTGATCATTATTGGCTTGTTTATGTGGCAACATCACCTGATTTGGTATCGTGAACCACAGCGTTGTTTCCAAGCATTTCTGCACAACAACAACGTGGGCTGGGTATTAGCCCTCGCTGTTGCGGTGCATTATTGGTTCTAAGCTGACAATTAAATCAACTCGTTGGTGACGAGCTGTTGGACAGACTGTCGAATCGTTTGCATCACTGCAGGTTCAAGTAATAAGTCCACCTCGTCACTCAGCTCTCCGACACGATGATCAGCAAGAATATCGCCCGAATCGGTCAGGTTGAAATAGCCTTCAGCCTTTAACGTCGCCACCAAAGTGCTCAATACTTTTTTATCGAAGAATTCAGGGGCACTGATGCCATGAATCGCACTGAGCCGTTCCGCCAATTGCACCGCGTACTGCTCAAGATCATTGCGTGAAATCGGCTGTGCTTGCTGCAGCAGCTCCAACACAATGGCGTAGCGTTGCGCCGTTTCACTTGAACTGCGGGCCAATAGCACCAACTGGGCATACGCCTGCGAATCGCGCTGTGCCACTCGATACTGAGCGTCGCCGACATGCTGGATTAACCCGAGCTGGACAAACTGCTCCAACAAGGCGCGCACCCACAAGCCCATGTCTTCAGCCCGATGACTGATAAACAACTCCTGCTGCAATAGTGGGTGTAACTGGGTTAACAGTTGTTCCGCTTGGTCTGCATGAAAACGCTTATGCCCTAGCGCAAAGGCGGCAAGCAGTGCGGGAACAATCATCATATGAATAATATTATTGCGATAATAGGTCATGGCAATGGCAGTTGTACCATCGAGCCGGATCAACTCCCCAATCCCATCATTTTCGACAATAAACTTGTCATGTTTTTTCGCCAACTCCCACAAGGCATCGCCGTCCATCTCGGGGACATAAGCTTGGCGGCTATAGGGAACTTCACGCAACAACTGCGTGTAGAGATTCAATTGGTTCACTAACTTCTCACGCGATAACGCATGCTGCTCGGAACTTAAGATTGCCAACGCACATAAATTCACACTATTCAGGGCCGCAGCGTCGTTAATATGGTACATGATCTGATTGGCTAGCAGGTTCACCGTCGGCGTGAGCCACTTGGGTCGCTCGGGCTCTTCGGCACCAGTCGTAATGGAGTCACGCCAATCAGGCTGTAATTGCTCCAGCGTCTCTCCCAAATTGATGGGTTTTCCAAAACATACATAACCATGACCAAAATTACGTAAATGGCGCAAGCTGCTAAGTACCTGCCAAACGGACTCTTTGTCCTTCGACTTGCCTTTTAATTCCTTCAGGTAGGTGCCCACTTCCATCACGTGCTCGTATCCCAGATACACAGGCACCAATGACATCGGACGATTTTGACCACGCAGCATCCCTTGCACCGTCATCGCAATCATGCCGGTTTTAGGTGGCAGTAAACGCCCGGTTCGGCTCCGTCCCCCTTCGGTAAAGTACTCAACCGGGTAGCCTTTTTGGAATAAGCGATTCAAATACTCGCGAAATACCGTGGAATACAATTTGTTGCCCCGGAAGCTTCGTCGAATAAAAAATGCACCACCGCGGCGGAACAAGGGCCCCGCTGGGAAAAAGTTAAGGTTCACGCCTGCGGCAATATGCGGGGGGACAAGCCCTTCTTTATAGATCACATAACTCAGCAGCAAATAGTCCATGTGAGAACGATGGCACGGCACGTAGACAATTTCATGGCCTGCTTCGGCCAGTTCACGCACGCGTTCACTGCCTTCTATATGGATACCGTTATAGATTCGGCTCCAGCACCACGTCATAAAGCGGTCGAGCAACCGCACCAGGGTATCACTGTAATTGGCCGCAATTTCGTGCAGATACTTTTCGGCAATTTTGCGGGCTTGTGCCTGACTGATCTTTTTACTACGAGCTTCATCGGCAATGGCTTGTTGCAACGCTGGCGTATCAAGCAAATCTTGAATCACCACCGCACGTACGGTCATTTTGGGGCCTGCGACCGCATGCCGCAACCGCACAAAATGCACGCGCGCCACCCGCGCTAGTTTATGGGCAAGACGTTGCGTGCTGCCCCGCTGTTCTGCCATAACCGCCAATTGCACCGGGGTACTCGCCCGTAAAAACACATGGCGACCAGAGAACATCACCAGCCAAAACTTACGCCACCGCCCTGGGTTGTCAATATCGGCAACCATAGTGCGGCCTTCTCGCGCTTCTTGCCCAGGTTTACGCCCCCAAAACATGCCAATGGGTATCACTTGTACATTCAATTGAGGATCGGCCTGATGCGCCGCAATCAATCGCTCAAAGTCGACCAATGCTTGCGCGGCAGAATTTTGAGCGGTTTGGTCCAAGTACATGACGCGCGCATACTGTTGGCCATTAATCCACAATTCGCTGTTGAGCTCGGGTAACCCAGCTTGACGGATGGCGCGTTCGGCCACCAGCTGATCGGTGATCGACGTTGAACGCAAGACATAAACCACATGATTGCAGCCGGCAAGCTGCTGAGCAGACTCATCTAAAATAAATTCAAAGCGCGTTAACCAGCGCACCGGCCAGTACATCAGCGCCCGCCAAAAGCCTTTCAGACTCATGCAATATCCTCAAACCAAATAGATGACAAAAGGATACCATCGTTCACAAAATTTGTCTGATGGAAAATTTCTGCAAAGAAAATGTTGCGAAACCAAAACAACTGTATATACTCACAGTATCACTGTATAGATAAACAGGTATTGATATGCGTCCTTTAACTCCAAGACAACAGCAAATCTTTGACCTCATTAAAGACAGCATCGAGGTCACCGGCATGCCACCAACGCGCGCTGAAATAGCACAGCGGCTTGGGTTCCGCTCAGCCAACGCAGCCGAAGAGCATTTAAAAGCGCTAGCACGCAAAGGCGTGATTGAAATGCTCCCGGGGATGTCGCGAGGAATTCGCTTAATTGGGGAAGATAATGAAGAGACGGAAACCGGATTACCACTCATTGGTCGGGTGGCCGCGGGCGAACCGATTTTAGCTCAAGAGCATATCGAAACCCATTACCAAGTGGATCAAAGCTTATTCAAACCTCACGCTGATTTCTTATTACGGGTCAACGGCATGAGTATGAAAGACATCGGTATTCTTGATGGCGATTTGCTTGCGGTGCATAAAACTCACGAAGCACGCAACGGCCAAATCGTCGTTGCGCGAGTTGAAGATGATGTGACCGTCAAACGTTTCGAACGGCGGGGGCATATCATCCTTCTTCATCCTGAAAATGAAGAGTTTTCACCCATTCAAGTCGATTTGTCTCACCAGCACTTTAGCATTGAAGGGCTTGCTGTTGGCGTCATTCGCAATGGAGCATGGTTATGAGAAAACAATTTTATCACCCTATTAACGAACAACATCATGCACTGTGGTCGGCCGCACATGATGTGACGGTTCCTCATGCAAACCTACAAAGTGTTCTTCCACAATTACAGGCGTTGGCCCTTCGTACACATCAATGGGTCACTGTCATTGGAGCACCTCGAGAAATCATTGAGCAGCTCGTAGCAGCGGGTATCAGCCGCTCACGCATTCGCTGGGTCTATGGTCGAGATCAAGATGAACGCGAATGGGCCACTGAACAAGCTCTATTGGCTGGAACCAGTAGCATTGTCTTGAGTTGGTTAGGTGATTTATCACACCGCAGTGAGCAGCGATTAAAAATGGCCAGCAAGGTCAGTCAAACCTATAGTTTTGTTTTCAACCCTTTACCTTCACTCACTCCTCTCCACTAAAACCTGCGAGTGAAGGGAATCCCCTGGGGCTGCTTTGCAGCCCTTTTTTTATTCAGTTGTAAAAATTATTTGAACTAACGGTTTCTTTTTAACCAGAAAATGGTATTTTGAATGTGCATTACCTAATAACACAATCGATAAATATAACTTTGATGTAAAACAACAAAGGGGTTGTGGGGAAAGCGATTTTCAATCGAAATGCCGTTCCTTTTTCTGCTCACCTCGTTGTTCTTCAGGCTAACACTTCGGTGTAGTTGTGGATTTCCACCTTGGAAGAATAAGAGGAGATGTCGCGTGAGTATAAGACTCATATCTGCGTTAATAGCAGTGGCACCATTCGCTGCAAATGCACAATCGCAGTTGAACATGACTCAAGGTGTATCTGAGATCAGTCAACGCGTATACAACTTACACATGACCATTTTTTATATTTGCTGTGTCATCGGTGTGATTGTATTTGGGATCATGTTTGCCTCGATGATCCTCCATCGAAAATCCAAAGGGCACCAACCTGCAACGTTCCATGAAAATGTGAAGGTTGAAATACTCTGGACAGCAATACCTTTTGTCATCCTTATCGGAATGGCCATTCCCGCAACCAAAACACTCATTGCCATGGAGGACACTTCTGAGTCCGACGTGACAATCATTGTGACGGGTTCCCAATGGAAGTGGCACTACAAATACTTTGATCGAGACGTTGAATTCTTCAGCCTGCTCGCCACCCCACAAGAGCAAATTAATAACCGCCTACAAAAAGGTGAAAACTATCTGCTCGAAGTGGATCGGCCGCTGGTGATTCCCACGGATCGTAAAGTGCGCTTTCTGATTACCTCCGATGACGTTATTCACGCGTGGTGGGTACCCGACTTTGCCATCAAGAAAGACGCAAACCCCGGTTTCATTAATGAAATTTGGACCAAAGTAGAAACCCCCGGTGTTTATCGCGGCCAGTGTGCTGAGCTCTGTGGTAAAGATCACGGTTTCATGCCCATTGTGGTGATTGCGAAAGAACCAGACGAGTTCGAAAGCTGGCTTGATGAACAAGAAGTCATTGCCCGTGAAGCCAAAGCGGAAGAACAACGGCTATTAGCACTCTCCATGTCCAAAGAAGAGCTCATGAGCCTCGGCGAAAGTGTTTACCTTGGAAACTGCGCAGCCTGCCACCAACCCAATGGGGAAGGTATTCCTGGTGTGTTCCCCAGCTTAAAAGGGACCGACATGGTACTCAATGATCGCGACGCGCACATCGATATTGTCGTGAATGGTAAAAAAGGCACCGCCATGCAAGCCTTTGGCGCTCAGCTGAGTTTGCGTGAACTGGCAGCCGTCATTACCTACGAGCGAAATGCGTGGGGCAATAACACCGGCGACTTAGTGCAAGCCGCTGATGTCAATCAATTTGTGAATCGTTAAGGGGGCCCATTATGAGCACAGCTGCTGGCGAGATGACCCATCATGATCATCACCATCACGCGCCGTCGGGGCTCACCCGATGGTTCTTTACCACGAACCATAAAGAAATCGGTTCGCTGTATCTATGGTTTAGCTTCATCATGTTTTTGGTGGGCGGTTCCATGGCCATGGTCATCCGGGCGGAATTATTTCAGCCTGGGTTACAACTGGTGGAACCCCACTTTTTCAACCAAATGACTACCGTGCACGGGTTAGTGATGGTATTCGGTGCCGTCATGCCCGCCTTCGTCGGCTTGGCCAACTGGATGATTCCATTAATGATTGGCGCGCCCGATATGGCGTTGCCACGCATGAACAACTGGAGTTTCTGGATTCTGCCATTTGCTTTTATGATTCTGCTGGGGTCCTTGTTTATGGAAGGTGGCGGTCCAGCATTTGGTTGGACCTTCTACGCACCGTTATCAACCTCCTATAGTCCTGACTCGACCGCGTTATTTGTGTTCTCCATTCATATTATGGGGATCTCCTCCATCATGGGGGCCATTAACGTCATCGTCACCGTCATGAACATGCGCGCACCTGGCATGACTTACATGAAAATGCCCATGTTCGTGTGGACTTGGCTCATCACCGCATTTTTATTAATCGCCGTTATGCCGGTCCTGGCCTGTGCCGCAACCATGGTGCTGACCGACAAATATTTCGGTACCAGCTTCTTTGATGCGGCAGGGGGCGGTGACCCTGTGCTATTCCAGCATATCTTCTGGTTCTTCGGTCACCCTGAAGTCTACATTATGATCTTACCGTCATTCGGGATCGTGTCGGCCATTATCCCGGCCTTTTCGCGGAAGAAACTATTCGGCTATTCCTCCATGGTGTACGCCACCGGAGCCATTGCCGGGTTAAGCTTCCTCGTCTGGGCCCACCATATGTTTACCACCGGCATGCCCGTGGGGGCAGAAATATTCTTTATGTATGCCACCATGCTGATTTCAATTCCCACCGGCGTGAAAGTGTTTAACTGGGTTGCCACCATGTGGCGCGGCGCCATCAGTTTTGAAACGCCCATGTTATTCGCCATTGCCTTCGTCGTATTATTCACCATTGGTGGGTTCTCCGGCTTAATGCTGGCAATGACTCCGGCCGACTTCCAATACCACGATTCCTATTTTGTGGTGGCACACTTCCATTACGTGCTGGTGAGTGGTGCCGTGTTCTCCATTATGGCGGCTGCGTATTATTGGTTGCCGAAATGGACCGGTCACATGTATGACGAAACCTTAGGCCGCTGGCACTTCTGGTGTTCGTTAATTTCCGTCAACGTGCTGTTCTTCCCCATGCACTTTGTTGGTTTAGCCGGAATGCCACGACGTATTCCCGACTATGCGTTGCAGTTCGCTGACATCAATAAAATTGTTAGTTACGGTGCGTTCGCCTTCGGGCTGTCACAGCTCATCTTCCTTTGGGTTGTGATTAAATGCGCTCGCGGTGGCGAAAGAGCACCCATGAAGCCGTGGGAAGGAGCAGAAGGATTAGAGTGGACCATTCCCTCGCCTGCTCCGTTACATACCTTTGAGACACCACCTGAGGTGAAATAATGACAGCCCCTAACCCTAACACCAAGACGACAACGCGCGCAGATAATGCGCGCACCGTCCGCCGTCTATTGCTGGTAGTGGTTGGTATGTTCGCGTTCGGGTTTGCTTTGGTTCCGCTATACGAGGTGTTTTGCGATATCACTGGGTTTAATGGTCGCACTAAAAATGAACAGGCGGCAGCGAATCAACGGAGCATCGATACATCACGGACCATTAATGTGCAGTTTATTACCCGTATCAATCAAGGCATGCCGTGGGAATTTAAACCCGAGGTACGGTCGGTGCGGGTCCATCCGGGTGAAACCAAAGTAGTCCAGTTTTATGCCAAAAACCTGACTGACCACGACATGGTGGCACAAGCGGTTCCGTCCGTAGCTCCTGGTCAGGCGGGGTTATATTTAAATAAAACCGAGTGTTTTTGTTTTAATCAGCAACCGCTTGCTGCGGGCAGTGAAACACTCATGCCCATGCAATTTTATTTAGACCCTGACATTCCTAAACACATTCATACCTTGACGTTGTCATACACGATGTACGATATGACGGCCCATACCCAACCCGACGTTGTTGCTTCCCTTGAAGCACGACCGACGGCAGAGTGAGGATTCGTTTTATGGCACAACAACATGAAAAATATTACGTTCCGGCTTATAGCCCTTGGCCGATTATGGGCGCCATCGGACTCTTTTTAATTGCGTTCGGTGCAGCTCATACCGTCATCGACATGAGTAAAGAAATTGACGGGTGGGGTTCCAACGTTTTATGGACCGGTATTGCCGTTATTATCTTGATGCTGTTTGGTTGGTTTCGCGACCAAATTAATGAGTCCTTAGCTGGCATGCACAGCAAGCAACTCGGTAACTCCTATCGCCAAGGCATGACTTGGTTCATTTTTTCTGAGGTCATGTTCTTCTCCGCATTTTTTGGCGCGCTATTCTATGCCCGCTTTATTTCTGTCGAATGGCTGGGAGGCGCCAGCAACAATGCCATGACCAATGAAGTGCTGTGGCCTGCGTTTGAAGCTCACTGGCCTCTCACACTCACCCCTGGCGGGATTGAAAGTGGCTCCATGGGGTGGATGGGACTACCGCTTTACAACACCATCATTTTGATTGTGTCGAGCGTCACCTGTCATTTAGCCCATGTGAACTTAGAGAAAAACAATCGAAAAATGCTGACCACTTGGTTAGGCATCACCGTTTTACTCGGTTGCACCTTCTTATACTTCCAAGTGGCGGAATACATTCATGCCTACCAAGATCTTGGCTTGCGATTAGATTCCGGGGTGTACGGGAATACCTTCTTTATGCTGACCGGGTTTCACGGTGTTCACGTGACGCTCGGAACCATTATGTTACTGGTGATGTTCCTACGAGTGCTGAAAGGGCATTTCACGCCCGATAACCACTTTGCCTTTCAGGCAACAAGTTGGTACTGGCACTTTGTGGACGTTGTCTGGGTGTGTTTGTTTATTTTCGTGTATGTCATGTAGCACCCAGACCATTAATACGGCCGCGGATTAGGTTGGATAACTCCGCTGCTGAGTAAGAGTACAACGATGATAATGGCAATCATCGAAAACAACACCCGTTGACCAAGATATTTGGTCATCGGGGGCTTGTTGGGGTCGTTACGCAACATCGCAAACAGTGCTCGATAAAGGTTGACGAACATAAATACCATGAGTAGTACCAAAATGACTTTAGCTGCGATAACCATGACTAAGTCCTCTGTTGTAGGGCATGGAGAGTGCCGTGGGTAAAGGTAAATTATTCGTGTTGATAGCCACTGTGCTGGTAATTTTGGGTTTGGTCAAGCTGGGATTTTGGCAGCTGGACCGAGCCAACGAGAAAGAAAAATTATTCACTGATTATCATCAACGCGATGCCCACCCCGTGGATTTAAATCAGCTGGAGCAGCCACTCGAATCATTACAACGGTTCCAACCTGTCACCCTTTCAGGCTTGTTACAGTCCCAATATTTACTATTAGACAATCAAGTTCTTGACGGACAACCGGGATACCACGTCATTGGGCTAGTAGCAGCAGCTTTCCCCAGTGGCGAATCTCACTATGTCATGCTCAACATGGGCTGGGTGCCTTGGGGCTATGACCGCAAACACCTGCCAGATCAACTGACGTTACCCACTCAGGAAACATCGTTTATCGGTTATTTTTATGAACCGGAATTGCATCAAGTTTGGGGCGTGGGTGGCACCCATGTTGAGGCAGAACGCTGGCCAATTCGCATTTCGGCATTAGATGCACAGGCAATTTCACATGCCACCGGACTTTCCATTCAACCTTTTGTAGTACTGCTCTCAGAATCCACCAGCTATGGCTGGCCGCGGCAATGGAAGCCTCAAGTCATGAGCCCAGAACAACACCGAGCTTATGCCTTGCAATGGTTCTCCTTAGCCTTGGTGTGTGCCATTTTAGTGGGGTTTGCGAGCCGTTCCAGAACAACAACAATAGAGGAATGACGATGACTCAGGTAAAGCGCTCTCGGTTAACTTTAATCACGCTCGTGCTGGTATTTTTGCTGCCGATTATCGCTGCGAAGCTGGTGTTAGATCGCCACTGGTATCAAGGTGCGGCAACAAACCATGGCACCATGATCGTCCCTCCTCTTGATATCGCGGATGTCAGCACGGGGTTACCCGCCGGGTGGCGGCTCGGTTTGCTGGTTGATCAAGAATGTCCCGCCCAATGTCAGCAAGCGCTGCATATTATGAATCAAATTGATGTGGCATTGGGCAAAGAAACGGAACGCGTGACTCCCACGGTCATCCATACTTCAACCCTACCGCCAACACTCGCACAACACCCAACGATAACAACGGTGGCGAGTTCTGAACTAGCCCAACGCTTGGGGGAAATTCCACCCCACTCATTGCTGATCATCGATCCTTTGGGGCTGGTGGTATTGTATTACCCAACTCATGCTGATGCACAACGCATGCGAATGGAGGCAAAGAATGTTCTTGCTGACCTTCGTACCTTATTAAAACTGTCAAAGGTGGGCTAGCAGCATGCGTACACTTGTTCGAATCAGCCTTGGCTTAGTGTTTATCGTGATTGTTTTAGGCGCCTATACGCGGCTGACGGATGCCGGGCTTGGGTGTCCTGATTGGCCGGGTTGCTACGGCGAGATTACCGTGCCCAAAGATGCCGCTAAAGCGAATCAGTTATTCCCAGATACCCCGTTAGAAACCCATAAAGCCTGGAATGAAATGATTCATCGCTATGCAGCCGGTATTTTAGGGCTGTTTATCTTAGCCATAGCAATTACGGCCATCGTGCGTCAACGTTCAACTCCTTCCCTGCCGCTCAAACTCCCACTGGCCCTACTCGCCTTAGTTATTTTCCAAGCGGCATTAGGCATGTGGACAGTGACGATGAATTTGCAACCACTCATTGTCATGGGCCATCTTTTAGGCGGCTTCACCACCATTTCACTCCTCTACCTGCTGTCATTACGCTTACGCCCCGTCCAACTCGTGCCAGCCGATACCGAGATGCGCACCTTGCGTGGGTTTGCCTTACTCGCGTTAGTTGTGGTCATTGGCCAGATAGCCTTAGGAGGTTGGGTGGCAGCCAATTATGCGGCCTTAGCCTGTACGCAACTGCCCTTCTGTGAGGGTAATTGGACCGCAAGACTCGATATTGCAGGCGCATTTTCGGTTCCGCTCGCCGACACCTATCAATATGGTGCACATAATTACGAAGAACGAATGACCATGCATGTCGCCCACCGCTTCGGAGCTTACTTCACCGCTCTCGTGGTTGGCGGCCTGCTATGGTGTAGTTATCGACGGGCGCAAAGCCCACGAATGCGGCGCTATCTGCATTGGCTAACGCTCTTGCTGATCACCCAGTTAGTGCTTGGCGTGAGTAACGTATTACTGATGTTACCACTGGGCGTAGCCGTAGCTCACAATGCCGTGGGCGCTTTATTATTAGTGGCGTTGGTCGGTTTAAATTACCGTATTCAACGGCACGCTTAACAACGAGGTGACCATGATGACTGAACCCGTTCAATTCACCACCAGCGAGACGCTCGCTACCACACCTAAGCAGGCCAGTTGGCGGGATTATCTCACCCTGACAAAACCGAACGTGGTGTTATTGTTGTTGTTAACCGCACTGGTCGGGATGTGTCTGGCCACTCCAACATGGGTTCCGTGGCAACTGATGGTGCCGGGTTTGATCGGCATCGGGCTGATGTCCGGTTCAGCCGCGGCCGTCAACCACTTAGTGGACCGCCATATTGATGCACGCATGGCTCGCACCCTGCGTCGCCCACTGCCATCAGGAGCCCTCTCTCCAAAGCAGGTATTGACCTTTGCTGCCACCATTGGGGTGCTCGGGTTTATCATACTCGCCGTTTGGGTCAATATGCTGACAGCATGGTTAACCCTCGCAAGTTTAGTGGGCTATGCCTTTATTTACACCATGTATTTAAAGCGAGCGACGCCACAAAATATTGTCATTGGTGGCTTAGCGGGTGCTGCGCCTCCACTACTCGGATGGACGGCTATTACCAACGAAATTCACCCCTTTGCCATTATGTTGGTGATGATTATTTTCACTTGGACGCCACCTCATTTTTGGGCGTTGGCAGTTCATCGAGCCAAAGACTACGCCAAAGCAGAAATTCCCATGCTGCCAGTCACACACGGGGTGGCATTTACCAAAACCTGTATTTTGCTCTACACCATCTTATTAGGCGTGATTTGCCTACTGCCCTATGTAGTTGGCATGTCTGGTGTGATTTACTTAGTCGGTTCAACCATTTTAAGTTGCTGGTTCCTCGGCTATGCCTGGAAGCTGAAGTACGCACCCAGTAAACTAACCGCCTATAACATGTTTAAATTCTCAATTTGGCAACTCTTTGGGTTATTTATTTTGCTGTTACTGGATCATTATTTAGTGACCCCCGCTTTGTAACAGCAACGCTCGTTGGAAAGTAAGTAGAAAGGGAAATAAAGACGTGATGAAGAATCGACTTTTAGGTGTCATCCTGGCGCTGGTAGCAGTAGGAGTTGGCTATTTCGCCTATCAATCGTTACCAACCGAGAAACCTACCGCGTTAGTGTATGAGCCCGCCCGAGCACTGGAACCATTTGTGCTTGAGAGTTCATTAGGAGCCCCTGTCACTCAGGAGAGCCTGCATGAGCAATGGACATTGCTATTCACTGGCTATACGTTCTGTCCTGATATTTGCCCAACGACCATGGCGGAACTACGGCGGATTCTTCCTGAATTACAGCAAGCCACCAACTGGCCTGTTCGGGTTTGGATGATTTCCGTTGATCCACAGCGTGACACGCTACAACGAGTTACGGATTACGCCACCTTTTTTGGCGAGGAATTTGTGGGCGTGCGTGCCGATCACCCTGAGCTTTACCCCTTTGTCACTGGGTTGGGGCTGATGTATTCCATTCCGCGCCCCGAAGACCAAGACTACTTAGTCAACCACAGCGCGGCAATTGTGCTGGTAAATCCACGCGGGGAACGCACCGCCATCTTTAATGCCGAGCATGTGTTAGGGGCGGTTCCCACAGTGAACATGGCGCAATTGGCGAAGGATTTTTCGCTCATTGCCCCTAAATTCCGTTAATCAGGCCAAGTACCGTTGGCGTTCGGGCGTACAAAAGGCTGCGAATACCAGTAAAAACGTCCGGGCTTTGCGCGGCTTGGAACCGTGCAATTCACCCGTGAGCGCCCTTCTGGAATTGCTTGCTCGAGTTGCACGGTAAAGCGTCGTTCTGACCACTCCGGCTTCAGCACAGAGCTGCCGGCAAAACAATTCATTTGGCGTGGGTTAAAGTCATCGGTATGTGCTAGCTCGACCGTAAAACTTGGCGTTAGCATGTCGTGATCCATCATCATGGTGGCGGGCTCGATTGCCACTACCGGCAACCCTAAGCTTTTCATTTTAGTGCTTAGCGTCGCTAAATTGGCATATTGCGCAGACGCTGGGAAGCGAGGGATAGCCGTCAATGACGTTGCGGCAGTCCATGGGCCTGAATGCTGGGCAAATGCTAAGAAGCCATGTTCCTCAAGTAACTGTTCCAGTTGCGGATCATATTCACCATAAGGGTACGCAAAATGTTTCGCTTGCGTTCCTAATTGCTCATCAATTTCGTCTTGTGCGTCTAAAATATCGCTCAGCACACGTTGCCGCCAGTCACTGTCAGTTTCATCGGTATGGCGCCACGTCATATGCCAATGACTATTGGAATGGTTGGCAATAATGGCACCGTACTGTTGTAATTCTTTGAGCTGCTCCCAGCTCATATACTGATGGGGCGCTTCTCGCATCAATTTGGGGTTAACAAAAATCGTAAACGGATAATTATATTTTTTGAACACCGCCAACCCGTCCTGATACACATTGCGCCAGCCATCGTCGAACGTGATGGCAGCAGCATAATCAGGCAGTGGTTTATTCTGGGCGAAATGTTCCTGAACTTCCGCCAACGATAACACGGTAAACTTATTTTCTTTGAGCCAAGCAAAATGGGCGTCCAGCTCTGCGGCTGTCACTGAAGTCACCCGCGGTGTATCATTACCAACATGATGATATTGCAAAATAGCGACACTTCCGGGTGCCGCCCAAGCAATACTGGTGGCCCAAGCGAATAACATAACGATGAAAAAACGCATGGAAAAACTTCCTTCTTGGTTAGGGCAGCGCGCTGATCATCGCGCGATATTTGCCATTGCTCTGCCCATGATCATATCAAACATTGCAGCGCCGTTATTAGGATTAGTCGATACCGCGATTATCGGCCACTTGCCCCAATCAATTTACCTCAGTGGGGTGGCTCTTGGCGCGATGATCACCAGTTTTACTTATTTATTATGCATGTTTTTGCGGATGACAACGACCGCAGAAATTGCCCATGCGTTTGGAGCTCGCCGATCTGATCTCGCTCAACAGACGACCACTCACGCCGTTGTCATTGCCGCCGTGTTGGGCCTTGCCATTATTTTACTCCGCCCTGTCATTCTGCAATTGGCATGGGCAGTCATTGAGCCAGACCCCGAACTCCAGCGGTATGCAAGCCAATACATTGATATTCGCCTCTGGGCTGCCCCAGCTGCACTCATTAACCTAGTGGTGTTGGGCATCTTGCTCGGCCGACAGCAAGCAAAGTATGCCATGGGATTGGTGATTTTTACCAATGCAGTCAACGTGGTTGCAGACATCATTTTGATCATTGGTTTAGATTTAAATGTGGTGGGGGCAGCATGGGCTTCGGTATTGGCAGAAACATCCACCGCAGCACTCGGCTTATGGCTCATTCGCGATCTCTTGCCACCTTGGCGACAATGGCACATTACCCCAGCGTATTTTAAGCAGTTTGGCGCCATGAATCGGGACGTCTTCATCCGCTCCTTGCTACTTCAATTTTGCATGGCCGTTATGACTGGCTATGCGGCGCGCTTTGGGGCGGTAACTGTGGCAGCAAATGCCGTTCTCATGCAATTTTTGATGCTTATTTCACTGGGTCTGGATGGTATTGCTTATGCCATTGAAGCTCTGCTAGGGGCAGCCCGTGGCCAAGGGTCTCGGCATAAAATCCGCCTATGGATGCGCTTATGTGCACTGTGGTCGTTGTTATTCGCGTGCGCCTACAGCGTGGTCTTTTGGGGTTTTGGCGATGGTATTATTCGCTTACTCACCGATCTCCCAGAGGTCATTCAAACAGCAAAGCTGTATCTACCATGGCTCATTATCATGCCACTCTTGGGCCACTGGAGTTATTATTTTGACGGAGTTTACATTGGACTTGGGTTAACCCGAGCCATGCGTAACACCATGGCAATTAGTGTGCTAGGGGTCTTTGTGCCAACCTGGCTCATCAGTCAGCAGTGGTTAGCCGAGGAACATGCCAACCACGGTTTGTGGTTGGCATTGAGTTTATTTCTATTAGCTCGCGGGGTAACGCAATGGTTCTACTTAAAGCGCCACCAGCGACGCTTGAGCACTTAGTAGTAGGAATGCTCGCCCGGCTGGTGGTCCGTGATATCACGAACGCCGGTTAGTTCACCTGGGAAGCGTTGCAGCAGTTCTTTTTCAATGCCTTCTTTCAAGGTGACATCAACCATGCTGCAACCATTACAACCGCCACCGAATTGCAAAATAGCCACGCCATCATCGGTAATTTGGTTCACGATCACTTTACCACCGTGATTTGCCAGCTGGGGGTTAATTTCAGCTTGAATCACGTAGTCGACACGCTCAATCAAAGGAGCGTCATCCGCCACTTTACGAGCTTTCGCGTTCGGTGCTTTCAAGGTGAGCTGTGATCCAAGATCTTTCTCTTCATAATCGATCACGGCATCAACTAAGAACGGAGCACTGCCCGAGTCGACAATGGCATCAAAGCCACTGAATGGTAAAACCTCGTCATCCCCTTCAATAGAATCTGGTGGGCAGTATGACACACCGCACTCTGCAGATGGCGTTCCCGGGTTCACCACGAACACACGGATATTGGTATTATCCGGCTGCTCGGCAAGTAACTTGCGAAAATGTGCTTGTGCACTTTCTGTAATACGAATCATGGGTTGGCCCCCTTACGACGAATTTTGTACCTAAACCTCAAGGTGATACTTGAGTGAATTACTAGGGTATATCTTATCGCAAATTTCACGCATTGCATAGTAATCATCTTGGTCAAACCGTTATATTTTGCTAGGTTCGGAGGCCTAATCATTTGAAGTCACATAGGAAACCTCCATGGCTCGATTTTTTCATATCGCATTCGCGTGGCTGTTTTTTACAACCACTGCGACAGCGGCAACGCTAAACGATTATTTACCGAAAGATGTTACCTACAATCCTGACATTCCAACGCCCAAAGAAGTATTAGGGTATGAAGTTGGCGAATGGCACGTTCGACCAGAACAGCTGGTTCGCTATATGGAAGTGTTAACGGAAAAATCCGATCGCTTCTCACTCGAAGTAACGGGTTATAGTCATGAACGTCGCCCTCTTTTATTGCTCACCATTACAGCCCCAGAAAACCATCAAAATATCGAGCAATTACGTGATGCTCATTTAGCGCTTGCTGATCCGCAGCGCAAAGGAGACCCCGATCAGGCACCGTTAGTGCTTTATCAGGGCTACAGTATTCACGGTGACGAGCCTAGTGGCAGTAATGCTGCACTGCTTTATGCCTATTATTTGGCAGCGGCTCAAGGTGAGAAAATAGAACAAGTATTAAAAGACACCATTATCCTCCTAGACCCTAGCTATAACCCTGACGGCCTCGCGCGGTTTGCCCAGTGGGCGAACCAACACAAGAGCCTCAACTTAGTCACGGATACTCAGCATCGCGAACATGTCCAGGCCATGCCTCGCGGACGCGTCAACCACTATTGGTTTGACCTCAACCGGGATTGGTTGTTGCTGCAACACCCAGAGTCACAAGCTCGCATTGCTCAATTCCAAAAGTGGAAGCCAAATGTGCTAACAGACTTCCATGAAATGGGCACCGACAGCACGTTTTTCTTCCAACCTGGCATTCCAACGCGGAAAAACCCGCACACGCCAGAAGAAAACGTCCGCCTCACCCAAACGCTTGCAGAAGGTCATGCTGCCGCGTTGGATGAACAAGGTCGATTGTACTTCACCAAAGAATCATTCGATGATTTTTATGCTGGGAAAGGCTCCACTTATCCTGACCTGCAAGGTGCCATTGGCATTCTGTTTGAGCAGGCATCAAGCCGCGGGCATGCACAAGATTCCATTAATGGGATCGTAGAATTCCCGTTTACCATTCAGAACCAATTCACCACCTCATTAACCAGCATGTATGGTGCTCACGCCAACAAGCGTTGGTTTAATGAGTATCAGCAGCGCTTCTATGATGATGCCATGGCAGCGGCTAAAAAGGCCGGTTTTAAAGGCTATATCATGACGGATTCCACGGATCCGGTACGAATGAATGAGATGCTTCACATTCTTGCTCAGCATGGCATTGAAGCGTACCCACTCACGCAGTCCGTGAAAGTGAATGGCACCACCTATCCGGCCGAGCACAGCTACTATGTGCCGCTCACGCAAACGCAATATGTCCTGATTCGTGCCATTTTTATGGATCAGACAGATTTTGAAGATAATACCTTCTATGACGTTTCGGCATGGACATTCCCACACGCCTTTAACATCGTATTTGATAAGTTTGACGGCCGTAGTATTCCCGTCAGCAAAACAGCGTGGCAAGCTCCAACGCCGCAACCGGTGACGTTGGAAGCAGATGCCTATGCTTATGCGTTTGAATGGCACCATTACTATGCGCCAAAAACCTTGAATCGCTTGTTGCAAGCAGGGGTTCATGTCCGTCAGGCGATGAAAGAGTTTACTGCCAAAACAACGACCGGTGAGGTGACCCTCAGTCCAGGCACTGTGGTGGTTACGCGCGCTTATCAACAGCAAGACTGGCGTGATGTTCAAGCAATCTTGGCAGAGTTAGCCACGGAACATCAGCTGCCCGTGCACGCCATTCGTTCTGGAATGTCTACCGCAGGCATGGACCTTGGTAGCCGCAACCTCCCGCCAGTTAAACCGGTGTCGGTTATGATGGTGGTTGGCACCGATGCCAATATGTATGAAGCGGGTGAAGCTTGGTACTACTTAGACCGTCACGTTGGTATTCCGGTCTCTATGGTAGATACGGATCGCTTCAATAACGCTGATTTAAGCCGCTACACCCATATCATTATGGTGGACGGCCGTTACTCAACCCTGAACCGTCGCAGTGTGGAAAAACTGCAAGATTGGGTTCAACAAGGGGGGGTGGTCATTGGCCAACAAGGCGGTGCACGCTGGTTAAGCGAACACGGCATTCTTGGTGCCAAGTTTGTTGACGAAGCGACTTTCCGTGATGCCTTTAAATTTGGTGAGTTACGCTACGGCGATATGGATGACTTCTATGGTCAACGCCGCTTAGCAGGAGCTATTTTTGAAGTTCAGTTGGATACCAGCCATCCATTGGCATTCGGTTACCCACGGACACAACTGCCTGTTTTCAAAGACAGCACCAATGCAATGATTGTTCCTGATGCACCGTTCGTTACCGTCGCCACTTACAGCAATCCAGAACCGCGATTAGCTGGATTCACCGCCGAGGCGAACCGTCAGGTATTGGCAGGAAAAGCGGCCATCATTGCGCATCGTAAGGGCGCGGGACGCGTTGTTGCATTTGCCGATGATGTGAACTTTAGAGCCTTCTTCTGGGGCAGTGCAAAGTTGCTCAGTAATGCAATTTTCTTAGCTCCTGAAGTACGCCCAACCCTCAGTGATGAAGAGAACGCCGCTGCTGCTGCAGAAGAAGCAGCCGAGGCAGCTCACGCTCACTAAGGTTCTCCCTGCGGTTGATGCGGTTCAACATAAGCGAACGCCCACGCATCAACCGCTTTTGCACCCCGACGCAGTAATGCGTCGGCGGCCGCAGACATCGATGCCCCTGTCGTTAGTACATCATCCACCACCGCCACGGTGAGCCCCGTCATCGAACGTGTACAATGCATGCTATGCGTCATGTTTTTCCACCGTTGACCGACGTCTGCTTGGTGCTGGGCCCCTTCTTCGTCGCGGATCCGCCGCAATAATCCCTGTGCGACCGGACGTTGTAATAATCTCGCCACTTGATGGGTTAATAATCCAGCTTGGTTATAGCCACGCTTGCACCAACGCTGATAGGTCATTGGCATAGCAACAATCACATCGGGCCAGTCCAGTTGTTGGAAACGATAGCAATGTTGAATTTGCGCCGCTAACAGGGGCGCTAAAATGGCGGCCAACTCAGGGCAACGTTGAAACTTAAAACGATGGATAAGATGCTGAATATCAGGCTGCCACGAAAACCCAGCGAACCAATAACGCCCATTTGCTAACTCGGGGCGGGCACACCGCCAACGCAAGCAACTGGGCGGCAGGCGCGGCAAATCCGCTAAGCAAATACGGCACAGTCCAGTCGACTCGCCAAGACGTAACGATTGATCACAGAGCCAGCAATACCCTAACATATGCATATCCTTATGCAGTAATCGATAGTGAGAGAGACATGGTAGCTTCAGTTTGGCGAGCCGTCAGCGGCACAGGAACGGATATTGTTGTACTCCATGGCTGGGGATTAAACGCCAACATCTGGACGCCCGTGGCACCAGCCCTTGCCCAACTCGGCCGCCTGCATCAGCTTGATCTGCCTGGCTACGGAGAATCCCCTTGGCCCGCCGAAGTTCCCCTAACCTTTGCCAACCTATGTAAGCAAACCCTAGCGGCATTGCCCCCGCGCTGTCATTTAATCGGTTGGTCATTGGGTGGGTTAATTGCCACAGAACTTGCGCTGCAACACCCGGAGCGCTTTTACAGCCTCACCACGGTGGCTTCTTCCCCTTATTTTCCTGCAACCGCAACATGGCCTGGTATCGATCCTCATGTGCTGACCACCTTTGCCAAGCAACTCAGCAAAGACTTCAAACGAACCGTGGAGCGTTTTCTGGCGTTGCAATCTTATGGCTCACCGGATGCACGCGCGGATGTGAAGCAGATTAAAGAATGGTTATTTGCCAAGCCAATGGCGACCCCCGAGGTGCTGGATGCAGGGTTAGACATGTTAGCCCATACAGATTTACGTGAGCGCTTGGCAAGCCTCACAGTCCCGCTGTTAAGAATTTACGGTAAATTGGATGCGCTGGTACCAAAGGCAGTTGCCGAGGCGGTTTCGGAGTTGGTGCCACAGAGCTCTTACTACATGGCAGAAAAGTGCAGTCACGCGCCCTTTATCAGTGCTCCAGCAGAGTTTCTGGCACAACTCATGCCGTTTATTCAGCAGCACCAACCCGTGCTTGATCCCGCCTAACACTTAACGTTGACAGGCAGGGCAGTACACCGTGCTGCGCTGCCCAAGGCGTATTTCTTTCAATCGACCACGGCATTGCATGCACAGCTTCCCGCCCCGGCCATAAACCATGAGTTCTTGCTTAAAATAGCCCGGTTGACCGTCCACCTGAGTAAAGTCTTGTAAGGTGGTTCCCCCTTGAGCAATCGCTTTGGTCAAGGTTTCTTTAATGATGGGCACCAACTGTTGATAGCGTTTTTCACTGACCCGTCCAGCGGCTCGATTCGGATGAATTCCAGCTTTAAAGAGGGCTTCATTCGCATAAATATTCCCAACACCGACCACCACATGGTTATCCATGATAAAGGTTTTAATGGCTTGCTGGCGTCCCCGTGAGCGCTGATAAAGGTAGTCCGCATTAAACTCATCGGTCAGTGGCTCTGGCCCTAGCCCTTGCAATAACGGATGCTGTTCAGCAGGGTGTTCAGCGCTAAACAGCCAACAGCCGAACCGCCGCGGATCGTTGTAGCGCAAGCTCACACCTGAGCGAAGCACAAGCTCGACATGATCATGTTTGACTTCGGGCGTGTCACTGGGAATAACGCGTAATGCGCCAGACATACCTAGATGAATGATCACATAGCCGTGGGTGGTGGTGATAATCAAGTATTTAGCGCGGCGTTCAACTCGTTGAATTTGGGCTCCGACTAAATCATTTAATTCAGGTGAAACAGGCCAGCGCAGGCGTGAATTTCGCACCACAACTCGTTCAATTGTTTGTCCTAACAAGTGAGGTTCAATCCCGCGGCGGCTTACTTCTACTTCTGGTAACTCAGGCATCGCTCAGTCATCCTACGTGGTGAAATCAATCGAAGCACAAACAAAAAAACCCAGCATAGCTGGGCTTTTAAGTGCTGAATGCGCAGTAAGAAGCTTACTTGATTTTAGCTTCTTTGAAAATCACGTGCTTACGAACCACTGGATCGTACTTTTTGATTTCCATTTTTTCTGGCATGTTGCGCTTGTTCTTGTCGGTGGTGTAAAAGTAACCAGTACCGGCAGAAGAAACGAGACGGATCTTATCACGCATGGTCTAATTCCTTACACTTTCTCGCCACGAGCGCGCAAATCAGCGAGCACCGCGTCGATACCATTTTTATCGATAATACGCATTCCTTTCGTAGAAATACGCAACTTAACCCAACGCTTTTCTGATTCTACCCAGAAGCGGTGGAATTGTAGGTTCGGCAGGAAACGACGCTTGGTCGCATTGCGCGCGTGAGAACGGTTATTACCGGTAACCGGACGCTTTCCTGTAACTTGACATACTTGTGACATCGTTTATTTACTCCAAAATTGCTTCAAGCTCGCCTGTCGCCCATCGCGGCCTTGCCTTGAATCCGAGGGCGCATTTTATACAGCAAATCGGCCCGGTAATCAAGTGATCGCTGATAATTTTTGATCTTTTTGATCCTGTATACGGCGGCGCTACTTTACTACAAGAGACCTCGCTCGGCAAATGAAACTGGTGTTCCTGAGCCGATAATGAAATGATCCAAAAGTGCAACGTCGATCATTCCTAACGCGCGTTTGAGTCGTTCAGTGACTTGCTGGTCTGCTTGACTAGGCTCCGCTACTCCGGACGGATGATTGTGCGCAAGAATAACAGCTGCCGCATTATATTGCATGACTAATTTTAACACCTCGCGCGGATAAACTGGTGCAGCGTTAATAGTGCCTTGAAATAATTCAACATATTTTAATAACCGATGCTGGCTATCGAGTAACAACACCACAAATACTTCCCGTTCTTGATGACGCAATTGTGCGGTTAAATAATCACGCACCATTTGCGGACGGGTAAACCCATCCTCCCGCCGTAATTCCCATTCCAGGTAGCGGCGCGCGATTTCCATCACAACCTGTAGCTGCATCACCCGCGCAGGCCCCATCCCCGGCTGCTGTAACAGCTGCTCGGCTGATGCGCTTAACATGCCACCAATCCCATCAAATTCTTGCAGGAGATCACGGGAAAAGGTAACCACATCTTTCCCCCGAATGCCCGTTCCCAACAAAATCGCCAGTAATTCAGCATCACTCAGGGTTGCCACTCCAAGCTCGGCCATTTTTTCACGGGGGCGTTCATTCGCGGGCCAATCCTTGACAGAACTCATGAAAATTCCCTCTTTGCAGTTAATGATCATGAGTAGTGTATGGAAGATTGAGTTAAAATCCGTTTGCCACGCTCGAATGTGAGCGCTCACTACTGCTATGCAGTCTGTGTTCGAGACAATAACGACCATCTCGGACACGAAGTGAAGCGCCCCATCGACAACAAATTCCGTAGTCGCACTTACTTCGAGCTTATGATAAGTTTACGTAAATTTTGTAAAGGACCTGACAACCGTGAATAATCTTCCGAATTCGCTGGCTCATAAGCGTATCCTGATTGGCATTAGCGGTGGTATCGCAGCCTATAAAATCCCGGAATTAGTACGCCGCCTGAAAGATTTAGGTGCCGACGTGCGTTGTGTGATGACCCAAGGGGCTCATGCCTTTATCACTCCCCTCACCTTACAAGCGGTGTCGGGCAACCCGGTTCATCACGACCTGCTCGATCCCGCAGCCGAAGCGGCAATGGGCCATATTGAGTTAGCCAAGTGGGCTGATTTGATCATGATTGCACCAGCCTCAGCGAGTGTCTTGGCCCAACTCGCTCACGGCCACGCCAGTGATCTGCTCAGCACCCTCGTGTTAGCAACCACTGCCCCTATTTATGTGGCCCCGGCCATGAATCAACAAATGTGGGCGAATCCAGCGGTGCAAGCCAATTGCCAGCGTCTTCAAACGTACGGAATCCATATTGTCGCACCCGCCAGCGGTGCCCAAGCTTGTGGCGATGTCGGGGCAGGTCGAATGCCAGAACCACTCGAGTTGCGTGATTGCATTGTTCAGCACTTTGCTGGCAATCACCAACTGCTTGCTAGTAAATCAATCCTAATTACCGCCGGCCCCACGCGCGAAGCCATCGACCCGGTTCGTTATTTAAGTAACCACAGCTCGGGGAAAATGGGGTTTGCGTTAGCCACGGCCGCCCAACAGCTGGGGGCGCAAGTCACATTAGTCAGTGGTCCGGTACAATTACCCACCCCGCCCGGGGTTACCCGCATCGATGTGGTAAGCGCTCAAGATATGTATGAGGCTGTATTAGCCCAGGTTGAGCAAGCGGATATCTTTATTGGCTGTGCGGCCGTTGCAGATTACCGCCCTGAGCAAATCGCTGACAGCAAAATCAAAAAGCACCAAGATACCATGCACCTCTCGTTGGTAAAAAATCCAGATATCTTGGCCACCGTCGCTCATCAACCCAACCCTCCGTTCACCATTGGTTTTGCTGCGGAAACTGACGATGTGGTGCGCTATGCCCAAGATAAACTGGAACAAAAGCGGTTGCGGCTGATTGCGGCCAATGACGTTAGTGACACCCAAATTGGCTTTAACAGTGATGACAATGCAATGCAGTTACTGTGGCAAGACGAGCAGGGTCAATTACAACAATTAAGCCTTAATCGGGCCAGTAAGCTGCAAATTGCAACACAACTGTTGCAGCATGCAGCAACCTTAATGAAGTAACGAATTGTTCAGATCAAAGGAGTTCGGCGTGGCCGCGAAACAAAATCGTAAACAAGAAATCTTAGCAGCCCTAGCAACCATGTTGGAAACCAGCCCCGGGCAACGCATCACGACCGCCCGTTTAGCGGCAGAAGTAGGTGTGTCTGAGGCGGCGTTGTATCGCCACTTTCCGTCCAAAGCTAAAATGTTTGAAGGTTTGATTGATTTTACCGAAGACGCGATTTTATCACGGGTCAATCAAATTCTAGAAAATGAAAAAGATACGGTTACACGGTGTGAACTCATTGTCCGTTTAGTCCTTACCTTTGTTGAGCGGAACCCTGGCATCACTCGCATTCTGACTGGTGACGCCCTGCTTGGCGAACACGAACGGTTACGAGGCCGAGTGCTGGGGATTTTTGAAAAGATAGAAGCGAATCTCAAACAGGCATTACGTGAACGCCGGTTACGTGAACAAGTACAAGGGAGATTAGACGAAGGCATGCTGGCGAACCTGATCATGGCCTACGCCGATGGGAAAATTACGCAGTTTGTGCGTTCTGAGTTCCGTCGCTTACCTACGGAACATTTTGATGAACAATGGCAAACCATTGCTCACCAACTTTTAAGCTAACCTATTCCGATTTCCGCGCTCTACTCAGCAGGTTAATTGCAGCTTGCTGAGGCGTGGTGTCACCATAAAGCACATCATAAATCTGTTCACAAATCGGCATTTCAACGCCGTGTCGTTTGGCTAAGTTCACCACTTCTCGCGTATTGCGATAACCTTCTACAGCCTGCCCAATGTCGCTCATTGCCTGTTGCAGTGACTGACCTTGCCCTAACGCTAAACCCAACCGTCGGTTACGAGATTGGTTATCGGTACAGGTTAGAATCAAGTCCCCTAACCCAGCCATACCGGTAAAGGTTTCTGGTTTCGCACCTAACTGCAGGCCCAACCGTGTCAATTCAGCAAGACCACGAGTAATCAACGCCGTTCGAGCATTGGCACCAAAGCCCACACCATCGGCCATGCCCGCCCCAATCGCAATCACGTTTTTTACTGCGCCCCCTAATTGCACGCCAATAAAGTCATCATTGGTGTACACGCGGAAGCTCCGATCACAATGGAGTAATTCAGAGAGCTCTTCAACAAAGGCAGGATCTGTGGATGACATTGAGATGGCGGTCGGTAATCCTTTGGCCATTTCCATGGCAAACGTCGGGCCCGATAATACGGCTAACGCATGCTGGCCTTCCAGAATTTCTTCAGCAACTTCAAATAATAGACGACCCGTGTCTGGTTCTAACCCTTTGGTTGCCCAAGCGACGCGTGCCGTGGGCTTCAGATGGGGTTTAATGTCACGCAATACTTGGCCAAACGCTTGGCTCGGCACAACCACCACAATGTTATCGCAGTCCTGCACCGCAGCAGCAATATCTGCCGTGACATGAAGTGTGTCTGGAAGTGGAATACCTGGCAAGTAACGCGCGTTTTCACGCGTTTTCGCCATTTCATTGACCTGTTCTGCATCGCGGCCCCATAAGCAGGTATGAGTTCCTTTACGAGCAAAACAAAGTGCTAGGGCAGTTCCATAAGAACCGGCACCTAGCACTGTGACTTGCGAGCTACGCATTGTTAGGTAACAAATTACGCGTCAGCTTGCTGTGCAGCTTCTTGCTGGCGTTGCTGTTGCTCGGCAACGTGTTGTGCGAAGACCGCATCAAAGTTTACCGGGGCAATGTTCAGCTGTGGGAAAGTCGCACGGCTGACTAAACTCGCCAAGCACTCACGTGCGTATGGGAATAAAATTGTTGGGCAGTAGGCACCAAGTAAGTGGGCACGTTGCTGCTCTGGAATGTTTTCAGTGATCGTGAAGATACCTGCTTGATGAACTTCCGCAATAAAGGCAACGGTGTCACCAAGTTTGTTCGTGGCAGTGATTTTCAGAACCACTTCGTAAACGCTATCTTCGATTTTTTCATTACGAACATTCAAATCAACGCTTAACTCTGGATTCCACTCTTTGCGGAATACTTCAGGTACGTTAGGTGCTTCAAATGAAACGTCTTTGGTGTACACACGTTGAATTTGGAATGCTTGTTGCGGTTGCGCTTCATCTTGAGCGGCGCCATTTACTTGCTGTTCATCAGCCATCTGTCTACTTCCTATTCTTGCTAATAGTTAAACTCGTTATTTTTTTACCAGTGGGAAACTGGCGCCCTGCCAAGCGGCGATACCGCCTTGCAATACGGCAACTTGCTCAAAACCTGCTTTGCTCAGCGACGATGCCGCTGTCCGTGCAGTCATTCCGGTTGCGCATACTACAACGATGGGGGCTGATTTGTATTTCTCAAGAGCTTGCAACTCATTATTTCGGATCTTTTCTGCAGTTACATGAATTGCGTCTTGAATGTGGCCTTTACGGTACTCGTCTACCGACCGAATATCAACATAAACGCCGTTACTGCGATTCACCAATAATGTGGCTTGCTGTGGTTCCAACATTGTGATTTTTGACGTAGCGCTTTTCACGTAGCTAACAATAATCGCGATCAATAGGATGACCCACAATAAGCTCATAAAGTAGTGGTCCATCGCGAAAGCGAGAAGTTGATCCATGGGGTTGCTTACTCCAGTTGAAATGAATAAGGCACAGAGTATACCGTCTGCCACGGATGTTGCCAGCAAAATTTGCCGTACTTTTGCCGTACTATAAGCATCAGAATAGGTGCGTCTTGGGACAAAATCGCATAAAATAAACTCAATATTCTGAATTTACTGTTAAACCATAGAGGATGTTATGGCCAAGCCAAATACACCGTTAGCACTCATTATTTTAGATGGGTGGGGTCATCGTGAAGCAGCTCCTGACAACGCTATTGCCGCAGCGCATACGCCCAACATGGATAAACTCTGGGCAACACGCCCGCGCACGCTCATCGACGGTTCTGGAATGTCCGTCGGTTTGCCAGACGGACAAATGGGCAATTCAGAAGTCGGTCACGTAAACTTAGGTGCAGGCCGCGTGGTTTATCAAGACTTTACACGTATTAGTAAAGCTATCGCCGACGGGGACTTTTTTACCAACCCGGCCTTAACTCAAGGGGTTGATGCCGCCGTCGCACAAGGGAAAGCGGTGCATATTATGGGGCTACTGTCTCCCGGTGGTGTCCACAGTCATGAAGACCACCTGATGGCCATGGTTGAACTTGCCGCACAGCGCGGTGCACAACATATTTATGTGCATGGTTTCCTCGATGGCCGCGATACGCCACCCCGTTCAGCGGGCCCTAGTATTGAACGCTTTGAGGCGTTGTTTGCACGTCTCGGCGTAGGTCGCTTTGCCAGCCTCTGTGGGCGTTACTTTGCCATGGACCGAGATAAACGCTGGGACCGCGTGGAACAAGCTTGGCAACTCGTGGTTCATGGCCAAGCACCTCATCACGCGGAAACCGCTGCCGCTGGCCTCGCTGCGGCATACGCGCGTGAAGAAAGTGATGAATTTGTCAAACCAACCCGGATTGGTGATACGGCCCCCGTGCAAGCGGGTGATAGCGTGTTTTTCATGAACTTCCGGGCCGACCGAGCGCGCGAATTGAGCCAGGCATTTTTAGCCACCGAATTCACCGGATTCGACCGTGGCACCGTGCCTCACCTCGGAGCTTATGTCATGCTCACAGAATATGCGGCCGACTTAATTGGCCCTATCGCATTCCCACCAGAGCCGCTCACCAACGTGTTAGGGGAATGGCTGGCAAAACATGACTACACTCAGCTACGAATTTCTGAAACAGAAAAATATGCCCACGTCACCTTCTTCTTTAGCGGTGGTCGCGAAGACACGTTCCCTGGTGAGCAACGTGTGTTGATTCCATCTCCCGCCGTGGCAACCTACGATTTACAGCCAGAAATGAGCTCAGAGCAACTCACCGATGCATTGGTCGAAGCCATCGAGCAGCGCCAAGTGGATGTCATTGTCTGTAACTATCCAAACGGCGATATGGTGGGTCATACAGGTAATTTTGATGCGGCAGTTAAAGCCGTCGAAGCGGTTGACCGTTGTATTGGCCGAGTCGTTGCAGCATTAGAAAAAGTAGGCGGAGAATGTTTGATCACTGCGGACCACGGCAACGCCGAACAAATGCAGGACCATAACACGGGGCAATCACACACTGCCCATACCAGCGAATTAGTCCCATTTATTTATGTTGGGCGTCCTGCGCAAGCTCGTGACGGCGGGGTGTTATCCGATGTCGCCCCTACCATGCTGCATTTATTGGGCTTAGAGCAACCCGCAGAAATGACCGGCTCACCGATTGTGACTTTGACCCAGCCGTGATTCGTCAGCTCGTTATCTGTGCCATGCTGGTGCTGTCCCCATTAAGTTGGGGGCAGCAAGCCAGCTTGGAAGAGCAAGCAGCAACCGAGGCCCAACTAGCTCAGATTGCGGCTGAGCTCAAAAAACGACAAACAGCCATCGGTCAGCGTGCCGAGCAATTATCGCTCACGGAACGCCAGCTGCGGCAATTAGAGCAGCAAATTGCAGGGGTTGCCGGCGACTTGAACCGAACCCGCCAAACGCTCGCAGATATCAGAGCGCGCATGACTGAGCTGCAAACACAAATTCAATCCCTCACCCAACAACTGCAAAACCAACAGCAACTGCTTGCGCAGCAAATAGACTTGGCTTACCGCATGGGGCAGCACGACTATCTGAAGTTTGTGTTACAACAACAAGAGCCTAGCCAATTTGAACGGCTGCTAGGTTATTACGGCTACTTTAACCGTGCACGGCTAGCTGTCTTGGCGGATATTCGAGAGACCCAACAACAACTTGCATCCGTAGAAGCAGAAGTTGCCACACAACAAGCAGAGTTTGAGCGCCAAGAGCAACAACAACGCCAACAACAAGGGGTGTTGCAGGCCCAACAAGGGGAGCAGCAACAACTTATTAAGCGGCTACAGCAGGAGCAATCGGTTGATCAGCGCCGCATTCAAGAATTACAACAGAACCAAGAAGCGCTCGAACAGGTTCTAGCTGCCATACAGGCAGCACTACGAGCCGAACCCAAGCTCAATGGCCTCGCTGATTTAAAAGGCAAACTCCAATGGCCCGCCAAAGGCCGCGTTGAACGGCTATTCGGCCAGCGCCGTAGCGGTGGGATTGATTGGAAAGGCGTCATGATTCATGCAGCTGCCGGAGAACCGGTACGAGCCATTGCGGACGGCCGGGTGTTGTTTGCCAACTGGTTAAGGGGCTATGGGCTGGTGATCGTGTTGGACCACGGCAACGGTTATATGAGTCTTTATGGCCATAACCAAACGTTGTTGCCCGCTGAAGGCGAGATTGTCCGTGCCAATGAAACCATTGCCTTAGTGGGCCAAAGTGGTGGCCGCGAAGCGCCGGCGCTGTATTTTGAAATTCGCATGAAAGGTGATGCGGTGAACCCAACTCAATGGTGCCGATAGCATGCCCTCATTGATGACTTGGGTAATGCTGCTCTGTGCTCTGTTCATCACCTCCAGTGCCTCAGCACTGCAGCAGCCTGAAACAACACCACCGAAAATTGCCATCGTGATTGATGACTTGGGGCATCACCGCTCACAGCAACGGTTTGCGACGCTCCCTGGGGCACTCACCCTCGCCATTCTGCCACATGCTCCTTATGCAACAACTCTCGCCGAGCATGCCACGGAAAATGGGAAAGAAATCATCATTCACATGCCCATGGAAGCCGTTGCGAGCTCCAGTGACGACCTAGGCGTGCTACGTGCCACCACATCACACACAGATCTGGTTGCACAACTCGAACAAGCATTTGTACAATTGCCCCAAGCCGTTGGCCTGAACAATCATATGGGCAGCCATTTAACCACGCTGGCTGAACCGATGCACTGGGTGATGACTGAGCTGGCAAAACGCCAGCTGTATTTTTTGGATAGCCGCACCAGTGCCGCGACTCAAGCAGAACAGATCGCTCGCCAAGTTGGCGTGGCAACCGCTCGACGCCATATCTTTTTAGATAATACCCCGCAATACGAATCTATTCAGGAACGCTGGCAAGCGCTCTTACAACACGCGGCCCAACATGGAAGCGCCATTGCCATTGCTCACCCCCATCGTGCCACCTATGAGTTTCTTGCCGAACAACTCCCACAACTTGCAGATAATGGCGTACAGCTTGTGTTTGTTTCAGAGTTGGTTCAACCACCCACCACGGAATAACCGCACGCCATCGGTCGCCGCAGGCGCATCATACACACGCTTAAAGTTAATCTGGTAACGGGCCATGCTTAAGCTCCTTGGTAGGATATCGCAATGACAGTTGTATTTTTGCTTTACGACAGCAATATTCTCAACATTTGCACAGGACTCAGTGGCACCTTTGGCGACCGATTTTCGGGTTGATGAAAGTGGTGCAGCCGTGTTGAGTATCCCCTTTGATTTACCGATAGCGCGTGACGAAAGCCCAAGACTGGCGAGATTATTAGTCAGCAGCTATTTAGTGCTTTTGGTCAAACCCGAACCATTTACACCGCAGGCGGTGTTGCACTTGGCAACATGCTGCCGCCAACCGAGCAAGGCTTTACCGGGCATCGGCAAATGGATGCCTTGGGCATTGTGCACATGAAAGGGCGCATTTACGACCCCACCCTTGGGCGCTTTTTACAGGCCGACCCCTTTGTGCAGGAGCCCAAAAACAGCCAAAACTACAACCGCTATAGCTATGTGCTGAACAACCCTCTTAGATATGCAGACCCAAGTGGCTATAACTTTTTAGAGCAAATAGCTAAGCCATTCAAAAAGCTAGGTCGAAGTATTCTTAAGGCGCTGGGACCTAAGGTAAGTGGCTGGCTAGTTTCTATTGGTTCTGCTTGGTGTGGTCCATATTATGCAGCTTGTGTCGCTGTCGGAAATTATGAAATTGCACGCTCACAGGGAGCAAGCTCTACAGGAGCCATGAGAGGTGCGTTTGCGGCGGGTGCAATGGCATCTGTTGGACAACAGGCTAATGTGCAATGGGGGTACGGTTCATGGCAATCAGTCGCGACACAGGCAACAGCTGGTGGCGTAATCGCAGATTTAAACGGTGGGAAATTTGGTCACAGATTTTGGGCGGCAGGCTTTAATGCAATTCAGCAAGGACCTAGCTCTGGAGCTAGTTATGGGTAAAATTTAAATAGTTTTGGTGATTACGCTAGATCATTTGGCAACTATATGACTAATGCCTATACACAAGAGGAGCTAGGCAGGTTTGCTAAAAAGAATGGAATGACACTTACAGAGTTAAATATTTTATTAACGGTGAATTCTTTTATTGGCAGAGAGTTTGCTGGAACCACATATAATTCAGATAAGAACACCATTACAGGATTTGCCACTAGAGATAAACATCCTTACCTCGGTATCTTTTGGGATGTGAATGATACTATTTTAGGCTATCAAGGTTATATTGATGCTGTTGGCTTTGGTTATATTTCTCAAGGTGCTGGAAGCTCGATTAATGCCGGGCATTCACTAGGAGCTTTAAGAGCTTCAAATTTAGTCGCTAGAGGTTTTGCTAGTGGAGCAAACATATATTCACTACCTTTTGGGAATGTATCTGAGACAGGAGTGAATACTACACTTGGCATGTTTGACCCAGTTAATGGTGGCGTATTAGGGATGCTATTTAACCCGTTTGCTTTATTAGTTGATAGCAATGTATTCCCTTATCATAGTTGTGCGGAGAATTATGGAGACGTGTGTGCTAGATAAAAAAATATCATTTTTGATTTTTTTAGTACCATTTTTAGTATCTTGTGCAGCTAAAGATGTAACGAGCGATGCATTCGCGGCTAAAATTGCTGATAAGTGTTTTAAAGTCACTAAAGACTTAAATATCTATGAGATAAAAGGAAGCGATAAAGACAAGGTGAGTTCTTTTTCGTCTTCGTATCTCATGATTGGAGATCCTTCTGAAAAACAACGATTTACTAAAACTGGTAAGTTCATTGGCACCGTTAAAAACGGAGAAATGTTGCTGATCACAAAAGTAATTGATTTCCCTTACGGTAGTGCCGGGAACTGCTGGGTAGTCAAAGCTCGTCACAAAAATACAAAGGGAAAGTTGTTGGAAATCCCTTCGTGTTGGGTCTGGGACCAACCTATTTGGATAGAACCTCTATCGCCCATAGAGCAGAAAAATACGGATAAGGAATTACTTATTAAAGCTGAGCAACTCAAAGAAGTTCCTAGAGGGAATTGCTCAGCCCAAGTGAGTAAGTAAATGTAGTAAGAATAAAAAGCAAGCGTCCGCTGGGAGGATATTCAACATTCCGTGTCAGCCAGTTTTGATTGGTGAACCGGCATGCGCAGCGGCGGCGCCGGCAGCTTAACCGAATACCGTTACACCGTGGCGGATGACGTGGTAATCGTGCAGCGCAAAAGCGCAAGCACAAGAACGGAAGCCACGTACTTGCTCTTTAAAGACCACCTAGGCTCGGTGTTTACCACCTTAGCCAGCACTGGCGAGATAATCAGCCAGCAGCTATTTAGTGCTTTTGGTCAAACCCGAACCATTTACACCGCAGGCGGTGTTGCGCTTGGCAGCATGCTGCCGCCAACCGAGCAAGGCTTTACCGGGCATCGGCAAATGGATGCCTTGGGCATTGTGCACATGAAGGGTAGGATCTACGATCCAACCTTGGGTAGATTCCTTCAGGCAGATCCGCATATTCAGGCACCTAAAAATAGTCAATCGTATAACCGATACAGCTACGTATTGAACAATCCAATTTCAATGACTGATCCTAGTGGCTATTTCTTTAAGAAGCTATTTAAAGCAATTGCCGACATTCCAATATTGAATGCGGTCATCTCAGTAGCATTTGCAATTTATTGTCAGGCTTGTTTAGTTGCATATAACGCAATGTCTACTTACGCACTCACAGGGAGTTTGAAAGCCGCATTTACTTCTGGTATCGCAACAGCAATTATGCCGGGAGGAGGCAGTGTTGGTAATGTGTTAGCGAGTGCCGTAATCGGAGGAGTATCATCAAGGCTTCAAGGTGGAAACTTTGGGCACGGCTTCTGGGCTGCTGGTGTTGGTGCTGCAATGGGAGGTGCGACTAAGGGAATTAAGAATCCTGTCGGTAAAGTGCTGGCATCGGCAGTTGTTGGTGGCACGATATCAAAAATCACTGGAGGCAAATTTGCTAACGGAGCTTATAGCGCAGCATTTGCAGCCGCACTAACGGCAGATTGGTCAGACAAGCCAGTAGATCCTAAAGCAGCCCAACATGCAAAAATGAGTGCTAAAGCTTATGGTGGCAAGGTTGGTGATAAAGTTGGTGATTATGAAATCACCAAGATACACTCTGATGATACTGGATTAAGAGCTGCATTATTTGTTGACGGAAGCGGTAATCAGGTTCTTGCATATGCTGGAACTGATTTTACGAGTTGGGCTGATTGGAAAGCAAATATATTGCAGGGTATGGGTTTAGAATCGGCTCAGTACACTAACGCAATAGAACTTGCCCGAAGTTATGGTTCAATTACATTTACTGGGCATTCATTGGGCGGTGGCCTTGCTTCAGCAGCTGCAATATATACTGGGGGGGACAGCTTCGGTATTTAATGCGGCAGGCTTGCATGATAATACTATTGGTGACTTCAGTCGGAATAGGGGAAGTATTACGCACTATTATAGTGGATATGATGCGATAAGTGCTGTGAGTGCTTTCACTCCTACAAGTGTACCCGGTACTCAAGTGAATTTAGGCCATGCTAGTTGGCATGATATGGGCAGTATGTGTCAAGTGTTGAGGACTTCATGTTAAATTTAGTTAGCAAAAAATCATTGAAAATTTCGTGTATTGTCGCTGTTACATTTGTCTCTGGCTGTAGCACAGCAAACCAATTTCATGAACCACAAAAAAAATATGAACAGACGTTAAGTAAAAAAGTACTCATTCATATGGATATAGAAACAATGTTTCCATCGGTCAAGCTTAGAAAATTGGCGAACGCGGCTGGTAGGGGAAACACATCACTTGTTGACGCACTGATTAGTGAAGGAGTGGACGTTAACTCTCGCGGAACAGAGAATGCAACCGCTCTATTCTGGTCAATGAGAAATGAAGAAGGATTTAACCACCTGTTGGCTAAAGGGGCAGATCCAAATGTTGTATTTGGTGATGGTGGTAGTGTAATGCACTGGGCCGCGAGACAACAGGATTGTGACATGCTCATATCTGCTCTTAAACATGGTGGAAATCCTAATTTAAGAGCTGGGATGTTTGGAGGATCACCCGCTTTTGAAACTATCACTGCTGGGAAAAACAAGGGAACTCCACCTTGTTTAGAAGTACTTTTAGCACATGGTTCTAATATTGAGTTTCGTGATAATAACGGCAAAACACTTCTGTTTCTGGCAACGGATATAGCTAGATTTGATGTGGCGCTATATTTATTAGAAGAAGGAGCTGATCCAAGTGTTCAAGACGTAAAGGGAAGAACTATAAGAACTTTGCTTAACTCTTATCAAGGGGCATTTAAAGAGGGAAGCACAACAGAAAGCAATTGGATAAAGCTGAAAGGAAAATTGGATAAACTAGGGATTGAGTAACAATAAGCCTTATTAGAACAATCTGAGTTGTTTATTTGAACTCAAATCAAAATTTTAGAACCAGCAACGGTAGTGTAGTAAATGATACATTGTTGGGATATCAGGGTTATTTAGACGCTTCTGGCTTTGACTACATTAATAGCGCGAATGCCAGTAACCATATTTCATATTGTCATAGTTTGGGCTCGATAACTTGTAATAATCTGGTTGCAAAGGGTTTTGCGCCCTCTGCAAGTCTAAACTCTTTGCCTTTTGGAAACGTGGCGTATGGTGCAAACCAAAGAATGACTCAGTTAGGTAAATGGGACATTGTAAACGGATTTATATTCGGAAGAATGTTTAACTGGGGGGCAACTTCTACCAACTGTAGAAGTATTGACGATGCATTATGTCATGGCGGGAGAAACTATCGATGAATAAGTGTATTCTAAAGTTAATGGCTGTATTTTCTTTAAGCGCTTGTTCTTTGTCATCAAGTCAGGATTACACTAGTAGCTATAGGGGAGATTGCTATAGGTTGCTAAGAGCAAGCGTTTTGTATAAAGGTTGGTGCGTAAACCTATCTTCATCATTTTCGATAGCAAGCAGTTGCTTAGGTTTACAATCTTTTCCCATCGAGACGTATGACAAAGATAAAAATATTTTGAACTCGTTTGCTGAATATCAAAGTGACAAAGACTTTTGGAATAAAAAGTTATTTGGCACTTCATTATCTTCATCTAAATATACATTGGTAGATGAAGTATCTACAGATACACAATTTCAAATAACTCAAGTCATAGAACAACAATGGGGAACTGATGGCTATTTTTGGGCAGTTAGAGCCAAAATTTTAACGGGGAAATATAAGGGCAAAGTGGTTACGTTACCAACGTATAAGTTCCACTTAGGGCAGGCGTGGGCAAAAAGACCATCAACTGAAAGCTTTTATTTAGATAGCTCTTATGTAATGAGTTGTGGTGCTATAGCAGATTAATTGAACTCAAACACTCTGCTCTTAGCCTTAATTTAGAGTTTGGGAGTAACCAAAAGGCGCAGCTGCTTTAGTTGGCGGTACCGCATCAAGTTTAAGTGGCGGTAAGTTCGCTAATGGCGCGATAACTGGGGCTGTAATCCCCCCATTTTAAGCAGCAGTTATTCGTAGAATTAATGAACCGCTTGCGTTAATTGTTTTGGCGGAATGCCTCCGATAGCTGTATTAG
>NZ_FMXN01000008.1 GCF_900104245.1 Pseudidiomarina indica
CCTAGTACGAGAGGACCGGAGTGAACGAACCTCTGGTGTTCGGGTTGTCACGCCAGTGGCACTGCCCGGTAGCTATGTTCGGAATCGATAACCGCTGAAAGCATCTAAGCGGGAAGCGAGCCTCAAGATAAGCTCTCACTGACATGTAATTGTCCTGTAGGGTTGTTGAAGACGACGACGTTGATAGGCGGGATGTGGAAGCGTAGTAATGCGTTGAGCTAACCCGTACTAATTGCCCGTGAGGCTTAACCATACAACACCGAAAGTGTTTTGGTTGTGTGACTGCAACATAAGTTCGAGCTTTTACCGACGTGATGGTGAGAGTGGCATCGTTTTTATAATCAGTGCGTTGATATTGTTACCAGTTTTTGCCTGGCGGCCATAGCGAAGTGGAACCACCTGATCCTTTCCGAACTCAGTAGTGAAACGCTTCAGCGCCGATGGTAGTGTGGGGCCTCCCCATGCGAGAGTAGGACACTGCCAGGCTTCAAATGCGAACCCCGAGCTTCACCGCTCGGGGTTTTTTTGTGCCCGCTTTTTACCTTTCACTGTAAAGATTCGATAAAGTCGAAGCTAACTCACGAATTAATCCCATATCTCAAGTTCTAAATTAAGCTACACTTCTTCTATCCCACGATGAAGGAGTGTTCGTATGTTAAAAAATACCAGGTTCAGTTATGGCTGGATCAGTATTGCAATTCATTGGATAACCGCTCTGTTAGTCGCCGGATTATTTATTCTTGGCTACTGGATGCTAACTCTCGGCTATTACGATAGTTGGTACCGATTGGGCCCTTGGTGGCATAAATCGGTAGGGTTGACCTTATTAGCACTGACCGTCTTTCGCTTGATTTGGTCGCTTTTAACGCCGAAACCTAAAGCGCTTGGAACCCCATTAGAAAAGGTGGGGGCAAGGTTAGGGCATGCACTGATTTATGGGTTGTTGTTCGTGACCATGGTGAGTGGCTACTTGATTTCTACCGCTGATGGGCGAGGCATCTCAGTATTTGATTGGTTTGAAGTTCCTGCTCTGATAACGGGAATACCCCAGCAGGAAGACATTGCAGGGGTTATCCATTGGTATGCAGCCTTGGCTCTGTTCATTGTTGCCGTTGGTCATGGCTTAGCTGCAATAAAACATCATGTGGTGAATCGTGATAGCACCTTAAGGCGCATGGTCCGTCCCCTCCCACAGCCGCATGATGAGTAATTTTTATTCATTGTGAGTTTATTAGGAGATAGATGATGAAAAAATTAGCTTTAGCAGCATTTATTACCGCCGCTACTTTAGGTGCCACTTCGGTACAAGCGGCAGACTACGTGATTGATACGAAAGATGCCCACGCTTTCGTTCAGTTTAAAGTAAACCATTTAGGTTTTAGCTGGTTGCTTGGTACCTTCAACGATTTTGAAGGAACCTTCAGCTATGATGAAGCCAACCCAAGTGCCGCCAAAGTCGATGTGACCATTCAAGTGGCCAGTATTGACAGTAACCACGCTGAGCGTGACAAGCACTTGCGTAATGCCGATTTCTTGAATGTGAAAAAGTACCCAGAAGCCAAGTTTGTTTCTACCAGCTACACCCCAAATGGTGATGGAACGGGTGTGATGAAAGGTCAATTCACACTTCATGGCACCACCAATGAAATTGCCATTGATGTGAAAGAGATTGGCTCAGGTCAGGATCCGTGGGGGAACTTCCGGCGTGGATTTGAAGGGTCAGTAGTGATTACGCCAGCAGATTATGGCATGAACTATGACTTGGGTCCGGCGGCAGAAAACGTCGAAATCTTCTTATCGATTGAAGGGATTCGTCAGTAATTCTCCTGCCTTTAGAGATAGGCTTGCGGCTAGTGCCGCAAACCTTCTCGATAACAGGTCAACGCATTGGCCGTATCACCTAATTTGTCGTATACCATGGCAAGATCAAACAACAGTTGGCGTGATGGCTGCTGTTCCACTGCTTTACGCAGCGCTCGCTGAGCCAAGGTAAAATCATTCGCTTCGATTGCCATCAACCCCAGCGCATGGAGCAAGAAGGCGTCATCTGGACGTTGTTTTAATTGTTCTTGCACGATGTGACGAAGCTCAGGTCCGGCAACCAATAACTGATGCTCCAGTAAATAAGCAATATCCAGCTCGCCGCGTTTGAGTGCTCGTGCTGCAACTTTGTCCGCTGCAACGGTGGCATCAAATGTTTTAAGTGCTCGTAAATAAGCTCGCCGAATGACTGGATTACGCCGTTGATCACGGCTTAAGCCTTGCCAATAATCTTGTAGCAACGAAGCACCTAGCCGACCTGCATCCAGCATTAGATTGAAGTGCACTTCTTCTTGTAACAAGTCCCATTCAGCCGCACTGAATAGTTGCTGTTTTTCCGCACGTGGGAGCAGTTCTGCTAAATCATGATAACGGCGTGACGCACGCATGCCCTCAATGGCATGACGAAGTAAGCTTGGATGCTGCGGGTATTCGTGCAGTAGAGCTTTTAACTCGGGCCACCGGCGCTCGACGGTATCTGAGCTTTCTTGTAACGCAAAAATCATTTCAGTCAGTGCCATTTGATCGGCCTGTTGACTGCGCGTTAGCCATTCACGTGCTTGTTTGATATCACCCTGTTGCTGTGTGGTATAGGCTGCCAATAGCGCGTCACTGGGTAAATGACGCAATTGCCAAGCACGTGCAATTGCACGTGAACTCGCTCCATAATCACCATGGTTTAAGTGCATTAAGGCTTCGTTCTGTGCCTGTTCAGCTTTTAGGTCACGACGGCGACCAAACCATTTAACACCCCATCGCGTACCACGTATCAGGCGCCCTAAGAAGCGCCCTACCACCCCAAGAATCAACAGAGCCACCACCAATAAAATCAGTGCGGCTACCAAACTGGTCTCGATAGTGTAATTGCCCACAGCGACGAGCACGTAGCCCGTGTTTCCTGACCACAAAGGCCCTACCAACAAACCAGCAATCAAGAGCACAATTATCGTGATAGCGGTTCTCATTGGTTAGCCCTCCTGTCCGAGTTGGCGAACCAGACGGTGGAGGTGCCCTTGCGCTTCTAATTGGGGCGGATAATCCGGGCGAAGTTGCCAGCTTCGTAACTCTTCAAGCTGCTGAATGGCCGCTGAGAAATCCGTATGAGAGGCCTGCTTGGCAACGTGTTGCAGCATAGTAATGGCTTCTGTTAGGTTGGCCTCATAGGCTGCTTGTGAGTGTTGTAAAGCTGCCTGTTGCGCTAACTGCAGTTGCAACAGGGTACGTTGTTGTAACACGTTAAAGTAGGCTTGCTCGAGCATTGGAGCGACCGCCTGATCGTGACGCTGTACCTGAATGAACTGCTCGAATAATGTCGCCCCACTGCGTTTCAAATTATCGACCCAAGAGGCTGCGGTGGCATTGCTATCGCCTACTTCTGTAGTAGCGGTCAGCGACTGTTGCCACTGTTGTTCTGCCAACTGAGCTCGCAGTCGAATCAACGCCATGCTGGCGGCTTCAATTTGTTGCTGAGGCAATTGCTCGAGCCGGGCAATATCGCTGGTCAGCGCTTCGCGAACGGCATAATGTGCAGGGTTATCTAACGCAGCTAAATGAGATAACGCCAGTTTTAATAAGCTAATGGCAGCGGCCACGTCATGTTCAATCCATAACTTCATGGCTGCGCGATCGGTCAGATTATAGGCTTCGAGAATACGCCAGTTAGACTCTTGTGAGAGATCTAAATTAGCGAGCTCGGCTTGTACAGATTGTACCATCAGCTGGGTGCTTTCAATTTCTTGCCGCTGATGTTGAAGCTGATTTCTCACTCCTTGCTCGAAGGTGACCGTGGCCTGATTCAATTGCTGCATGAGGCGGTTTTCCAGCGTTTTTAACTGCTGGTCGAGGCGTGCGATGGTGGCAGCAGTTTGTTGCTGATCGACCATCATCCGAGTTTGCATTTGTTGATGTTGTGGCCACCATTGGGTGTAACCAAACCAACCCGCTGTGGCCAGCAGCCCCACCAACAGAAGGAGGCCTAACCAAAGGCCGGAACGCTTGTTATTGTTCGTTGTAGGCGCCGGAGCCGTGGTTGCGATGTCGGGAGTGTTGTCTGATTCGCTCATAACAAGTCCTTGTGCTGTTCGACTAATTGCTGCCACGCATCTGCGATAGCAAACGGCGTTGCACTGTGGGCAACGACGACCTTTTGTTGCATGGCGGAAGGGAGTAGCTGTTTGAGCCGATCACTGGCAACAATCCAATAGCAACTGGCTAACCAGTCAAGATCGGTATTGGGTACGGCTGCTAAGAAGTAGCCCAGCTGTTCGGCACTTGTCACCACAATCCCGTTCACCTGGTCACGCCATTGTTGGTATTCCTGGGGCTGAACCACCGTAGGCTTGCGTTGATACACTTCTAAGAAGGTCACTTGAGCACCCCGTGCAGTGAGCGTTTCAGCCGCCAGATCTCGGCCTCCTTTGCCGCGCACTATCAGCCAGCGTTGGCCTTTCACCTTGGCCAGCTCAGGCAGCTGCAATAATGCTTCACTGTTGTGTTGTCGCCACGGGCAATTCACTGGGCGCCCAACAACGTTAGCAACGGCGGCGGCGCTGGTTGGCCCAACCGCGTACCAACGAGCAACGGGCATCGGCATTCCTGGCGCCCAATCGCGCGCTTGTTGAGCAAAGTGGTTAGCAGCGTTCACACTGACCATTAGGCCCGCATCCCATTGCTCCCGCAAAATACCAGCCAAGCTGTGGTTCGGATCGTCATAGCTATGGATCGTGACCATGCTCTTACTGCTGCAAGTGAGCTTGACACCCTTTGCAGTGGCGCGTTGCATGAGTAAGTGAGTGATGTCACTCACTTGATTTTCGGGGCGTAACAGCAGTAAGTGATGGTTCATGACTGTAACTCATTCTCCGCATAAACATCTTGTAAAATCTTCCCTGCTCCGCGAGCAAGTAAATAATCTGCTAACTCAGCGCCAAGCGCTTCGGCATCATCACGGTGCCCTTGGATTTCACCTTCAACAATTTCACTCCCGTCTGGGCGCCCCACTAAGCCGCGTAAATGCAGTTGGTCACCATGCAGTTCAGCATAGGCGCCAATGGGGACCTGACAACCACCTTGCAAGCGGCGGTTCATTGCCCGCTCTGCAAGCACACAGCTACGCGTATCAGGGCAGGTTAACGGAGCTAATAACGCTTTTGTTTCAGGGTCATCGCTACGACATTCAATGCCTAATACGCCTTGTCCGTTTGCCGGTAAGCAGCGTTCAACGTCGATGCGCTCTTTAATGCGGTCGGTCAGTTCGAGTCGAACTAACCCAGAAGCCGCCAAAATAATGGCATCAAACTCACCTTCATCGAGCTTGCGTAGGCGTGTTTGCACGTTCCCGCGTAAGTCTCGAATCACCAAGTGTGGGTAGTGCGCTAGTAATTGGCATTTACGGCGTAAGCTGCAGGTTCCAACCACTGCCCCTTCGGGTAAGTCATCAAGGCGTGCATAGTGGTTAGAAACGAAAGCATCGCGGGGGTCTTCGCGCTCACAGATACCAAACAGTTCTAGCCCGGGAGGAAACTCAACCGGTAAATCTTTCATTGAGTGGACAGCTAGGTCGGCTTTGCCTTCCAACATGGCCACTTCAAGCTCTTTCACAAAAAGCCCTTTTCCCCCAATTTTTGCTAAGGGGGTATCCAGAATCACATCACCGCGAGTGCTCATGGGCAATAGCTCCACGGTTAAATCGTCATGCAACTGTTCCAATCGGGCTTTGATATGTTCTGCTTGCCACATAGCGAGCATGCTTTTACGAGTGGCGATGCGTAATGTTCTACTCATATTTACAATGCCCTTATGATGCTTGTGGAGGAGCAAGACGGATGGGAGTTTCCGCTTGGCGGCTGGCTGCATCACTCAGCAGCGCCCAAAGCTCGCTGCCGGTGCGGTTATCAATCCACAGGCCGTCATGGTATTCAAAATGGTGGCCGTTAAATTTAGTGGCGACCCAAAGTTGATGAAGGGGTGGCTGTTTATTGATGACCATTTTACTGCCGTTCGGAAACGTCAGTTCCAAGATGTCGCCGCCTGATTCACAGTCAATATCCACTTCACAAGCTTCAACTGCTTCTTCAATGGCCATAATGGTCGTTTCGGCAAGTTCGTGGTATTCGTGCTCTAGCATGTTTACTCCTGATAATGACATTTGTGCGTCGCAATGCGATGATAGACGCACTAACTCAAAATACGTAATAATTAGGTACAGTTTACCGATGTTTAACTTGAAAGTAATGCGTCTTATCATTGTAGCAGGAACGCTTGGCTTTATCGCTGCTTGTGGCCAAAAAGGGCCGCTTGAAATGCCGCCTCCGGTGGAGCAAAACCAACCCGCTGCACCCGTAACCTCTAGTGAGTGATTATGAGTTTTAACTACCACGATGGCGTTCTTTATGCAGAGCAATGCAGTGTTGCTGAATTAGCAGCTCAGTATGGAACGCCGCTGTACGTGTATTCACAGCAGCAGATCATGAATAACTGGCAGCAGTTTGCTACAGTATGGCCTGCTCCCCATCGTTTATGTTACGCCGTTAAAGCCAATAGTAATTTAGCGGTCTTGCATCTGTTAGCCCAGCTTGGCGCAGGGTTTGATATTGTCTCCGGCGGTGAGCTGGCGCGTGTGATTGCAGCGGGCGGACGAGCCGATCGGGTGGTTTTCTCAGGGGTCGCAAAAAGTCGCGCTGAAATGGCCGAGGCGTTAGCGCATGGCATTTATTGCTTCAATGTGGAATCTGCGGCTGAGCTTGAACAGCTGAATGAGGTTGCTCGCGCTCATCAGGTGATGGCGCCGGTTTCGTTACGCGTCAATCCAGATGTGGATGCTCAAACCCACCCCTATATTTCCACCGGGTTAAAAACCAATAAATTTGGTATCGCCATGAGCCAAGCACGCGATATTGCACGACGTGCACAGGAGTTACCTAATATCCAGTTGCAGGGCGTGGATTGCCATATTGGTTCACAAATACTTACGGCAGCGCCGTTTTTAGATGCCGCCGATCGCATGTTGGCGTTGATTGCCGATTTGCGTCAAGACGGCATTGCCATTCAGCACTTGAACATGGGTGGGGGCATTGGCATTTCTTATCAGCATGAACAACCACTCGATGTAAGCGCTTACTTACTTGAGTTGCAGCGCCGCGCTGAAGCGTTAGGGGGATTAACCCTAATGCTAGAACCGGGCCGCTCGATTGTTGGGAATGCTGGCTTATTGGTTACCCAAGTGGCCTATCATAAAGCCGGTGAAGACAAAGATTTCCTGTTGGTGGATGCGGGCATGAATGATTTAATGCGGCCCGCGCTTTATCAGGCGTATCACGAGATTATCCCAGTGCAGCAGAGTGCTGCATCACCGCTGTTGGTTGATGTGGTGGGTCCGGTTTGCGAAACCGGAGATTTCCTAGGGCTGGCTCGCCACTTATCTGCGTCTGCAGGGGATTTGCTTGCTGTAATGAATGCCGGCGCGTACGGATTTACCATGAGCTCCAATTACAATACTCGTCCACGTGCGGCAGAAGTGATGGTGATTGGCGACCAAGCGCACCTAATTCGGGAGCGAGAAACAGTCAGCGACTTGTGGAAAGGGGAGCGGATTGTGGAGGTACCACGATGAACTTCTCGAAGATGCATGGTCTTGGCAATGACTTTATGGTGATCGATGCGGTCACCCAAAATATTTATGTGAACCCTGAGCAAATTCGTCACTGGGCCGATCGGAATCGTGGCGTTGGGTTTGACCAATTATTGTTGGTGGAACCTCCTTATGATCCCGACTTGGATTTTCATTATCGAATTTTTAATGCGGATGGTTCAGAGGTCGCTCAATGTGGCAACGGCGCCCGTTGTTTTGCCCTGTTTGTGAAACTGAAAGGGCTGAGCTCGAAGAATCACCTGCGGGTCAGTACGAAAGCCGGCAAAATGGTGCTTCATCACGAGCGGGATGGACGCATTACGGTTGAGATGGGAATGCCGACCTTTCAGCCAGCAGAAATACCATTTAAGGCAAATAAAGAAGAACTCACCTATATTTTACGTGAGCAAGACCAAACCATCTTGGCGGGAGTCATGGGGATTGGTAATCCGCATTGTGTGATTGAAGTCGATAATATTGAGACCGCGCCGGTCGCTTCGTTAGGGCAAGCACTCGCGACCCATGAGCGTTTCCCGGAAGGGGTGAATGTCGGATTCATGCAAGTGATTGATGCTCACCGCGTGAAGTTACGTGTATACGAGCGTGGCGTGGGCGAAACCCAGGCTTGTGGGAGCGGCGCCTGTGCTGCTGCCGTGGTAGGAATGCGACAAGGTAAATTGGCCGATCAAGTATCCGTTGAACTGCCTGGCGGCACGCTGATGGTACGTTGGCAGCCAGGGCAAGCGGTGCGTATGACCGGCCCGGCGGAACATGTTTATGATGGATATATTAAACTATGACCAGTGAAGTAAAACCTCTTGCACCCCCGGTGGTGGATGATACCTTAATTACCGAGTACTTAATTGAAAACCCAGACTTTTTTGAACGTCACTCGCACCTATTGCAGCAGCTGAGCTTGCGCCATCAACAACAAGGCACGGTGTCACTGGTCGAGCGGCAGCAGCAAGTATTGCGGCAGCGCATTATGCAACTCGAAGAAGAAATTACTGACTTAATGGTCACGGCACGTCGTAATGAGGAAATCTTCCAAGCATACAGCGATTTATACGTTGCTTTATTGGCGTGTGATGACTTGCCGAGTGTGATGGATGCGTTGCAGGATACCTTCGCAAGCCGATTGCAGATGCCCGCACTAACGTTGAAGTTTTTTGATAGTCCGATGGAGTTGGATGAGCAATTCACCTTTGCGGCGGACACCCATAAAATGTTGCTGAGTAAGCGCTTTCAAACCACCCAAGTCTACTTAGGTCGGCTGACGGCAGAAGAGAAAAAGTTACTGTTTCCAAACGAAGCAATCAACTCAGTTGCCTTGCTGCTGCTTGGCAAAAAAGGCGAGTTAGGAATGCTGGCGATTGGTAATCATGATGCAGGGCACTTTGAACCAGCCATGGATACATTGTTAATCCGCCAGTTACAAGCGTTGCTGAGTCGCATCTTACCGCCGTTGTTGCATCATCAAGCGCAACATCATGACCTTAGCTGAATTACGTCAACCATTTCTCGACCATTTAGCCGGTGAGCGTGGCCTTGCCGAATTGACGCTCACCAGTTACGGCCGCATTTTGGCCGACGATATCAATGCCTTGGCTGGACTCCGTGTGGAGCAGCCAGAGCAGCTCACCTTGGCGGTACTGGAGCGCTTATTGGTGAGCTGGCGCAGCCGGGGTTTAGGGGATGCCTCGTTAGCGTTGCGGTTAGCGGCTTGGCGCACCTTTTGTCAGTATCTGATTCGGGAGAATTGGCTTGACGACAATCCTGCAAGCCAGCTTAAAGCTCCGCGCAAAGCCAAACGCCTCCCTAAAAACCTTGATGTTGATAGCATCACACAGTTGCTTCGTTTACCAGTTGATGACCCGCTAGCGATTCGTGACAGCGCGATGATGGAGCTATTGTATGGCAGTGGCTTACGGCTTGCTGAGTTAGTGGCATTGGATGTGGATGCCATTCATACTCGTCACCGCGAGTTGCGGGTGCTCGGGAAAGGCAATAAAACGCGCATTGTGCCGTACGGCCGTTTTGCCGCAGAAGCACTGGAGCGCTGGTTACCAATTCGAGCCCAGTGGTTGGGCGGCCGCTTGGATGAGCTGGCGTTATTTATTTCGCAGCGACAACAGCGCATCCATCCGCGCACGGTCCAACAGCGGTTAAATTATTGGGGGCAGCAACAGGGATTAAAAGGCACCCTGCACCCACATAAACTTCGGCACTCCTTTGCTTCGCATATGTTAGAATCAAGCGGAGATTTACGCGCGGTGCAGGAGTTATTAGGGCACGCTAATTTAAGCACCACCCAAGTGTATACCCATCTTGATTTTCAGCACCTCGCAAAGGTTTACGATGGTGCCCATCCCCGTGCCCGAAAAAAGAAAACGTAGGAAAATTCATGCATTTTTATCGCCGATTACACCCAGTTCAAGCCATTAGCTTTGATCTGGATGATACGCTTTATAACAATATTCCCGTCATGCAACGGGCTGAACAAGCCATGCGTGACTATGTTGCGCAAGAGTTCCCACAAACCGCCGTGTGGCAGACAGCAGATTGGTTAGCCCACCGTCAGCAACTATTATTGGAACGGCCCGAGCTGGGTAGTCATATGACGCACTTACGTCAGTATTCGTTGGCTGCAGGGTTGCACCATTTTGGTGTCAATGAAGATGAGATTGAGGCTGGGGTAACAGCAGCATTTAATCATTTTATGACGTTTCGTAACGCTATCGAAGTGCCGAAGTCGGTTCACCAAGCTTTGCGCCAACTGGCCGATGCTTATCCTGTGATTGCGGTGAGTAATGGCAACGTTGATGTTGCAGAGATTGGCCTTGCTCCTTATTTTGTGGGCGTTTTTCAGCCCACCGCAGAACGCCGTGGCAAACCCTACCTTGATTTGTTTTTAGCGGCGCAGCAAGCGCTGCCAACAGTGGCTCCAGCAGCTTGGTTGCATGTGGGCGATAGCCCTCAAGCCGATATTTTAGGTGCCCATCGGGCGGGCTGGCAAAGTGCTTGGTTTACTGGAGGCTTGGGCCGTCCAGAGCAGTTACAGATATTGCCAACCTTGGCTTATGATGAGTTAGAGCAACTCGTTGCTTATCTTCTCGCGGCCCGCGGGTAACTGGTTGCATATACAGTAGTCTGGAATTAAACTGATCCTTTTGGCATGGCTTGGAACACACGAATGATGCACGAACACCCTTTACTGACCCAATTGAATGAAAAACAACGTGATGCTGTGAGTGCTACTGGACGTCACTTGTTGGTATTGGCGGGGGCGGGAAGCGGTAAAACCCGCGTCTTAGTGCATCGTATCGCTTGGCTCATTCAAACCCAAGGCGTGTCTCCCCACAGTATTTTAGCGGTGACGTTTACCAACAAGGCTGCCGCAGAAATGCGAGGGCGGGTTGAACAATTGCTGGGGAGCTCGGTGCGAGCTATGTGGATGGGAACCTTCCACGGGCTGGCGCATCGGTTGTTACGAGCGCACTACATGGATGTGGGGTTACCGCAGAACTTTCAAATTCTGGATAGTGACGATCAGCAACGGCTGATCAAGCGCATGATTCGTAGCCTGAATCTTGATGAAAAACGTTGGCCACCGAAACAAGCTCAGTGGTTTATCAACCATAAAAAAGACGAAGGATTACGCCCCCATCATTTGGATGGCTACGATATCAATGAGCGCACCTTCAAAGAAATTTATGAAGCCTATCAAGTCGCTTGTGATCGTGCGGGGTTGGTCGACTTTGCCGAATTGCTGTTGCGCGCTCATGAATTATTGCGTGATAACAAAGCTGTACGAGAGCATTATCAGCGACGTTTTCGTCATATTTTAGTGGATGAGTTTCAAGACACGAATACCATTCAATACAGCTGGATTAAATTACTTTCTGGCGTTGGCCAAGACCAAGAATACCCTAGTTATGTCACCATCGTGGGCGATGATGACCAATCCATTTATGGCTGGCGCGGCGCCCGGGTCGAAAATATTCAACAGTTTTTGCAGGATTACCCGCAGGCTCTTACCGTTCGGTTGGAGCAAAATTACCGTTCTACAAATACCATCTTAACCGCTGCCAATGAGGTGATTGCGAATAACCAAGGGCGCTTAGGAAAAGAACTTTGGACCGACGGTAGCATCGGTGAGCCTATTGATCTCTATGTGGCTTACAACGAAATGGACGAAGCACGCTTTATTGCGGGGCAAATTGAGCAATGGCATGAGCAAGGCAATGCCCTGCAAGATGTCGCGGTGCTGTACCGCAGTAACGCCCAGTCGCGAGTGCTAGAAGAAGCTCTATTGCATGCCCGAATCCCCTATCGAATTTATGGGGGCTTGCGCTTCTTTGATCGACAAGAAGTCAAAGATGCGTTGGCATATTTGCGTTTGGTGGCGAGCCGTCAAGATGATGCTGCGTTTGAACGTATTATTAATACCCCAACGCGGGGGATTGGTGATCGGACGTTAGGGATTATTCGGGATGGCGGGCGCGAGCGCGGTGTTCCTTTATGGGATGCGGCGAAACAATTGGTGCAGGAGAAAATACTTACCGGTCGCGCCGGTAATGCGGTGGCGGCATTCACCGATTTAATTGACCAGCTTGAAGATAGCATGGGCGATTTGCCATTAGGACGCCAGGTCGATCTTGCCATTAAAAATTCCGGACTAATGGCAATGTATCAAGCGGAAAAAGGCGATAAAGCAGAAACGCGAGTGGAGAACTTGCAAGAGTTGGTGTCGGCCTGTGATAACTTCAACCAGCTAGATGATGTGATTTTAGAAGATGTCTCGCCACTGCAAGCGTTCTTGGCCCACGCGGCCTTGGAATCGGGAGAAGAGCAAGCCGAAGAGCATCAAGATGCGGTGCAACTAATGACGCTCCACAGCGCCAAGGGGCTCGAGTTTCCCTTGGTATTTATGTGCGGCGTTGAAGAAGGCCTGTTTCCCTCCCAGCAATCACTCACCGAAAGTGGGCGCTTAGAAGAAGAGCGACGGCTGTGCTACGTTGGCATGACCCGAGCGATGCAAAAGTTGGTGATCACTTACGCTGAGTCACGCCGAATTTATGGTCAAGAGAAGTTCAGTGCCGTGAGTCGGTTTGTTGGTGAGATTCCACCTAATATGCTCCATCACGTTCGTTCTCAGTCACGGACCAGTCATCATTCCCATGCGCTTGGACGTTTCCATACCGGGGCAAGTCATGAGGCGTTTACCCAAACCGGGTACAGTTTGGGGCAACGGGTGCGGCACAGTAAGTTTGGTGAAGGAACTGTCATTAACTATGAGGGCAGTGGCCCACAGAGCCGGGTCCAAGTGAACTTTGACGCTGTGGGCAGTAAGTGGCTCGCCGTGGATTATGCGCGTTTAGAACGGTGCTGATGGAGCAACGTATCCACACTGTAAATGGCTAAGGCCGTCCAGATCATGGCAAAGGTAATAAGTTTGTCAGCGGTCAGTGACTCGCCGTACATGAATACCGCCAAGACAAACATAAGCGACGGGCCAATATATTGAAAGAAACCTAAGGTGGAATAGCGGATGCGCTGTGCGGCTGCGGTAAAACACAGCAATGGGGCTGTTGTCACCACGCCAGCTGCCACTAACAGCAAGCTTAATTGCCAGCCGTTCGCGATAAGGTTAAAGCTTTGCGCTTCGGCAAAAAAGCCGTAATAGATCAGGACAATGGGTAGCAAGATCAGTGTTTCCAGCCATAAACCGGTCACCGAATCGACCGGCAAGCGCTTCCGAATCGCCCCATAAATGGCGAAACTACAGGCTAAGGTGAGGGCAATCCACGGGATGGAACCGAACGAAATAATTTGAATGAGCACCCCAGTGAAAGCGAGCAAAATGGCAAGTAACTGCATTTTTCGCATGCGTTCAGAAAAAAACAGCATGCCAATTGCGACATTGAGTAAGGGGTTAATGTAATACCCCAAACTGGCGTCTAAAATATGATTATTGTTCACCGCCCAAATGAATAAGAACCAATTCCCACCCAATAAGAAGGTTGCCAGCGTGAGTCGGAGCATGTACGTCCGATTCATTAATACCGGTTTAATGCGGTCAAAACGTCCCAGCATGAGAATGAGCGCCAAAACCAGCACAAATGACCAAACAATTCGATGTCCCAAAATTTCGAGGGCAGGAATTTGTTGCAGCCATTTAAAATAAATTGGGGCAATCCCCCACATGGTATAGGCAGCAATTGCAAACATCACACCATGTCGGCTGTGCAAGGAAGGGTTGCTCATGAATTGGATCCTAACAGTTTAATTTGTACGAATAACCACCAGTTACCACGAAACAAAGGGAGATTTACCATTGCTCAGTGGAGCTTCGCACGCGGGATGCATACAATAGTGAATCTACCAGTCAGTCGTCAATTGGAGACGTAATTTTGTCGGAATCATCCCTGTCGAAAGTTCTTGCTGAGGTGTTTGGTTATACCTCTTTCCGCGAAGGCCAATTACAGGTCATCGAGGCAGTGATGCAACAACGAGACGCGCTTGTCCTGATGCCGACGGGTGGTGGTAAATCCTTGTGTTACCAGTTGCCGGCATTAGTGGGCGAAGGTCTTACGGTTGTTATCTCACCTTTAATCAGTTTAATGCAAGACCAAGTTGAAGCCTTGCAAGCCATGGGCATTGCGGCCGCTGCGCTCAATAATGGGATCAGTCCAGAAGCGAGTCAGCTGATCAGCACGCAATTAAATCAGCATCAAATTCGGTTGTTGTATGTGAGCCCAGAACGCGCCTTGCAGCCTTATTTTATGCGCCAATTGCAACAATGGCCGGTGCGGTTAATTGCCATTGACGAAGCTCACTGTATTTCTCAATGGGGGCATGATTTCCGCCCCGAATATGGGCAGTTGGGCCAATTACGTGAAGCCTTGCCACAGGTTCCTTTTATGGCACTCACGGCCACAGCCGATGCCGCCACCGAAGCAGACATTATTTCCCGCTTAAAGCTGCATGATCCGGTGGTTTATAAAGGGTCGTTTGATCGACCGAATATCCGCTACGTGGTCGAAGAAAAATATAAGCCATTTAAACAAGTCACCGATTATATCAAAAGACAACGTGGTGCATCAGGAATCGTTTACTGTGGTAGCCGCAAAAAAGTAGAAGAACTGGCTGAGAAGCTCAGTCGAGAAGGCATTCGGGCTGCTGGTTACCACGCAGGTATGGAACACGATTGGCGGCAGGATGTGTTACGTCGATTTGTGCGTGATGACTTGGATGTGGTAGTGGCGACGGTCGCTTTTGGGATGGGGATTAACAAGCCCAACGTACGTTTCGTGGTGCATTTTGATGTCCCGCGAAGTGTGGAAGGTTATTACCAAGAAACCGGACGAGCGGGGCGTGATGGGTTGGCAGCAGAAGCATTGTTGTTGTACGACCCGGGCGATGTAGCTTGGATCAAGTCCGTCATTTTCGAGCACCCAGATGAAGAGCGGCGGCGAATTGAGCTGCATAAGTTTGCTGCCATGCAAGCACTGGGAGAAGCTCAAACCTGTCGGCGCTTGGTATTGCTGAATTACTTCAATGAACATCGCAATGAACCCTGTGGCAACTGTGATATTTGTTTGGATCCGCCGCGCCAGTATGACGGGACCGTGGATGCCCAAAAAGTGCTGTCCTGCATTTATCGAGTGGGGCAGCGATATGGGGTTACACACATCATCGATGTGTTACGGGGAAGTAAATCCCAACGGTTGGTTGAATTAGGCCACGATAAATTATCCACCTTTGGCATTGGGGCCGATCAAAGCCATGAATACTGGCTGGGAGTGGTGCGGCAGCTGATTCACCGTGGTTACGTGGTACAAAATATTCAGCAATACAGTGTCCTGCAATTAACGGAAGCTGCACGTCCCATTTTGCGGGGAGAAATTGCATTACAGTTAGCTCAACCTCGTATTAATCTTGCCGTTTCAAAACCTCGAGTGGCGGATCGAGGCGACTACGACAAAGTGCTATTCCGTCGCTTGCGGGCGCTGCGTAAAGCCATTGCGGATGCTGAAGAGGTGCCGCCTTTTGTGGTATTCAACGATACCAGTTTGGTCGAAATGGCCGTGCATTACCCCACCGATGACGAGGCCATGCTCGCCATTACCGGCGTTGGTCAAAAGAAACTGGAGCGCTACGGCCAGGAGTTTATTGCGGCGATTGTTGCTTACCTAGACGCAGAAGAAGAGCCCATCCTGAATTTATAATTTGAAGCAGTTGCTGGTCATGCTTGAAATGACCGAAAAAGATGCAAAGTCATGGAAATCATGTCAGTCTATCGTTGAAATGATTGAGTCACGCGCTGTGACAAGGAAGAATGAACGATGACTGATGAGAACCATTGGCGAGTCATTCGCCTTACCGAGTTTACCCGCCCCTCTGCCCCTGCAACCACGTTGCTGCAGCAATGGTATCACCATATTCGTAACATCTTTATTCAAGCAGATGAAGCGTCGCTTGAGGAGGAGTCGGAAAGCTTACCTGGCTATCGCGACTTTTCGGTCGCTCCTGCCGCCCAGGCCCTTGATGAAGCCTTTGCTGATTGGTTATCAAAACCGACCCCAGGCGTTAAATTTTTGGTGGGGCCGCCACACAGTGGGCTTGCGTCGATTGCTTCAGTGTGGGCCGCCGAACGCGATTGGTCCTGCCTGACAGCTCCCGATAGAAAACAAATAGAAGAGGCCGCAATTGATTCGTGGTGGGAGCCGCAAGCAGCCGAGCAATGGGTGATTCCTGATTTGTCGAGTTATTGGCAACGGCGGGTGAACGGGTTGTCATTTATCCGTGCTCTTTTACCTCGAATATTACAGGGGAGCCTAGGTCAAGGCTTGGTCGTTTGCGATAGCTGGAGCTTCATCTTTCTACAACACACCTCGCTGCTGCATTTATCTCATATTTATTGTTTCGCTGCGGCGGATGCGCCGCTACTCCGTCAACTCGGTATTCGAGCCCCAACCAAGCAACTGAAAAGCTTAGCAGCACAAGCATTGGGTAATCCCGGTGTCGCACTGGCGTTGTGGACTGCCATGCGGGAAGGTCACCACGAGCCACCGTGCGTTCCTATCGGCAGCGATGATAGCACTGCCTTTGTGTTGTATAGCCTGTTGTTGCATCACGGGTTATCTCGCGATGACTTGCAGGACGTGTTACCGAATTTAACGGTGACCCAAATTGATGGTCAGTTATTGCTCTTGGAACAGGCGCAGATTGTGCATCGTGAACAACAACAATGGCAGGTGTCCGTGCACGGGTATTTGACTGCGCGTGACTTTTTGAAAAGTCGCGGGTTTGATGTCGACGCATTCTAGTGACAAATTAGGAGGCCGCCATGGAAGCTGAAAAATTACTTGGGTTGTTTAAAACCCTGACGCAAGACATTGTGATTGAAATTGTTGTCGTCATTACCTCCGCAGTCCTGATTGTGTGGCTGAGCCAACGTGTGCTCCCTTGGTTAGCGAACCATTTGTATGGTCGGCAACGCTTGCTGTTGTTAGCTCTGATCCCCACTACCCGCATTCTGATTTTCTTGCTTGCCTTGGCGTGGGTGGTCCCTTTGGTGATTGAAACGACCATGCAAAACATGATCGCCATCTTGGGTGCTGCGGGTGTGGCCATTGGCTTTGCCATGAAGGATTACGTCAGCAGTCTGATTGCGGGCATTGTCGCTGTGTATGAGTTGCCCTACCGCCCAGGTGATTGGATAGAAGTGGATGGCCAGTATGGCGAAGTAACACACATTGGGATGCGAACGGTTGAGATCGTCACAGCGAATGGTGACTTTGTCTTCGTCCCCCATCTGAAAATTTGGGACCATCTTATTGTGAATGCGAATCGTGGGAAGCCGAGCTTGCTGTGTGTGATCGACTTTTATTTGGCCGCGGATCATGACCCCTACCTGGTGCAGCAAGTTCTCTACGACGTTGCCTTAACCAGCCCATATTTGCAGCTCAGTGAACCCATTGCGGTGGTCGTTGCGGAGCAGCCTTGGGGAACCCATTACCAGCTAAAAGCTAATCCAATTGATCCCCGCCAGCAGTTTTTATTTAAATCGGATGTGACGGCACGCGGCAAAACATGCCTACGTGCCTTATCAGTGCCGTTTGCTAACTTGCCACCAGACTGCGTTGTTGAGGTATCCCCATAGACAAAATATAGGGGAGTTCTGCTTGCTGGCGCTCGGCAAAGGTGGTTTTACTGTCCAAGCCTTGCCAATTCATGGCAATGAGGGCTTGGGCAACGGCGCCGCCTAACCCTGCCCCAGGACCCAGTAAAATAATATGATCAGGGGCAAACTCTTTCACCGCCACCTGAATGGCGCGGGTGAAATGATAGGTTTGGGTGACTTGATGGTCCAAGGTGTATTGCTGCAATGCCGCCGTATTGACCGCTTGCGGTGTCCAAATATGACCCCGCCCATCAATTAAGGGAATGCTGGGGGGATGAAACAGGTGCGCTGGCCAAAGTTGCTGAGCTTGATCTGCAGCGTTGGTCATCATGGCAGTGTGGAAGGCAGCGTGGCCCGGTAAAATCATGGGGAACCGATCATCCACTCGCGGGAGTGCGGCTACCGCTGCCTGACAGGCTTCGGTGGTACCCGCGAGTACCGCATAGCCCCCGTAGTGGATGGACAGGTACAGCTCCCCTTCATGGCGGGCTAATTGTTCTGCCACCGCAGCTTCATAGCCGGGATGAGGTCGCCATTCACTATCCACCAAGGGGTAAATAAATTGTGCTCCGGCTCCTGCTGCTGTGAGCTCTGCCATGGAAGTCACCAACCGAGTAGTTGTGGCAATATCCCAGCAACCTGCGCACGCCATGGTGGTATACCAACCCATGGAGTTTCCAGTGAGCGCCACAATGTCGAATTGCTCCTGATTGATCGCTAAGTAGTCTAGATAGCCACCCGCATAAATTAATGCCGCTGCATTCGTGGCATGTTGGTGCAGGGTGCTTTTATAGTGCGGTGCCTGATCCAATTCGGTAACGGTTGGTAGCTTAAGAGCGGCACGGGTTTGATCGATTTGTGCCAGCGCATGCTTGGCAGCGGTGTGATTGGCACCGATGTTTGCAATAATCGAGCCTAACTCAGGGCGGTTGTAGGTACCCCGTCCTGGGCAAACAACTAACGCAGTCCGGCGAGTCGTCGTCATTTATTTTGCCTCCAAGAGTTGCTGGGCTGCCGCGACAATTTGTTCCATGGATGGCAAGACATGATAAGCAGCCTGACCTAACGGAATGAAACTATCTTCAGCGTTCAGCCGGGCGATTTGGAAGCGGCCCGGTTGCTGTTCATGCAAGACCGTAAACAGCTCTTCGCTGAGTGAACCGCGGCGTCGGCATTCGTCGACAATAAGGATGCGCTGACAGCCGTCGAGCGCCGCTAGAAGTGGTTCGATATGCAAGGGCACTAAGCAGCGTAAATCAATCACGCGTACTTGATATCCTTGCGCGGCAAGCTGAGCTTCGGCTTGGCGACTGAGGTAATAGCCATTGCCATAAGAAATAATGGCTAAATCCGTCCCGGTCCCATGCACGCTCGGTTCACCAAGCGCAGGGGTTGGCTCATCCACCACGGGATACTCTGCCAACCATAAGCCATCACCCGGTTCGTGTAAGTCGCGGGTCATGTACAGTGCGATGGGCTCCAAGACGATCACAACCCGCTGCTCGCGGGCGGCAAGCTCAACGGCTTGGCGCATGAGTAACACCCCATCTCGGCCATTCGATGGGCAGACGACAATCACCCCTGGAATATCTCGAAATACCGCAAAGGAGTTGTCGTTATGGAAGTGTCCCCCAAAGCCACGTTGGTAGGCTAAGCCTGCAATACGAATCACCATGGGGTTGGTGTATTGCCCATTTGAGAAGAAGGATAAGGTGGCGGCTTCCCCTCTGATTTGGTCTTCAGCATTATGCACATACGCTAAGAACTGAATTTCAGGAATGGGGATTAACCCTTGCTGTGCCATCCCGATCGCCAAGCCCAGAATACTTTGCTCATCCAGTAAGGTGTTGATGACTCGATTGGGGCCAAAGGCTTCAAATAAGTGTTGCGTAACGTGGTAAACCCCACCTTTTTTACCGATATCCTCGCCACAGAGAACTGTATTTGGATATTGCGCCATGAGATCATGCAGCGCTAAGTTAATCAGCTTGGCTAAGTGCTGGGGCTTGCCCGCATTGTGTTTATCCCACGCGAATAATTGCGTTCGCTCGCTCCCTTGCACCGGCGGAGGCAAGGCGATATCCCGCGCTGGCGGCACAATGGATGCCATCACCTGTTCGGCCGTTTCCAACTTGGGTCGCTGTGCCGCTTGCTCGGCAATGCGAGCAATGCGTTGTTGTTGCTGCTGAATATATTGGCTCAAGCTGTGGTGGGTAAATATCCCGCGGGCGATGAGTGCCGCACAACTCAATTGCAGTGGGTCTCGGAGTGCGTCTGCAGCGATGGCCTCTTTGCTGCGATAAGCTACTTCAGCGTCAGCACCCGCATGACCAAATAAGCGGACCGTACGTAAATGCAATACGGCCGGGCGGCGGCGCTGTCGCACATAGTCGGCAGCAGCACAGGCAACGGCATAGGTTTCTTCAAGATTGCTGCCGTCTGCGGTGAAGTATTTGAGCTCGGGACGTTGGCTGAGTTGTTGCTGTATCCACCCCGTTGGGGTGTGGGTAGAAATACCTAACCCATTATCTTCACAAACCAGCAGCAGCGGCATGGGGGCACTTTGATAGGCTGCCCAACAGGCGGCATTAATGGCACCAACCGCGGTCGAGTGGTTGGCCGAAGCATCACCGAAACTACAGACGGCAATCGCATCATGGGGCCAGGTGCCGGCTTGGCCGATGCGTTCCGATAAACCAATGGCATAGGCGGTGCCCATTGCTTTGGGCAAATGGGAAGCAATGGTGCTGGTTTGTGGTGGAATATTTAACTGCAAACTGCCGAGTACTTTGTGTCGCCCTGCTGAAATAGGGTCATCCGCCGATGCAGCAAAGCTGAGGAGAAGATCGTACAGTGGGGTGGAACCCGGTAATTGCTTTGCCCGCTGAATAAAAAATGCCCCGCTGCGGTAATGCAGGAAGGCGGGGTCAGTAACGCGGAGTGCTTTCGCAATTGCAGCATTGGCTTCGTGGCCCGAGCTGCCGATGGTATAGAAGCTTTGCCCCTGCGCCTGCATTAAACGCGACTGGAGATCGAGCAAACGACTCCACAACTGAGATTCAAAGACATCAAATAATTCAATATCGTTCAGCACGCCGACAGCAGGGGGTGCTGTCGGGAGCTGTTGGGCTTCAATGTGTTGGATAAACTCCGCGAGCCACGGGTGCATTGCAGCAGCCATTGGAAGACCTCCTGCGCGTTGGCGTGATTAACTAAACGCCTGGAGGCCGGTTTGTGCGCGCCCTAAAATCAATGCGTGCACATCATGCGTGCCTTCATAGGTATTCACCGCTTCAAGGTTCATCACATGGCGAATCACATGGAATTCGTCGGCGATGCCGTTGCCGCCGTGCATATCACGAGCGATACGGGCAATGTCCAACGCCTTTCCGCACGAGTTGCGCTTAATGAGCGAAATCGTTTCTGGGGGAAGTTGCTCGTTATCCATGAGGCGGCCTGCTTGCAAGCATGACAGCAACCCGATAGAAATTTCCGTTTGCATGTCTGCCAACTTCTTCTGAATGAGCTGAGTGGCAGCCAGCGGGCGATTAAATTGGTGGCGATCCAAAGTGTATTGACGCGCTGCATGCCAGCAGAACTCCGCCGCACCGAGTGCCCCCCACGCAATGCCGTAACGGGCTTTATTTAAGCATCCAAACGGACCTTTCAAGCCACTGACGTTGGGGAGCAAGGCTGTTTCCGGAACTTCAACATTATCCATGACAATTTCACCTGTAATGGACGCACGGAGTGAGAATTTACCTTCGATTTTGGGAGCGGATAAGCCCGGAGTGCCTTTTTCTAACACGAACCCACGAATTTCACCGTCTAACTTTGCCCACACGACGAATACATCGGCAATAGGAGAGTTGGTGATCCACATTTTCGTGCCGTTAAGAACGTAACCATTGGCAGTTTTCTTGGCGGTGGTGCGCATGCTCGCAGGATCAGAGCCTGCATCGGGCTCGGTCAGGCCAAAACAGCCGACCCATTCGCCACTGGCAAGTTTGGGCAAATACTTCATGCGTTGTTCTTCGGTGCCGTAGGCATAGATGGGGTGCATGACCAAGCTCGATTGCACGCTCATCGCACTGCGATAACCACTATCAACTCGTTCAACTTCCCGAGCAATCAGGCCGTAGCAGACGTAACTAACCTCAGCACAGCCATATTTTTCAGGAAGAGTGGCACCGAGTAACCCGAGCTGCCCCAATTCGGTCATGATTTCTCGGTCAAAGTGTTCCTCTCGGTTGGCCATGAGAATACGTGGCATGAGTTTTTCTTGGCAATATTGGTGTGCCGTATCACGAATCATGCGCTCTTCTTCAGTGAGCATGGATGAAAATTGGAAAGGGTCTTGCCAATCGAAAGGGTAACGAGCCATGGGAAATCCTCCGTATTTAATTCAATCGCGGATAACGCATTGTGCAAACGAGGGTACCACTTTACATCGGAATAACATAAAGTTAAATCAAATAAAAATTAACATTCCGTTCGTTTGCGCCGGATTAATCAGCAACCAGCACCATGCATTCAATGGGACAAACCGGGATACAAGCCGGCTCATCATAATAGCCCACGCACTCGGTGCATTTGTTGGGATCGACTTGGTAATGCTCGCGCCCCATGCTAATGGCTTCATTGGGGCACTCTGGCACACACATATCGCAATTGATGCAATCACTCTCAATGACTACTGGCATCGGTTACCTCCACGACAGGGATAGGGGTTGGTGTTGTGACTTGCTTAATCAGCATGCTGACAGCCGCTTCGGCAGCGGTTAATGCAACTGGAAGTTGCACCTGAACTTGACGTCCCGCCCCTGCGGCACGGGTCAGAGGCTGCTTGCTGGCATCGAACATTGTGTCGAGCTGAAAGGTGATATTGCCCGATGGCTTCATCAGGATTAATTGATCCCCCACCGCAAAGGCATTTTTCACGTCAACCCACGCTAGGGTGCCATCTTGCTGCAGAATTTCGCCAACGAACAGTTGTTCACCTTGGCTATGACTGGTGTCGTAATTTTGAGTTTCATTGGGCACATGGCGGCGTAAAAAGCCTTCCGTGAATCCGCGGTTTGCCATGCCTTCCAATTCGGTTAATAACGCTGGGTTAAAGGGCTTGCCGGACACTGCATCATCGATAGCTTGGCGATACACTTGGGCAGTTCGCGCAACGTAGTAGGGCGATTTTGTTCGGCCTTCAATTTTCAATGAATGAACGCCGATCCGTGTTAATGCTTCGACGTGCTGAATTCCCCTTAAATCTTTGGAGTTCATGATGTAGGTGCCGTGCAAATCTTCATCCATCAACATATATTCACCCGGCCGTTGCGGCTCCGTGAGGAGCACCGGGGTATCAATGGGGTTGAATTGACCGACTTCATCTTCGGCTGCGGCATGAACTTGATAGGGCCAACGACAGGAGTTGGTGCAGGCACCTTGGTTCGGATCGCGCTTATTAAAGTAGCCAGAGAGTAAACAGCGTCCTGAATAGGCCATGCAAAGTGCGCCGTGCACGAATACTTCCAATTCCATATCAGGGCAATGCTCCCGTATTTCCGCAATTTCACGGACTTCTAATTCACGGGATAAGATGACGCGCTCAATGCCTTGCTGCTGCCAAAATTTAACCGCAGCCCAGTTGACGGTATTCGCCTGCACGCTTAAGTGCAGAACTTGTTCGGGAAAGTGAGTGCGTAGCAACATCACAATGCCCGGATCAGACACAATCAAAGCGTCGGGTTGCAGCGCAACCACTGGCTTCATGTCTTCAACAAAGGTGCGTAACTTCGCGTTATGAGGAGCGATATTGACGACCACATAAAATTTCTTACCCAACGCGTGAGCTTCGGCGATGCCTTGCGCTAAACGGGGTAAATCAAATTCGTTATTACGAACACGCAAGCTGTAACGCGGTTGGCCTGCATAAACGGCGTCTGCCCCGTAGGCAAAAGCAAGTCGCATGGCTTTTAAGCTGCCCGCAGGGCTGAGTAATTCTGGTTGGGGTAGTGACGACATAACACCTTCATGCATACTGCAATCATGCAAAGCAAATTAACGGTCGGGTAGTTTATACCGTGACCGTTAAAGGGGTGTTGATGCGGATCAAGATTTATCCGTGTGCTGCTCGTGGTTGACCATCCATACAGCGGCTTCAACACGGGAGCGCAACCCTAACTTTTTCAGTAAGTGTTTGACATGAACTTTGACCGTGCCATCAGAAATATCGAGCTCACGAGCAATGAGCTTATTACTCATTCCTTTTGCGATCAGCTCAAGAATCTCACGCTCCCGATTGGTGAGGGTATCTAACTTGCTAGAGGTGGGTGCGGAGGGGCGGCGTAAGGCGGTGGCGAGAACTTCGGTAATGGCTTCACTTAAGACCATTTTGCCATCAATGGCGCGGATAATTTGCTCCATCAATAACTCAGGATCCATGTCTTTCAACAAGTAGCCATCTGCCCCATGAGTAATCGCAGCCACAATATCTTCATCGGCATCTGACACAGTGAGCATCACGATCCGTGATGTGACGCCTTGATCACGCATGCGTTTGAGCGTTTCAATGCCGTCCATGCCTTGCATGTTGAGATCAAGAATAATGAGATCCGGGTCAAGTTCTGCTGCTTGGACGAGAGCATCGGCACCATTGCTGCATTCGGCAATGACGGCTAAATCGTCTTCCATCGAAATTAGCTGTTTTAACCCCTTCCGTAATAACGGATGGTCGTCGACAAGCATAATGGTCGCTGGATTGTCAGACATAAAGAACTCCTTGTTTCATCGGTTTCTTGCGTTCGCGCAGAATGTTTTAACATACATTGTGACACAATGTGACGAAACAAGGTAAATCATCACGCAATCTATCCCTTTTGGGGTAATTGTTCTTGCCACTTCTGCTTTAGTGATTATCCCTCCCGCTGAATTGTCGTACTTACTGGATTGGCGCATAGTGGTCAGTATCCAGACCAGTAAGGGGTGAATTGTGAATACGATGCGCGCGTCATCAACGGTTGATAAGGCAACTGCAGTCAATTTGATTGTGGGCATGACGCTGTGGATGAGCCTTAGTGTGCTGGTCGTGCAATTATTTACCGTTGAAGCAGGCTTTAGCTTTGCTCAGCTCTATCGCCTCTTGGCCATTTCAGGACTCAGTGCAACAGGTTGGCACTTTTTGTTCTTTTGGTTGGGTGAACGAGCGATGCAAGCGCGTTTTATCCATCTCAGTACGTTCGCGCTGCTCATTCCTGCCGGAGCAATGATCGGCTTGTTAAATCATCCTCCGTTATCGTATACCGCTCTGCAATGGCTTGCTGTGGCTTGTGGTTTTGGTGGTGCTCAGTTCATTGCATTTGCCCAAACCGACAGAATTGATCACAGCGCACTGGGGTGGACGCTCGCTGTGAACGTTGGGATTGCAGGGGTTGGGATTGTTGTCGCCCAAGCGGCATTGCCATTGCTTTCAAGCTTTAGTTGGGGCGGCGCCCAAGCATGGGTCACCATGCACGGGAGCGGTGATATTGTCGGAGTTATTGCTCCTGGCACCTCCTTGTACTTAGCGAACCATGGCTGGCTGGTGGTAGGTGTCTTGATTTTGGCCGCTATTGCTTGGCGTTACACGTCAATGCCTCAAGCGACGCAGCAACAAACGAAGATGCGAAAACCAACCTCACGCTATCGCGCTATTTTACGGAATAAACATACCTGGGTGATGACCTTGCTCTACCTCATGGCATTTGGTTCTTTCATCGGGTTTGCGATTACCTTTCCGCTGAGTTTACAAACATTTAGCACAAGTTATGCCCCAAGTGCCCTCACTTATGCGTGGATTGGTCCGTTACTGGGCGTATTAGCTCGACCATTGGGCGGCTGGCTAGCCGATGCCTTTGGAGGGGCTAAGGTCACACTGTGGTGTGCTGGAGTATTGACGGTGAGTTGTGTGATTGCTGGTGTGATTACTTACCAAGCCAGTCACAGTGAGTTACCAGAGCAGTGGTTCTTAGGTTATTTGCTGACATTTTTAGTGATTTTCATGGCAACCGGCGCAGGCAGTAGTGCGATATTTCGTAGTGCCAGTGTGGTCATCCCGTTTGAACTGCTGGCCCTGGCGCTACGCTGGCTGACTGCTGTCGCTACCGCGGGAGCTGCGTATATTCCAGCGTTGTGGTACGTGAACAGCAGCTTAGCGACACCGGCTTATGCATTATTTGGCTTCGCCGTATTCTATTTGCTTTGCATGGGCTTGGTTGCCAGCATGTATTTGCGTACCCGAAGCGAGTTTTATAACCCCTAAGTTATACTGTGGTTGGCTGGCGCTCCAGAATGTATTGCGGGGTAAATTCGAAATACACCCCGGTACCCCCTACATCACGCCGTTGAATTTTAATCTGCCCCCCTAGATGCCGACTCCGCTCCTGCATAATGGCAAGACCATAGTGGTTCAGCTTTTCAGCATTATCAGGGATTCCAATGCCGTTATCTTCAATGCTTAAATGAATCACTTCTTCCGCATCTTGGGATAACTGCACCACCACGTCGGTGCCCTGACTGTGATGAATCGTATTCTGACAAGCTTCGCGAATAATTTGCAGTAAGTGGATCTCTTCGTGCGGTGCTAAGGGGGTGTTTTCTAGCCGATAATCTAAGCGAAAGGAAATTTCAGACTGATTGTTAAACTGTTGCATGGTGGTTTGTAAGGCATGTAACAGCCCTGCGCCATCAACTTTCAAGCGGAAGGTGGTGAGTAATTCGCGCAGTTGGCGGTAAGCGGCGTTTAAGCCTTCATGAAGTTCATGAGCCACGTCCTCAATGACTTCTTGGTTGTTTTTGGCGATAGCTTTGTTCAGTCGCGTGACTTGAATTTTTAAATAGGACAAGGCTTGCGCTAATGAGTCATGCAACTCGCGCGCAATCACAGTTCGCTCCTGAATAAGCGCTAATCGTCGTACTTGTTCTTCTTCTTGCTTCAAGCTCAAGGCAATGGCAAGCTGATCAGCCACTGACTGGATGAGTTGCTGCTGCACATCAGTAAGCTGTTCTGTGTGTGGGCAGCGCGCGACTATCACCCCGTAATTGTGGTGTTCTCGAGTGATTGAAAAACGATAAATTCGTTTACCGAACTCGATGGACACGCCGGCACAAGCATTCACACATTGGCTGCAATCGATGCCTTCACAGGGGTCAAACGTTGCCCCGACGGGCTGCACCTGTAAATAGGGCTTATTTCCTGCTTCGGTAATCAAACATAATTCAATGTCTTCAACTTCTGCGGCACGTTTTAAGCCATTCACAATGGTGGTGAAATCATGATAACCCGGTGAATGTTCAATGATGGTCCGCGCGGTTTCATACAGAAATTGCAGTCGAATATTCGATTTTTGAATGGCCTGAGTTTGTTCGGCAACCCGTTTTTCTAAGTTACCGTACATGTGGCCAATGGCCTCATTCATTTTATTTAAGGTGCCGGCTAGCACTCCCAGTTCATCGCGCATTGGATGTTTAACGCGGGCGGTGAAGTCACCTTGACCAATTCTGCGAGCCGCTTGGGTTAGCACTTCTAGTGGGTACCGTACGCGGGTGCGCAACCAATAAAATATGACCAAAGCCAAGCCAATACTACTGAATAAGCTCACTACTTGAATGGAGCGAATGGAGCGAATCCGTGATTCCGCGTCTTGCTGAATTGCTGTGACCACTTGGTTGATATGGGCAATTTGCGGTTGAATGGCCAGCATTAAATTTTCCTGCGGAATTTGCCCATCCCCTACTTGTTGTTGGAATGCTAGCCATTGGGTTTTGGAACGCTGAAATTGTTGGGCTAATTCGCTTTGTTCATGTTGAAAACGTTTAAACACATGGTGATTCCAACTGGCCGTTAACTGTTCGGCAACCGCGTCCGCTTCAGCGGGGGCATACATGACCTGCAGGGTGTATTGATACGCTTGGTAACGCAACGAGCCCGCCATGTTAATGGCTAAGGCGTCATGATCGGCTTTCTCTGAAAGCCAATATGACGCCAGCAACGTGATGATCGTTAACCCGACCATGGCGCTGAGGGCGATACCAATTCGTGTAACAATAGAGAAATTATTCATCGTGACCTGACTACTAGAGTCATTGCTGTAACTTCGTTATAGTTTAATCCGAATTTAAGCAAGATGCGAACAAAGGAAGAAGTTATGGACCATGAGTTTTGGCATGAACGGTGGCAGCGGGGTGAAATTGGTTTCCATCGAGCGCAGGTTCATCCTATTTTAACGGCGCAAATTGCTCATTTAGTCGCACCACCAGCAACGGTATTTGTGCCGTTGAGTGGCAAAACGCTGGATATGAAATGGCTCCTTGATGAGGGGTATCAGGTGGTGGGAGTGGAATTGAGTGCGGCTGCCATCGAGGCGTTTATGGAAGAGCATCAGTTAGCCTACACCTGCACTCAGCAGGGCCCATTCCAGGTCTATCAGGCGCCGGGCATCACCCTCTACCAAGGTGATTTCTTCGAGCTTCAACCCGTTCATTTAGAAGCCTGTCATGCGTGGTATGATCGGGCTGCACTGGTCGCACTCCCCGTAGCGATGCGACAAGAATACAACCAACACTTACAGCAAATATTACCTCCCTCGGCCAAGGGGTTATTGATTACGGTTGAGTATCCAGAGGGATATTGGAAAGGTCCTCCCTTTGCGATTTGGGAGGCAGAAGTTCGCACTGCATACGAAGACCGTTATCAGGTTCATTCTCTGCCATCACAGCCAGGCTTTATTGAAGGTGGCGATAGTCAGGTGCTCGAACACAGTTATCTGCTAGAGCCCAAGGCATAAAAAAAGCCCGAGATAGAAGAACTATCTCGGGCGGTACTGCGAACGGTTATTTCACCGGAACAACATCAGCGACAGGTTGCTGTTGTTTTCCGAGGAGCCCCATGACCACTTGGTGGGCAACTGCCAGTCCACCAATAATGAAGACCACGTCACCAATGGTACGAATCCAGCGTAGTGTTTGCAGAATCGGTTGCTGCATAAACTCTTCACTGCGGGCATACCAAAGGCCTTCTGATGCCGAGGCGAAGAACTGGATGAAACCGACTGGCAGCAAGCTGGTGAACAACATCAGGCAGAGGCCAATGTTGAGCCACCAGAATGAGGTTTTCATGATTTTTTCGTTGAATGCAAATTGCGGGCGTAAGTACCGCAAAATCAGCAATACGAAACCAATGGCGAGGAACCCATACACGCCAAACAATGCTGCGTGGGCGTGAGTTGGGGTCGTGTTCAACCCTTGGATGTAGTACAGCGCAATGGGGGGGTTAATCATGAAACCAAGCACGCCAGCACCGAGGAAGTTCCAGAATGCTACGGCAACAAAGCAGAGTAATGGCCATTTCACCCGTTCCATCCAAGCCGCTTTATGCTGCAGACTCCAGTTTTCCCATGCTTCATAGCCCAACACAATGAGTGGAACAACTTCAAGGGCTGAGAAGGTGGCACCAACGGCCATGACAGGAGTTGTTGTGCCTGAGAAATATAAGTGATGGAAGGTACCAGGAACCCCACCCAGCAAGAACAGCGAGGCTGATGCAAGCGAAGCAGTGGTTGCCATTCGGCGTGAAACGAGACCCATGCTGTGGAAAATAAAGGCCAATGCTGTGGTTGCAAAAACTTCGAAGAATCCTTCAACCCATAAATGGACAATCCACCAACGCCAGTACTCCATAATAGAGATATGGGTGCGTTCACCATAGAAGAATCCTGCGCCATAGAAGAGACCAATGGCCACGATGGAGGCGGTTAATAGGGCTAACAGGTTTTTGTCCCCAGGTTGTTTTAAGGCGCCAACAACGGTACGGAGCATTAAGACCAACCAGAAGGCAATGCCAGCAAATTTACCAATTTGCCAGATACGACCTAAATCCACATATTCATACCCTTGGTGACCCCACCAGAAGTTCAGATGCTCTGGCATGATTTGCGCAATGGCTAAGTAGTTTCCGATGAAGGAGCCGGCCACCACAACCACCAATGCCCAGAATAAGATATCGACCCCAAGCTTTTGATACTTAGGATCTTTACCACCATTAATAATGGGCCCTAAGAATAAACCAGCAGCTAAGAATCCGGTCGCGATCCAGAATAAAGCGGCCTGAATATGCCAAGTTCTCACCAGCGAGTAAGGGAACCACTCAGACACATTAATGCCATAGAAATGTTGTCCTTCAACGGTGTAGTGAGCAGTAAATCCACCCAGGAAAATTTGGAAAATAAACAACGCCATCACTAAGAACAGATACTTTCCGAGCGCTCGTTGTGACGGGGTTAACTTGACCAAACTAATCGGGTCTTTAGCAGGTGCTTGAGGTTCTTCTTCATCGTGTTTGCGTAAGAATGCCCACCCCCAAATAAGACCACCAATCCCTGCAACTAACAGGATAATTGAAATGAGCGACCAAATAATGTTTTCGGCCGAAGGGGTGTTATCGATCAGCGGTTCATGAGGCCAGTTATTGGTGTAAGTAACATCAGAATCAGGCCGTTCTGTTGCTGCTGCCCACGCGGTCCAGAAAAAGAAATGAGTCATCACCTCACGCCGCTCTGCGCTGGGTAAGGTGTTTTCTTTCATCGCGTAACTTTGGCGAGTTGTTGTTAAGGATAAGTCATCGCTAAACAAGCGGTCATAGTAGGCAGCGGTTTGCGATATGGCTGCCGCTCGAACGTCATCAATGACTAAGCGATTATTCGCGGCATCATAGGTTGGGTTGCGGTAGGTCTGCTTGAGTTCAAACCGCAATGCGTTTTGTAATTCAGGCGTTAGTTTTTCATAAGGGACACCATAAGTTTGTTGTGCCTTAATATCCAGCCATGCCACCAGTTCACGGTGTAGCCAATCAGCCGTCCAGTCTGGCGCTTGGTAGGCGCCGTGCCCCCAAATTGAGCCAAGTTGCATGCCGCCCACAGATTGCCATGCCGTTTGCCCGTCCAGTATGGATGTTTCTGTCATCAGTACTTGGCCTGATTCGGTCACAACTTGTGCAGGAATGGGTGGAGCCTTGCGGTAAACCTCGGTGCCGAAGTATCCGAGAATGCCGAAGGTAATGGCAAGAATGATGATCAGTGTCCACCACAGCTTTTTATAACCTGCCATTTGGCACCTCCGTTGGTAAGTATTGGTGTTTCATTTTTTATGTTCTCCCGTAAGCAGATAGACGCTTTTTAAACAATGAATTAGCGCACCCATGAGCAACTAAGCAATTCACATGCCAACACTTAACCAATTGAGATTAAAGGATTATTTATTTTTAATGGTTAAAATGACCCTGCTTGATAAGGGTTGATTTTACCCTGCTTGGTGCAAACAACCGTGGCCGTAGAGAAAGGAACCACGCTTCAGCAACACGGATTTTCAGCGATGGTCGATACCGTGCGTAAGATCCTTGCGTTGGATCAAGGAAGTGCTAGGGAAGAGGTCTATGCTAAAACACAATATCTAGTGCTTGATAGCTAATCACACACAATATATAGGTGTTTTATGCTTCGATTTAGTGCAGAGCAAGTGGTTTTTCAAGAGGTTCCAGGTGAGGTATCACTCGCCTTTACGATAACGGGCTGCCCGGTGGGGTGCAAAGGGTGTCATAGCGCCGACAGCTGGCCAGCAGACCGTGGTGAATTACTGACGCCTGACTACTTGAGCCAACGTTTGAAGCACTATCACCCCTTACTCAGCTGTGTGTTGATGTTAGGTGGGGAATGGCAGCCTGCGGCCTTGATTGAGCTGCTTAAGGTGGCACGTGATGCGGGCCTCAATACCTGTCTTTACACCGGATACGAAGATGTTTCTGAGGCAATCAAACAGCATTTGACCTATCTGAAAACCGGCCCTTGGATTGCCGAGCTCGGCGGATTAACCAGCCCCACAACCAACCAGAAATTTTATGACTTACGCACCCAAACCCTACTCAACCATCGCTTTTTAAGCGGTGACCTTATCGCTTGTACCGATATCATAGGAGATTCATGATGATACGCTTACACCCCGACCAAGTGGATGCAAAACTAAACTTCATTCACGATTATTTAGCGGCACCCAATGCGGCGGATGGCTCCAAAATGGATGCCAATGCAAACGTGACCCAGAAAAATATTGCCACCCTTGAAGCTGAATTAATGAAAGATTTTTTTGTGCAAATTAATCGGCAGCAAGTGAGCAATAAAATCACGGAGCTTTTTGGTGCTGAACTCGGCCAAGAATACGTTCGGCAAATAGAGAATCACGAAATCTATGTGCATGATGAAACGAGCTTAAAACCGTACTGCGTCTCCGTCACCATGTACCCATTTTTACGGGATGGGCTGACAAAGCTCGGGGGAGAATCCCAAGCACCCAAGCACTTAGAGAGTTTTTGTGGCACCTTCGTTAACTTTGTTTTTGCGGTGAGCTCACAGTTTGCTGGCGCGGTTGCAACGGTCGAGTTTTTAACCTATTTCGATTACTACGCGCGGCGCGATTATGGGGATGACTATTTAACCACCCACCGTCATCAAATTGCGAATCATCTACAGCATGTAGTGTACGCCTTGAACCAGCCTGCAGCAGCACGAGGCTATCAAAGTGTCTTCTGGAATATTTCCATTTATGACCAGCATTACTTCAGCAGTATGTTTGGTGATTTTGTGTTCCCTGACTTTACCAAGCCAAGTTGGGATTCGGTGAGTGCGCTGCAGCAGTTTTTTCTACAGTGGTTCAATGAAGAACGTAAGAAAACAATTTTAACGTTTCCGGTGGTGACCGTGGCCATGTTAACCGACCAAGGGCAATGCAAAGATCAAAGCTTTGCGCGCCAAATGGCGGAGGAACTGGCACAAGGTAATTCATTCTTTGTGTATTTGTCGCCCAATGCTGATTCGTTAGCCTCATGCTGCCGCCTACGTAATGAAATTGCCGACCATACCTTTTCGTACACCTTAGGTGCAGGGGGCGTTGCCACCGGTTCAATTAATGTCATTACCATCAATATGAATCGCTTAGTGCAAGATGGTCGTGATTTGCGAACCGAAGTGGAAAAAGTCCACCGTTACCAAGTTGCCTACCGCCGGATCATGGAAGAATACTTAGCCGCCGGTCTGCTAACAGTTTATGACGCAGGTTTTATTAGCCTCGACAAACAGTTTTTGACCATTGGCATTAATGGCATGGTGGAGGCGGCTGAGTCCCAAGGGATTCGAGCCAGTAATAACCCCGAGTACATTCAGTTTGTGCAGGACCATCTGAAAGTTATTTATGATGCCAATAAAGAAGCGAAAAAAGCCTATGGCTACCTCTTCAATACGGAGTTTGTGCCAGCAGAAAACTTAGGCGTAAAAAATGCGAAGTGGGATCGTGAGGACGGCTATTTTGTACCTCGGGATTGTTACAACTCGTATTTTTATGTGGTGGAAGATGAGCAGACCAACGTTCTTGATAAGTTTATGCTGCACGGTCAAGAGTTGATTGAGTATTTAGATGGCGGTTCCGCGCTGCATTTAAACTTGGATGAAAAGCTTTCAGCCGATGGCTATTTGGCCCTATTAAACATTGCGGCCACCACAGGTTGTAACTATTTTTGCGTGAACGTAAAAATTACGATCTGTAACGACTGTGAGCATATCGATAAACGCACCCTGAGTGCCTGTTCAAGCTGTGGCTCGACAGATATCGATTACGGCACGCGCGTGATTGGATATTTAAAGCGGGTATCTGCGTTCAGTGCGGGGCGTCGTAAAGAGCATGCAGCTCGTCACTACCATCGACAGCAACCGACTCAGCAAGATGCCAGTGCGGGAGCGCAGACTCGAGTACTACAGCAGGTGAGTTAACACCTGCTGTCGCCTGCCACTGTTGTCGTGCTTAAACCACTTTGGAATAACGCGGGGCAGTGGCAGCGTCATCGAGGTAGGCATCAAAGCATGCGCAAATACTTCGCACCCAAAGCCGACCGAGCTCAGTCACGGTAATGTGAGTTTTTGAGATATTGACCAGGTCATCGTCAACGAACGGGGCTAATTTCCGTTGTGCGGTTGCGAAATACTCCCAGAAGTCATCCATGCCCCATTGGTTTTTAAAGGCCTCGATATCCAGCTCAAAATGGCAAATGATTTGTGAAATCAGGGCTGCTCGGAGGCGATCATCTGCGCTTAATTCGAAGCCTTTGATAATGGGTAATCGCCCTTCATCCAATAACCGGTAATAGGTGGGAAGCTCTTTATTGTTTTGCCACAGAACCCCATCAATTTGGCTGATGGACGAAGCGCCGATACCCAAAAGCGCATCTTGGCCATGGGTGGTGTAGCCTTGGAAATTACGTTGTAGCTTGCCCTGCTGCTGCGCTTGCGCAAGTGTGTCATCGGTTTTCGCAAAATGGTCCATGCCAATAAATTGATAGCCAGCAGCAGTAAAGCGAGTAATGCCCAACTGTAGCAGTTCAAGTTTAATGGGGGCTGATGGAAGGCTGTCATCCGCAATTTTTCGCTGCCCGGCAAACCGTGAAGGTAAATGGGCATAACTAAATAATGAGATGCGATCGGGGTTCAACGCGATGACCTGATCAATCGATGCTTTAAAGGTTTCCGGGCGTTGGTATGGCAAGCCATAAATAAGATCGAGGTTGATCGAATGGAAACCAAGTTCACGACTTAATGCCACTTGGTGCTTGATTAATTCCGTGTCTTGGACTCGGTTGATGGCAATCTGAACTTGACTGTCAAAATCCTGGACGCCATAGCTGACACGGTTAAATCCTAATTTACGTAAGTGACGAAGCTTCTCGTCACTGCAACTGCGTGGGTCAATTTCAATACTCCACTCGGCATTCTCGGTGAATTGGAAGTGCTCGTGGAGTAAATTGTCTAACCGTGTCAACTGGGCTTCAGTTAAAAATGTGGGGGTTCCTCCGCCCATATGCACCGATTCAAATCGGCGATTACCCAGCAGTGGACGATACATGGCCATTTCTTTGGCTAAATAATCGAGGTAGATATCCGCTTTATGCTGATGTCGGGTAATGACTTTGTTGCAACCACAGTAGTAGCAAAGCTTATGACAGAAAGGTAAATGGATATATAAGCTGAGTTTTTGTGATGCTTGCTGGAGTGTACGCTCCATGGTGCTCAAAGGAAACTTCGCTTGTAACGCCAACGCCGTCGGATACGACGTATAGCGCGGACCATTAATATTGTATTTGTCGATAAGCTCTTGGCTCCAGACAACTTGCTGTGCTTGATGAGTCATTTGAACCCCCCAATGGGATGGCGATCAGAAATACGAATGGCCGCAGTTTAGCTGATAGAGATCAAAAATTTGATACACCAGAAGGGGTATGGAGCCCCTGCGCCACGCGTTTAGTGGTATCAATTGCGAAGCGCGGTAGCCGACCTTCAAGCTCCACGGTATCGAGCAGGTTTTTGACTGCGAGACCGAGTTCAGTGTCTCCGGTGAGTAACAATTTCCGCCGGAAAAACAAGGTATCTGGATCGCACTCACCACTAATCAGCATTAATAATGCAGCGCTATCTCCGCGCATGGTGACTGCTGCTTGTTGAGGCCGCATGGAAACCCGTAAACGAGGTTCGGATGATGTGTTATCTGCGGTTACCGCAAATATCAGACTCAAGTCAGGAATGCTGATTTTGACCCAGCGTTGATGCAAAAACTCAAATTGCTGGCGCTGTCGTTCAGGCTTAAAAAAATGGTTTAATGTTTGCCCCATCAACTGTTCTAACAAGGGTTTAGGGGTAAAGTGCAACACCCGATTCAAACCCACTGCTAGCTGATTCCAATGATCTACTACTTTAGTGATAACCATCATTTGCCGCCTATTTTTTTCCCGTAAATTTTTCCCCGAATTATAATGTTCATTATGAATGCATGTTAATGAACAGGATCAATAATTATGGAACTTCTGTGTCCCGCTGGGAGTATGCCAGCGCTAAAGGCCGCTATTGAACAGGGGGCAGATGCGGTATATGTCGGGCTGAAGGACGAAACCAATGCGCGTCACTTTGCCGGCTTGAACTTGGATGAAGCCAGTTTAAAAGAGGCTGTACGGTATGTGCACCAGCAGCAGCGGAAGCTCCATGTGGCGATTAACACGTTTGCCCATGCGGATACGTTCCAAGTATGGCAAAACGCGGTTGACGTGGCTGTGCGTGCAGGTGCCGATGTATTGATTTTAGCTGACATTGCTATGCTGGCGTATGCCGCAGAACGTTACCCACAGGTGGAGGTTCATTTGTCGGTACAGGCATCGGCAACCAATGCCGCCGCGATTGAGTTTTATCAGCAGTTTGGGGTGAAGCGAGTGGTTCTGCCGCGAGTGTTATCCATGAATCAAGTCCGTTCATTGGCACGCAGTACGTCGGTTGACCTTGAAGTCTTTGCCTTTGGGAGCTTGTGCATTATGGCCGAAGGGCGTTGCTATTTAAGCTCGTATTTGACCGGCGAATCCCCGAATACCGTTGGCGCCTGTTCGCCCGCCAAGTTCGTGCGTTGGGATGAAGGGGACGAGGGGACATTAGAGTCTCGACTAAACAATATTTTGATCGACCGTTTTGCACCCGAGGAAACAGCGGGGTATCCCACCCTTTGCAAGGGCCGTTTTCAGGTGGGGAATGATACCTACCATGCGCTGGAGGAGCCAACCAGCCTCAATACGTTAAGTTTGTTGCCTGAGCTTTATCAAGAAGGGATTGCCTCGTTAAAAATTGAAGGGCGGCAACGGAGCCCTGCGTACGTGAGCCAAATTACCCGTGTCTGGCGTCAAGCGATTGATTCCGTAATGGCTGACGCCTCCCGTTTTCAGGTTCAGCAAGAGTGGGACCGTGTGCTCGCAGATTTGTCAGAAGGCCGCCAGACAACCTTAGGCGCCTATCACCGTAAGTGGAAATAATGATGAAATTTTCATTAGGAGCAATTCAGTACTTTTGGCCACGAGACGTGGTCATGAACTTTTATCAACAGGCGGCCGAATCCTCTGTGGATATCGTGTACTTAGGGGAGACGGTTTGCAGCAAACGGCGTGAGCTGAAATTTGATGATTACCTTGCCATTGCCCATAGTTTGCGTGAAGCGGGTAAGCAGGTATGCTTATCCACCATGACCTTACTGGAAGCCCCATCGGAGTTACGAGAGTTACGCCGTTACTGTGACCAAGGTGAGTTTTTAATTGAGGCGAATGATGTGGGGGCGATTGCCTACCTGCAGGAACATAAACTGCCCTTTGTTGCTGGTTCCGCCATTAGCTGCTACAACCAATACACGTTGCGGCATTTAATGAATAGGGGCATGAATCGGTGGGTGATGCCCGTTGAGCTCTCCCGCGAGTGGCTCACGCAATTGCTGCAACAACCGCTAGTAAAAGATGTCCGTGATTGCCTTGAAGTGGAAGTGTTTGCCTTTGGGCACATGCCATTAGCTTGGTCAGGTCGATGCTTTACGGCACGGTCTGAAAATCGCCCCAAAGATCAGTGCGAACTGGTGTGCATTCAATACCCAGAAGGGCGCCCGGTAAGCAGCCAGGAAGGCCAGCAAGTGTTTGTTTTGAATGGGATTCAGACCCAGTCAGGTAGCCGATACAACCTGATTAATCAGCTCCCTTCAATGCAAGGCATTGTTGATGTCGTGCGGTTAAGTCCGCAGCTAATGGGAACCTTTGATTGGTTAGAAAAATTCCGTGCGAATAGGTTCGGACAAGCCCCCCAGCCATTGGCGAAAAATGACAGTAATGGGTATTGGCTGGCCCTTGCTGGACTCGTGCAACAGCTTGATTAACGCCCCAACCAAGGAGCACTCATGATGCAGATTACTGATTTACAAGTCGAGCAGCGGATGTGGCCGCTGCTACGACAAGCGTTCCGCCCCCTATTTTTGTTAGGCGCAAGTTTTAGTGCGATTGCGATGGCGCTGTGGATCACCGTTTTAGGTGGTCATTTGAATTTGCCGGTGTATGGCCAAGTGATGTTTTGGCATGCCCACGAAATGTTGTTTGGTTTTGTTGCTGCCATCGTGGTCGGCTTTTTGTTGACGGCAGTTCAGAACTGGACGGGATTACGGGCAACGCACGGGAAAACCTTAGGGATTCTGATGGTCGTGTGGTTAGCCGCACGGCTGTTGATGTTATTTGGGGCGGCAGCACCCGTGTGGCTGGTAGTAGCGGTCGATCTGCTGTTTTTACCCTTAGCAGCAGTGTTGTTCGCCATCCCCCTGATTAAAGTACAGCAACAGCGCAATCTCTTTTTTGTGCCGGTGTTATTTCTCCTGACTTTCTGTAATGGTTTGATGCATTACGGGTTGTTGACGAACCGGTTTGATATGCAGCAATTAGGAAGTTACAACGCCGTCTGGCTGATTACCTTATTGATGGTGATTGTTGGTGGCCGCGTGCTGCCGATGTTTACCGCCAATGGCACCATGACCCCGAAAGTGCAGCCGATTGTGTGGTTGGATCTTTTGGCGTTAGGAAGTTTGTGGCTGATATTTATTTTAAATATCACCTTAATCAGCAGTCAGTTACCTGCTGGGGTGATGGGGGCCTTATATGCATTTGCTGCTCTCACGTTGGCGTGGCGCTGCGGGCGTTGGCGGATTTGGGTAACGTGGCGGGTGCCGTTGTTATGGTCGCTGCATCTTGCCTATTGGATGATTCCGTTCGGACTAGCATTGTTCGCCCTGCGAGAATTTGGGGTTACCAGCATCACCACCTCGACGGCATTGCATGCACTGACTGCCGGGGCGATGGGAAATATGATTCTGGCGATGCTGGCGCGGGTTTCTTTGGGGCATAGTGGCCGTCCATTGCAACCGAAACCGATCATGTCTGCGGCATTTATGTTGGTCATCCTGGCCGCCCTGACACGGGTTCTCTTACTTTGGTTATTCCCAGCGATGACCATGATTGGCTTAATCATTGCAGCAGGTGCTTGGATTGTGGCTTATGCCATTTATGTGGTGGTTTATTTACCGATTCTGACCACGCCACGACCCGATGGTCGGCCGGGCTAACTTTCTGTTGACGGGGTGACTGGCTCGGCCTCAGGCCGTAGCCAGAGCCACGTGGCAACCATCAGCATGATACCAATGACGGTGACCTTTAATAGGATTGGAACCGGGCTTAAACTTAACATGGTGGCACTGCCACACATCATCACCGAGGCGATCACTTTCGGACGGCGCCGAACCACACCGTGTTGACGCCAAGCGATAATTTGAGGGCCATACTTCGGATGAGACAGTAACTTCTCTTCAAGGATCGGCCATCCTTTTCCACCTGCCCATGCCGCCACTAAGAGAAACGGAACGGTTGGCATAATGGGGAGTAATAGCCCAATAATACCCAAAATGATTGCTAGAATTGCAATCGAGCGCCACACAAAAATGCGCAATATGACCGCCATAAAATCCTTACTTTAGCCCCAATCGAGATGCTAGTTTATGAAGGTTACTCGGATCCATATCAAGGAGGCGAGCAGCTTGTGCCCAATTGTAACCGCTTTTTGTGAGTGCTTGCAAAATGAATTGTCGCTGTAATTCATCGATTGCATCACGCAGGCTCATGGTTCCCAATGCCATGTATGGCGCTGGTTCTACCGTCGATTGCTCAGGGAGCGTTGGTTGGGTTGCTGTTATCGGTAAATCGAGTAGAGCCGCATCAATGGTCACAATATCATTGCGATGCGCGCCACGGCTGAGTGCTTTAATGGCGGCACGGCTAATTGTGTGCTCCAACTCTCGAACGTTGCCGGGCCAATCATAACGGTGGAGCGCTTGTTCGGCGGCAGGAGAAAGCCGCAGTGCGCGTACACCTATTCGAGTCCGATTGAGTTCAAGAAAGTGACCTGCCAACAAGGCGATGTCGTCGTCCCGCTCTCGTAAAGGCGGAATAGGTAATGGATACACGGACAGTCGATGGTATAAATCCGCTCGAAAATCACCGGTTTTAACCTGTTGCTGAAGATCACGGTTGGTTGCGGCGACAATTCGAACATTCACCCGATGGGAGCGATCACTGCCTAGCCGCTGAATTTCACCATTTTGCAAAACGCGAAGTAATTTAGCTTGGATGGAAAGTGGCAACTCGCCTACTTCATCTAAAAAAATCGTCCCCCCATCGGCACTATCAAAGCGCCCTGCTCGCTCTTGGCTGGCACCTGAGAAGGCGCCGCGAGTGTGTCCAAAGAGTTCACTCTCGGCAAGGGTTTCGGGGAGCGCGGCACAATTGACATAAATTAATGGCTGTTGGCTGCGTGTCGATTGCTGGTGCAATTGGCGCGCAAACAGCTCTTTCCCAACACCGGTTTCCCCCAGCAACAATACCGGTAAATCGGATTGTGCGACAACGGCAAGCTCTTGCATGACATTCATTAAGCGAGAACTGCGACCAATAATGTCATGGTTTTCATGAATTGAGTTGGAATAGCGTTGTTGGTTATCGCGAGGTTGATTTCTGAGCGCACGGACATGCTCTTCAATCATGCTCATGCGGACCGCCGCTTCGACCAACAGGCTGGCTCGTTGCAAGGCGTGCATGGTGTGCTCATCAAAGGTGCCCGGCGTGAGTGCATCCAAGGTAAGGACGCCCCAAATTTGACCTTCAATATACAGGCTGATCCCCATGCAATCGTGCACGGCAAGCATTCCATCTGGGCTTTCTTCAATCAAGCCGTCGTAGGGGTCAGGAAGAGGGCTATCGGGTTCAAAGCGAATAGCTTCTCGAGCAGCGGTAATCGCTGCTAACCTTGGGTGTTGCGCGATCAGGTAGCGGCGACCAAGAGCTTCTCGCGCCAGTCCAACACTGGCAATAGGGCGTAACATCTCTTGCTCACGTTTTAAGATCACGACCGCACCGCAATGAAAGTGAGTGCGTAATGTTTTCACGACTTTTTCAAGTCGAATGGCCGCAGGTAAATCTGTGACCAAATCGGCAATGAGGGTTTCTAAGAGCGAAACATCGTGCATGGTATAAATCACCGTATTGGGGCCCAAATGACCCAGCCAATAGAGGGTTTAATATACCATCCCGTTTAAAATCTCGATATAAATCAAAGTGGGTAGTCTTGGCACTCTTCTTGCAATCCCTCTGGGGTAGGCCGCGGGATTGTCCCGCCTGAATCCCAAGTTGTTGAGAGGAGCGTTGCAATGACAACACCAGTGAACCATGAACAAGTATTAGCTGTTTTCCAAGCCATGCCTGCCAAAGATCTTGTGCAATTCATTATTGAGAATTTTCATGAAAAGCATCGAGTGCAATTACCTGAGCTCATGGTCTTAGCGCGGAAAATTGAAGAAGTTCATTTTGATCACAGCGCGTGCCCCAGTGGATTAAGTGAGCTGTTACAAGTGGTTTATCAAGAATTAGAAAGCCATATGTTAAAAGAAGAGCAAATCTTATTCCCGATGCTCGCAGGAGGAATTTATCCACAAGGCCCTATTGCTGTCATGGAGGAAGAGCATGAGCAGCATGAGCAGTTGATTTCGCAGCTGCTGGCGCTCACAAATCAATGCTGCCCACCCACAGATGCCTGTGGTAGTTGGGTTATGTTGTATCGCCAATTGGCTGAATTTATTGCGGATTTAAACCAGCATATCGTTGTTGAAAACTCGGTGTTATTTAAGCAACCGGAAACAGTTACCGCTGGGCATCATGGCAACGGCCACTGCTGTGGCGGTTGCCAGTGATTGGGGGAATACTACTGAGCCATTTCGCGTAAGCGGAGTGGCTCGATAATCTCAACCAGTTTGTTTTGGACTTCGATGACCCCTTCTTGCTGCAGGTTCGATAGAATGCGGCTGATGGTTTCGACGGATAGCCCTAGATAGTTGCCAATATCGGCCCGTGTCATGGTAAGACGATAAGAACGGCTCGATAGACCTCGCTCCTTGAAGCGTTCTGCTAAGGTGACTAAGAAGTGTGCAACCCGTTGTTGCGCTGTGCGATTGTTCAGGGTGCCGAGAAGTTGTTTGCTGGTGAAAATCTCACCGCTCATCAGGCGCCATAATTGACGACGTAACCCCGGCATTTGCTCGGCTAATTCATCCAGCGCAGTGATTGGAATTTCACACAACATACTGGTCTCAAGGGCCTGCGTATAGCTGCGGTGCTCATTTTCTGAAAGTCCATCAAAGCCAATAACATCACCGGGTAGGTGAAAATCAATAATTTGCTCTACCCCATTGTCGTCAATGGTATAGGATTTCAGCGAGCCGCTCCGCACCGCATATAAAAACTTGAGGGGTGCCCCTGCATGAACCAAAATATCGCGTTTTTGAATCGGCTTATGCCGCTGAATGATGGTATCCAGTCGAGCCATGCCTTCTTGATCAAGCTGATAAGGCAAACACAGCGCTGCCATACTGCAATTTTGACAATGAATGTGTGAGGTCATGTTTGTCATGAGGATTTCCTGATAGAGATCAAAACTAAAGGCGTATGAATGCAGTATACGCAGTTCATATGACAAATTAAGTTGAGCTGAAGGAGTACCCCCTCAATAACCCGTAAGTGGTAGTTGATATTTTTGATCATTCCCACGAACCCCTATAAAATGCGCCTTCTCTAAAGGAGTTTTATGTGGACGCATTCCTAACCTCAACGGCGACGGTAGCTATTGCGGAAATCGGTGATAAAACACAATTTCTGAGTTTACTGCTTGCTGCACGTTATCGCCATAAGTGGTCCATCATTGCCGGCATTTTTGTCGCGACACTATTGAACCATCTTGTTTCAGCTTGGTTTGGCCAGTGGTTGATGACCGTGATCCCCCCTCATATTGCGACCTATTTGGTTGCCGCTTGTTTTATTGTGGTCGGCTTGTGGGTGTTATTCCCCGATAAAATCGATGACAACGAAGGGAAGACGGTGCGCCGCTATGGGACATTTGTCGCGACACTTGTTCTGTTTTTTGTGGCTGAGATTGGTGATAAAACACAAATTGCCACGGTGGTGCTTGGTGCCCAGTATAATCAAGTGATTGCAGTTACGTTAGGTACAACGTTAGGAATGATGCTAGCAAACGTTCCGGTCGTGCTGCTGGGGGAGCGTATCATGAAAGTGTTCCCATTATCATGGGCGCGCTATGCAGCTGCGATGATATTTATTACCCTCGGGGTACTGGCACTCATCACGTAAGGAATGAAGTAAATGATTAGCAGGTTAATGAGTGGGCTCTTGATCGTGATGGCGTTATGGAATGCCCCTTTATTTGGTCAAGACAAAGCCGATTATCAAACCGAGTTGGAGGAATTGAATCAGCTCTTGGAAGAATATCCAGCTTTGATCCCCAATGTGCTGTCGAGTGTGAAAGAGTTCTTCCGCCAGCGTAATGAACATCTCGCACTTATGCAAAAACATGAAGGTTGGCTGTTCAACAATGACCGCACTCATCCTTGGTATGGTGCCGAGAATGGCTCCTTACCTGTCGTGGTGATCACCGATTACGACTGCCCTTATTGCAAACGTTTAGAGCCCCATTTGCAACGCTTGGTGGCAGAGTTCCCGCAAGTGAAAGTCATTAACGTGATGGTTCCGATTCGCCAGCAAAATGTGCAAGGCGGGCGTCTGAATCCAGCCAATTACGCGTTAAACGTGTGGCAGAACCAACCGAATCAATTTGCGGAAGTCCATCAGTTACTGTATGAGCAAAATGGCCTACATACAGCGCAATCACTGGAGAAAATCGCGCGCCAGACCGGCACCCGATCACAGCTCACCAGTGCTCGTGCAACCGCCTCGGTGATTGAGCAAAACCATCGGGTATTCAATGATTTCCAACTCCGTGGTACCCCCGCAATCATCATGGGGCCACTGGTTATTCCTGGCTATGTTGATTATGACGACCTCAAAGCGGCCGTCACGAATTTGTTGGCAAACCAAACGCCTTAATTATGCAATGTGGGGAAATTGCTTTATCGAAGTCACAACCTACATGTGAACTAACAATAAAGTTTGTACACTAATTGCGGGGCTAGTTTTACGAAAATCTACAATCTCATTGAAATTTATGGTGTTTTGGTGATTGTTAGGTCACGCTATCAATAAAGTCTTTATGACATTTTTTTCGAAAATCAGCGGTATTGAACTCGGTTGGGCAAAACAAATCAAAGTATGTGACAAAGTATTTTTTGTCTTTTCGTAAATCTCCAGTCCAGTTTATTTCTGTGGTAGTTCTCTTTAACACATAGGAAAACAGTCGATCATTTAGGAGCTTGACCAAATTCTCGCACACAGAGCCTATTTCCTGATAACGACGAGCATGATGAAGTGCGCAAGTACGGCGCTTTCATTGCCACCACCGTCTTGTTCTTTATTGCTGAAATTGGTGACAAAACACAGGTGGCCACCATTGTGCTTGGTGCGCAGTACACCAGTGTTGTTGCAGTAACTTTAGGTACCACGCTTGGCATGATGGTCGCAAACGTGCCGGTGGTGTTACTCGGTGGTAAGTTAATGCAAAAGTTACCGCTCGATTTGGCTCGTTATATCGCCTCGGCGGTGTTTATCATACTGGGTGTTGTCGCGTTGCTTTGGTAAGGAACGTTTGGCAAAACGTGGGCAATGGTAAAAAACTTAGCGATGATCACAAAACTGCACAGAAAGTAATCTATAGTTGATCGCACATACACGAAGCCAAGTGGAGGTGTGCGATGCCCCGTCTTGAAGATAAAGTTGCCATTATTACCGGCGGTGCCGCAGGCATTGGTCTTGCTACCGTTCATGAACAAACCACCGAGCACTTCGATCGGGTGATGGCCGTGAACGTGCGTGGCGTTTTCCTTGGCATGAAGTATGCGTTGCCGCACATGTTAAAAGCGAAATCAGGTAGTATTATCAATATGTCGTCTGTTGCTGGCTTGGATGGCTTTGGCAATCTGAGCCCCTATGTGGCGTCAAAGCATGCGGTGGTTGGTCTAACTAAGTCGGCGGCACTCGAGGCCGCGTCATCTGGTGTACGTGTGAATTCGGTGCATCCATCGCCGATTCATACGCGCATGATGCGAGCGATTGAGGAGAGTATGAATCCTAGCCACGCTAAAGAAGTGCAAAGTCAATTTGAACAAAATATTCCAATGCAGCATTATGGTGAGCCGATAGACGTTGCGAACTTAGTGTTGTTTTTGGCGTCTGATGACAGTAGTTTTATTACGGGTTGCCAATATCGCGTCGACGGCGGCATGGGCGCCAGTTGAAAAGCAAGAGCGATATTAGCTTTTAGATATTAGTAACGAGGGTTATGTTGAGATTTGGTGCTGACAAAAAACGAGCTTACACCGCCTTAATGGCGGTATTTTGCGTGCTGTTTTTATGTTGGGGCCAACAAAGTAGCTGGGTAACAGCAAGCTGTCCGCAATCGCAGCACCATAACCAAGCAAGCACGACTAGTGCTGGTGATATCGATAACACGGTTGTGGTGGCTGAATGCGATAGTTCGTCGCAGTTATTGCAGCAAGCGCACCTGAATATTTTAGATGGTGGCGCCGCCGTATCGTTGTTTGTCGGCATCACTTTACTAATTATTATCCGTCACTTCTTTGTTGGTTATGCGCAGGCGCCGCCCAGCTATCGGCGACGTCGTCGCCACCTTCTATTTTGTGTATTCAATGAATAACACAGAAGCCTATTAACTCTGTGTGCACATAGTTGATATGTGCGATAAGTATTACTGAATACATGAGATAACTTTATGAAGAACATTTCAAAAATCTGGTTGGCTGCGATGCTGCTGTGGCTGCTAAGTGCAAGCGCCCAAGCCCAAGTTGCGACGGACTGGATTCAACTTGAAGAGCACCCACCGGTTCAGGTGCGATTGCTGGTGCCGGGGAAAACTGACCCTGAACAGCGGCAAGTTTCAGCCTTGTTGCAGGTCAAGCTTGCTGATAATTGGAAAACCTATTGGCGAACGCCCGGTGAAGGTGGTGTACCGCCGCAACTGGCATGGCAAGCTGATTCTACTAATATCACTGATGTTTCTTGGCGCTTTCCAGTACCTGAGCGTTTTGACGTACAAGGTATTGAAACGGTGGGTTACCAAGGTGATATCAATTTCCCGCTGCAAATTAGTGTGGCAGATTGGCAACAGCCCGTTCGCTTAGAAGGGCTACTGACCTTAGCCAGCTGTACCAATATCTGCGTGATTTCCGACTTTCCACTCGCTCTTAACTTCACCCCAAGTGAGTTGAATGCGGACATGGATGCGCTATTTGCCTATGAGCAAGCGCAAAGTGCGTTGCCGCATCGTGACCACCCGCAACTGACTGTGTCTGACTTGGTTTGGTCGGCGTCACAGCAGCAGTTAGCCGTAACGGTAACGAATACTGAGCAATGGCAGCAGCCACGTATTTTCGTAGATAGTCTGCGTGAGGATTATGCCGACCTCACCATTGAGTTATTAGAGCAGCAGCAACAAGGCAATGAGTTGACCGCTCGGTTTGCAATTTCGCATTGGTTGGAACAGCCAGAGTTAGCTGGCGAGACACTTCAGGTGACCATAGCGGATGAACTAATTCGTGCAGAAATGAGCGCTCAAGCTATTGCTGGTAACGTGCAGCCATCAACAGTATCCGCAAGCTGGTGGATGATGCTGCCGCTGGCGTTACTTGGCGGCCTTATTCTCAACATTATGCCATGCGTACTGCCAGTACTTGGCTTAAAGCTGCAATCGGTGATTGTTGCCGAGCGCGAGCGTGGTCAGGTACGTCGTCAATTTATTGCTTCAGCACTTGGCATCATCACCTCGTTCGTCATTCTGGCGATCATGCTGATGCTATTGAAGCTCGGTGGACATGCCATTGGTTGGGGTATTCAGTTCCAGAACCCGTATTTTATCGGGGGCATGGCGCTGGTGATTGGCCTCTTTGCTCTCTCAGTGAGTGGCTTATGGACGATTCAACTACCGCAAGGCATGCAGCAGTGGGTAGCAACCCGTGGCGATCAATCAACGCTGGGTCATTTCATTCAAGGCATGTTTGCGACTTTGCTAGCAACGCCTTGTACCGCGCCGTTCTTAGGAACAGCCGTCGCTTTTGCCCTAGCGGCATCGAACCTTCAGTTACTGCTTATTTTTGTGGCGTTAGGTGTCGGTATGGCATTGCCTTGGCTGGCCGTTGCTGTATGGCCTAGTGTGGCGATGAAACTCCCGAAACCCGGGCCATGGTTAAAATGGGTCAACCGGATTTTCGCGTTGTTATTGTTGCTTACCACGGCGTGGTTGATTAGTTTGCTCAGTAACCATGTCAGCGCTGACGTATTCGCATTCATTGTTGCCGCATTTGTTTTATTGGCGCTGGTATTAGCCTACCGTCGGTTTGGGCGAGCGGGCGTGATTGGTGCTATTGCGGGCACAGTGCTGCTAAGTGGCATCGGCTTGCTAGTAGGTAGTTGGACAAGTAGTCCGAAACAGCTTGAAGAACATGCTTGGCAGCAACTGCAACCAAGCGTCATTGCCAGTGCCGTTGCGCAAGGCAAAGTGGTGTTTGTAGATGTTACTGCGGATTGGTGTGTGACCTGTAAAGCTAATAAAATTGGTGTGTTGTTGCAAGAGCCGGTGGCAAGCGCCTTGCGCGCTGATGATATCGTGCTTATGCAGGGGGATTGGACGCGGCCAAGTGACCAAATCACCGATTATTTGCGTAGCTACAACCGTTATGGCGTTCCATTTAATCAGGTTTATGGACCCGGTGCGCCGAATGGCATTGCGTTACCCGTGATACTGACGGATGACGCGGTACTTGAAGCAATCAAGCAGGCACGTCAATGAAATTCTTAAAGCAATTAGCCATTTACCTCGCTATTTTTATTGCCATTAGTTTCGCGGTGGATAGCTGGCGCAGTCGTGGTTTGCCGTCAGGCCCAATTGATGCACTGTCGGTGGTTACTATCGACTCGCAACAGCATGATGTTCTTGCGCGCAGTCATGAACAACCCGTCCTATTGTACTTTTGGGCAACCTGGTGCCCGATATGTGATTGGGTTTCGCCATCCATTAATTGGCTTGCCGATGATCATGAAGTGATGAGTATCGCGATTCGTTCTGGCAACGATGCCCGGGTAACAAGCTACTTGCAGCACCACGATTATCGATTTGCGACCGTCAATGATAATACGGGTGAATTAGCACGTCGTTGGCAAATCAACGCGACTCCAACGGTCGTGATTGTTGCCGACGGCGAGATTGTTTCGTATACCACCGGCGCATCAACGCCGGTTGGTTTATGGTTGCGTCTGAAGTGGGCGCAATTGATGCAAAAATTGGAGAAGTTATGAAGTACCTTTTAAGCACAGTAGTTTCGTTATTGTTTGTTGTTAGCGTGGCAGCGAGCGCGCAACAAGCGGCAAATCAACCCCAGCGACTTGAGCAAATTAACGAATTGCTGAAGCAGAACCCAGAAGTTATTCCGAGCGTGTTAAATAGCTTGCAGCAATACATTGCAAGCAAAAAAACTGCCGAGCAAGCGCAGCGTGATCATGGTAAGTGGTTACTTGATAACGATGATGCGCACCCGTGGTTTGGGGCTGAAAACGGCTCTGTTCCGGTTATTGTCTTTACAGATTATGACTGCCCATATTGCAAACGTTTAGAGCCTCATTTGCAAAAACTAGTGGAAGAGTTTCCACAAGTGAAAGTGATTAATGTGTTGGTACCGTTGCGTCAGCAGAGTGTACAGGGGGGCAACTTGAACCCAGCAAACTTTGCCTTGAATGTATGGCAGAATCAGCGTGAGCAGTTTGCTGAAGTGCATGAACTACTCTATAAAAAGAACGGTCTGCATACCGGTAAATCGCTCGAACAAATTGCGCGTAAAACCGGAACCCGCTCGCAATTAGATAGCCCGAAGGCGACGCCAACCATTATTGAGCGTAACTATCGGGTATTCTCTGATTTTCAATTGCGTGGAACGCCGGCAATTATGGTTGGCGGACAAACCATTCCAGGTTACGTTGAATATGCTGAGTTGAAACAAGTTGTTCAACAAGCCGTCGCGCATTAATGTGAAGTAATCAATGTTACAGAAACTCGCAATAGTTCTACTGGCGCCCTTGCTGATATGGCAAGGGCGCCAAGTTATAGGCACACGCCATTCGAGAAATCTAAGCTTAAAGCGACACAACCTACAAGCTTTCCCCACAGGCCCAGCCACTGGACCACGCCCATTGAAAGTTATAGCCACCGAGCCAGCCGGTGACATCCAGCACTTCCCCAATAAAGTAAAGCCCCGGCTGCAAGGTGCTGGCCATGGTTTTGGAATTGACTTCTCGGGTATCGACACCCCCTAAGGTAACTTCTGCCGTACGATAACCTTCGGTGCCATTGGGCTTGATGGTCCAATTTTCTAAAGTGTCTGCAATGGTTTGGAATAAAGCGTTATTGCAGTCAGCTAAGTTTTTATCGGGCCACTGATATTGCTCACACAACGTGAGAGCGAGTCGCTTCGGCAGCCATTCTTGCAGGACCGAACGAAGACTCATCCGAGGGCGCTGTTGGCGCAGTTCAAGCAAGCTGGTAAAGATGGACTCTTGCGGCAACAGATTGATTTGAATGGTTTCACCGGGATACCAATACGAAGAAATCTGGAGCATTGCGGGCCCGGATAATCCACGATGAGTGAAGAGCATGGCTTCTTTGAATTGATTCCGCTGGTTGCTTGCAATCACATCCACGGCCAACCCAGATAACTCTGTAAAGCGTTGTTTATCAGTGTCATGCAAGGTAAAAGGCACCAAGCCAGCGCGGACCGACACAATGCGATGACCAAATTGCTCGGCGAGTTGATAGCCGAGAGGGGTCGCACCTAATTTCGGCATGGAGAGCCCCCCACAAGCAACCACCAGTTGCTGTGCTCGCAAGACGCCCTGATTGGTGACGACGGTATAGCTATTAGCGTCGTAGTCAACGGCAGTGATTTCGGTTCGTAGTTGAACCTGGGCACCTGCGCGGCGACACTCGGTTAGGAGCATGCTGACGATATCTTTGGCACTGTGATCACAAAACAGCTGCCCCAAGGTTTTTTCATGGTAAGCAATGCCATGACGGTTCACTAGGTCGATAAAATCCCATTGGGTATAGCGGCTCAGTGCAGACTTACAGAAATGGGGGTTTTCTGACAGATAATTTTCAGGGCTGGTGTATAGGTTCGTGAAATTACAGCGGCCACCGCCGGAAATTAAAATCTTTTTACCGGCTTGCTTCGCATGATCGATCACCAATACGCGCCGCCCACGCTGAGCGGCAGTTGCTGCACAAAGAAGGCCGGCAGCGCCGGCCCCAATAATAATCACGTCATGGTTGACTGCTACAGACACAGAATTACCCTTGTAATGCTTCTAGGACGTGCTCTGCGCTACTGACACCGTAGGTTTTTTCATCTTCCACGAATAGGTGGGTGACCACGCCATCTTGAATCACCATGGCGTAACGTTCTGCACGCAGGCCACCAAAAGAGCCGGTTGCTTTCGTTAACCCGAGTGTTTCATGGTAGGACGCATCACCGTCGGATAAGAACATGACCACGTGATTCGGGTCTTGTGCTTGTTGCCACGCGCGCATAACAAACGCATCGTTGACAGCGACGCAAGCGATGGTCTCAACACCTAATTGACGTAGTTTATCGGCGTGTTGAATAAAGCTGGGTAAATGTTGTTCCGAACAGGTTGGGGTAAAGGCGCCGGGTATCGCAAATAAAATGTGGGTTCCTTTAGCAAAGAGTTCGGTGGGATTAATTTGTTGTAGACCGACATCACCGAGTGTTGTGAGTGTGCCTGCAGGTAAGTGAGCATTAACTTGAATCATGGCGTTACTCCGAAAGATAAATATCAAAGCGGTGTTTTTTACTCACCACTTGGGTGTGCGGGGTGACTCCCCCTAAAAAGCCAGCATGTTGTGGGCGCTTGACCACCACACGTTGACGCGCAATGCGCCGAGCCGGAACGAATAAATCGTCAGCATCCGCATCCGATCCCACCAACTGGTGGAACATTTGCATATCTTTTTTGACCGCGGCTTTCGCTTTGCGCTCACTGCTGGGATACATCGGATCTAAATACACGACATCAAAACTCTTGGCATCGAGTGCAGTGAGCTGATCCGGTGGCAATAAGTATAGCCGTGTTTGCCAGTCTGGTTGGTGTTGGTATAAACGTGCCAGCGCATCCGCTAACAGCTCGCGTACAACAGGGTGGCGCTCGTTTAAGGCCACTTGAGCACCGAGTTGAGCCAAAATAAATGCATCACGGGCAAGGCCTGCCGTGCCATCCAGAATGGTTTCATGATTGGCTTTACCGAGCCCACAAGCCCGGGCAATGGCTTCGTCTTTAATGCGTGCATGAGCCGCCCGAAAAGCATTTTTCCCCGCTAGGAAATCAATTCTTAAGGGGGTCATTTGCGGCTGGCTGAGCCAACGAAGGTGCAAGCCATGTTCGTCACGCTCAAGGGCGAAATCAGGATGCTCCGACAAAGCGTTCATGGCTGTCGTTCCATGTCGATGTGGGGAATACCGTCTTCCAAGTATTCGTCGCTGATATCGGTGAAACCAAAGCTGGCATAGAAGTCGTGCAAATACATTTGGGCACTGATACGAATGGGAGCATTGGGGCTGTGCGTTTGGCACAAGGCAATTGCACGCTGCATCAGCTCTCGTCCAAGCCCAGTTCCCCGTGCAGAGTGGGCGCTAAGAACTCGTCCAATGCGGCTGAAGCCAGAGGTGCTTGTGCCTAAAAAAATTCGTGCGTAGGCAACAAGCTCGAGGCCTTGGGTTGCCCATAAATGAATTGCTTGGTGGTCAGCGCCATCAATTTCTGGATAAGGACATTGCTGTTCCACCACGAACACGTTCACTCGTTGTTGCAAAATGGCATACAGCTCGTGCAGTGATAACTCGTCAAAGGTTTTTTGCTGCCACTGAATCATGGTGCTTGTTTCCGAATACGCGTTGTTAGGGGCACCACATTATCGACAGCGCGGGAATAGAGCGCTAATAGCTCAGCAACTTTGCTACGCCCTTCTGCATTGGGGCTGATAAACCGTGATACCTGCAGTTTGTTGAGCTGCGCACGGCGATATAAAAGCCGTGTGAAATCAGTGTCATGGTTACTAATCAGCACTGGAATGCCCCGTTTATAGGCCGCCAGTTCTGCTCGCCGCGCTAATTCTGATTGGTCATCTAAAGAAAAGCCCCCGCTCGCATAATGGGTAAAGTTTGCCGTTAAACTGAGGGGTGCATAAGGCGGATCACAGTAAATCACATCGCCTTTTCGAGCGCGTCGAAACACGTGCTCAAAGCTCATGCAGGTAAACACGGCGCGTTGGGCTTTTTCGGCAAAAAACTCAAGCTCCGCCTGAGGGAAGTAAGGCCGCAAATATTGACCGAAGGGCACATTAAATTGCCCTGATAAGTTATAACGGCATAAACCGTTATAGCCATGCCGATTGAGGTACAGAAATAGCAATGAACGTTCGTACGAGTCTTGGCTCTGATTAAATTGCTGCCGCAGATGGTAATAGGCATCTGCCGTATTGGTGGACGCGGTAAATAGCTGTCGGGCATCTTCGATAAAACGCTTGGGGCGGCGTTTTACAAATTTAAACAGCGTGATCAAATCAGGATTCACATCATTGAGCAGATACTTGGGGTAATCCGTGTTCAAAAACACCGAACCTGCGCCCACAAAGGGTTCAATGAGTTTATTCCCATGCGGGAGCATGGCAGTAATTGGTTCGATGAGATTGTATTTTCCACCGGCCCATTTTAGAAAGGCGCGCTGTTTCGTCATGCGTTCAGCTCTTTAATTTTAACGAGTCATGGGGTTGGCGCAGCTCATGCTGACAATGGCTTGGCGAATTGCCTGCCAGTCAGACCACGGCTCTAATTGGGCATGCCCGATTGCCGTTGGAACAACGAAGCGTACCGTACCTGCTTGTACTTTTTTATCACGTTGCATGAGAGTCTGCCAACGTTCAAATGACATTTCTGGTGCTCGGGTTGGCAATTGAAACTGCTGCAATAGTTGTTCAATCCGTTGCTGCTCCTCGGCAGCGAGTCGTCCTTGTTGCATCATTAAAGTAGCAGCAATCATGATGCCCGCTGCAACTGCCTCGCCATGTTTCCAACGAGGACTGAACTCGGCTTCAATGGCGTGACCAAAGGTGTGCCCAAGATTAAGCAACGCGCGAGTGGACTGTTCACGCTCATCGGCTGCAACGATTGCTGCTTTAATCGCACAGCTTCGCTGAATGGCAGTTTGGAGCGCTTGCGGGTCACGCGCCATCAGAGCCGGCGCCTGTTGCTCTAACCAAGTAAAAAAATCCCGATCGGCAATAATGCCGTACTTGATGATTTCAGCAAGACCGCACACATAGTCCCGCTGTGGTAGCGATGCTAAGCACGTCGTATCAATCAGCACCGCACGGGGTTGATAAAAGGCCCCAATCAAGTTTTTACCCCCCGGGTGATTGATTGCAGTTTTGCCTCCCACGGATGAGTCCACTTGTGCGAGGAGCGTTGTGGGGATCTGATAAAATGCCACTCCGCGCTGATAGGTTGCGGCAACAAAGCCAGCTAAATCACCGACCACGCCTCCGCCTAGGGCAAGCACCGCACAATCACGATTAAAGCTGTGTTGGATAAGCGTATCGAGCACGGCCGCATAGGTATCGATGCCTTTTGCTTGTTCACTATCAGCAATGCAATGGGTTACCACGGTGTGGTGCTGCAGCGCTTGGCGTACTCTGTCGCCATACAACGCATCAACGGTCGCGTTGGTGACAAGAAGTAGCTGTTGGGGCAATTGCTGAAAGAGCGGTGTCCGGTGGAGCAGCTCAGGGCCGATATCGATCGGATAGCTGCGCTCATGGAGTCCCACTATTAGTTGTTGCGTGGTATGTGTCATGAGCGCCTCCCCAAGCAGTGACTATTGTGAATCGTTTTACCGATCTACCTGTTCAATAATCTGATCAATCACCACTTTGGTGCTTTGATCATCAGTACGGATAATAATATCAGCAATTTCTTCATAGAGGGGATTGCGTATTGCTGCGAGATTTTCCAATACCGCGCGGGGGTCATCTGCGTCAGCAATTAATGGACGACGCTTATCACGCTGGGTCCGTGCCAACTGCTTTTCGATGGTGGTTTGTAAATACACCACCACGCCCCGTGCAGAGAGACGATTACGGCTCTCTTTGCTCATGATTGAGCCGCCCCCAGTTGCAAGTACAATACCAGTGTTTTCGGTTAGCTCCTCGATAACCTTTTCTTCGCGTGTGCGAAAACCTTCCTCGCCTTCGAGCTCAAAGACCCAAGCAATATCCGCGCCGGTACGGCGTTCAATTTCTTGGTCAGAGTCAAAAAATTCGAGGTGGAGTTGGCGGGCTAATTGACGCCCGATAGTGCTTTTGCCGGCCCCCATAGGACCTATTAAGAAAATGTTACGTTTTTCAGCCATAATTGATGTGTTACTTCACTTGATATAACTTGCTGTGCCTCACGAAACTCGGAGTGTCTCAAGACCTTCCTTTACCCAATTAAAAAGATGCGGGATTATCGCAAGACATGCCCCTATTAGCAAGGTTTAAGGGTCGTTGCTTACAATTCTCGGGGTCACGAAGATCAGCAGCTCTCGTTTTTCGGCAACTTTAACGTCATTACGGAATAGCACCCCGACATAAGGAATGTCACCCAGCCCCGGAACCTTGGCAATATCATTCAATATTTGTTGCTGATAAATTCCTCCTAGAACAATGGTTTCCCCATTTTCGACCAATACTTGGGTATTAATTTCTTGGGTGTCGATAGAAACTGCGGGGCCGGTGGGCGTGGTAACCGTTTCACCGCGAGTGTTTTGCGTAATAACTAAGTCGAGAATAATCCGATTGTCGGGAGTGATTTGTGGCGTTACGGTCAGTCCTAGCACTGCTTTTTTGAATTGGACCGAGGTTGCGCCCAACGAACCACTTTCAACGTAGGGAATTTCGGTACCTTGTTCAATGTAAGCTTGCTTCTGATTGGCTGTGGTGATTCTTGGGTTGGCAATAATTTCCCCTTTATTTTCACGTTCGAGAGCACTTAATTCTAAACTCAACAACCGATCGTCAATAAAGCGCGCTACTTGTAACCCTAGGGTTGCCGCAGGTGTGGCCACGGGCAAATTCAGTGTGAAGTCTCCACTCACCCGCCGGGTCGAGTCGCCGTTGGCGTCACTCAGCCCCCATTGAATTCCTAATTCATCACTGATGTTGTCACGTACAGTCACCATGTGGGCTTCAATAATCACTTGTTTAATGGGAATGTCGAGTACGGCCACTAACTCTTTTGCGGCAGCCAAATGATGGGGAGTGTCACGGATTAACAAGGTGTTTGTACGCTGATCAATCGCGACAGTACCGCGGCTTGACAGCATATCTGAACGTTCAGTTCGTAAAATCTGGGCCAATTCTTCGGCTTTGGCATAGTTGATTTGAATGTAATCACTCACCAGTGGGCTCAATTCCAGTTTGTGATGTTGCCGTGCCAGTTCGTCAGCTTCAAGTTGTGCCATTTCCGCTGCGGGCGCAATGACTAGAATGTTGTGGTCGAGGCGCTTGGCCAGCCCTTGCACCTGCAGAATGGTGTTGAGTGCAAGGTCCCAAGGGACGTCGTCTAAACGTAGCGATATATGTCCTTGCACACTGTCACTCGCAACTAAGTTGAGTTGTCGCTCATCAGCGAGTAGCTGAAGGAGTTCCCGAACCGGAATGGTTTGGAAATTAAACGAAACCAGTGACTCAGCAAGGGTGGGTAACGGGGTTTCCTCAGGGGGCGGTGGGGAGGTTTCGTCAGCAGAAAACTCCATTTGTAGAAGCTCGCCATAGCGCTGGAAGTGGGCCTGAGTGGCCCGTGTGGTCTGCACACGCAGTAAGGTTCCAGAGTGCTGTTGCTGCCATTCAATATGAGCTAACAGCGGGTGAGAAGGAAGGGTCGAGGAAGGCACCGGTAATGCTTCGGTCGATGGTAACAAAAACTCATGCAGTACACTCGCCTGCTGCCCCGGATGAATGTGAAAGCGAATGGGGTGGGCAAAATGTGCTTGCACGCGGACAATGTGGTCAGGGCTCGGTGCCAAATGATATTGCAGCAGCCGATTGGTGGGCAGCAAAGCGGCATGGCTGGTTGTCATAAATAGCAGCATGAGGCAGAGATTACACACCAAGGTTTTCATTAAGTTTTTTCTCCAGTGATGGGCGTCAGTGGTAGGTGAAGCTCACGACTGCTCCAACAGTTGGGGGTGGTTTCAATCCATTCACGTAAGCGCAATTCTTGGGCGGTAATACGAACCACTTCGGCATGCGCAACGAATTGCCCTCGCTGCAGGGTGAATAATTGCCCGTGTGTTGTGGTCACCACGGCGGTTGGTGGCTCCTGGTGAGATTGCCAGTGGCCGACAAATTGAATGGGCCAAGGTGCCAACGATGATGCCAATGCTGGCAGGGAAGGAAAATTTGGTTCTTGGCACGGCGTGGACGGCAATGAGGCTGCCAGCGAGGAGAGCTCTCGAAAGGGATCGGCATTGGCTGCGATGGTCGGTATTACAAAGGGGGAATCCAACGCGTGCTGAGTCGCTTCAAAGTGAGCGATCAGGCGCAATTGCAATTGGTTTTCTCGTGCAGAAATTTGCAGCGAAGTCAGTCGCATGGCAGGCAGTCGCTCCGCAAGTTCGGTGGTGAATTGTTGCAACGACAGATAGCTTCCCTCCAGTTCCAATCGTACTGTTCGTTGATTTGCCGGTGCCGGTAACCATTCAAATTGCCGCAAGATGACGGCGGGAGCAACCGCTAACTCACTGACGGTATCAACAATGAATTCAGTGGTGGGTAGGGTGAACGTTGTCTGTGGTTGGGGCGGCTGTTCCGTTAGCAATGCCGGCGTGGGTGTCACGGTTGTTATGCGGGTCGTTCCCTGCCAATACACAGTGGCCCCCAGTACCGTCACGGTTAGCATGAGGTAAACCAAGAGACGCCATGGCCACGGCCACCACGGGAAATCGCGTACATCAAGCTGGGTGATGGAGGTCATGGGGGAGGAATCCATGGCTAATTGTTGCATGTACGGTGAAGGTGTACGGGGTAATTGCGGTTGCGGTGGTGTGGGTTAACTGGTGTAGCTGGGCCTGCTCTATCCACGGAACCGTTTGCAGCTGTTGCAGAAAATTCACTACCGACTGGTGGCTGTTGGCGACCCCGTCAATGGTTAATTGCGGATGTTGATAATCGATATGATTCAGTTGGGTGTGAGTGCCTACCAACTCCGGCAGCATTTGTAATAAAGCCACAGCATACGTAGGGGATGGTGTAGCGAGTGACACTGTTGCAGCGGGCTCCATGGACACTGGGTGAGGCTGGGCAAAAGCGACATGCCACCCCTGCACAATGACCAAATAGCTGAGCATCAGTGCCCCCCCAATTGCAGCTGCGGCATGAACCAAGCACTGCCGATATGCTTGCCGCCGTTGTTGAGCTCGCCATGGCAGTAAGTTAATGGGTCGCATCAGCTAGCTCCCGAATGGCCAAGCCGAAGGCCTCAACAAAGTCAGCGCCTTGGGGAACGAAAGGTTGCAGTGCTGGCGCTATCGGTAGCAGTTGCAATGGGTTCACCGCATAGTATTCCTTGGCGCCAAATACCGACTGGAGCGCCTCTTTTGATGCGCCACGCTGAATGACCAAGACGCCGCCATCATCGGCTTGAGCAATGCTTTGCAGCAGGCCCGCTGGGAATTCGCTGGTTGCTGCATGATGCTGGTGTTGGCCGCTATCGAGTAGGGTTTTACCTTGAATGCGCCACCAACGTAGGGTGGCGGGAGTCGCGTCAAGAATCAGCAGTTGCGGCATTGAATGTTGCCATTGGGGTTGTATTCTGGGTGCGAGGAACGCGCAAGCGCGAATCATCGCATGTTGGTCAAGCTCGATGGCATGCAGTCGATAACCTGCTTGCGTTAACCCCTGCAGGCGAGGTTCAACCACTGCGGCGGGTGCCGCGGTTAATTCGGCCCAGTGCGGTTGAGAGCTTCCTAATGGGGGCTGAATGGGCTGAAAATCAAGATAAAAGTCGCCCAGTGGGGCCCCTAGTAATATAGGGGCGTCACGTTCGAGCTGAGCCATAATACCGTCATCATCGGCGGGTGTTAAACAAGCGAAACGCTTGTGCTGTACCGTGGTGGAAGCAAGGGCTAATGTCGCATGGTAGCGGCCCCGAGGGCGCTGTAGCCGCCGCACTGTTGTACTGAATTGTGAGGCATGAAGAATATCGCCCTGCCATAATGAGGAGGGAAGCTCACAGGCTGCCGCCCCAACAATTCGAAGGCCTGCGGCAGCGTGAATGCATGCCACCCAACAAAACTGGGTGGGACTGATGGTAATTCCCACCCCCATTGGTCGGCGTCGTGTGAGCAAGCGTTCCATGCTGCTTTCCTCTCCTTTCCTGGTGAATGGCCTTGGCTAATAAGTAAGCATTATGCAAAGCCCCTGGCTGAGCTTGAAATAAACGTTACGTTTCCGAACGTAAGTTTCTATAATAAGTTTCATTCGTGTGCAAATTGGCTATTTGAACAAGACGGATTAAGAAAGGGGATTTTCGTTGAAAATTTTAAAGTGGGTGCTAGGTGTTACTGTCGCCTTGTTGGTGGTTGGTTCAGTGACAGTTGTAGGGCTCTATTACTACTGGAAGGACGACTTACCGAGCGTTGCGGAGCTACGCGAAGTACGTTTGCAGACACCGATGCAGGTATATTCGGCGGATGGTGAGTTGATTGCACAGTTTGGTGAAATTCGGCGAATACCGCTTAAATTAGAAGAGATTCCGCAGCCGCTTATCAACGCTTTCTTAGCAACCGAAGATCAACGTTTTTATCATCATTTTGGCATTGATCCGATTGGGGTCGGCCGTGCCTTTTTCTTATTAATTGCCACCGGTGAAATCCAAGGGGGCGGGAGTACAATTACCCAGCAGCTGGCGCGGAACGTTTACCTGAGCTTTGAGCAAACTTGGACACGTAAAATCAAAGAAGCCTTTATTGCGCTGCGAATGGAACGAGAGTTGACCAAGGATGAAATTCTAGAGCTTTACTTGAATAAAATTGCCTTTGGCCAACGGGCGCACGGTGTGGGTGCTGCCGCTCAAGTGTACTACGGTAAGGATATCCAGGACTTAAGCTTGGCGCAGATGGCGATGATTGCAGGATTACCCAAAGCGCCATCGACCATGAACCCAATCACCAACCCAGAACGTGCTCGGGAACGTCGGGCGGTGGTGTTAGGCCGGATGTTCGCTGAAAATGTGATTAACGAGCGCGAATATCGTGATGCCTTAGCGGAGCCAATTGAAACTCGCCTGCATGGTGCTGAAGTAACCATGCAAGCGCCTTATTTGGCAGAAATGGTACGGGCCGAAGTGGTGGCCCGTTATGGTGAAGACTTCGCTTACAACTCTGGCTTGAAAGTGTACACCACGGTGAGCGGAAAACAGCAACGCGCGGCGCAGAAAGCGGTTCAAGAAAACTTGCATCAATATGATGAGCGCCACGGTTACCGAGGTGCAGAGGCCGTGCTGTGGCAACCTAATGAAACCCCTTGGCCCATGGACCAAATCATTGATTATCTTGGTCAACAAAGCAGTATTGGCATGACGGTCCCGGCAGTGGTGATGCGTGTTACCGAACAGACCGCGGTGGTATTAACTGCCAGTGGCCAACCTCATGAAATACCATGGGAAGGCTTAGCTTGGGCGCGGGCGTACATGCATGCCGATCGGCAAGGTCCGGCACCAAAAGTGGCGGGTGATGTGGTGCAAGCGGGGCAACTGGTGCGTATTCGCACAACCGAGAATGGGCTGCGGTTAGCACAGATTCCAGAACCCAGTGCGGCGGTCATTGCCTTGCGTCCACACGATGGCAGCATGGCGGCTGTAGTGGGGGGTTATAGCTTTGCGATTAGCCAATATAACCGTGCAATTCAGGCGAAACGTCAATCGGGTTCAAATATTAAGCCATTTATTTATTCTGCCGCTTTAGAGAATGGTTTCACCTTGGCAACCTTGGTGAATGATGCCCCGATTAACCAATGGAACCCTGGCAGTGGTATTGCTTGGCGCCCGCGAAACTCCCCAGATGTGTATGAAGGGCCCATTCGAGTACGCCAAGGACTGGCCAAATCGAAAAACGTTGTGTCGGTACGATTGTTGCGTGCCATTGGCATTGATACCACCGTTGATTACTTAACTCGGTTCGGTTTTAACATCGATGAGTTACCCCGTAATGAGTCATTATCGTTAGGGTCCGCCTCCATGACGCCGCTGGAAGTTGCGCGTGGTTATGCCGTGTTTGCAAACGGTGGCTATTTGATTGACCCGTACTTTATTGATCGCGTGGTTGATGACAATGACCAAGTGATTTATCAAGCCCAGCCTGCTGTCGCTTGTGTGCCTTGTGAAGATGGGACACGCGAAGTGGTGCAGGCACCGCAAGTGATTACGGAGCAAAATGCGTACCTGATCACTGAAGCGTTGAATTCAGCCGTGTGGGGCGGTGGCAGTTGGCAGCACCGTACGGGGTGGAACGGGACTGCTTGGCGTATTCAACGTTCCAAGCAGATTATTGATTTGGCGGGGCGTAATATTGTTGGCAAAACCGGAACCACCAATGACATCAAAGATGCTTGGTTCTCGGGGTATGTCAGCGGGTTGGTGAGTACTACCTGGATTGGTTTCGATAACTTGGAGCGCGCTTTGGGCAGCACCACGTTCAATGAAAATCTGCCGCGTGAAGAGCAGCCCATTACGGGTGCTGAAGGTGGCGCTAAAACGGCGCTGCCAATGTGGATAGATTTTATGGCGGTGGCACTTGAAGAAGCAACGATTGAGCCTTTTCAAGTACCCCCGGGGTTAGTGATGGCACGGATTGATTTGGAAACCGGTAAGCTAAGCCGTAACAATGATCACACGTCACGGTTTGAATACTTCTTGCCGGGGACAGCGCCAACAGAATACGTTGACTCCAAGCCATCTAATCGCAATATCTTTAGCGACGACGATTCAATCTTCTAACCTTTGTGCCGGTTGCTGAGGTGACTCAGCAACTGGTTCAAGTCCGATTGAACACCACCTGCGGTAACTTCCTTGCCAGCACCAGGGCCACTAATGACCAGTGGCATTTCATGATACCAATCGGTGTAAATCACGAAAATGTTTTCCCCTGGAATCAGATTCGCCAACATGTCGCCAGCCGGAATAAATTCAATCCCAACACGGGCTTCTACACTGTCATCGGGTTGCACCGCAAAGCTAGCCAATAAGCGAGGTACTTTGCCTTGCTGTTGTGCTTCCAGATAAAGTTGCTGCATTGGTTCATCCAGTTCCGGCAAGCGTTGCATGAATTCCTCGTAAGAAATTCCGCGCAATTGTTCCGGCAGCAGGCTTTCGACCTGAATATCTTGCCAATCCAGCGTGAGGCCGATTTCTCGGGCAAGAATCAGCAGTTTGCGAATAATATCCTGACCGGTTAAATCCGCCCGTGGATCAGGTTCGGTTAAGCCCCGTTGTTTGGCTTCACGGACCAAATCACTGAACTTCACCTCTTCGTTAAAGTTCTCAAACAACCAACTCATGGTGCCTGAAAAAATTCCCGAAATACTGCGAATGGTGTCACCGGAATTAATAAGGTCGTTAATGGTGTAATTTAACGGTAAGCCCGCGCCAACGGTGGTGTTGTAATACCACTCCCGCTCGTATTCGCGCTGAATCGTCCGAATTTCGTGGTACTGAGACTCCCGTGACGCCCCAGCGCGCTTATTGGCGCTAATAATATGCACGCCGTTCGCAAAGAAGCTGGGGTACAGTTGGGCGACTTCTGCGGAGTCGGTGAGATCCAGCATAACCAGCTCGTCACACCCAGCATTTGGCAACTCAGGAATGAGTTGACTGAGTTCATAAGGGCGAGCAAAGGTATCAAAGCTTGCCTCCCAGTCATCCAATTCTAAACCGTGATAATCCAACCACATGCGCGTGGAGTTTAAAATGCCGAGAATGCGCACGTCCATTTGTTCGTTAATACGCTCTTGCAAGCGACGATACAAGGCCAGCCAAGCACTCCCAATGTTGCCACGGCCAACCACCAATACGCCTAAGCTGCGACGATAATTAAACAGCTGACTATGGAGTCGGTTCAGTAAACGGTTGTCGAGCTTTTGCTCAAGAATCGCAATCACTGCGTTGTTATCGGGTGAAAACGCCAAACGACGCAGGTTCTGTGCGCTTAATTCTGTTTTAAAGGTGCTGTATTGGGTGGTTTCTTGAATTCGATTCCCCACCAAGGCAATCATGGAATAGCCTTGCATTTGCACGACTTGATCGGTTTTATCGACCTGCTCCAACCAGCGCTCCAAATACTCCAAATGGTTTTGGTGGTAGGCGTAGTAAGCGTGGTGTTGAGCAATTTCGTTCCAACTGATAAGTGGCACCAGTTCGAGCTCTTCAAACTGCTGCACTAGCTGGGCATCACTTAAATTAATGCGGAACAACACCACATCTGCGAGTGAAGTAAGCACCTTGCCTTTGGGCTCGGTGTCATCGTATTGACCAATGCGCGTTTGCTGATTTTCCACTTTCAGGCTGGAGCGCACCGCAATGACCATGCGTTCGCGATTCACCGGCTGGAAGGTCCGGGGGTGTAGTACTGGGCTGCCTAAGCGGGCCAATTCTTCGGCCTCATGCCAATCGAGCAGCGGCAAGCTGACCACTCGCTCAACTTTGCGTGGGTCGGCAGAATACACACCGGCAACATCTTTCCAGATTGTCACTTGCTTGGCATCAACTAAGCTGCCGATCAACGTGGCGGAGTAGTCACTTCCGTTACGGCCTAAAATCAATGAGCGTCCGGTTGGGTCGGAGCAAATAAAGCCGGTGACAATAAAGCGGGTACCAGGATGAGGGGCAATCCGGTTTAATAAACCAGCCCGCGATACCGGCACTCGAATATGGGGTTCTGGGGCATCATCGGCAATCAGAAAATCGCGCGCATCAATGGCAGCTGCTTGAATCCCTTGTTGTTGCAACAAGGCGGCCAATAAACGCGCACTCCACAGCTCGCCATAAGAAAGCAGCTCAGGGCGGTGAGTAATGACTTCGTCCCCGCGTAACCAACCCCACCACCGCGCAAAATCGTGCGACGATTGCGCTAATAGTTGCTCTTGCAGATCACCGTTTAGTAGTTCGGTAATAAGACCCTGTTGGTACTTTTGTAACTGTCGGAGCAGCACTTCAGCAATGCCGAGATCATCCGCTTGCGCATCGATGATGGCTAGAATCCGGTTGGTGGTATCGCCGGCAGCAGACACCACGACTAAATCGCTGGCGCCGGCATATTCCGTCACGATACGTGCAACACGGCGGTAGCAGTACGCATCAGCCAAGCTGCTGCCACCAAATTTATGAACTTGCACCGTATCGGCAACTGCTTGAATTTGTTCGGGGGTGACTTGAACCTCAACCGTCATGATGCGTCTGCGTTCTCCTGCGAGATGATTCGGTAAAATAGGGTTGATTATACGGTGCCTTAATAGCGTGTTAAAGCTTCATAAAGCAAAGGTTAGCATAAAAAGCCGTATAGACCCCTATGCGTATAAAGTTGACTGAATTAAATTCGCCAGTACAATTCAATACATTACGTAAGGTCTTTGGGATCTTTCTATTAAGGAGTACATGATGGAATGGAACGGAGAGTACATTTATCCGTATGTTGAACATGGGAAAAAAAGTGAGCACGTTAAGAAAATAACCGTCTCAATTCCTACACGTGTCCTCAAAGTGTTAACCGACGAGCGTACTCGGCGGCAAGTAAAAAATTTGCGCCATGCCACCAATAGTGAGTTGTTGTGCGAAGCATTCCTGCACGCATTCACGGGGCAACCGTTGCCAACCGATGATGATTTACGCAAAGATAATCCTCATCAAGTGCCGGCTGCGGTTCGTGAAGAGCTGACCCGTCGAGGGTTGCCTATCCCTGAATGTTGCAGCGAAGACCCCCTCGAATAATCAGCTGATTGCTGTAGCCATTCAGGCTACAGCAAGTACTCCAACGCCGTTTCGTCACAATTGTCTTTGCGCGGACACAAATCACAATCTTTCATGACCTTTTCTGGGAGTTTTTCTTTCAGCGTTAAACGAAAGTTTAACCGGCCGAAAAACTCAGGCACTCGTGTTAGGACGATGGTGCGAGAAATTCCTAACTCACGTGCTTTCCACAATAAGAATGCAACCAATTCAGCGCCTAACCCTTTGCCTTGAGCGCTCGGGAAGATGCCTAAGCTACGGATTTCCGCAAGGCCAGTGGTGTATACATAAAGTGCGGCACACCCCACCACCTCATCATCAATTTCTGCCACTGCAAAGCTTTGAATGGCTTGCAGCACATCGGCTTTATCACGCGGCAAGTTTTCACCTTGCTCGGCCCAATAGGCAATTAACTCACAAATTTTGTCAACGTCACTTAAGCGAGCTTGGCGTACATGATTGCTTGCTGCTTCCGCGGCTTGTAACCAGTCTTGAGCCTTTTTAATGGCCATTTTTACGGCGCCAGGTGCGGTCCCACCGTACGCTTTGCGCTGTTGTAAGCCGTAGTTCAAATCAAGCGTTGCGTACACATCCTGATCGATACGGTCACAGATTTGCTGAAACTCGGCCAGACTTAACTGTTCCAAAGCAAGGTTCTGTTGCTGGGCATACACCACCAGCTCCCCAGTGAGGTGATGCGCATCGCGGAATGGAATTCCTTTACTCACCATGTAATCTGCCAGCTCCGTCGCGTTGCTGTAGCCAAGCGCTGCCTGACGCGCGGCATGGTCACGGTTCACGGACAATTCAGGTAAGGCAAATGCGAGCATTTGCAAGCATTGCGCATAGGTGTGCAATGCATCAAACAACCCTTCTTTATCTTCTTGCATGTCCTTGTTGTAGGCTAAAGGCAAGCCTTTCAAAGTCATCTGCATGGCATGCTGATGGCCGACCACACGCCCGGTTTTACCCCGTAATAGTTCAAACAAATCAGGGTTTTTCTTTTGCGGCATGAGGGATGAACCACTGCTAATGCGGTCGCTCATGCTAAAGCAGCCTGATTCTCCGGAGCAGTAGAAAATAACATCTTCAGCAATGCGTGAAAGGTGAATCATTCCAGTGCTTGCGGCGTGGAGTAAATCCAACACAAAATCCCGATCGGATACGCCATCCAAGCTGTTGTCACAAGCATGGCGGAACCCAAGTTCGTGGGCGAGTGCTTCGCGATCAATGGCTGCCGTCGTACCCGCCAAGGCACCACTGCCCAGCGGGCTAACATCCATCCGGCGTACAGTTTCACGCAACCGACTGACATCGCGTTGGAGCATGCTGACGTATGCCATGGCCCAATGCCCAGCCACAATAGGTTGTGCACGTTGTAAGTGGGTATAGCCCGGCAACATCGCATCCTGATAGGTCTGCGCAAACTGCAACAGATTCTCAATGGCCGCTAGGTTTGCCGAAATTAACGATTGGGCAAACTGCTTGCAGAACAAACGCAAGTCAGTGGCCACCAAATCGTTACGGCTGCGCCCCGTGTGTAGCTTTTTCGCCGTGTCACCAATGGCTTTGATCAGCTCAGCTTCCACCCAGCTATGGATGTCTTCTGCACCGCTTGCCAGCGGCAACTCGGGTTCCTTGGCCACTTGCTTGGCCAAGGCAGTAAGAGCCTGTTGTAACTGCTGATTTTCATCTGCCGAGATTAGTCCTGCATGCTGTAAGGCACCGGCCCAAGCTTTTGATGCTTGGATATCGAACGGTGCCAGCACGTAGTCGAACCGCAGCGAGTCGTTAAATTGTTTGAATTCAGCAGCGCTCGGCTGGCTGAAACGACCACCCCATAAGCTCATCGCTTACTCCTTGCCTGCACCGTCGTCATCGGCTTGCTGATGCAAAGCACGGATGCGGCTGGCTAAGCTGTAAAGACGAATAAATCCTTCGGCATGCTTTTGATTATAGACTTCGTCTTCATCAAAGGTCGCAAATGCGTTGGAGTACAAGCTGTTCGGTGAACGTTTTTGGGTCACGGTTACTTGGCCCTTGTAGAGCTTCACTACAATGTCACCGCTGAGTGGTTCAGCAATTTTGGTGGCAGCCGCTAACATCACGTCTTTTAACGGCGTGAACCAGCGCCCGTCGTACATTAATTGAGCAAATTCATTCCCTAAGCGAATGCGGTAGTCTTGGGTGGTGCGGTCCAGCACCAAGCTCTCTAGACCCAGCATAGCTGCGCGCAATACTTCGCCTGCAGGAGTTTCATAACAACCGCGTGACTTCATGCCAACCAGACGGTTCTCGACCATATCGAGACGGCCGACACCGTGTGCACCGGCAATTTGGTTCAGGTGCAAAATGGCTTCTACTGGCGCATACGCCTGTCCATCAATGTGCGTTAGCTCGCCTTGTTGGAACGAGAGTTGTAAATATTGTGGTTGATCGGGTGCTTGTTCCGGCGCCACGGTCCAGGTCCAAACCTGTTCGGTTGGCTCGTTCCACGGATCTTCCAACTCGCCGCCTTCGGTCGAAATATGCCAAAGGTTCGCGTCGCGGCTATAAATTTTGGTCACAGACGCACTGCATGGAATGTTGCGTTCTGCTAAGTAAGCTAACAGATCAGGACGTGAACGCATGGTCCATTCACGCCATGGCGCAATCACGGTTAACTCAGGTGCGAGTGCGGCAAAAGCCGACTCAAAACGCACTTGGTCGTTTCCTTTCCCGGTACAGCCGTGCGCAAGGGCATCGGCGCCCACTTTACGAGCAACATCAACTTGCGCTTGCGCAATAATCGGACGTGCTAAGGCGGTCCCTAACAGGTATTGGCCTTCATAAATTGCTCCGGTTTTTAACGTCGGGTAAATCACTTCGCGAGCAAATTTCTCTTTCAAGTCAACGATATGGCAGCTGCTGGCACCGGACGCGATGGCTTTGGCTTCAATGCCTTCCAGCTCTTCGTCGCCTTGACCAACGTCAGCGACAAAGGCGACAACGTCACAGTCGTAGTTTTCTTTTAACCATGGCACGATGGCCGATGTGTCCAAGCCTCCAGAGTAAGCGAGAACGACTTTATTGATTGACTTACTCATGCGTGAGCTCCTTCAAATAGTTTAACTAAAACAGCGTTTTGGGCGTGGAGGCGGTTTTCGGCTTGGAATAGCACCAAACTTTGTGGGCTATCAATCACTTCTGCCGTGACTTCACGACCGCGATAAGCAGGTAAACAATGCATAAAATAGTTTGCATTGAGTTGTTGCATCAGGGCACGATTGACCTGATACGGGGCGAAGTCTTGCATGACCGCGCCTTGATCACGTTCTTGACCCATCGACACCCAAGTATCGGTATAGATCACGTCCGTGGACTGTAACTGATCCAAATCATGGACCAAGGTGATGGAGCCACCAGACTGTTGCGCCAATTGTTGCGCCTGGGCCAGCATGGCGGCATCAGGGGCATACCCTAGCGGAGTCACCACTTGCATGTGCATGCCCGTTTGTGCGGCACCGGCCATTAAAGCTTGGCACACGTTATTGCCATCACCAATATAGGTGAAGTGAATTTGGTCTAAAGCGCCCACTTGCTCTTGCAAAGTCAGCAAATCGGCCAACGCTTGGCATGGATGACAGGTGTCACTCAAAGCGTTGATAACGGGCTTGTCTGATGCAGCAGCTAAGTCAGTGATGGTTTGTTGAGAAAATACGCGTGCGACAATGGCGTCGTGCCATAACGCAAGGTTCGCGCCCACATCACTGGCTGGCTCCCGCTCGCCAATTAAGTTTTGCGCATCTAAATAAATGCTATGCCCGCCCAGGCGGTGAATGCCGGCCGCAAAGCTTGCGCGGGTCCGTAATGACGGCTTTTCAAATAACAAGGCAATGCTTTTGCCCTGTAAAAAAGTGGCCCAAGCCGCAGGGCGTTGCTTAATGGTTTGAGCTAATTGCAGTAGCTCTGTGGTTTGTTGCGGTTGCAACGTCCACATATCAATTAAATCGTTCATTTGGGTTGATCCCTACACGTCAAAACTAAAGATGATTGGCGGCAATTAAAGACGGATGCGGGTTCCGGCTGCTTCACCTCGTGCCAGTCGAGTGAGCGCTTTGGCATCTTGCCAGCCGGCCACCGCGATGCTTCGTCGCGATGCTTGTGCCGCTTGTAGCGCGGCGGTGAGTTTGACTAACATGCCATCACGCACGGTGCCATTGGTCATCAGCGTTTGCGCATGATGCGCATCAATGGTGTCGATGAGTTCACCTTGATGATCGAGAATTCCCGGCACATCGGTGAGCAGAATTAAATCGGCATGTAAGAGTTGGGCAATTGCAGCGGCCGCCAAATCAGCATTGACGTTGAGTCGCTCGCCGTTTGGACCCACTCCAATCGAACTAATAATGGGGAGGAAGTTTTTATCCAATAATAGTTCTAATAAGGTGGCATCCTGGGGGCTAGGCACCCCTACACAACCACGGCTGTGGTCAACTTCACAGGTCACACTATGGCCTGCAGCAAGGGTTAACCCCACTGCATTGAGCTGATGCTGTTGAGCAAGCGCCACTAGTTGGCTATTAATATCACCCGCCAACACACCGGTGACCATCGGAATATGCTCCGCTAGGGTGATGCGTTGACCATCCACCTTTTCGCTGGTGAAGCCCAGTTGATTTAATAAGCTTTGTACTTGGTCACCCCCCCCATGCACCAGCACTAAGGCCCGCAGCCGTGCCAGTTGCTCAATGGTGGTGAGCAATTGATGAAGGTGATCCGCGTTTTGCAGAACGCGACCGCCTACTTTAATGACTAAAGGGCTGCTCATACTACTCCCCCGCGCTGGGTTAACCCAGTGTCACTGGCAAGGCCATAGTATTGGTTGGCAAGCTGCACTGCTTGGGCAGCAGCCCCTTTGAGTAAATTATCGATGGCAGCACAGACAATCAGATGTTGTTGCGCCACGACCGGGTAAATATCACAGTAGGCCGTGCCGACAACGTCATTCACCGCTGGTGGTTGCTGCCGTAATCTAACTAACGGCTGCTTGGTATAAGCTTGTTGATAGGCCGCCTGCACGTCATCCATGCTCACCCCAGCTTTTAACGGAGCATGAATGGTGGCCAATATACCCCGTTTAAAATTCCCTAAATGAGGCACAAAGATCACGTCACGACCTAAGGCCTGAGCAATTTCAGGTTGATGACGATGGCTCGCAACGCCGTAGGCAACCAAGCTGACTTCACAAAAGCTGGTATGGGCAGCGGCTTTACGGCCGGCGCCTGAAACCCCACTGACGGCGTTGATCACTGGGGTACCGGCGAGCAATGGCAGCACTGGCTTTAACGCCAAATTTGCGACGGTTGGATAGCAGCCAGGCACCGCGATTAACGATTCAGTCCCGCTGAGAGTTGTCCATTCTGCTAAGCCATATGGAATCTGTTGTGGCAACGCACCTGAGCGACGAAAGCCATAAACGCGTTCGTGTTCTTCGGCATCGTGCAGACGAAAAGCACCGGACAGATCAAAAACCACTAAACCCGCAGCAATTAATTGCGGGGCAAGTTCTGCACTGGCTTCATGGGGGAGTGCTAAAAATACGACGCGCACTTGCTGTGCCAATTCGCTTAGTAATTCGGTGTGCCATGGTTGCACGTTCAGCTCCAGTTGCCCGGCTAACGTAGGGTACAACTGAGCCAGTGACGAGCTATCGCCACGCGCACCTGAAGAGAACGCATAGTCCAGCGAAAAATATGGATGGTTATGCAGCAGCCAACAAAGTTCTACGCCGCTGTACCCACTGGCGCCAAAAACTGCACAGGGGATTGATTGTTCATGCTTCACTTGTTAAACCCATGTCACCGAAAAAGGGAGCAAATAGGCGCGCATTTTATAGAATAAAAATGCACGAAACAAGAATAATAATTCTCTTTACATGAATTTTTATTTTGTAAAGAACAAAGAATCCTCAAGCGGTCGTTAAGGATTGCTTGATCTTGGTTTGCGGGCTGTTTATAATTCGCGCCCTAATTTGCCGCGTTGATGAATAAAGCAGCGCTTGTTTAACACAATAATTTGCATGGTATCCGGCATTGGATCGGATGGCGATGCAGCCTAACGAGGTAACCCATGAAATCAGGTATCCATCCAGAATATACCGAGATGAAAGTCTCTTGCTCTTGCGGTCACTCATTTGTGACTAAATCAACTCGCGGCGGCGAGCTGCATTTGGACGTTTGTTCAGAATGCCATCCATTCTACACTGGTAAACAGCGTGTGATGGACACCGGTGGTCGTATTGAGAAATTCAATAAGCGTTTCAGCGTGTTGGGCGGCAAGAAGTAAGTTCTTCTTAAAGCACCAAAGCATCTGCTTATTCCCACAAGGCAGCCTCGGCTGCCTTGTGTCGTTTTGGCCCCATGATCCTTCCCAATCCTCGATTTCCGCATTGAAACTGTGATTTTTTCTGAGAATCAATCAGGTAAGATTTCTTCTTGCATAGATTCCCTCTACAATAGCACTATTCATCAAGGTTATTTTCTCTATTCGATTGATTTAGGTGCACCACACTATGACTGATTTTCGCAAACAAGCGTTGGACTATCACGCCCTCCCTACCCCTGGAAAAATTAGCATTGAACTGACCAAACCTGCGGAAACAAGTAAAGATTTAGCGTTAGCTTATAGTCCTGGAGTTGCTGAACCGGTTCGCGCAATCGCGGAAAACCCTGATGATGTGTATAAGTACACGGCGAAAGGTAATTTAGTGGCGGTTATTTCTAATGGAACTGCCATTTTAGGGCTCGGCAACCTTGGCCCCATGGCATCCAAGCCCGTTATGGAAGGGAAAGCACTGTTATTCAAGCGGTTTGCTGGTCTCGATGCAATTGACATTGAAGTAACGCACCGCACCACACAAGACTTTATTAACACCGTGGCCAACATTGCGGATAGTTTCGGTGGGGTTAACTTGGAAGATATTAAAGCCCCCGAGTGTTTTGAAATTGAACAAGCACTGATTGCGCGTTGTGAAGTGCCAATTTTTCATGACGACCAGCATGGCACCGCCATTGTAACGGCTGCGGGCTTATTGAATGCGTTGGAAATTCAAGGCAAGCGTTTGCCAAAAGCTAAAATTGTTTGCTTGGGCGCCGGTGCGGCGGCCATTGCTTGTATGGAGCTACTAATTAAGTGCGGCGCTCAGCGGGAAAATATTTATATGCTTGATTCAAAAGGCGTGATTCATACTCGCCGTGAGGATTTGAACGAGTATAAAGCACTGTTTGCCAACAACACGGACAAACGGACGCTGCAAGAAGTGATCACCGAAGCGGATGTGTTTGTTGGGGTGTCTGGACCGAACTTGTTATCGCCTGATGATCTGAAGTTGATGGCGGAAAATCCGATTGTTTTTGCCTGTTCGAATCCTGATCCGGAAATTAAGCCTGAAATTGCGCTTGCCGCACGCGATGACTTAATCATGGCAACCGGTCGTTCGGATTATCCGAACCAAGTCAATAACGTGTTGTGCTTCCCCTTTATTTTCCGTGGGGCATTGGACGTACGAGCAAAAGCCATTAACGATGAAATGAAGCTAGCAGCGGTCGAAGCGATCCGGCAATTAGCGAAAGAACCTGTTCCAGCAGAGGTCTTGCAAGCCGCAGGAGTTGATAAGTTAGAGTTTGGCGCTCAATACATTATTCCAAAACCGATGGACCCACGGTTACGTACTCGCGTCTCGAAAGCTGTGGCAATTGCAGCAGTCTCATCGGGTGCGGCACGTATCGACTTGCCTAAAAATTATATGGCGGAATCATAGTCGCGGCGATTAACCCGCGTTGTATTTCAAGGTACACTGTGCGGCATGACAACGATTATTCAGGCCGCCTTACCGGTTCCATTATCTCAGCTATTTGATTATGACCACACTGACGCACTCCCGGTGGGAGTGCGTGTGCGTGTTCCATTTGGGCGGCGTCAGTTAATTGGCATTGTGGCAGGCGAGACCGCCACTCCAGACGAGCGCTTTCAGCGTAAAGCTATTTCTGAAGTGCTCGATAGTGAACCTCTGTGGCCCCAACCACTCTGGCAACTGCTGCTGTGGGCGGCGGATTATTATCATTATCCCTTAGGTGAAGTGCTGCATCATGCACTACCTGTGCTCTTGCGGCAGGGAGAGTTAGCCAACTATCAAGCGACTATTCGTTATGAGTTGACCGCGGCAGGCCAAGCGGTGCAGCTTGAGGAACTCAAACGAGCCATTCAGCAACAACGATTGTTGGCGGCATTGCGGGAAGCCCCCCTACTCAGCCGCGATATTCGCTTACATGACTATTCGCCCCAGGCGTTAAAAACGCTGCAAGAAAAAGGCTGGGTAGTCGCCGTTGAGCACCGTCCTGCTCCAGCACAAAGCTGGGAACTAAAAATTGCCGCCGAACCGCTGCAGTTGAATCCCGAACAAGCCTTGGCGGTCGCCGCCATCAGCGCCGGGCAAGGTCATCAAACCTTTTTGTTGGAAGGGGTGACTGGGAGTGGCAAAACCGAAGTGTATTTGCAGATCATCGCAGAAGTACTAAGGCGCGGGCAGCAAGTTTTGGTTTTAGTGCCAGAAATTGGTCTTACGCCACAAACCCTCAAGCGTTTCCAAGAACGGTTTGCCGTGCCCATCGTGATGTTGCATTCGGCCTTGACCGATCGGGAACGCCTCGATGCATGGTTAGATGCACGAGGGGGGCATGCCGCAATCATTATTGGCACGCGCTCAGCAATATTTACCCCTTGCAAGGCGCTTGGCATGATCATTGTGGATGAAGAACATGACACGTCGCTCAAGCAACAAGAAGGATTTCGCTACCACGCGCGTGACTTAGCCGTTAAGCGCGGCTATGAAGAAGGGGTGCCCGTGATTTTAGGCTCGGCAACGCCCTCGTTTGAGACATTAAATAATGCGCTGACAAAGCGCTATGCCCACCTGCAAATACGACGTCGGGCAGGGCAAGCTCAGCCGGTTCAACAAGTTTTGTTGGATATTAAAAATCAGCCGCTCAAAGCCGGTTTGTCGCAACCCTTGTTGAAGCTTATGGGGGAGCACTTGGCAGCAGGACAGCAGGTGCTGTTGTTTTTAAACCGCCGAGGCTTTGCTCCAGCACTGATGTGTCATGAGTGCGGCTGGTTGGCGCAGTGCCGGCGTTGTGATGCTTATTACACCGTGCATCAAGGCTCGCGGCAGTTGCTCTGCCATCATTGTGGAGCGCAGCAACCCTTGGCTGTGCAATGTGGGGATTGTGGCTCCACGCAATTAATTGGCCGCGGGGTTGGTACCGAGCAGCTGGAACAAGTGTTGCAAGAAGAGTTTCCGGAGCATACGGTGTTACGCATTGATCGTGACAGCACGCGGCGCAAAGGCAGTTTGCAACGCTATTTACAAGATGCGCATGATCACAAGTATTCCATTTTGGTGGGGACCCAAATGTTGGCCAAAGGACATCACTTTCCTGAGGTAACGTTGGTGGCTTTATTGGATGTGGATGGCGCGCTTTATAGTTCGGATTTCCGTGCTGCCGAGCGGTTGGGCCAACTTTATACCCAAGTTGCTGGACGTTCCGGACGAGCGAGTAAAACCGGTACTGTGGTGATTCAAACACACCATCCTGACCATGAGTTAATCCAAGAGTTAATTCATAACGGGTACCATCATTTTTCAACCACGGCATTGTTGGAACGGCAGCTGACGCAGTTGCCCCCGTTTAGTTATCAAGCCTTAATTCGTGCCGAAGCCGATGAAGCCGCTGCTGCCATTGACGCATTAGCGGCGATGGCGGGTTTGTTTCCGCAGCGCGATGATTTGATTGTCTTCGGGCCAATCCCGGCGGTGATGGAGCGGCGGGCAGGGCGTTATCGCTACCAATTATTAGTGCAAACCCCCCACCGCAGTATACGAGCGCAAGTGTTGCGCTATGTTTTGCCGCAATTCGAACAGTTACCGCAACTGCGCAAAGTCCGCTGGTCATTGGATGTTGACCCGCAAGACTTTAGTTAACTCATAAAAAAAGCTAAAATGGGTCTCTTATTTGATCGCCCATCGGACGACCATCGAATCACGCATTTTCATGTAAGGTTAGAGTGAATGAAAGAACAGTTGGAATCCCTCCTGGCCGCCGCAGTGGCGAATTTACAGCAACAAGGAACTCTCCCCGCCGAGGTTTCTGTGCGTATTCAATTAGACCGTCCGCGCGATAAGAGTCATGGCGATTTTGCAACCAATTTAGCGATGATGTTAGCGAAGCCTGCGCAAATGAATCCGCGTGCTTTAGCGGAAGCACTCATCGCGGCCATTCCTGAGAATACAGTGCTCGCAGCTTGTGACATTGCCGGCCCAGGATTCATTAACTTTAAGATTGACCAGCAACAGCTGCTGGCACAGCTAGAACGCGCCTATACCGACGAGCGTCTTGGCGTTGAGCCGGCGGAGCAAGCGAAGACCATTGTGATTGACTACTCGTCACCAAACCTTGCCAAAGAAATGCACGTTGGGCATTTGCGTTCCGCCATTATTGGGGACTCAGTGGCGCGAGTGTTGGAGTTTTTGGGGCACCGGGTGATTCGTCAAAACCACGTGGGCGATTGGGGAACCCAATTTGGGATGTTGCTGGCGTATATGGAAGAACTCGATACCGATGCTTTGGGCATGGAATTGAGTAACCTCGAAACCTTTTATAAAGCCGCCAAAAAACGCTTTGATGAGAGCGAAGAATTCGCCCAGCGTGCCCGTGACTTAGTGGTTGCACTGCAATCGGGTGAGCCGAAATGCCGCGAATTGTGGCAACAATTTATTGATATTTCTTTGAGCCATTGCCAAGACGTTTATGATCGTCTCGGGGTGCAATTAACGCGTGACGACGTGATGGCTGAAAGCGCGTATAACGATGATTTGCCGAACGTGGTCGAAGACTTGCGTCAGCAAGGGTTATTGGTGGAAGACCAAGGCGCGCAATGTGTGTTTTTGGACGAGTTCAAGAACAAAGACGGTGAATCTTTACCGGTGATTGTGCAAAAATCAGGCGGTGGTTACTTATATGCAACCACTGACTTAGCTGCAATTCGTTACCGTCAAAACGTGTTGCATGGCGACCACCTGATGTACTTTGTTGACCAACGCCAAGGGTTGCACTTCCAGCAAATCTTTACCTTGGCTCGCAAAGCGGGTTTTGCGAGCAGCGAGCTGCAACTCGATCACTATGGTTTTGGCACCGTGATGGGGAAAGATGGCCGCCCCTATAAGAGCCGTGATGGTGGCGTGACAAAACTGGCAGATTTGCTTGATGAAGCAGAAAAACGGGCCTTGGCATTATTGCAGCAGAAAAACACTTCGCTGACGGACGAAGAGCAAGCGCATGTCGCCCAAGTGGTGGGTATTAGCTCAGTAAAATATGCCGACTTATCCAAAAACCGCACCAGCGACTACATTTTCGACTGGGATACCATGCTTAGTTTTGAAGGAAACACGGCACCTTACTTGCTCTATGCATACACTCGGGTAACCAGTATGTTTGGTCGTGCCCAAGTGGATCCACTCGCGATTACGGCACCTTTTGTGCTTGCTGATGAGCGGGAAATTAATTTAGCGAAATTACTGGTACAATTTAATGAAGTGGTTCATAGCGTTGCTGACAAAGCCATGCCTCACTTCTTATGTGGTTATTTGTATGAGGTAGCCGGAGCATTCTCAAGCTTCTATGAAGCCTGCCCCATTTTGCAACATGAGGATGAAGCAGTGCGTCAGAGTCGTTTAAAACTCGCCGCATTAACGGCAAAAACGTTACGCCAAGGCTTATCATTACTTGGTATCCCGACGTTGGAGAAGATGTAGCTACTATGGATTACGCCAATCGGAAGCGCCCAGCCCCGCGCAAGCCAGCTAAAAAAACCAAGAAAGCAGCAGCACGCCCTGCTGTTTCATGGTGGGTGGTATTGCTCGCAATTGTGTTGGTCACCGGATTCGTTTGGTTATTAGTGACCATCTCTGGCCAATCAAAAAAGGTCGCTGTGGAGAGTCCCCCAGCGGTTGAAACACCGGCTGTGCAACCTCAACAGCAGCCTGCCTTACCAGAAAAGCCAGAAGAGCGGTGGCAATACATTGAAGAGTTAGAAAACCAAGAAGTGATTGTGGATGTGCCGGAACGTGAAGTGGGGCCACCCAAGCTCATGCAGTGTGGTTCATTCCGTAATCGGGCTGATGCCGAAGAGCTGCGGGCCATGATCGCGATGCTTGGTTTAGAATCACAAGTTCGTACCACGGAAGGCTCGAACGGTGTTTGGCACCGAGTCATTTTGGGCCCCTATGAAGGACGGCGCGCAGCGGAAGCAGATCGACATAAGCTGCAACGCGGCAAAATCAACGGTTGCCAAATCTGGAACTGGAATTTGTAACTCCCCCATTGAAATTCACAAATACGTCCTCATAACTGGTTTATAGCAACCAAGAGGATGTATTTGTGACTACTATCGTATCTGTCCGTCGCGGTGACAAAGTTGTCATTGGTGGCGATGGCCAAGTTTCACTTGGCAATACCATAATGAAAGGCAACGCTCGCAAAGTTCGCCGCTTGTACAACAATCAAGTCTTGGCAGGCTTTGCAGGTGGCACCGCAGACGCTTTTACGCTATTCGAGCGGTTAGACAAAAAGCTCGAAGCGCATCAAGGCAACCTCATGCGGGCAGCCGTGGAATTAGCCAAAGATTGGCGAACAGATCGCGCACTGCGGCGTCTGGAAGCCATGTTAGTGGTTGCTGACAAACACTATTCGTTATTAATTAGCGGAAATGGCGATGTCATTGAGCCAGAGAATGATTTAATTGCGATCGGTTCCGGTGGCGCATATGCCCAAGCAGCGGCGACTGCGTTGTTGGAAAACACGGATTTAAGTGCTCGTGAAATTGTCGAAAAAGCATTAACCATTGCGGGTGATATCTGTGTTTATACCAACAGCTATCAAACCATTGAAGAACAGGAGTCGGTTGCCCATGTCTAATATGACCCCTCGTGAAATTGTTGACGAACTGAATCGCCACATTATCGGGCAAGAATCGGCGAAAAAAGCCGTCGCTGTGGCATTACGGAACCGCTGGCGTCGCATGCAACTGGATGAAGAGTTGCGCCATGAAGTCACGCCTAAAAATATTCTGATGATCGGTCCTACCGGTGTTGGTAAAACTGAAATTGCGCGCCGCTTAGCGAAGTTGGCGAATGCTCCATTCATTAAAGTGGAAGCAACAAAATTCACCGAAGTGGGTTATGTCGGAAAAGAGGTTGAATCGATTATTCGTGACCTGACCGATGCTGCAGTGAAGCAAACCCGTGAGCAAATGATGCAGAAAGTACGTTATCGTGCTGAAGAAGCGGCTGAAGAGCGGGTGTTGGATGCCCTGTTACCGCCTCCGAAAAAGACAGGTTGGGCGGATGAGCAAGAAGAGCCTCGCGATCAGTCGAATACCCGTCAGGTATTCCGGAAAAAGCTGCGCGAAGGTCAGCTTGATGAAAAAGAGATTGAAATTGAAGTCAGCGCACCGCAGTTAGGTGTTGAGATTATGGCGCCACCAGGCATGGAAGAAATGACGTCTCAGCTGCAAAGCATGTTCCAAAATATTGGTGGCGGTCGCAGCAAGCCGAAAAAGATGAAAATCAAGGACGCCATGAAGCAACTCGTCGAAGAAGAAGCGGCGAAGATGCTGAATCCTGAAGACATCAAAGAGCAAGCGTTACAGGCGGTGGAACAGAATGGGATTGTGTTCCTGGATGAAATTGACAAAATCTGTAAGCGTGGCGATGTGTCGGGGCCGGACGTGTCTCGTGAAGGGGTTCAACGCGACCTACTGCCACTGGTTGAAGGCACGACTGTTTCGACCAAACATGGCATGGTGAAAACCGACCATATTTTGTTTATCGCCTCTGGTGCTTTCCAGATGTCGAAGCCGTCTGACTTAATTCCTGAATTACAGGGTCGGTTGCCGATTCGGGTGGAGCTACAAGCACTGACGAGTGCAGATTTTGTCCGAATTTTGACCGAGCCGAATGCGTCATTGACGGCCCAATACAAGGCGTTGATGGCAACGGAAGGCGTGACCATCGACTTTACCCCAGACGGGATTGAAAAAATTGCTGAAATGGCGTTCCAAGTCAATGAAACGACAGAAAACATTGGTGCGCGTCGATTGCACACGGTGCTTGAGCGGCTGATGGAAGAAATTTCGTTCAAAGCCAGTGATCTCGCGGGTCAGCAAATTGAAATCAATGCCGACTATGTGACGAAAACACTTGGCGAATTAGCGCAAGATGAAGATTTAAGTCGCTTTATTTTGTAATCCACCCCGAGGCCGCTTTTGCAGTGACGTAGAAGCGGCTATACTGTGGCTTAGTTAGTATGCGCTAAGCCATTATCTCAGGGGAAAAAACAATGGAATACAACACATCAGAACTTTGTGATCTCTACCCAGACCTTGTCGATGTGGTTGAACCCATGTTCATCCACTATGGCGGGCGTTTATCCTTTGGTGGTCAACTGGTTGTCGTCAAATGCTACGAAGACAAAGGGCTGATTGAAGAAATTGTTCAACAATCAGGTACCGGTAAAGTCTTGTTAGTGGATGGCGGTGGCTCCATGCGCCGCGCATTAATCGATATTGCGATTGCTGACATGGCGTTTGATAACGACTGGGAAGGCATTATCTGTTACGGTTCCGTACGCGACGTGGATGCGTTAGAAGAACTGGATATGGGAATTATGGCGATTGCCGCAATTCCTGTCGGTGCAGCCAGTGACGGTGTTGGTGAAGTGGATGTGGCGGTGAATTTCGGTGGCGTAACTTTCTTGCCAGAAGATCATCTGTACGCAGACAGCACCGGGATCATTATCTCTCCTGAACCACTTGATATCGAATAATTCATGAGCTGGTTAACTCCCATTGATGCAACGGCTTGGTTTACACCACGCCCGGGTGAAAACCGTTTAGGCCAAACCCTTCATTGCTTGCCGCAGGTGTCCTCGGCTGCAGCTTTCTATGAGAGCTTGCAACAAGCGTGGGATGCCGGTCAGCGGATTGCCATCGTGGGGGTGCCTGAGTCACTGGGCCCACGCGCAAACTTAGGCCGAGGTGGGGCTGAGCATGCTTTTGCTGCGGCTCTTCAAGGCATCCTTTCCCTGCAAGATAATCCAATGATTGCGGCCCACGAGTTGTTGCTGGTGGGGCAAGTTGATTGTGAGGATTTGCAGCAACAAGGGGATGCCCTGCGTCCTACCGATCCAGGTGAATTAGCACGTTTGCGAGAGCTGGTGGAGCGCCTGGACCAGCGTGTGCAGACGGTCCTTACGCCATTATTCGAAACGGGCTTTGACGTGATTTTGATTGGTGGCGGCCATAACAATGCTTACCCACTGATTCATTCGCTGCATACCGCAACAGGCCAAGGGGTGGGTGCAGTTAATTTAGACCCCCATGCGGACTTTCGCGCCCGGGAAGGTCGCCACAGCGGCAATGGCTTTAGCTACGCTTATATGGAAGGCGCGCTCACTCATTATCACGTGCTCGGGCTGCATGAAGGTAAAAATAATGCGGAAATCCTGAAGCAACTGAATCAAGCAGAGTTTAGTTATCGCAGCATTCATGATCTCTACCTTGAAGACTGGCGCAGTGAATTGCTGGCGCTGACCAACCAAGTAGAAACCTGGCAAGTTCCTGTTGGCATTGAAGTAGACGTTGATGCGTTGCATGGGGTGCCGGCCAGTGCGATTAACTTTAATGGCTTGAGCATCGCCCATGCTTATCGTTTTGTCGAACTCTTGGCACAACTTCCGTATACGCGGTATCTGCATTTAGCGGAAGCAGCTCCCAGCTTGCACCCAGCCGGCCGTGAAGCCGGCGATATGGCGTGTGCACAGTTGTTAAGCGAGTTAGTGCTCGCTTACTTGCACGGGTTTCAGCGCCGCGAACCTTGATGCCAACAGGCAACCAGTGGGTTAATGCCGAACTGGTACGTAAGCGTTGCGAGATCATCCACATCCCACCAACATAAATCGGCCCGCAAGCCCGCCTTGAGTTGCCCACGATCCTGATAGCCTAATGCTTGAGCTGCATTGACAGTTACTCCGCGTAAGCATTCTTCAGGAGTGAGACGGAATAAGGTTGCTCCCATTTGGAGCATTAACTGCAGGCTAAAAATAGGCGAGGTGCCCGGATTGGCGTCCGTTGCTAAGGCAATGGGCACACCATGCTCACGTAATAACGCAACGGGTGGCAGGTGTGTATCGCGTAAAAAGTAATAGGCGCCGGGCAGTAATACTGCAACTGTACCGGCGGCCGCCATGGCTTTCACTCCGGCTTCATCTAAATGCTCGAGATGGTCACACGAAAGTGCTTGATAACGCGCTGCCAGCTGGCTGCCGTGTTGGTTACTGAGTTGTTCAGCATGCAGTTTTACCGGTAGTCCAACCGCTTGGGCAGCTTGAAACACTTGCTCGGTTTGGGCTGGGGTAAATCCGACCGTTTCACAAAATGCATCCACTGCATCGGCTAACCCTTCGCCTGCTAGTGTTGGGATGATGGTGTTAGTAACGAGGTCAATGTAGGCATCGGCATCATCACGAAACTCAGGAGGCACCGCGTGTGCCGCTAACAGGGTAGTGGCCACTGAAACAGGATGTTGTTCTGCTAACTGGCGCGCCGCACGAAGCTGCTTACGTTCATCGTCAAGACTTAGTCCATACCCAGACTTTATTTCGATGGTGGTCACCCCTTCAGCCATCAACGCTTGTAATCGTGGTGTCGCAACCTTCACTAACTCTGCTTCAGTGGCTGCTCGGGTGGCTCGCACTGTGGCGGCAATTCCCCCACCATTCGCGGCAATTTCTGCATAGCTAACGCCGTGTAGGCGTTGGGCAAACTCATCGGCTCGAGAACCCGCCCAGACTAAATGGGTATGGCAATCAATCAACCCAGGCGTGATGAAGCCACCGCGGCCGTCAATGTCGTTGACCGTTACCGATGGTGCACTCTCCCGTGGTCCGGCGTAATGAATTTGCTGCTGATCAAAAATAATCACCCCATCTTGGATGAGACCGTAGCCTTCACCCACCATAGTGGCGAGGTGAACGTTCGAGATACGCTGCAAGGTTGCTGCCATGAAAAATCCCCATTGTCACTTGTATATACAATTAAAGATGCCTACACTTTAGCACAGACTTCATCCAGTCTGAATGGTTTCATTCAGTATTACTCATTCTAGGTTGTGGGTGACACATTCGTGAAATTCGCCAAAATAAAACAATATATTTATCGCAAAATTGCTTCGGGAGAGTGGCCTGAAAATCATCCGGTCAGCTCCGAAAATGCCTTGGCACAACAATTTAAGGTGAGCCGCATGACTGCGCGCCGAGCCTTGCAGGAATTAGCGGATGAAGGGTTAGTGGTTCGCGCCAAAGGGTCTGGAACTTATGTGGCGCCTTTAAAATCACAAACCTCATTTATGGCGATTCGAAATATCGCCGATGAAATTCGTGCGCGACAACATGATTATGCGGCCCATGTACACATGCTTCGGCAAGTTCCGGCCTCAGTTCCCGTGGCGGAACAACTTGAATTGGCGGTGGATGCCCCGGCGTTTTTCTCGGTGATTACACACACTGAGAATGGCGTGCCGGTGCAAGTGGAAGAACGCTACGTGAACCCAGCAGTTGCCCCCGATTATCTCAAACAAGACTTTCGTCTCACGACCCCCCATGAATACCTCAGTGCGGTTGCTCCGTTAACGGAAGCCAGCCATCAGATTGAAGCCATTACGCCCAGTTTAGCTGTTTGCGAGTGGCTTGAGCTGGCGAAACCAGAACCCTGTTTACGGATCATTCGACGAACTTGGAGCGATGCGGGCGTGGTGACCTATGCTGTATTAACTCACCCAGGCTCACGCTTTGTGCTGGGTGGTCATTTAACCTTTAAGCCGTAATCTGTGATGTAGATAAAAGGATTATCACGATGAAATTTACTCGACTTGATACCAGCCGCACCATTCGTGCCAGCCGCGGCTCACGCTTAACCACAGCGAACTGGCAGATTGAAGCAGCCAAACGGATGCTGATGAACAACCTTGACGCCGAAGTGGCGGAACACCCCCATGCCTTGGTAGTGTACGGTGGCATTGGTCGTGCCGCCCGCAGTTGGGAAGCTTATGACAAAATCGTGGCAGTATTGGACCGACTCAAGCCCAACGAAACATTGCTGGTCCAGTCAGGGAAGCCAGTCGGCGTGTTCACCACGCACGAAGATGCACCCCGAGTACTCATTGCTAACTCAAACCTAGTTCCAGAGTGGGCCACGTGGGAACACTTTAATGAGCTGGACCAAAAAGGGTTGATGATGTACGGCCAAATGACCGCGGGCTCATGGATTTATATTGGCTCGCAAGGCATCGTACAGGGCACCTACGAAACCTTCGTTTCGGTGGCGCGTCAGCATTTCCAAGGGGACACCAAAGGCCGTTGGATTTTGACCGGTGGCTTAGGTGGTATGGGTGGAGCTCAGCCGCTGGCAGCGACCATGGCGGGTTACTCCATGTTGGCAGTGGAAGTGGACGAAACGCGGATCGATTTCCGCTTACGTACACGTTATTTAGATCACAAAGCCACTTCGTTGGATGAGGCATTGCAATTGATCAATCAAGCAAATGCCGAAGGCCGTGCTATTTCAGTTGGCCTATTAGGCAACGCAGCGGATGTTTTCAATGAGTTAGTGGAACGAAATATTACGCCCGACGTGGTCACTGACCAAACCTCAGCCCATGACCCATTACACGGTTACCTCCCGCAAGGCTGGACGTTGGGCCAGTATCAAGAGCGGCAGCAAAGTGATCCAGAAGGCACCGTCCAGGCGGCGAAACAATCCATGGCCGTGCAAGTGCGTGCCATGTTGATGTTGCAAGAGCGCGGCGCAGCCACCTTAGACTACGGCAATAACATCCGCCAAATGGCGAAAGATGTGGGCGTTGATAATGCGTTTGATTTCCCGGGGTTTGTGCCGGCCTATATTCGTCCCTTATTCTGTGAAGGAATCGGCCCCTTCCGTTGGGTCGCTTTATCAGGGGATCCCGAAGATATTTATAAAACAGACGCCAAAGTCAAAGAATTGATCCCAGATAATCCGCATTTGCATAACTGGCTCGATATGGCCCGTGAGCGAATTAGCTTCCAAGGGTTACCCGCACGGATTTGCTGGATTGGTTTAAAGGATCGGGCACGAATTGCCCTAGCGTTTAACGAAATGGTGCGTAACGGGGAGCTTTCAGCTCCAATTGTGATTGGCCGTGACCATTTGGATTCCGGTTCGGTAGCAAGCCCTAACCGCGAAACTGAAAGCATGCTGGATGGCTCAGATGCCGTATCCGACTGGCCATTGTTGAATGCGCTGTTAAACACTGCCAGCGGGGCAACCTGGGTCAGCTTGCACCACGGGGGCGGCGTGGGCATGGGGTATTCGCAACATGCCGGCGTGGTGATCGTGGCCGATGGCAGCGAGGCCGCGGCGCAGCGATTAGGCCGTGTGCTGTGGAATGACCCTGCGACTGGTGTGATGCGTCACGCTGATGCGGGCTATGAAATTGCACAACAATGCGCCCGTGAACAAGGGCTCGATTTACCGATGTTGGAGAAGCGCTCATGAAACAACTCTTTACCTTACAGCCCGGTGCGTTGAAGCTGGCTCAATTACGTGAGTGGTGGCAAGCACCACACCAACTTAGTCTGCATGCGGAGGCACATGAGGCAATTCAACGTTCCTTCCAAACCGTGCATGATGTGTTGGCTGCAGGCAAGGTCGTGTATGGCATAAATACGGGCTTTGGCTTGTTGGCGAATACCCGCATTCCACCTGAAAAACTGAATGATCTACAACGTCGCATTGTGCTATCCCACGCTGCTGGCACCCAAGAATTGATGCCAGATACCGTGGTTCGGCTCATGCTGTTATTAAAAATCAACTCGCTCAGCCGTGGTTATTCAGGGGTGCGGCCGGAAGTGATTCAAGCATTGGTGGAGTTGCTAAACCATGAGGTTTATCCCTGTGTTCCGAGCAAAGGCTCAGTCGGTGCCTCAGGTGACTTAGCGCCGTTGGCACATTTGGTCCTACCGTTGCTTGGGGAAGGCACGGTCCGGATTCAAGGAGCCATTTATCCAGCGGTGGAAGGGCTTGCTAAAGTTGGTTTAAAACCGATTGGAACCCTTGCTCCGAAAGAAGGGCTGGCGTTATTAAATGGCACCCAAGCATCGACTGCCTTGGCACTCCATGGCTTATTCCAGATTGAACGGGTATTCCACGCGGCCTTGGTCACTGGCGCTATGGCGGTGGAAGCTGCGATGGGCTCACGGGCACCATTTGATGCACGGATTCATGCAGTGCGTGGTCAGCCAGGTCAAATTGCTGTGGCTGAGAGCTTCCGTCAATTGCTTGGCGAGCAGTCGGAAATCGGCGTTGCGCATGAAAATTGTGAAAAAGTTCAGGACCCTTACTCGCTGCGGTGTCAGCCGCAAGTCATGGGAGCGGTGTTTGATCAAATGCAGCACGCCAGTGCCATTCTGGTACGTGAAGCCAATGGGGTCACGGACAACCCGTTAGTCTTTAGCGATAACGGCGATATTATTTCAGGCGGGAACTTCCACGCTGAGCCAGTGGCGATGGCAGCGGATATTCTTGCCATTGCCGCCAGTGAAATTGGTGCTTTGTCGGAACGTCGGAGTGCGTTATTGATTGACCATCACTTGAGCAACTTGCCTCCATTCTTGGTGAATGATGGCGGCGTGAACTCAGGCTTTATGCTGGCGCAGGTAACGGCAGCAGCGTTGGCATCAGAGAACAAAACGCTGGCACATCCCGCCTCGGTTGATAGCATGCCAACCTCAGCCAACCAGGAAGATCATGTGTCCATGGCAACCTTTGCCGCACGTCGACTGACCGATATTGCCAAAAATATCCGTGATATTGTTGCCATCGAGTTGTTGGAAGCCGCGCAAGGGGTGGATTTCAGACGTCCGTTACGGTCTTCTGAAGCCGTTGAAATGGCGCACGAGCGGGTGCGGTCATTGGTCCCGTTTTACGATCAGGATCGCTATTTTGCGCCAGATATTGAAGCCATTGCTGGCTTGATTGAGCAAGGAAAGCTGAGTGACTTAGTGCGAGAGGGAGCGCTGTTAGAGGACGCTTAAGCGTCCTCTTCATCTTGCAGGGCTTCGCAATCCACACAAAGTGCGACATCTGGTTTTGCGGCTAAGCGAGCTGCCGAAATCTCATCACCACATTCAACGCAATAGCCGTATTCGCCTTCACGCATCCGCTGTAACGCAGCGGCCGCGCTTTCTGCTTGGCGAGTATTGGGCTGTTCATTGACAACAGTTTCTAATTTGCTCCGAATACGTAACAACTGCTGGGCAGATAAATTATCACTCATGTTAACGTCCTTCTGATTTTCTATTCTTGGCCAATACGACGAATTGTCCGGTAAATTCTGCCACCGGGGTGTCATGGTCCAATACTTGAGACTTCAATAGTACGCGTGCATTTTTTCCGAGGGTGAGCGTTGAAAGATCACCGTTCATTGAAGAGAGTCGGGAAATAGCACGAGGTTCTTGGCTAACAGGTTTATGGTACTGAATTTGGCCGTCTGCGAGCACCACATCACCTTGTAGCTGTCGTTCCCGCAATTGTAAATGCAATAGCCCCCAGCACGTCAAGGTGGCGAGCGAATAAATGCTGCCAGCAAACATGGTGCCATGCACGTTAATGTTGCGTGCCAAACTTGCGGACGTTTCAAACTCCCGCCCAGTATATTGCTCAATGGTAATCCCCATGCTTTTTGAAATGGGAATTTCAGTGTGCCACGTCTGTTGTAGTTCGAGGCACCAATCCGGACGATAAATAATGCGGTTATGGGGAGTCAACACTTTCCGCAAGTGATGTTCCGCTTGTGGGTTTTGTACGGTATCCGCTTCTTCCATGATGTCGTACCCACATTTAAGATAAAAACCTAAGGTATTATCGCGGCAATTAATGACAATATGCTTGGCACCCTCGGCACGAGCAAGTGTTTCGAGGGCATGCACAATGGATACCCCGTGCCCTTCGCCTCGATGCTCTGGCGCTGAGGCCATAAAGCGAATTTGCGCTTCTTCGGGGGTATTAAAATGCAGGCGTCCAATGGCGATAACAGCACCCGCTGCATTGACCACCATGCGATGGTACCCTACCTGATCATACTCGTCTTGCTCGGAGCCGCGTGGCCGCTGGAATGGCTGGCGCAGCACCCGCCAACGCAGATCGTAGTAGGCTTCTAGTTGCTCAGGGGTGGTCGGAGTGATCACACGAGACATGGCGATTATCCTTCCGAATGATTCGTTTGCAGCATAAAGGTCACCGGTCCATCGTTGATCAAGGCGACCTGCATATCGGCGCCAAATTCACCGGTGGCCACCGGAATTCCCAATTGCTCCAAGTGGGCAACAAAAGCCAAGTAGAGCGCGTTCGCCTGTGAGGGCGGTGCAGCGGTGGAAAAACTCGGGCGGCGACCTGATTGGGTGTCGGCCGCTAAGGTAAATTGTGGCACCACTAAAATTTGCCCGGCGATATCGCTCACGCACAGGTTCATTTTATCGTTCGCATCGCTAAACATGCGAAACTTCGCCACTTTATTGGCTAAGGTAACAGCCTGTTCAGAGGTATCGGCGAATTCAACGCCTAACAACACCAACATGCCTTGTTTGATTTCACCGATGATGTCACCGGCAACGGTGACTGATGCTTCCGTTACCCGTTGCACTAATGCTTTCATTCGTTTCCTTCCAGTATTCTTGAGTTATCGTTCGAGGGTGGTTGGAAAAACTCCTCAATACTCGCCGTAAGTTCGGCACCCAATAGCACAATGTTCCATGACACGAAAATCCAGACCAAGAGAATTGGAATGGCAGCTAAAGCACCATAGATGGCTTGATAGCTGGGGAAGGCAGTAATATAGGCAGCGAAGATACTCTTACTCAATTCAAACAGAATGGCTGCTAATAACGCACCCCAAAAAGCGTGTCGGGCGCGCACTATACGGTTTGGCATGACAATGTACAAGAGCATAAAGGCAACTAATGAGGTTGCCAGTGGTACAAAGCTTAATAAGGTGGTGCGAACCCCGGACACATAGACTTCTGCAACGGCCGTCAAAGAAATCAGATAAGAAGTCACTGCCATACCCGAGCCCATCAAAATGGGGCCAAGGGTTAGAATCATCCAGTAAACCGATAGCGCGACGACTAAGCGCCGCTTGTTATGATTCCGCCAGATACGATTCATGGTGGCATCCACCGTGCTAATCAGATTAACGGCGACCACAATGACAAAGACTACCCCGATGGTTGTCATTTTGGACACGTTGGTCATAAACTGATTGAGATAACTGCTGATAACTTCGCCCGATGCTGGCATGAGATTGGCGAAGAGCAGCCGCTCCAGCTCCTCTTTCAGCTGCTCGAACATGGGAAAAGCAGAAAAAATGGAAAACATAACCACCATCAGCGGCACCAATGCCAGCATGCTGACGAATGTCAGATGCCCCGCGACGATGGTGACGCGATCATCCAAGCAGCGTTTGACGAAATACACCAAAAAGCGCCAAGCGATTCGCCCTCGCTGCTGCAAGAAGGTTAATGCATTGCGCGCTGAATTAGACTGAGACATTGCCTACTCTTAAATCGATCATGGTGCCCCTAACATACCTTGTTCTTTGTCAATCGCCAATGGTCAAGTGGGATTCTTCATAGTAGGCTATACTGACTATTCTCTCGAGGACACAAGGAGCTGTTATGCGCGTGTTGAGTCAAGTAATCATGGTTGTGATGGTGGCGGTATCGCTGGTTGGATGCCAAAGTGCTTATTACGGCACCATGGAAAAGTTTGGGATTCATAAACGCGATATTTTAGTGGATCGGGTGGATGACGCTCGCGATGCTCAAAGCGATGCCCAAGAGGAATTTAAATCTGCGCTACAGCGGCTGGATGAATTGCTGAAGTTTGATGGCGGTGACCTCGAAAAACGCTACCAAGCGCTCAATGATGATTATGAGCGGAGTAAAGCGGCCGCCGAGCGGGTGAACTCGCGCATTAAAGCCGTCGATAACGTGGCTCAAGCATTATTTGATGAGTGGCAAGATGAACTTGGCTTATACAGCAATGCCAGCATGCGCAGTGAGAGCGAGCGCTCACTACGAGAAACTGAGCGTCACTACAAAAGTTTACTGCAAAGCATGGAACGTGCAGCTGGAACCATGGAACCCGTGCTCGAAAAATTGCACGATAATGTGCTGTATTTGAAGCATAACTTGAATGCGAAAGCGATTGACGCAATTCGGGGTGAATATCGCGTGCTCCGTGCTGATGTGGAAGTGCTAATTCGTGAGATGGAAGCGGCAATCGAAGCATCTAACGCATTTATTGATGCCATGCGTTAATTGGAGAACGGCTTATGCACTTTGCTTCATGAGCCCATTAAAATAGGTATCGATGGCTTGCTTGGCTGTTTGGCCTAAGTTGAAACAGCTTGGGTCAAGCAGCCAGTTATACATAAGCCCATCTACTAAGCTAAATAACCCCAAAATAACGCCTTGTGAGTTTAACGAGGCGTCAATTAAGCCTTGCTCTTTCGCTCTTTCAACCAACCAACCTGATTCTGCAACACAGGCATTGCGCCCATCAAGGTGGCGCTGATGAATGGGTAAGGCATCATCAACGTATTCACATTTATGCAAGAGAATGGTGATTAATGCTTGCGTGTGTGGATCTTGCTGGACCTGCTCAATAATGTTCAAACACCGTGCTCGGAGCATGGCCAGCGGGTTGTCATTATGAGTTTTTTCCAACTCTTCCAACATATCATCCACGGGCAAGCGGACCCGCTCCATGAGTGCTTCAATGAGGGCGAGTTTATTTTCAAAATGATGATAAATAGCCCCGCGAGTGACCCCCGCTGCCTCGGCTACTTGATTCATGGATGTTCTGGAAACTCCTTTCTCACTAAATAAACGCTCCGCAGCGTCCAGTAAATCTGAACGTGTCGTTAATGCATCTTCTTTGGTACGACGAGCCACAGCACACTTCTCCTATTACAAGTGACGGCATTATAACCGAAATCATATAAACATGCATGCATGTATGTAAAATGATTGAGCCTAGAGTGATCGAACAGTGATATGCTAAGTGTATGAATACAGTTTAGGAATACATGGTGCAGCGACGTGATAATAAATAACGGAAAAGGAACCCATGAATACAATTCGAAGTAGTAAAGCTTATACGGTGGCCGAGGAAGTGGCCCACGCCCTGACTCATGGTTTGGGCGCGGTGGCATCGGTGGTGGCGTTAGTCATGATGCTTATTTGGGCGGTGTCCTACGGTGATTTATTCCATGTTGCCAGTGCGATTATTTATGGCTCAAGTTTGATTTTGTTGTACTTGGCTTCCACTCTTTATCACGCATTTCCCTGGCCCCGCATCAAAGCATTTTTCCAACAACTCGACCATGCGGCTATCTATGTATTGATTGCGGGTACCTACACTCCCTTTGCACTGGTCAATTTGCGCGGCGACTGGGGGTGGACGTTGCTCATTGTGGTGTGGAGCATCGCAGTGCTTGGTGTGATTTTGGAATTAGCCATGCGGGAACGGAAACGATGGTTATCCATTAGCTTGTATTTAGGGCTGGGGTGGATGGCGCTTGCAGTGATTAAACCGATGTTGGCTAACGTTGATGCCGGGGGACTCTGGTTATTGTTGGCGGGCGGCTTAGCCTACACCTTTGGAGTGATTTTTTACGTCTGGAAATCGCTGCGTTTTCATCACGCTATTTGGCATGTTTTTGTACTGATTGGGAGTGCTTTGCACTTCTTTTCAATCTTTTATTATGTGATGCCTCACCCGTAGCAGAAGTTCTCCGCAACGGGTGAGCACCAAGAACTACATTAGCCTTCGTCTTTTGAACGGCTGGCGCGTTTCCGCTCGTTCTCAGTCAGTAAACGCTTACGGATCCGAATCGATTTTGGTGTGATTTCAACTAATTCATCATCATCGATAAACTCAAGCGCTTGCTCCAATGACATCCGAATAGGAGGTGTCAGCAACAAGGCCTCGTCACTTCCTGCCGCACGAATGTTAGTCAACTGCTTCCCTTTCAAACAGTTCACCGTAAGGTCATTCGACCGGCTATGAATACCAATGACCATGCCTTCGTATACTTCATCCGCATGACCAATCATGAGGCGGCCACGCTCTTGCAAGTTGAAGAGTGCGTAAGCTAACGCCTTACCTTGAGCATTGGAAATGAGTACGCCGTTATTGCGCTGACCAATGTTACCGCCTTTGTACGGGCCGTAGTGGTCAAAGCTGTGGTACATCAAGCCTGTGCCTGAGGATAAGGTCATGAACTCAGTTTGGAAACCAATTAAGCCGCGGCTTGGAATAACAAAATCAATGCGCACTCGGCCTTTACCGTCGGGGGTCATGTTCGACATTTCAGCTTTCCGTAACCCCAGTTTTTCCATAATGGGGCCTTGGTGTTGCTCTTCGATATCGATGGTGAGGTTTTCGTACGGTTCCTCTTTAACGCCATCCACTTCACGCAGAATTACTTCTGGACGTGATACCGCTAACTCGAACCCTTCACGACGCATGTTTTCAATCAGTACGCCTAAGTGTAGTTCGCCGCGACCGGAGACGCGGAAGCGATCCGGGTGACCTGTTTCTTCAACCCGTAACGCAACGTTATGCTTCAGCTCTTGCTGTAAGCGCTCAAGGATTTGGCGTGAGGTGACAAATTTCCCTTCTTTTCCGGCAAACGGAGAGGTGTTTACTTGGAAGGTCATGGTCACTGTTGGCTCGTCAACGGATAACGGTGGTAATGCTTCCACCGCACCGGCGGCACACACTGTGTCCGAAATTTTTAGCTCACCCAATCCAGTAATAGCAATAATATCCCCGGCACTGGCAGTTTCAGTTTCGATCCGTTCCAAGCCTAAATAGCCATAGATTTGACCCACTTTGCCGTTGCGTTGTTGGCCATCGACGCCAACCACAGTGACCGCTTGGTTCAATTTAACCGAGCCACGTTTGATACGGCCGATGCCGATAATTCCTACATAGCTGGAGTAGTCCAGCTGAGAAATTTGCATCTGTAATGGACCATCGCGGTCGGCATCAGGAGACGATACCTTGTCGATAATGGTCTCAAACAGCGCATCAAGGTTATCGGTGACTTCATTGTAGTCGTAGGTGGCCCAGCCGTTCAGTGCGGATGCATAGACAATTGGGAAATCAAGTTGCTCATCGGTGGCGCCAAGATTGTCGAACAAGTCAAACACTTGGTCGATCACCCAATCTGGACGGGCGCCAGGACGGTCAATTTTATTCACCACAACAATGGGTTTTAAGCCATGGGCAAACGCTTTTTGGGTGACGAAACGAGTTTGCGGCATCGGGCCATCCACTGCGTCAACCACGAGTAACACTGAGTCTGCCATGGAAAGAACGCGCTCAACTTCACCACCAAAGTCAGCGTGCCCTGGGGTGTCTAGAATATTGATGCGGTAATCTTTGTAATTAACGGCAGTGTTTTTTGCCAAGATAGTGATACCACGTTCTTTCTCAAGTTCATCTGAGTCCATGACACGGTCTTCAAGGCCTACTCGGCTTTCGAGGGTTCCTGAGTTCTTTAACAGGGAATCTACGAGAGTGGTTTTGCCATGGTCTACGTGCGCAATGATCGCAATATTGCGCAGCTTGGAAAGTTCAGTCGCTTGGATAGTCATTAATAAAGCCTGTAACAAACACGAGGGAATGGCGGAATGTGCCGCCATTGATGAAAATAGCGGCACATTATACGAGTTTTAGGGGTTTTCTGCTACTTTTTTTCCTGCGCAGCTTGGGCTTCAGCAGTAGCAGCTTGGTTGAGGCGTTTGTCCCAACGCTGTTGAGCGTAGCGACGTAGGCTTGGAATGGTATCTGTTTCGTCCATGATGGGTTGCCCCAAAATGGTTTCAATAATGTCTTCCAGCGTGATCACACCCATCCAGGTGCCATGCTCGTCAAACACCAAGGCCATGTGCTGACGTTTTTCTAAGAACAACCGCAACACTTGCTCGATATTGACTGTTTCTGAGACCACTTCGGTCTCGCGCGCGAGCTCCAAAATAGTGCTGGACTTGTCGGCTTCCCACAGCTCATTGCGCAACACAATCCCGTGTGGAACTTCATCGGCGTCAATGATTGGGAATCGTGAATAAGGCAGCTGCTTGGCACGCTGTAAAAACTCATCGACCGTCTCTTCTGGGCGAACCGATTCACAGACGGTGCGAGGGGTCATCACGTCGCGTACGCGCACGTTATGCAAATCTAACACGTTGCCAATCACACGGCGTTCTTCTGGATCGATAATTTGCTGTTCGTGCCCGAGCGTTGCAAGTGCCTTAATTTCTGAACGCACATCCACGTATTCAGCTCCACCAATGCGCTTGGTGATTTGATCCGATAACCAAACAAATGGCCGCAGGATGTTGATCATGACGTTTAAGGTGGCCGGCAGAATCGGAGCCAACTCACGCCAGAATTTTGCTCCAATGGTTTTGGGTAAAATTTCAGAGAATACGAGGATTAACACGGTCATGACTGCCGAAGCGAGGGCCAAGTAGCCATCGCCAAAAACCACCCCAACTTGAGCACCGACTCCTGCTGCACCAGCAGTGTGGGCAACTGTATTCAGCGTCAATATGGCAGCCAATGGCCGGTCAATATTGGTTTTCAATTGCTGCAAACGCGCATGAAGCTTAGGCCGCTGTTCTTTTAGCTGGGCAATATAGCTAGGCGTAATGGAAAGTAGAGCTGCTTCTAAAATCGAGCAAATGAATGAAACTGCAATTGCAGTAATCGCAAATACAATGAGAAGTATCATGGGTTAATAAAGTAGCCGAAACAGCTTCTATTTTGGCAGACTATCTTTGTTTACACAACAAAAAAAGCCGCTCGAAAAGAGCGGCTTTGGAAGGCTAATTTATTAGATAAATTAGAAGCTATAGTTAGCGGAGAACCAGAAGCTACGAGCGCGTTCAGCCGTGTTGTAGTCCGGTGAACATAAGTACTCGACTTCGTTCTCCGCCAGCAAGCAGCTACGGCTTGATAAGTCAGTATCTAGCAAGTTGTTGATCCGAGCACGGAGCGTCCAAGCGTCATTGACACGGTAGGTCGCACCCAAGTGCATTAACTCATACGACTTGTAATACTCAGACACAGTTTCTGGACCTTCTGGACCCATCACGTTCGCGGTACCACGGAAGCGTTCGCCACGAATTTCAGCACGTAAGTCTAAGCTTAAACGATCCGTGACCAAGTAGGTGAGTGACGCGTTCGCCATGTGGCGTGGGGTGTTCACCAAAGGCAAGCCTTTGTCGGCACCACTGCGCACTTCACTGTCAGTAAAGGTGTAGTTTGCTGTGACCGTCCACGCATCATTGATATCGTACGCAGAGTAGACCTCAACCCCTTGGGTGACTGCTTTGTCGACGTTCGCTAACTGGCTGAAATAGTCATAGCCTAAATCCAACCAACCTTCACCGATATCTACACAAGGCTGACCTGGGTTTGCGATCTCACAGTTCGGCGCTGTATCTTGGTTGATGATTTTGTCATCAAATTCGTTGTAGAACACGGTGAGGTTAGCGGTGAAATTGGTTGCGTTGTCGTAATACACCGCAGCTTCATAGTTAATACTGGTTTCTGGTTGCAGATCTGGCGTACCTACCATCGGAATCACACCTTGACGACCGAAACCGGTAATCCCAGGGAATAAATCGTTTGGCTTCGGTGCTTTATAACCGGTGCTCACGCCCCCTTTCACGGTCCAATCAGGTGAGATGGTGTAGTTCAGGTAGACCCGCGGACTCCATTGGCCACCGAAAATGTTGTGGTGGTCATAACGAGCACCAGCGGTGACGGTTAAATCATCGGTTGCGTCGTAGCTGGTTTCAGCAAACACTGCAACTTGACGGTGATCTTGCGTGGTTCCTTCTAGGTAATCTTCGCCATAGAAACCGAACACACCATCTTCCATCGAAACGTCAAAATATTGACCGCCCAATACAACTTTGCTGCGGGCAAAGTTCATTTCAAAGGAGGTGTCATAAATCCAGTTGGTGAGTTCCAACGGACGATTTGGACGAGGTAAAAAGTTCGCTTCAATTTCTGCGCGAATGGCGTCGGTTAATTCCGGCTTACTCTTACCTTGATCTAAAACGGCTTGATCCCAGAGTGCTTGGAATGCAATACGTTCATTCAGTGACAATGGCAATGAACGTCCTAAGTTTTCACTCACGCTATGGGTAATGCTGTTGCGCCAGGTACCCAAGTCAAAGTTACCGACGTGCGACAGCACCAATTGTTCCCGTTGTACGCGTTGGTAGGCAGAGTAACCAACCCGAGGCTCAACTAAGCCACCGCCGCCGGCACGCCACATGTTATCTGGTGAATCGAGGGTTCCCACTTGGCTTTTCGTGTTGTCATAACGTTGCTTGGCAAGGTCGTAGCTTAATGAAAAGCGCTGCTTATCGTTCCAGCTGTAATCTAAGGTTGCGCCATAGTTCCACGATTTACCGCCAACAATTTTACGGTCACCGAAGCTGCCGGAATCTTTCCACGTGCTGCCATCTGGTAATGGTAATTCGGTGACATAGCCTGGCTCGCTTGGCTCACGGAAATAGCCACTGCCGCGTAACGCGACCGAGAGGTTTTCGGTGATTGGACCGGTGACATAAAAATCAACTTTCTGGTCGTTACCGTACTGGTTATCTTCTTGCACCGTCCCTGCAACTGAAACGTCGCCCATCCAACGGTCTAAGGCACGGCGAGTGATGATGTTAACCACCCCACCAATGGCGTCAGTGCCGTATAAGGTCGACATGGGGCCGCGGACGACTTCAATTCGTTCGATAGCAGCCAAGGGTGGCATATACATATATTGGCTGTTGCCGAAGTTATTTGGGCCGATATCACCGGTATCATTTTGACGTCGACCGTCAATCAACACCAACGTATACTCGGCTGGCAGGCCACGCATGGTAATGGAGAGGTTGCCGTTTTTGTCTTGGCCTGCGCCAACGTCAACCCCTTCAATATCACGTAACGCTTCTGCTAAGCCTGAATAGGGTTTCATGGCTAAGTCGTCACGGGTAACGACGGTGACGCTCGCAGGGGCGTCGATTACTTTAGTCTCGTAACCCGCTGCAGTAACAACAATACGCTCAATGCGCTTGGTGACATCCATATCGGGCTCTTCAACTGGTTGTGCGTGAGCAGCTACCCATGGAGCAGCGAGCAGTGCCAGTGTGATTTTTGAAAGGCGAGCGTTCATTGATTCTCCTTAATACTTCTGGTTTTAGCGAGACGTTGAATAAGTTGTTGCAAATGATAATGGGTATCATTTATCATGTAAATACCTAAATGATAATTATTCTCAAATGGTTTATTTGGATGTAATTTATGACTCGGACGAGGGTGCAATCACGTCGGAAAAGTGGCTGGCGTGACATCAAAGCATGGCACTGGATTAGTTCTGCAATTTGTTTAACTGCGACATTATTATTTGCGATAACAGGGATCACGTTGAACCATGCGAACTTGGTTGAAGCACAACCCGTTAAACAGGTGATTGAAGCGCAACTCCCTGATTCTGTGCTAGAGGAGCTGCAGCACCGTCAGCAGCAATTGCTCAGCGAGCAAACCATGGCGGAAGGGCCTCTACCAGCGGCATTCACGGCTTGGTATACGCAAGAGTTTGAGCAATCCCTCGCGCGTGCCCAGCTAGCACAATGGGATAATTTTGAGGCTTATGTAGGAATGCCGCGTGCTGGCGGCGACCGTTGGTTTCGCATTGATTTAGAAACCGGTGAGTTCTATTTAGAAGATCTCGATCGAGGTTGGATTGCCTATTTCAACGATTTACATAAGGGCCGCAATACCGGTTTTTTCTGGGTATTGATGCTGGATTTATTGGCTGTGATGATGGTGGTGTTTACCGTGACAGGACTTATCTTATTAAAGCGTTATGCGAAAGGCCGTAAGAGTACATGGCCGTTGGTGTTAGCAGGGATTATCATTCCTTGGTTGGTGTTGTTGGTGCCAGCCCATGCACAAGATGCGCAGCCGCGCGCACAGTTGGAGCTCACCATTCCTGAATTGAATGTGGCTGAATACCATCGCCCTTATATCGCGATTTGGTTAGCGGATGAGCGTCACCAGCGAGTGTTGGATTTAGCCGTATGGTACGACTTAAAGTTGGCCAATAAAGAAGGCGAAAAGTGGCTGAAAGATATGCGCCAATGGTGGCGTCGTAGTGGCCGTATGGCAACACTCCCAATTGATGGGGTAACCGGTGCAACACGTCGTCCGGGCACCCATGATGTTCCATTCCCGCAGTTAGTTGAACAATTAAAGCAGCTTCCTGCGGGGCAATACAGTCTTAATGTTGAAGCGGCGCGAGAAGTAGGTGGCCGAGAGCATTTGCAGCTGCCGTTGACATTGCCCTTGCAGTTACCGCTGGTTGCTGAAGTGAGTGGCCAGTACGAGCTGGGTACCATTCGCCTGACAATTCAATAAACAGAAGGATTTCACTGATGAAAAAATTAACGACCGTTGCTGCACTCGTTGCGTTAACCTTTGCCACGGCTGCTGACGCACACCGTGCGTGGATTAAGCCAGACGCTACCGTGCTTTCTAAAGAAAATGCGTGGGTGACTTTCGACGCAGTGGTATCCAACGAGATCTTTGCGCGTGACCACGTTGCATTTCGCTTAGATGGCATTACTGCGTACGCACCCGATGGTTCTGAGATGGCGTTAGAAAATACGCACACCGGACGCTTACGCTCCGTTTTTGATTTACAACTGACCCAGCAAGGCACATACAAAATTGCCTTAGCAAGCACTGCGTTGCAAGCGCGTTGGGTGGATGAGAACGGTGACCGCAAAATGTGGCCAGGCCGTGGCGTGACGCCAAAGCCAGGTGATTTCGAGCGCATGGTGCCTAAGCAAGCGAAAGACTTAGTTGTATCTGAAGTGTCTCGTCGTGTGGAAACCTACGTGACCAACGGTGCTCCTACCGACACAGTCTTAGCACCGACGAATCGTGGTTTTGAATTAACTCCAATGGTTCACCCAAATGACCTTTATGCTGAAGAAAGTGCCCAGTTCAAGTTAACGTACAATGGCGAACCTGCGGTGGGCGCTGAGGTAACCGTTATTAAAGATGGTATGCGCTACCGTGATCAGCAAGGCGAAATCATCGTCCACAGTGATAACAACGGTGAGTTTGAAATCACTTGGCCTGAAAGCGGTCAATACTTCATGGAAATCAGCTACCAAGACGACCAAGGCAAGGCACCAGCCACCGTTCGCCGAGGCAGCTACTCAGGCGTGTTTGAAGTACTTTAGTTGATTGCGAAATAAAGATGCATCCCACTGATAAGTGATCTATAATTTAGCAAAGTGCGAAATATCTAAATTTTCACCGGGCTGGTTGCTGTTACCGGCCCGTATCAGTGAGGTGCCATCATGCTTGGTTCTTATCGGCTTATCGCCGCTCGTATAACGCTACTGATTAGCGTTATGCTCCCTTCGTTTGGTGCGGCTGCTCAGGCTGCAAGCCATTCCATTCAAATCACCGAAATCAAAGAGTTTATTCAATTACAAGGGCTGGTTGAGGCTGCTCAACAAGCAACCGTTTCGGCGCAAGTTGCTGGGCGCGTCAATCAAGTTCTGGTGGATGTTGGAGAAGAAGTCGCGGCAGGCAGCCCAATTGTGACCATTACTGCGTTGGAACATGATCATGCTGTTTCACAAGCGCAGGCGGAGGTGGCTGCATGGCAGGTAACCTTTGACTTGGAAGCCCAAGAACTAGCGCGTATCAGTCGGTTGACGGAGCAGGGCTTAGCCTCCACCGCTGATTTGGATCGGGCGAAAACTCGCTTCGATCATGCCCAAGCGCAATTGCAAGGAGCGCAAGCGGCGCTGGCTAGTCGTCAAGAACAGCTCAGTTATACGGTCGTGAAAGCCCCCTATTCTGGTATTGTCAGTGCGCGCTGGGTTGAGCCGGGGGAGTTGGTACAACCGGGCACGCCCTTAATGTCTGGTTTTTCGCCCCATCACTTGCGAGTTCATGTGGATATACCCAGCAGCTATGGCGCTTTTGTCAAAGCGCATCAGCAGGCTTGGGTGCATGATGCTGAGCTGGCACGGGTGACCTTATTCCCAACCATTGATAGTGCTTCGGGCACTCTTCGCTTGCGCTTAGACGTGGCGGCAGGAAGTGACTTGATCCCTGGTCAGTGGGTGCCCGTGCGGGTGCAAGTGGCGGCCCATTCAGGCATTCAGATCCCGCGGCAAGCGGTGCAGCAGCGTGGTGAACTACAGCTGGTGAAAATTAAGGATCACGGCTGGCGTGCGGTGCGCCTCGGTACGCAGGAAGGCGATTGGGTGGAAATCATTAGTGGGTTGCAAGCGGGTGAGGTGATTGAATATGAACACTAACCGCTTCGGTATTGCAGGTCGCATGGCGGCGTGGGGCGAGCGTTCCCGATTAACGCCTTTATTAGCATTGGTTGGATTACTGCTCGGGCTCATTGCCGCGCTGATCACGCCCCGTGAAGAAGAGCCCCAAATTGATGTTACGATGGTTGACGTGGCCGTTCGTTACCCCGGCGCATCAGTCACCCAGGTTGCAGATCAACTGACCACGCCACTGGAACAACACCTCGCTAAAATGCAGGGCATTAAACATGTTTACTCCGTATCGAACCCCGGCCATGCGTTGGTGACGGTGCAATTTGACGTGGGCGTGCCCCGCCACGATGCTTTGGCTGAATTGTTTGATACCGTCAGCAGCTGGCAGGCACAGCACCCGCAGTTTACCCAACCCATCGTGAATGCTCGAGGCATCGATGACGTGCCGATTCTGGCACTCACCGTGACTGCAAATGAACACCACCTTAACGATGTGGCCGATACCCTCATTGCACCTTTGCAAAACGTCCCCGGGGTACGACAGGTGGAGATATTGGGGGCTGAGCTTGATCAGGTGACGGTGATTTTAGACACCGCGACGTTGAGCCGAGTGGGGTTGGACTTAACTCAGGTAGCACAAGCGCTGCGGCAGCACAACTATAGTGCTCATGCCGGTTATCGTTTAGCGCAAGGGCAGCAAATTAACGTTCAGGTGGGCGGGTTCATTGACAGCGTTGCCCAACTGCGACAGCTTGTTTTAACCACCCATGCAGGAAAACCCGTGCGCTTAGAACAAGTGGCCACAATTCAGGAAGGTACTCCGGTTGCCTCTCGCTACGTTTGGCAGAGAAAGGCCGGCGCCGATGCTGAGCCTGCATTAACGCTGACCATTACTAAAAAACCCGGGGAAAACGCGGTGACAGTGGCGGCCGCTGTATTGGAGCGGTTAAACACCATCCAACAGCAGTGGTTACCAGATGATGTTGAGATCACGGTCACCCGTAATTATGGGCAAAGTGCGGATGAAAAAGCGTCAACGTTAATCCAAAAACTTATTTTCGCCACCGGCTCAGTCATGGTGTTAGTGCTGTTTACGCTGGGACGGCGTGAAGCAGCAGTGGTCGGCGTGGCAGTGGTGCTGACGCTGGCCATGACCTTATTTGCTTCACTGATGTGGGGCTTTACCCTCAACCGTGTTTCTCTGTTTGCGCTGATTTTTTCCATTGGGATTTTGGTCGATGATGCCATTGTGGTGGTGGAAAACATTCACCGTCATCTGGCCGCAGGGGAGTCCTTAAAAACCATCATTCCGCGTGCTGTGGATGAAGTGGGAGGACCCACCATATTGGCTACCTTCACGGTGATTGCTGCATTGCTGCCCATGGCATTTGTGAGCGGGCTGATGGGGCCTTATATGAGCCCCATCCCCATTAACGCATCGATGGGCATGTTGTTGTCGCTATTGATTGCGTTGACCGTGACACCTTGGTTGGCACAGCGTTGGCTGCGGGTGGGTGGGACGGAGCAATCGCACTCCCGTGATCAGCGCCTGCGAGGTTGGTATCAACGGCTGATGACACCATTGCTGCAGTCGCGCCGACGTCGTTATGGCATGGGCGCAGGATTGATTGCGCTGATTGCGATAGCAATGCTGTTGGTTGGCTGGCAAGCGGTGATCTTGAAAATGCTGCCCTTTGATAACAAAAGTGAACTCAAGTTGGTGGTCGATATGCCCGAAGGGACCCCCCTTGAGCAAACCAATGCCACCCTCATGCAGTTGGCGATTGCTTTGGATAGTGTCGAGGAAGTGATCGGCACCCAAATATATGCGGGGACCGCTTCACCTATTGGCTTTAATGGGTTGGTGCGGCAGTACTATTTGCGTGAAGCCTCTCATTTAGGAGATATTCAAGTGACCCTGGCGCATGCGCGCGAGCGTTCCCGCAGCAGTCATGAGATTGCGCGTGCAATTCGTCCTTTGCTGCAACCCATTGCGGAGGCAGCTGGCGCCACCTTAAAAGTGGTGGAGGTTCCACCTGGACCGCCGGTGTTAGCCCCGATTGTTGCAGAAGTCTATGGGCCAACGGTTGCCATGCGTGAACAAGCAGCACGCACGGTCCTCGCCCAGTTTGGCGAGGTGGATGGCATTGTGGATCAAGACACCACCTTAGTCAGTGATGCGGTGGAAGAGGTTTGGGCAATTCAACGGGAACGAGCGGCACAGTTAGGGGTGAGTGCGGCGCAAGTGGCGCAGGTGGTAGAAACGGCACTGGCAGGCGTTGCCATCACACATATTGCGGAGCCGGGGCAGTTACACCCGACCCCGGTGATTGTCAGATTGCCTCCTAGCTGGCAGGGGCAACTATCCCAATTGCAAAGCTTAACCGTCACCAGTGACACCACGGGGGCAGCCATTCCAATTGCAGAGCTGTTAGAGCGTCAAACCCGCCCTGTCGCGCAGCCCATTTATCATAAGGATTTGCGCCCTGTGATTTACGTCACGGGTGATATGGCGGGACAGAATGACAGCCCACTGTATGGTTTGTTTGGTGTTGCGGGCCAGCTTGAGCTTCCGCAAAGTTATATCGCACAGCCGAATTTATGGGATCAAGCCGCGATCAAATGGGATGGCGAGTGGCAAATCACTTACGAAACATTCCGCGATATGGGAATTGCTTATGCGGTGGGGCTATTTTTAATTTATCTGTTGGTGGTCGCGCACTTTGGGAGCTATCGGACACCCTTGGTCATTATGGCGCCGATTCCCTTAACGCTGATTGGTATTTTGCCGGGGCATGCTTTGCTCAATGCACAGTTCACGGCCACGTCCATGATTGGCATGATTGCACTGGCCGGTATTATTGTGCGGAACTCGATTTTGTTGGTGGATTTTATTCAAGCGGCAGTGGATGCAGGCGAACCATTGGAAGAAGCGGTGATTGAAGCAGCAACAGTACGGACAAAACCAATCATTCTTACGGCACTTGCGGCGATGTTAGGAGCTTTCTTTATTTTGGATGATCCTATCTTTAATGGCTTAGCCATTAGTTTAGTGTTCGGCTTGGCGGTGTCGACCTTACTCACCTTGATTGTGATTCCGCAACTTTATGCGGCACAACTGAGACGCACTTTACAGGTGCAATAAAATGCACTATAATGGTGCATGCTCGTGGTGTAGTCAGGTCCGGATTTTATGGAATTTGATTAACCTAATGAAATAAAAGCAAAAATTAAAACTGGCATTATTTTTGCTTGGTATGGATAGAAGACATTCATTCCTTATCTCGACCGGAGAATCCAATGAAGACACCACAAGACGTTATGGCCCACATTGAAGAACACGATGTGAAATTTGTCGATTTACGCTTTACTGACACTAAAGGCAAGGAACACCACCTGACCATTCCAGTGTCCCAAATCGACGAAGAGTTCTTTGAAGCAGGCAAAATGTTTGATGGTTCCTCCATGAATGGTTGGAAAGGAATCAACGAATCTGACATGGTGCTGATGCCAGACTGCAACTCCATGGTGCTCGACCCCTTTACGGATGAAGTCACGCTGAATATTGTGTGTGACATTCTCGAGCCAGATACAATGCAAGGTTACGATCGTGACCCGCGCTCAATAGCGCGTCGTGCTGAACAATATCTACAAAGTACCGGAATTGGTGATACCGCCTTGTTCGGCCCTGAACCAGAATTTTTCTTGTTCAATGACGTTCGCTTCCACACCGATATGAGCGGTAGCTTTTATAAAATTGAAGCGGACGAAGCAAAATGGAACTCAGGCAAAGTTTACGAAGGGGGTAACTTAGCCCACCGCCCTGCAGTGAAAGGGGGTTATTCGCCAGTCCCTCCAGTGGACTCAGCCCACGATATCCGTGGCACTATGAGTACCGTGATGGAAGATATGGGCTTGGTGGTTGAAGCGCATCACCATGAAGTGGGAACGGCCGGCCAGAACGAAGTGGCTACCCGTTTTAACACCTTGGTGAAAAAAGCAGACGAAATTCAAATATACAAGTATGTGGTGCACAACGTTGCACATTCATATGGCATGACCGCAACCTTTATGCCGAAACCTTTGGTGGGTGATAATGGTTCTGGCATGCACGTACACATGTCCATCAGTAAAGATGGGCAAAACTTGTTCGCGGGCGATCAGTATGGTGGCTTGAGCGAAACTGCGTTGTATTACATTGGCGGCATCATTAAGCACGCACGCGCCCTGAATGCCTTCTGTAATCCAGCGACGAACTCGTACAAGCGGCTTGTCCCAGGCTTTGAAGCCCCAGTCATACTGGCCTATTCGGCTCGTAATCGTTCGGCATCCATTCGGATTCCAGTGGTTGCAAGTACCCGAGCGCGCCGCATTGAAGTGCGTTTCCCAGATCCAGCAGCAAACCCGTATTTATGTTTTGCGGCGTTGCTGATGGCTGGCCTTGATGGAATCAAGAACAAGATCCACCCAGGTGATGCTATGGATAAGGATCTGTACGACTTGCCACCGGAAGAGGCGAAGGAAATTCCAACGGTCTGCCACTCGCTAGAAATGGCGCTAGAAGCGTTGGATAACGACCGCGAGTTTTTGAAAGCGGGCGGTGTTTTTACGGATGATATGATTGATGCATATATTAAGCTGCGTCATGCCGAAGTAATGCAGCTGAAAATGACCACACATCCGATTGAGTTTGATTTGTACTACAGTGTTTAATCAACTTATTTCAGTGAGGTTAGAAAGAAGCAATGAGACCCTTGGTGCTGGTTGCCGTATTACTGACATTTTTGCTCAGTATCGCTTTATTCGAAGATGATATGGGAGCGTCACAAGCGCCCCAAGTATCGACAAGCAATGAGGTTGTTTCTGAGGCTGATAAGCAGGCTCAACAACAGGCTGAATTATTAGCGCAAGAAACAGAAACAGGTTCCGTTAAGAATGGTCGTCCCGACTAATTCTAAGGTTCCCTCCACGGGTTGCACCAAAAAGGTGCAACCCGACCTTAACCAGCTCTTAACGGCCATCATTCTGCTTGATGACCAGCTTACCATTGGCTACCTGAATACTGCCGCAGAAGCCCTATTAGACGGTAGTTTAAGACGTTTTTACGGACAGCCTTTTCTCGATTTATTTCACTTTTCCAGTCTTGATTCTTTCGCGCTCCAGCAAGCTATTCGTGATCAGCAAACCATTTCTGATCGTGATGTCACCATGGTCTTGCATGATGGGCGCCGCATTACCGTTGAATATACCGCTCAGCCTTTGGCTGGTGACGGTGAACAGCCAAGCATGTTGCTAGAACTACGCCAGACCGATCAACTCGCCCGTATCCATCAAGAAACCAGCCAGCAACATCAATTGCATGCCGCTCAAAGCATGGTGCGTGGGCTGGCCCATGAAATCAAAAATCCTCTGGGGGGCCTGCGGGGCGCTGCCCAGCTCTTAGCCAGTGAACTACCAGATGCGGAGCTTCGTGAATACACCGATTTAATTATTCGCCAGGCCGATCGGCTCAGCGCGCTGGTGGACCGTATGTTGGGTTCCAACCAAATTCAGCAGCAAGCCCCCGCCAACATTCACGAACTGCTGGAGCATGTAGTGCAAGTGGTGAGCCTAGGCAATCAGCAGCCACTGCAGTGGGTAAAAGACTACGACCCCAGCTTGCCCTCGTTAACCACCGCTGCCGGACCGCTGGAACAAGTGTTGTTAAACCTGGTGGTGAATGCCTGTGATGCGCTGCGTGAAAGCCAGACTGACAACCCTACTGTAACGTTGAAAACGCGTGTGGCTCACCAGCAAACCTTGTATGGCAAACGATATCGCCAATGTGCGGTGATTGTGGTGCAAGATAATGGCCCCGGCATTGCCGATGAGATTCGCGATACCCTGTTTTATCCCATGGTGAGTGGGCGTGCGAAAGGAACCGGACTGGGGCTTTCAATCGCACAGAACATCGTGCACCAGCATGGGGGTAAAATAGAGGTGGAGTCGGAACCCGGCCTCACCGAGTTTCGTGTGTACTTACCTTATATTGAAACCCGCGTTGACGGGCCCGAACCGGATAAATTAAAAGGAAACACGCTGTGAGCGAGGTTTGGATTTTAGACGACGACAGTTCAATTCGCTGGGTACTGGAACGAGCATTTGCGCGGGTTGGAGTCACCACAGCAAGCTTCGCAGATGCGACAGCGCTGTACGCAGCCCTGGCGGCGCGACGGCCGAAAGTACTGTTAACCGATATTCGCATGCCCGGTGATGATGGCTTGGCGGTGTTACGCCGCTTGCAGCAAGACTATCCCCAAGTGGCGGTGGTGGTGATGACCGCTCATTCTGATTTAGCCTCTGCGGTGCAAGCCTTTCAAGGCGGGGCCTTTGAGTATCTAGCCAAACCCTTTGATTTAGATGAAGTGGTAGCGACCGTAAAGCGTGCTTTGATTCGAGAGCCGAACCGTGACACCGAAGCAGCCCCGCCGCCCCCTGCGTTAACAAAAGAAATTATTGGCCAAGCGCCGGCCATGCAAGATGTTTTTCGGGCCATTGGGCGGCTATCGCAATCCAACGTAACGGTACTGATTACCGGGGCGTCCGGTACTGGTAAAGAGCTGGTGGCCCATGCGTTGCACCAACACAGCCCGCGGGCAGCGCGCCCCTTTATTGCGCTCAATATGGCTGCTATTCCCGCTGACTTGATTGAATCCGAATTATTTGGTCACGAGAAAGGCGCGTTTACGGGGGCGACGCAAAAACGCCAAGGGCGCTTTGAACAAGCCCATGGGGGGACCTTGTTCTTGGATGAAATTGGCGATATGCCATTGGCCGTGCAAACACGGTTGCTACGCGTGTTAGCAGAAGGTCAGTTTTATCCGGTGGGAAGCTATCAACCGGTGCAAGTGGATGTGAGGATTATTGCTGCGACCCACCAAGATCTTGAAGAACGAGTGCGGGCTGGGGAGTTTCGCGAAGATTTATTTCATCGCTTGAATGTGATTCGGTTGCGGTTACCAAGCCTTGCCGAACGGCGTGAGGATATTCCTCAATTGGCTCAGCATTTTCTACAAGATGCCGCCAATGAACTCGGCGGGCGCGCCAAGAAACTAACCAAAGCAGCGCTGCAAGTGTTGCAACAGGCACCTTGGCCTGGCAACGTGCGGCAATTAGAAAATACCTGTCGCTGGTTAACGGTCATGGCACCCACGCAACTCGTTGATAGTGGGGATTTACCCCCTGATCTACTGGCTGAAACAGGGCACGAAAAAGATGACAATTCTGCGCAATGGATTACACTGTTAAGACACGAACTGCAGCAGCGCTGCGCGGCAGGAGATACGGAAATTCTCGCGGAACTGGTGCCAACCATTGAACGGATTGCACTGGAAGTTGCGCTGGCCCACACCAATGGACACAAGCAAAAAACCGCAGCGTTATTAGGCTGGGGCAGAAATACGGTGACCCGCAAATTAAATGAGATGAAATAGCTGGTGGCGTAAAAGTTAGGTAAATGGAGTATCAAGGTTGAGTCCTACTTTACATAATTAAGACTCATCTATTAATCGTTGTATCATCAGATACAGACGCAGGAAGGATCGGATCACCATGACAAAGTTATTACTTGTAGATGACGATGCTGAATTGAGCAGCATGTTAGAGCAAATACTCACCAAAGAAGGCTATCAACTGACCTTGGCAGCCGATGGTGAAACAGGTTTGCATCGGGCCTTAAGTGGGTCATACGATTTAATTTTGTTGGATGTGATGCTTCCCGGCATCGACGGGTTCCAGTTGTTGCAACGGTTGCGTCAACAAATGCGCAATACGCCGGTATTAATGCTCACCGCTCGTGGTGATGATGATGACCGCGTGCAAGGGCTGGAACTGGGTGCAGACGATTACTTACCGAAACCGTTTAATCCCCGCGAATTGGTTGCGCGAGTGAAAGCATTATTGCGTCGTACGCCTAACACTGCGGTGATTCCAGATCCCATTCATTATGCTGGGTTCTATGTTGACCCCATGCAAAATGAAGTACGCTGTGACGAACACGTGCTGGAGCTTACCCCAACGGAATTCGATATTCTGCGCACCTTGGTGCAAGGGCAAGGCCAAGTGGTAAGTAAAGACCAACTTTCTGTGGCTGCGTTAGGCCGGCAGTTAGCCCCGTTTGATCGCAGTTTAGACGTTCATATCAGTAATATACGGAAGAAAATCACGCATAATCCAGAACGGATTCAGACTGTCCGCGGTCGAGGTTATCGCTTGCTGCAATTAGCGTAAAGCGGTGATGCCGATGCGTTGGTACCACTCGTTAACATTACGGTTGCTGCTGCTCTTTTGGGCGTTGTTATTTGCTGTGGCAGCCAGTGGTTTCCTGTTGGCGATTTGGTCCGCACAGCCAGAAACGCCGCGGCCATTATCGCCCGAAGTGCGCGACATTTTATCGCCACTACTGACCGATCAAAGTACCTTTTCATCCCTGACTCCCGGCCGCCTGTTAGCGGGCGATTATCGTGTTGCGGCGGCCGTTACCCCAGAAGAAGGCCCGAATCGGCTGCAACTGGAGCCGAATTTAGCCAACAGCCATCGCCATGAGCTGATGCAACAACTTGATGCCGAGCAACCAGAAAAACTACGCTTGCCTAATGGCATGTTGGTGGGACCCTTTAAACTTGGCAATCAACGTATTTTATTGATCAGACCGCTGACTGCCGAAGAGCGAGAAAGTTTTCTGCAACAGGCAGAAGAAGCAGAGCATGCGCGCACCTTAGTGCTGTTATTCGGTTCGTTGCTGATTGCGATTTTGCTTGGTTTTTGGCTGGTGGTGCCACTCAAGCGCTTGACCCAGGCGACTCGTGAAATTGCCGCGGGGGCCGATCAATTATACCTGAAACGCTTACCGAAACGTACCGACGAACTCGGTGAGCTGGCGCGTGCCTTAGAAAATACCGCTCATGATCTCAAAGTTTCCCGCGATGCCCAGCGCCGCTTATTGAGTGACGTGTCGCACGAGCTTCGCTCGCCCTTGGCGCGCATGCAGGTGGCACTGATGTTGAGTTTGGACGATCAAAACGAAGTGACCAACCCGCACTTTCAGCAATTGAGCCGAGATGTGGAACGGTTGAGCACCATCATAGAACGCATTTTGTCGTTATCGCGGCTGGAAAATGGGCTGGTGAAACTGACGCCGCAACCGGTTGATACCCATCAACTGGCAAGCACCCTGGTGGCCGACTTGGCCTATGTGGATAACCATTATGGCGAGCGCTTATTGGTGCTGGACGCAGATTGGCCGGTGACCCTAACCGATGATGAGTTGCTGCGATTAGTGATTGAAAACTTGGTGCGTAATGCGCTGCAATACACCTCAGGCTTGGTGGAGCTCGATTGTGTTCGCGAAAATACGGAAACCTTTATCATTGTGGTACGTGACCATGGTGATGGCGTGCCAGAGCAACAATTGGAACAATTATTTGAGCCGTTCTTCCGTGGTGATCCATCGCGTCACCACAAGTCTGGCGTCGGCTTAGGAATGGCGCTTAGTGTGCGTGCCGCAAATGTCCTAGGTGGCTCGGTGAGTGCACGCAATCACCCTGAAGGGGGCTTAGAAATATCCATTCGACTTCCGCTGAATGAAGTGACGAACGACGACACGAATGCAGTAACGAGTGAGCATGAAGCAGACGAAACACAGGGATGATGATCCGCAATGGTTGCAGTTTTATACGCACCATATCCAGCCGTTTTGGCAGCAACATGTGAAAGTACAACAGCTTACCCGTCCTGATGGCGTGACCTTGGCTTGGTACTTATACCGCCCTGTTCACCCTAAAGCGCTGGTGGTGATTAGCCCCGGTCGCATTGAAAGTGGTGCCAAGTATCAAGAAACCTTGTGGGATTTAGCGCAAGCAGGTTATGCGGTGGCCATTATTGACCATCGCGGCCAAGGCTTATCCGAGCGACTAACCCCTAATCCTCATCAAGGGTATGTGGATAACTTTCATGATTACGTGGCCGATTTCGCCGCGATGATGCAGCAACTCAATGTGCAGTACGCGGACCTCCCAAAGTATTTGTTGGCGCATTCTATGGGGGCGACCATTGCGACCCTCTACTTGCTGCACTACCCTCACCAAATTACCCGTGCGGCGTTCAGCGCCCCCATGTTTGGGATTCAATTAGGGACTATTCAGCGGTGGGTTGCTCAACCATTGGTGCAAGCGGTGGCCGTGGTGAACCGCTGGTGTCGACCACAGCGGCCTTGGTATGTGAAAGGCGCAGGCAATTATCAAAAGCTTCCTTTCGCCAGCAATGAATTAACTCATAGTGCCGCACGCTATCAGGTGTTTCGCGAACTCTATGAGGCGCAACCACAATTGAAGGTGGGTGGCCCGACCTATCGCTGGGTGGCTGAAGCCTTTCGTGCCATTCACAAGGTGCAGCAGCAGGCCCATGAACTTAAGGTGCCCTTACTGATTCTACAGGCCGGTGGCGATACCATTGTGGATAACCAGATGCAGCAGCGCTTTTTTACCCAGCATGCGAATGCCAGCAGTCAGCTGGTGCACATTGACCATGCGAAACATGAGCTGCTAATGGAAACAGACCGTTATCGCCAACCCGCGCTGGACCAGATTTTAGCTTGGTTTCAGAGCGGGGCAGCCGATTAACTGCCGTGACTAAAGTCACATTGGCGCCAGGCCTCATAACTTACCAATGCCACCGCATTCGATAAATTCAGCGAGCGATTGTTTGGCATCATGGGAATGCGGAGGCGCATCTCGGGGGCGAGTTGAGCCATCACTTCAGGTGATAATCCACTGGTTTCAGAGCCAAATAAGAGCACATCCCCCGCTTGGTAAGCCACCTCGGTGTAGTTATGAGTGCCTTTGGTCGTAATGGCGTAAATGGCGCGGTCGCCCATGGCTTGCTTAAATGCGGCAAAGTCTTCATGGAGTTCGACCCGGCTGAGATCATGGTAATCCAACCCCGCCCGGCGGAGCTTCTTCTCTTCTAAGTCAAACCCCAGCGGTTTGATCAGGTGCAAAGTACAACCATTGTTGGCACAAAGACGGATAATATTTCCGGTGTTGGCAGCCATCACCGGTTGAAATAAGGCTATCTGAAACATCAGTGTTGGGACTCTCCGCTGGAGGGAATAATTTTGGTGATTTCACCGCTTTGAACGAGCTCCGGCAGGCGTTTGTCGAACCAATCACGGAGCATGCGGCCTTTTGGGGTGTTGTGAAATACCAACTGCAAGGGCTGGGCTTCACGTAACTCATGGATGTAATAATCGCCGTCGGACCAATCCGGTGCGGTGCCTTCGTAACTGATCACTGCCCCTACTCGGTTCATATCCAGCATGGCAAAGCAGTCGAGCACGGTGTTGGCCTGATAATAGGTTAAGCCTTCGGGCAGGAGCCGATGGTAATTATACCCGGACACATGGCAGATCGGGCGGGTTAAGGTGCCCGCTAGGCTTTCCTCCAGGTCGTCGTAGGTATTGGCATAAAGTTGTAGCGGGAAATCGTAATCGATATGCGTGCCTGAACGGATACTATCGGGAATCTCCTGGGTGGGGGACACACCAATCAGAATGTCAAAACGCTGTTCTGTAAAGCCCACCACCGAACGCTGGTAGCTATTGGTGTTTAAAATCAGCTTTTCTGAAACGGGTTGAAACACCGCCTTGAGGATTTCCCAATAGCTACCCTTGCTATTCATTTCAGCGCGCCCTTCAATTAATTTTGATGACGCGGACAATACCCCAAATTGGGGCAGTGTTGTAAATTGGTGGCGTTGTTCAAACACCACCTGACGTTGTTGGAATATTTCGCTAATCCGACCGTTATCATGCATTTTTTCTAATACGGCGTTCAACCGTGGCACTAAGTCGGCGTATTGCTCATGCAGGTAGTGGTAACCAATAAACGAAAGCAGCGGGGTGAATACCAAGTGTGGATTGTTTTGATAACCGAGTTCTTGGGCTTCAAAATCATTCAAAATGACCGCCTGAACGCGCTGATTGATAAACAATAAATTGAGTTGCTGAACATCAACAGCTTGCACGGTTGGGCGAGTAAACTGATGTTGCTTCAGCAGTTGCAGAGTGGGTTGCACGCCCCCCACGTACGCTAGGTTATTCACGTCTTGCAAGGTGCATAGCCCACACTCGCGACGGTCGCCTACTAACACCAGTTCTGAGGCAAACAGAGGGAAAGGTACTTGGATTAAGTTGGGATAATATTCGTCCAGTGATGGCACCCGCCCCATCTCCCCAGCAATGCGGCCCGCATTGGATTCGGTCAAACTGCGGTTGCGTGGCATGTCGACATAACGGAGCGTGACGCCTAACTCAGCGTAGGCTTCTTCGAGAATTTGGGCGACGGAGTCCGCCACAGGGCTTGGGTCTAATGTGCGAAACGTGAGAACGTTTTCCTGCTCAGCCGCAGCGGTGTACGCAGAAACTAACAGAGTGATCACGCTGATGAAACGAATAAGCCAAGACAAATCACGCATTCCTTTTTACAATCTAGAATAAGCTCAAACCTTTTGCAGTATAACAGGTCAAACGATGATGCAATGCATCAATCGTTGACGTTTGCGGCAAATGCCGTTAGGTTGAGCGCCTCAATTTTAGGAGTCCTTTATGAAATCTTCAATTCGCAATGCACTGCTTATGGTGGGTGCTTTCATTGGTTTAGTTGGGCCAATGCACGCCACAGCGCAGTCTGTTGAGCGACCAGCAGGCCCCAATTATCAACTTTTCTTAATTGGTGATGAGCTGCAACTGTGTTCTAGCTTAGCGTGGACGGAGTGCTTTGATACGGATTGGCTTGACCCTGAAACCATGCGCACCGAGCGCTATATCAACCTAGTCGGTGACCCGGTAAAAGCTTTGCTGGATGATGAAAATTGGCCCATACATCGCCATCAAATTCGTGATGATGTGAAGGATGCCATTGCGATTCTTTATGAACGCCTGAACATTGACGTGGTGACGGAACATACCTTCCATGAAGAATTCACGCGGCGGGTGACCAATCACTTATATAACAGCTTGTCTGAACGTGAATGGCACATGATTCTTGACCATTTGGAATTGCCAGCTCCAGCCGGTAAGCCGAACTTGGCGCAAATTCGCATGTTGAAGGTACGCGCGAAAGAAGACATCTTGCGTGCGATGTTGGCCGAAGCGGATAAAGTTCGAGGAGCGGACCAACGCGCACCACGGATTGCGATTACCGCTGCCGGTGCGCGAGACCCGTTCACGACAGTTGAACCGTATTTAAATGCGTTAGAAAAGCTGGGCGCCGAGGTGCGCTGGTTACCTATTGATGCAGCGGTAAATCGAGCACAACGCACCAAGCAATGTGATGATTTAGAAGAATTGCGTGTACAAGAGTTACATACCTGGCGTCGCGCGGCGGTATTCCCAGCATTGCACGAACATCAAGTTGAGTTCTGCAAGGCGCCTCTCGCAGGGCCTAAAATAGTGGATTGGGCCGATGCCGTGCTGATTGTCGGCAATAACCAGAATTTAGTGCGGAAGGCGTTTTTAGACCCGATGAGCCAACCGACCGACTTGATGACCAGCATTGCGCTGAAAATGCGTGCGAATCGACTGGTGGTGGCAGCTACGGGCGATGCAATGAACGCTTTAACCGCCAAAGCCATGGTTGCCGGCGGCTTGAGTGAAGAAGCATTGCGCGCTGGCGCAATTGCCGGAGAAGCCCCTGCGGCAAACTGTGACCGCGACCATACCTGCCCGCGTTCAATGAACGTAAATAGTGCAGCGTATCATCCGTTAGGTGGGGTGGGGTTATTCACATTCGCGACGTTGGACAGCCGTTTTTCAGATTTAGGTCGGCACGGACGTCTGTTGCGGGTAGCCGCAGCGAACAAAGTACCATTGGCCGTGGGGGTTGACCGCCGTACCGCACTGGCGGTGAACGTGTTAACTGGTGACTTTAAAGTAGTGGGAGAGCGCGGCGTGTTCCTAGCAGAAGCACCGCAAGAAACCGAAAAAGCGGTGGCGACTACTTTTCACTATCTAGTTGGCGGAGCCAGTGGGCGCTTTACCGCGGACAGCGTCACCGATATTAAATTCGCCACCGGCGAAGGTGTGGTGGCCGAGGCCCCAACAACACGCTTCTTGAACGACCGCGGTATGGTCGACACCATGCGGTTGCTGTGCCAAGGCCGTGACTCGGTGAACTTAATTGAAAACGAGTTTCGCTTATTGGTGGTTGCTGATGATAATACGCAGCGGCAGCGCTCTGGCGGTGAGTGTCAGGTAAGTCATGCACGTGTTGGCCTGTCGTGGCAGCCAGAACGTTGGTAAATTAGGAAAGAAGATGAAAGCATACCAAAAAGAGTTTATTGAGTTTGCCATTGAACGTGGCGTATTGAAGTTTGGTGAGTTCACCCTGAAATCAGGCCGTACCAGCCCGTATTTCTTTAACGCTGGGCTGTTCAACCAAGGCGCTGATTTAGCGCGCTTGGGGCGCTTTTATGCGGCGGCGTTAGAAGACAGCGGCGTGAATTATGATGTTTTGTTTGGCCCGGCATACAAAGGCATTCCAATTGCGACTGCCGCCGCCATTGCACTGTTTGATGGGTATCAGAAAAACGTGCCGTACTGCTTTAACCGCAAGGAAAAGAAAGACCACGGGGAAGGCGGCAACTTAGTCGGCTCTCCGTTGCAAGGCAAAGTGATGTTGGTGGATGATGTGATCACCGCTGGTACCGCGATTCGCGAGTCAATGGAACTGGTGCATGCTAATGGTGCCGAATTGGCTGGGGTGCTTATTGCTTTAGATCGACAAGAAAAAGGTCAAGGCGAGCTCAGCGCCATTCAAGAAGTGGAGCGAGACTATCAAGCGCCGGTGATTAGCATTGTGAAATTAAACGATGTGATTCAATACATTAGTGATTCTGAAGAGCTTGCCCCTTATGTGGAGCAAGTGACTCGTTATCGCGAGCAATATGGTGTGAGCGCCGACGCTTAACGTCGGCTCTCCGATGGCGCTTGGCTTAGGCCAGCGCCTGCTTTTGTAAGTCCATTAATTCACGAATGGCATGCTTTGCAAGTTTGAGCATGTCATTCATGTCTTCCATAGAGAAAGGTTCACCTTCAGCGGTCCCTTGCACCTCAATGAATTGACCTGCTTCAGTCATCACCACGTTCATGTCGGTTTCGGCTTTTGAATCTTCTGGGTAGTCTAAATCCACCACCGCATGCCCTTCGTACATGCCCACTGAGATGGCTGCGACTAATCCTTTCAAAGGATTGGTTTTTACCAAGCCCTCTTTACGCATCCAATTCAGCGCATCCACCAGCGCCACACAAGCCCCAGTAATGGCTGCCGTGCGTGTGCCACCGTCGGCTTGCAGCACGTCACAGTCGATGGTGATGGTGTTTTCGCCTAACGCGGCTAAATCCACACACGCCCGCAAAGAACGGCCAATTAAGCGTTGGATTTCAACGGTCCGTCCACCTTGTTTGCCACGTGCTGCTTCTCGGTCCATTCGTGAATGAGTGGAGCGTGGGAGCATCCCGTATTCAGCAGTCACCCAGCCTTGCCCTTTGCCTTTTAAAAAACGAGGCACGCTGCGATCAACACTCGCGGTGCAAAGCACTTTGGTGTCACCAAACTCAATTAACACTGAGCCTTCGGCATGGCGGGTAAAATGCCGAGTAATGGTTACCGGGCGAGTCTGTTGTGCCGTACGGCCGCTTGGACGCATGGGAAGCTCCTATTCTGTGATGCTAAAAAGTGGCGGGATTATATCAGAACTTCGAGCAAAATTCCGTTGCTTTAGAAGAGGTGGTAAACTATCGCCATTCACATTTTGAGGATAAATCATGATTCAATCAATGACCGGCTATGCACGCCACGAATTTAAAGCCGACTGGGGCACCGCAACTTGGGAAATGCGGTCGGTGAACCAGCGTTTCTTAGAAACTTATTTCCGGCTGCCCGAGCAAATTCGGTCGTTGGAGAACCCGTTGCGGGAGCGGTTGCGCAAGCAGTTACAGCGCGGCAAAGTTGAGTGCAACTTGCGCCTGCAAATTGAGCAGAAAACCGAAGGTGGATTATGTTTAAACGAAGAGCTGGCACGCAGCTTGATCTCCTCCGCGAATTGGGTAGCGAACCAAAGTAGCAGCGCCCAAATCAACCCTCTTGATGTATTACGTTGGCCAGGCGTGGTGGCGCAACAAGAAGACGATATGGATGCCATTCAAGCCGATGTGATGGCTGCCTTTGACGCATGCTTGGCCGAGTTCATTGAGAACCGAGCCAGCGAAGGCAAAGCGCTAGAGCGCCTGATTGAGGAGCGGCTGGATGGCATTGCGGAGCAAGTGACCTTTGTTCGTGGCCGCATGCCTGAAGTGTTGCAGTGGCAGCGTGAAAAGCTCTTGGCTCGCTTTGAAGACGCCAGCATTGAGCTGGACCCCCAGCGCCTGGAAACTGAAATGGTATTGCTGGCGCAAAAAACCGACGTGGCCGAAGAACTAGACCGTTTGTCTGCCCACGTGGTGGAAACCCGTAAAATTCTTCGCAAAGGCGGGGCATGCGGCCGTCGCTTAGATTTCATGATGCAAGAGTTCAACCGCGAAGCCAATACCCTCGGCTCCAAATCCATCAACACCGACATCACCGCCGCCGCCGTCGAGCTCAAGGTGCTGATTGAGCAAATGCGCGAGCAGATCCAGAATATTGAATAATTTTCTTTACGCTGTCTGATATTTTTCTGATGCTTCCAAAGCCCTTTTAGATAAAGGGCTTTTTTGTTTCTGGAGCTTCCTGATTTTTCCGTTACGTAGCAATTTTGTGGTGAGTGCGGCGGTGAGTATGAAACAGTTGTGAAAAACCAGAATGGTGAGTACCTTTCTAGCCATAGATTAAAAAGAGGTACACACCATGGCAGCGCTTACTGCTACAAAAATTGCAGCACTGGATCGTTCAAAGTAAAACGGTAAATTCGCAGATGGTCTTGGGCTTTATTTCGTGGTGCCCAAAAAGGGCCATTCTTACTGGTCGTATCGTTACACTGTCCATGGTAAGCGCCGTGAAATGACCCTAGGTAAGTACCCATTTATGGGATTGGCCGATGCTCGCGGTGAACTGTTACTGAAAAAGCGTGAGTTACTCAATGGACTTGACCCTTTGGTAGCCAGGAAGAGGGAGGCTTGGTCGGGCATTGAAACTATGGACCATTTGTTCGAAGACTGGTTTGCCAATGATATTAAGCCAAGATTGAAACATCCGAACATTCCTGCTCGATTGTACCGAAAGGAGATGAAGCCGGTAATCGGCGATATGCGAATTGAGCAGGTTACTGCTAGGGATGTTCGAGAAGTGTTAGAACGGGTAAAGTTGAGCGGACGGCCAAGCATTGTGAATGACGTTTTGATATATGAAGCAGTTGTTTCGTCATGCGGTGAAGCTTGATTTAACCCTGAATAACCCGGCATCAGCATTTGGTACCAATGATGCCGGGGGAATCGAGAAATCTCGAGATCGCGCGCTTTCTCTCGCAGAAATCAGAGAGGCAACTAAGGTTTTCCGGAAGCATATGGACCGCTTCGGTATGGATAACTACATTGCCGTTAGTTTATATCTGGTGCTTGGCGTCCGTAAAACTGAACTGACTGAAGCACCATGGAGTGAGCTGGATTTAGTTAAAGCAGAATGGGAAATACCGGATGAGCGGGTGAAGAAAGGTAAAGGTATTGTGATACCACTGCCAAGCCAAGCGGTTGAATGGTTTCACATGCTAAAAGCGCGGTCATTCGGTTCAGATTATGTTCTACCAGCGCGAAGAGGTTCGAATAGACCTTTCATCGGTGGAGACACCATTAATCGTGCAATCAATAAAATGTTTGGCATCGAACAAGGCCGAAAACGGCCCGGACCTAACTTGATGGGAGACATAGAGCATTTTACTGTACATGACTTACGCCGTACCTTTCGCAGCCAAGTATCAGCACTAGGCTTCAGTGGTGCTGTTGGTGAGCGGGCCATAAACCATAGTTTGAAAGGCGTGGAAGGTATTTATGACTGTTACGATTACTATGAAGAACGGCGACAGGTGCACCAGAAGGTTGCTGATGTGATTGAGCCGCTGGTTTGGGTGGGTTTTTAGTAGTCCAAGGCTGTTCTGGTCAAGAGCAAACTCAAGGGTTAAAGTAACTTAATTAGCGAGATTCCCTCGAAAGGAAGTCAAACAATGAAATTCGAAGAATTCACTAGCGGTGAGAAAAAGCAACAGTATCAGTATAAAAGCTTTTCACCGGTCACAGTAAACCGTGAATGGACGTGGGAAGATCCGGTAATTAACACTCTGCTCGAAAGAGCATCGAGATCATTAGCAGAGCTTGATGCTTTTACGCTCATAGTGCCTGATGTAGATCTTTTCATTCAGATGCATATTACGAAGGAAGCTAATAACTCATCACGTATTGAAGGAACTCAGACCCAAATTGACGAGGCAGTATTAGATGCTGAACAGATATCGCCAGAGAAAAGGGATGACTGGGGCGAGGTACGTAATTATGTTCAGGCCATTAATGAGGCGATAGCAGAGCTTGAGCAAACGCCGTTGTCTAACCGACTTTTAAAGCATACTCATGCCATTTTGATGCAGGGCGTTCGAGGCGAGAACAAATCACCCGGTGAGTTTAGAACAAGTCAAAACTGGATTGGCGGGAGCGGTTTAACCGACGCAGCATTTATACCACCACATCAGAGTGAGGTGGTTGACTTAATGAGCGACCTCGAAATGTTCTGGCACAATGAGAATGTGAACGTACCTGAGCTGATTCGAATTGCCTTGAGCCATTACCAGTTCGAGACGATTCATCCATTTTTAGATGGGAATGGGCGAATCGGGCGCCTTCTAATCACGCTTTATTTGGTTAATAAGGGCTTATTAAGGAAACCATCGTTATATCTCTCTGAATTTTTTGAGCGAAATAGAGGTAGCTACTGTAATCCCCCCATTTTAAGCAGCAGTTATTCGTAGAATTAATGAACCGCTTGCGTTAATTGTTTTGGCGGAATGCCTCCGATAGCTGTATTAGGCCTTTCGTTGTTATAAAGCCAAAGCCACTGAGTGGCAAGTTCTTGTGCATGTTCAACACTTTCAAACAGGTGTAAATCGAGCCATTCATGCCGCACTGTTCGATTAAATCGTTCAACATAGGCATTCTGAGTCGGTTTACCTGGTTGAATGTAGAGCATCGTAATTTGATGTTTTTCAGCCCAGTTAATCAGCTCGCTTGACAAATATTCTGGGCCATTGTCG
>NZ_FMXN01000015.1 GCF_900104245.1 Pseudidiomarina indica
TTCGCACCCGTGGGTACTCGTCTCGTATCTCAGCCTTAAGGACCCGGATTTGCCTAAGTCCTCAGCCTACTTACTTTCACCGGGATAACCAACACCCGGCTTGCCTAGCCTTCTCCGTCCCCCCATCGCAGTACATGTCGGTTCAGGAATATTAACCTGATTCCCATCGACTACGCCTCTCGGCCTCGCCTTAGGGGCCGACTTACCCTACCCTGATTAGCATGGGATAGGAAACCTTGGTCTTCCGGCGTGGGGGTTTTTCACCCCCATTATCGTTACTCATGTCAGCATTCGCACTTCTGATACCTCCAGCATGCTTCTCAACACACCTTCAACGGCTTACAGAACGCTCCCCTACCCAGCAAATAAATTCGCTGCCGCAGCTTCGGTGAATGGCTTAGCCCCGTTACATCTTCCGCGCAGGCCGACTCGACTAGTGAGCTATTACGCTTTCTTTAAAGGATGGCTGCTTCTAAGCCAACCTCCTAGCTGTCTAAGCCTTCCCACATCGTTTCCCACTTAGCCATTACTTGGGGACCTTAGCTGGCGGTCTGGGTTGTTTCCCTCTTCACGACGGACGTTAGCACCCGCCGTGTGTCTCCCGGATAGTACTCTCTGGTATTCGGAGTTTGCATGGGGTTGGTAAGTCGGGATGACCCCCTAGCCCAAACAGTGCTCTACCCCCAGAGGTATTCGTCCGAGGCTCTACCTAAATAGATTTCGGGGAGAACCAGCTATCTCCGAGCTTGATTAGCCTTTCACTCCGACCCACAAGTCATCTCCATCTTTTTCAACAGATGTGAGTTCGGTCCTCCAGTTGATGTTACTCAACCTTCAACCTGCTCATGGGTAGATCGCTCGGTTTCGGGTCTATACCTTGCAACTTAGCGCCCAGTTAAGACTCGGTTTCCCTACGGCTCCCCTATACGGTTAACCTTGCTACAAAATATAAGTCGCTGACCCATTATACAAAAGGTACGCAGTCACCCCAAAGGGCTCCTACTGCTTGTACGTAGACGGTTTCAGGTTCTATTTCACTCCCCTCGCCGGGGTTCTTTTCGCCTTTCCCTCACGGTACTGGTTCACTATCGGTCAGTTGGGAGTATTTAGCCTTGGAGGATGGTCCCCCCATATTCAGTCAAGATAACACGTGTCCCGACCTACTCGTTTTCACAAACATAGCCTCTTCGTGTACGGGACTATCACCCTCTATCGTTCTGCTTTCCAACAGATTCCACTAAAACTATGATTGCTTAAGGGCTGCTTCCCGTTCGCTCGCCGCTACTAGGGAAATCTCGGTTGATTTCTTTTCCTCCGGGTACTTAGATGTTTCAGTTCCCCGGGTTCGCCTCTTACACCTATGAATTCAGTGCAAGATAGTGTGCAAGCACACTGGGTTTCCCCATTCGGAAATCCATGACTCAAGCGGCTCTTACTGCCTCATCATGGCTTATCGCAAGTTAGTACGTCCTTCATCGCCTCCAACTGCCTAGGCATCCACCGTCTACGCTTAGTCACTTAACCATACAACCCGAAAATGTCTTCAAGTCGCATGGGCTGTGTCGTTTGCTGTACACAAGTTCGATGCGCCTCTACCAATTCGATTCAAGTAGAGTGGCATTTCTTTCTTTATTACAATCAGCTTGTTCATATTGTTAAAGAGCACGTAACACAAAGTTACTGGTAAACCTAAAGGCTTAACACTAACTTCGAAACGGATAGACAACACAACATTGAAGTGGTGGAGCCAAGCGGGATCGAACCGCTGACCTCCTGCGTGCAAGGCAGGCGCTCTCCCAGCTGAGCTATGGCCCCATTAGTGGTGGGTCTGAGTAGACTTGAACTACCGACCTCACCCTTATCAGGGGTGCGCTCTAACCAGCTGAGCTACAGACCCAGTTTCTATCCATTCGTTACTTCTACCAAACCAAACAATCTGTGTGAGCACTTGCCGATATCAGGCAATTTACATAAGGAGGTGATCCAGCCGCAGGTTCCCCTACGGCTACCTTGTTACGACTTCACCCCAGTCATGAACCACACCGTGGTAAACGCCCTCCCGAAGGTTAAGCTATCTACTTCTGGTGCAGCCCACTCCCATGGTGTGACGGGCGGTGTGTACAAGGCCCGGGAACGTATTCACCGCGGCATTCTGATCCGCGATTACTAGCGATTCCGACTTCATGGAGTCGAGTTGCAGACTCCAATCCGGACTACGACGTACTTTATGAGATCCGCATACCCTCGCAGGCTAGCTTCCCGTTGTATACGCCATTGTAGCACGTGTGTAGCCCATCCCGTAAGGGCCATGATGACTTGACGTCGTCCCCACCTTCCTCCGGTTTATCACCGGCAGTCTCCCCAGAGTTCCCACCATTACGTGCTGGCAACTAAGGATAAGGGTTGCGCTCGTTGCGGGACTTAACCCAACATCTCACAACACGAGCTGACGACAGCCATGCAGCACCTGTCTCACAGTTCCCGAAGGCACAGTCCTATCTCTAAGACCTTCTGTGGATGTCAAGGGATGGTAAGGTTCTTCGCGTTGCATCGAATTAAACCACATGCTCCACCGCTTGTGCGGGCCCCCGTCAATTCATTTGAGTTTTAACCTTGCGGCCGTACTCCCCAGGCGGTCAACTTAGTGCGTTAGCTGCGTTACTCACGTCGTTAATGACACGAACAACTAGTTGACATCGTTTACGGCGTGGACTACCAGGGTATCTAATCCTGTTTGCTCCCCACGCTTTCGTACCTCAGCGTCAGTCTCTGACCAGGTGGCCGCCTTCGCCACCGGTATTCCTTCCTATATCTACGCATTTCACCGCTACACAGGAAATTCTACCACCCTCTTCAGAACTCGAGCCTACCAGTTCAAAATGCCATTCCCAGGTTGAGCCCGGGGCTTTCACATCTTGCTTAATAAGCCGCCTACGTACGCTTTACGCCCAGTAATTCCGATTAACGCTCGCACCCTCCGTATTACCGCGGCTGCTGGCACGGAGTTAGCCGGTGCTTCTTCTGTGGCTAACGTCAATCTTGTTAGGTATTCGCTAACAAGCCTTCCTCACCACTGAAAGTGCTTTACAACCCTAGGGCCTTCTTCACACACGCGGCATGGCTGGATCAGGGTTCCCCCCATTGTCCAATATTCCCCACTGCTGCCTCCCGTAGGAGTCTGGGCCGTGTCTCAGTCCCAGTGTGGCTGATCATCCTCTCAGAACAGCTAGAGATCGTCGCCTTGGTGAGCCATTACCCCACCAACTAGCTAATCTCACTTGGGCCTATCTTTGGGCGCGAGGTCCGAAGAGCCCCCGCTTTGGTCCGTAGACATCATGCGGTATTAGCCACCGTTTCCAGCGGTTATCCCCCTCCCAAAGGCAAGTTCCCAAGCATTACTCACCCGTCCGCCGCTCGTCAGCGAAGTAGCAAGCTACTCCCTGTTACCGCTCGACTTGCATGTGTTAGGCCTGCCGCCAGCGTTCAATCTGAGCCATGATCAAACTCTTCAATTTAAAGTGTTTAATCGACCCATTGAATCAATGACTTAATAAAGCTTTGTTTGTTAAGCACCTCTTCAATCAGTCAGGTGGTGTCTAAGACACCTTTTCTCTGCACTGAATTCTCGGAAGTGCCCACACAGTTTGCTTGGCTTGGTAAATTGTTAAAGAACGTTCGCTTCAGGTCTGATGAAGCGGGATGCGTATTATACGCAACCGGTCGTTAAGGTCAAGATCCTTTTGGATCTTTTTTTGCAGCCCCGCTGCACTTAACGGCTGTCACGACTCGGTGACAACGGCGGCGAATTATAAGGATCCCCGCACCTTCTGCAAGATCTTTTTTTGCTTTTTTTATCGTTCGGTCTATTTTTAAACAAATTGAACAAAACTTAACAGTTTGTTGTCTATAAATACGTCTCGTGGTAAAAACGAACGTTCAATAAGAATAAAAATAAAACCTTGGGGTGCGCCAAATGAAAGTATTGCCTGCTTTATTAGCAACCAGCCTGTTCTTCAGTAGTGGTTTATATGCCAATGATTCTGCAGTCATCGAATCACTCGTCAATAAGGATACTGTCCTGACAGAGGATCAACAGCGTTTGGCCGACACCTACAAACGGATGCTAAGGTATTACGAGCAACGGAACTTTTCATCCACGCGCTCGGTGCGAGTATTACTTAGCAATTATCCGCACCATGTTACCCCCATCTTATATGCTGCTTTTGAACGTTATCCTCGACATTATCGCCATATCATCAAAGCCGCCATTGACGCAGAACCGGCCTTTACCCGTGAGATCATTTCCGTCGCATTAAATTTGCAGGTGGCGGATCCGGCCGATATTGTTCGGATCGCCGTGGAAACCGAACCAAGCTATGCAGAAACTGCAGTCTCAGCCGTTGATGAAATTCAACCAAGCCATCTGAACGATGTGATTCGCGTTGCCGTCACCACCGAACCCAATACGGCTGATGGTATCTTGCGTGCTCATCATCAGGCAGACCCTTCGAAATTAGCGACGATTATTCACACAGTATTATCTGCAGCGCCCGCCCTGGGCAATTATCTGACGGATACTCTTAGTGACCTTATTGGCTCAAATGATTCGAAAACGATGACCGAGGCAGAACGAGACGCCCGACGAAAGCGCGCCATTCAATTGCTACGTAGTGCCTACCAAAATGGGGGAATTAATGCTGATCAATTAGAAGCGATCGCAGCGCGACATCAATTAACGGAAACCGACCTTTCTGACATCCGCACTGAATATTGACATTCTTTAAACAATAGAAAATAAAAAAGCCGCTCATTTGAGCGGCCTTTTCTTAGTGACGAATCACTTACTCTTCGACAGCGACTTCTGCAACCGCTGCGTCTACTTCTGGACGGTCAACTAGTTCAACATAGGCCATTGGTGCATTATCACCAGCACGGAAGCCACACTTCAAAATACGAGTGTAACCACCAGCGCGCTCTAAATAACGCGGACCTAATTCATTGAACAACTTACCAACCACTTCTTTATCGCGAGTGCGAGCAAACGCTAAACGGCGATTTGCAACACTATCTTGCTTCGCTAAAGTGATTAGCGGCTCGATAACACGACGCAGTTCTTTCGCTTTAGGCAACGTGGTTTTGATCACTTCGTGACGAACCAGTGAGCTTGCCATATTGCTAAACATCGCTTTGCGATGGCTGCTATTGCGGTTGAGTTGACGACCACTCTTACGATGGCGCATACCTATACCCTTCTCAGTAAATCTATGTAATAGATAACTTAGTCGCGATCAACTAGGCTTGCTGGCGGCCAGTTCTCTAGGCGCATGCCTAGTGATAAACCACGTGACGCAAGCACGTCCTTGATCTCGGTGAGCGATTTTTTACCCAAGTTAGGTGTTTTCAACAACTCCACCTCGGTACGCTGCACTAAGTCACCAATGTACTGAATAGCTTCTGCTTTCAAACAGTTCGCAGAACGCACAGTTAATTCTAAATCGTCTACTGGACGCAACAGAATTGGATCGAACTCCGGCTTCTCTTCTTTCTCTTCTGGCTCGCTCATGTCGCGTAGTTCAACAAAGGCTTCTAACTGTTCAGCTAGAATGGTTGCTGCACGGCGAATGGCTTCTTCTGGATCCAATGTACCATTGGTTTCCATATCGATAACCAGTTTGTCCAAGTCAGTACGTTGCTCAACACGTGCAGAATCGACGTTATAAGCAATGCGCTCTACCGGACTGAAAGATGCGTCTACTAGTAGCACACCGATCGGACGCTCTTCATCGTCAGCTGACTGACGAGCCGAAGCTGGTACATAACCACGACCACGCTCTACCTTGATTGACATATTAATCTCGGTATCACCTGTTAAAGTACAGATCAGGTGGTCTGGGTTAATGATAGTAATATCACCGTCATGGATGATATCGCCAGCCTTGACAGGGCCCGCTCCGGATTTTTTCAAGGTCAGAATCGCTTCATCTTTACCTTCCATGATTACCGCTAAACCTTTCAGGTTTAACAGAATCTCGATGATGTCTTCCTGAACACCCTCTTTGCTGCTGTACTCGTGTTGAACGCCGTCAATTTGCACTTCAGTCACTGCCACACCTGGCATAGATGAAAGCAAAATACGACGCAACGCGTTGCCCAGCGTGTGACCAAAGCCACGCTCAAGAGGCTCCAACGTCACTTTAGCGTGAGTCGGGCTAATTTGTTCGATATCGACTAGCCTTGGCTTTAGGAATTCGGTAACAGAACCCTGCATTGTGTCCTCTCTTTATGCTTAAGCCTTACTTCGAGTAAAGCTCTACGATCAACTGTTCGTTAATTTCAGCAGACAAGTCTGCACGCTCTGGAATGCGTTTGAATTGGCCTTCCATCTTAGTGCTGTCTACTTCCAACCATACTGGCTTCTCGCGCTGATCAGCAAGTTCCAGTGCGGCTGCGATGCGTGCCTGCTTTTTAGCTTTTTCGCGAATAGCAACAACATCTTCCGGACGTACTTTGAACGAAGGAATGTTGACAACTTGACCATTCACTACCACAGCCTTATGGCTCACCAACTGACGTGCTTCAGCACGAGTTGATGCAAAGCCCATGCGATACACCACGTTATCAAGGCGTTGCTCAAGCAATTGCAGCAGGTTTTCACCAGTATTACCCTTAATACGGGCAGCTTCTTTGTAGTAGTTACGGAATTGCTTTTCTAGCACGCCGTAAATACGACGAACTTTTTGCTTTTCACGTAACTGCAAACCGTAATCAGACAGACGTCCACGACGTGCGCCATGCTGACCCGGTGCGCTTTCGAGTTTACATTTCGTGTCGATTGCGCGTACGCCGCTCTTCAGGAACAGGTCTGTTCCTTCGCGACGACTTAGTTTGAGTTTTGGACCCAAATATCTAGCCATGTTCTTTCTCCAACTATCGTTTAGCGCCTATTAAACGCGACGTTTCTTAGGCGGACGACAACCGTTGTGAGGAATAGGAGTCACATCCGTAATATTCGTGATGCGATAACCTACAGCGTTCAGCGCGCGAATCGATGACTCACGACCTGGGCCTGGGCCCTTCACGAACACTTCTAGGTTTTTCAAACCGTATTCCTTTGCCATTTCACCCGCGCGCTCTGCAGCAACCTGTGCAGCAAATGGGGTTGATTTACGTGAACCACGGAAACCAGAACCACCTGCCGTTGCCCATGCTAACGCGTTACCTTGACGGTCAGTGATGGTCACAATGGTATTGTTGAAAGATGCATGGATGTGGGCCATGCCATCGGCAACTTGCTTTCTTACGCGCTTACGAGTACGAGTTGGTTGTTTAGCCATTGATCAACTCCTTACTTCTTGATCGGTTTACGCGGACCTTTACGAGTACGCGCGTTTGTTTTAGTGCGCTGTCCACGTAGAGGTAAGCTGCGACGATGACGAAGACCACGGTAACATCCTAGGTCCATCAAGCGTTTGATATTCATTGAAACTTCACGGCGAAGATCGCCTTCAACAGTATACTTAGATACTGCATCACGAAGCTCATCCAATTTCTCTTCTGACAAAGAGCCGATTTTTGTATCTTCTGGTAGGTTGATCGAAGCTAAAATCGCTTTCGAACGAGTACGACCGATACCGTAAATCGCAGTCAAAGCAATGACTGCATGCTTATTGTCAGGAACGTTAATGCCAGCGATACGGGCCACTAACACGTCTCCTATTGTCTATGGGTGACCGAATTTGAAAAGCCCGTTAGGATACTCAACCGGTCGCCAATTTGCAAACATATCAAAGCCGCAGCCAAAACTATTTTTTGACTGCGGGCTTCTTCTTCGAATTAACCTTGCCGTTGCTTGTGCTTAGGGTCACTGCAAATTACCCGCACAATACCATTGCGCTTAATAATTTTACAGTTACGGCAGATTTTCTTCACGGAAGCACGAACTTTCATTGCTACACTCCGTAATTATCCAATCTTAACGGCCAAAGCCTTTAAGATTAGCTTTTTTCAGGACCGACTCATATTGATGTGACATCAAGTGAGTTTGGACCTGCGCCATAAAGTCCATGATAACAACCACAATAATGAGTAGAGACGTTCCACCAAAATAGAATTGAACGTTCCAAGCAATCATCATGAACTCAGGAACCAAACAGACAAAGGTAATGTACAAGGCGCCAGCAAGCGTCAAGCGGGTCATTACTTTATCAATGTACCGAGAGGTTTGTTCGCCTGGACGAATGCCAGGGATAAACGCACCGGATTTCTTCAGGTTGTCAGCTGTCTCGCGTGGGTTGAATACCAACGCAGTATAGAAGAAACAGAAGAAAATAATTGCTGCGGCATAAAGCATAACATACAAAGGCTGTCCTGGTGACAATGTCATTGACAACTCTTGTAAAAAGTTTGCTACCGCGCCATCACCTTGGCCGAACCAAGTGGCGATAGTGCCCGGGAACAAAATAATGCTCGATGCAAAAATTGGTGGAATTACCCCTGCCATATTCACTTTCAATGGCAGATGGTTTGTCTGAGCAGCAAATACCTTACGGCCTTGTTGACGTTTTGCGTAGTTCACCACAATGCGGCGTTGGCCACGCTCAACGAAAACAACGAAATAAGTTACTGCTACGACAACCACACCAATCAGCAACAACAACAATAAATGTAAATCACCTTGTCGCGCTTGCTCTGCCGTTTGGCCAATGGCCGACGGGAGCCCCGCTACAATACCGGTGAAGATTAGAATAGAGATACCGTTGCCAATCCCCCGCTCGGTAATTTGCTCACCTAACCACATTAAGAACATGGTACCAGTAACCAAACTCACCACCGCGGTGAAGTAAAAGCCGAAACCTGGGTCAACAACTAAGCCAGGCATCAGATTTGGTAAGCCTGTCGCTATACCAACGGATTGGAACGTTGCGAGTATCAATGTACCCCAACGTGTGTATTGGGCGATCTTACGCCGACCACTCTCACCTTCTTTTTTAAGCTCAGCAAGACGTGGATGAACCACGCTTGCTAATTGCATAATAATCGAAGCTGAGATGTACGGCATAATACCAAGAGCAAATACCGATGCACGTTCGAGTGCACCACCGCTGAACATGTTAAACATGGCAACAATGGTGTCTCGTTGTTGATCGAATAGTTGCGCCAATACCGCGGCATCTATACCAGGAATCGGCACAAAGGAGCCCGCACGGAACACAATTAATGCGCCGAGTACAAACAGCAGTCGACGTTTCAGCTCCGACGTGCCACCTTGAGCTCTGTTAGATTCCAATCCTGGTTTAGCCATGTGCCCTATCCTTCGATTTTGCCGCCAGCCGCTTCAATAGCTTCGCGGGCGCCTTTGGTGACCTTAATGCCTTGAACAGTAACCTTGCGGTTGATTTCGCCAGACTTGATCACTTTAACAGTTAATACGTCTTTACGAATCAAACCTGCTTCTTTTAATGAAGCTAAGGTTACGGTATCACCAGCAACTTTTGCAATCTCAGCCAAGTTCACTTCAGCAGCAGTCAATGCCTTACGTGAAGTGAAGCCAAACTTTGGCAAACGGCGTTGGATTGGCATTTGACCACCTTCAAATCCTGGCTTGATAGAACCACCAGAACGTGAAGTTTGGCCTTTATGACCACGTCCACCTGTTTTGCCTAAGCCTGAGCCAATGCCACGGCCTAAGCGCTTTTTGCTAGTTTTAGCACCAGGTGCAGGGGAGATCGTATTCAAGTACATGTTTTAGTCCTCCACCTTTACCATGTAAATTACTTGGTTCACCATGCCGCGGATCGCTGGAGTATCTTCCAGCTCGACCGTGTGACCAATGCGGCGTAGACCAAGACCGCGAAGTGTAGCTTTATGTTTCGGCAAACGACCGATGGAGCTACGCGTCTGGGTTACTTTAATTGTCTTATTCGCCATTGCTCACTACCCCAAAATTTCATCAACGCTCAATCCACGTTTGGCCGCTACTTGCTCAGGCGACTTCATACCGTGAAGTGCCTTGATAGTGGCACGTACAACGTTGATTGGGTTGGTTGAACCATATGCTTTTGACAGCACGTTGTGTACGCCTGCAACTTCGAGTACTGCACGCATCGCACCACCGGCGATGATACCTGTACCTTCATGAGCTGGCTGCATAAATACTTGTGAACCTGAATGACGGCCTTTCACTGGGTGTTGTAAGGTATCACCTTTCAACTGAACGGTTATCATATTGCGGCGTGCTTTTTCCATTGCCTTTTGAATAGCAGCTGGAACTTCACGTGCTTTACCATAACCGAAACCCACGCGACCTTGACCATCACCAACCACAGTCAGTGCAGTGAAGCTAAAGATACGACCACCTTTAACTACTTTTGCTACACGGTTTACTGTGATCAGCTTTTCTTGCAGGTCACTTTGTTGAGCTTCTACATTTGCATTTGCCATGTTCGTCTCCTAGAACTGAAGTCCAGCTTCACGAGCCGCGTCTGCTAAAGCAGCAACGCGTCCGTGATAACGGAAACCACTGCGATCGAATGCAACGTTGCTCACGCCTTTCTCAATCGCCCGTTCAGCGATCAGCTTGCCAACCATCTTAGCCGCTTCGATGTTACCAGTTGTTTTAAGCTGGTCACGAAGTGATTTTTCGACTGTTGAAGCTGAAGCTAATACTTCAGAACCATTCGGTGCAATAAGCTGTGCGTAAATATGCCGTGGTGTACGGTGAACGACCAGGCGGTTAGCACCCAACTCTTGCATTTTCTTACGAGCGCGGGTAGCGCGGCGTAAGCGAGCTGATTTCTTGTCCATCGTCTTACCTTACTTTTTCTTGGCTTCTTTACGGCGCACTTGCTCATCTGCATAACGGACACCTTTGCCTTTGTAAGGCTCTGGCTTACGGTATGCGCGAATATTAGCGGCAACTTGGCCAACTAAATGCTTGTCTACACCTTTTACGACAATTTCAGTTTGTGTTGGGACTTCGATAGTAATTCCTTGTGGAATATCGAACTCTACTGGGTGAGAGAAGCCCAATGCCAGGTTCAATTTAGAACCTGCAGTGTTAGCACGATAACCAACACCTACTAATTGGAGCTTACGCTCAAAACCCTGTGCAACACCAACCACCATATTGTGAATTAACGAACGTGCTGTACCCGCTTGAGCCATTGCATCTGCAAAGCCTTCACGTGCAACAGTACGCAGTACGTTGTCTTCAACAACAACTTCGACTGCATCGTTAACTACACGGCTCAATGAGCCTTTGGCACCTTTGATTGTTACTTCCTGGCCATTTAGCGTAACTTCAACGCCAGCAGGAATGGCAATCGGTGCTTTAGCAACTCGTGACATGTCCTAACTCCTCGTTAAGCTACGTAACCAATAACTTCACCGCCCAAGCCTGCTTTACGCGCAGCACGGTCAGTCATTAGGCCTTTTGAAGTTGAGACTACAGCGACACCCAAACCACCCATTACTTTAGGTAGTTCATTGCGTTTTTTGTAAATACGCAATCCAGGGCGGCTTACGCGCTCAATTGATTCAATAACAGGTTTGCCTTCAAAGTACTTTAATGTGATTTCAAGTTCAGATTTAACTTCTTCAGTAACATTAAAGTCCGCGATGTAGCCTTCTTCTTTCAGAACTTGGGCAATTGCCACTTTCTGTTTTGAAGCCGGCATGCGCACGGATACCTTGTTAGCACCCTGAGCGTTGCGGATGCGAGTGAACATATCCGCAATTGGATCTTGCATGCTCATATTTGCTTTCTCCCGTGACTCGTGGCTTACCAGCTAGCTTTTTTCAAGCCAGGAATTTCACCGCGCATCGCTTTCTCACGCACTTTAATACGGCTCATGCCGAATTTACGTAAGAAACCGTGTGGGCGGCCCGTTACGCGACAGCGGTTACGCTGACGTGATGGGCTCGAATCACGAGGAAGACTTTGCAATTTAAGCACGGCTTCCCAACGCTCTTCGTCCGAAGTATTCGGATCGCTGATCACATTTTTCAGTGCGATGCGTTTTTCTGCGTATTTAGCTGCAAGCTTTTGACGCTTGAGCTCACGCAATTTCATTGACTCTTTTGCCATAACTCTACACCTTACTTCTTGAACGGGAAGTTAAAGGCAGCGAGCAAAGCGCGAGCTTCGTCATCAGTGCCTGCAGTAGTGGTGATAGTGATGTCAAGACCACGAACCTTGTCGACTTTATCAAAGTCGATTTCAGGGAAGATGATCTGCTCACGTACGCCCATACTATAATTTCCCCGACCGTCGAACGATTTCGGGTTCAAACCGCGGAAGTCACGAATACGTGGAATTGCAATCATGATTAAACGTTGCAAAAAGTCCCACATACGCTCGCCACGCAGAGTCACTTTACAGCCAATTGGGTAGCCTTCACGGATTTTGAAGCCAGCGACAGATTTACGAGCTACAGTGCGTACTGGACGCTGACCAGAAATAGCTTCTAGGTCGCTTACTGCGTTGTCGAGAATCTTTTTGTCTGCCAGAGCTTCACCAACCCCCATATTAAGGGTGATTTTTTCAATCCGAGGGACTTGCATGACGCTGTTGTAGCCGAACTGCTTCATCAGCTCAGGAACTACTGATTCTTTGTAAAAATCATGCAGTTTCGCCATCGTAAAACTCCAAATTAAAAAAATTAAATGATTGCGTTAGTTGATTTGAAGAAACGAACTTTTTTGCCGTCTTCAAACCGGAAACCAACACGATCTGCTTTACCAGTCTCTGGGTTGTAAATCGCAACATTAGAAACGTGGAGAGCAGCTTCCTGTTCCACAATACCGCCAGCTACGCCCAATGCTGGGTTTGGCTTTTGGTGCTTCTTAATGATGTTAACGCCTTCTACGAAGACACGATTCGAAGCGGTATCGACTTTCAGCACTTTACCGCGCTTACCTTTGTCTTTACCTGCCAGGACTACTACTTCATCATCACGTTTGATTTTTGCCGCCATGTCTGGACTCCTTATAGTACTTCTGGTGCCAGAGAGATAATTTTCATGAACTGCTCAGAGCGCAATTCACGAGTCACTGGTCCAAAGATACGAGTTCCAATTGGTTGCTTGTTGTTGTTCAACAAAACAGCCGCGTTGCGGTCAAAACGGATGACTGACCCGTCTTGACGACGGACGCCTTTCTTGGTGCGAACGACCACCGCATTCACAACATCGCCTTTCTTCACTTTACCGCGTGGAATTGCTTCCTTCACAGATACTTTGATGATGTCGCCAATGTTTGCGTAACGGCGGTGCGAGCCACCTAGAACCTTAATACATTGTACGCTGCGTGCGCCGCTGTTATCGGCCACTTCCAGTGTAGTTTGCATTTGGATCATTGCAGTGCTCCGCTTTATGTAAAAAACAGACCCTTTTGGGCCGCTACTGCCAAATTAATCTCGCCATTCAGCCCATAAAACTAGGAACTAAAATTTTGAGAATAACAGACTTTCCCTTATAAAAAGGGCGGCGAATTGTAACAGATAAAAAAATGATATGGTAGTGCGAAAGACGAAATAAAATAAATTTATGGGGGTGTCGCATTGAGCTTGGTTTTGGTGACAGGCCCAATAATCGAAATCATACCAAATTTTTTGACGAATTGCCCTACTTATTTATGAGCTCAGATCTCCTTGAATCCACGGTAGACAGTCAATCTAACGGGATCGAAGCAGTTGGCAAGGGTTCTCCTCAAATGCTAAATTCAATCAACGGGGAAGCAAGAAGGTTTAACCAACAAGGAAATTTATGGAGCTCGCACTCATTGTTTTACTACCGTTTATAGGGGCGGTGTTGCCCTATGCGGTCATGACGCGTTCCCATCGGCAGATCACGCTGGTGACCGCTGCGGTCGCAGCCATTGGTTTGCTACTCTTACTCACCTTAGCGCCAGCCACCTTACAAGGGAATTACCCGAACTTTCACCACGAATGGCTGCCTGCACTGGGCTTAAACCTAAGTTTTCGCTTGGATGGACTTTCCTTACTCTTTGCCGGACTCATCCTTGGCATTGGCCTACTCGTTATTATCTACGCACATTTTTATTTAACGAATAACGATAACCGCCCGAAGTTCTTTGCATACTTGCTCCTGTTCATGGGCTCGATGCTCGGTATCGTGACTGCCAACAACCTCATCCTACTTTGGTTTTTCTGGGAGCTCACGAGCATCTCCAGCTTCCTTTTGATTGGGTATTGGTCACATCAAAGCCAAGCTCGGCGTGGTGCTCGCATGGCAGTTGCGATAACCGGTGGTGGAGGCTTAGCACTGCTGGCGGGAGTTTTACTCATTGGCAATATGGCTGGAAGTTATCAACTGGATCAAATCATCCTAGCAGCAGACAGTATCCGCAACCATGCACTGTATTTGCCCGCCTTGCTATTAGTGCTATTAGGTGCCTTTACCAAGTCCGCACAATTTCCGTTCCAGTTCTGGCTCCCTCATGCCATGTCCGCACCAACGCCAGTAAGTGCCTACTTACACTCGGCCACCATGGTGAAAGCAGGAATTTTTCTACTCGCTCGTATGTTCCCAGCGTTAGGCGGAACCCCTGAATGGTTCACTTTGGTCACCTTAACCGGGCTTACCACCATGTTGCTTGGGGCCTATTTCGCCCTGTTTAAGACCGACCTAAAAGGGTTACTTGCCTTTTCAACCATTAGTCACCTCGGGCTCATTACCATGCTGCTCGGGTTGGGTTCCAGTGGCGCGTTACTAGCTGCTTTGTTCCATATTTTGAATCACGCCACCTTTAAAGCCGGTTTATTCATGATTGCCGGAATCATTGATCATGAAGCAGGAAGCCGTGATTTGAGAAAACTCAGTGGCCTCCGGAAATTTATGCCCTATACCATGATACTGGCGTGTATCACCGCCGCCGCCATGGCCGGGGTTCCGCTGTTGAATGGTTTTTTATCAAAAGAAATGTTTTTTGTAGAAACCTATCAGCAACATTTATTCGGGGGGCTTTCATGGATTATTCCGGTGCTTGCCACAGTCGGGGCAATGCTGTCGGTGGCCTATTCCATTCGCTTTGTCCATGGTGTCTTTTTTGACGAAGTTTCGGAGCAATTACCCAAGCAGCCACATGAGCCCCCCCTGATGATGCGGATGCCCGTCATGATCCTTGCTGGTTTGTGTATTGTAGTGGGCATTGCACCAATGATTTTTACCGCAGGTATTTTACAATCAGCCATGACTGCTGTGAGCCCGTGGCCATTCGTTGTGGATATTCAACTGTGGCATGGTTTGAATTATGCCTTGTTGATGAGTGCATTGGCCTTCGCTGGCGGCTTAGGAATCTACCTCAACCGCAATGAGCTGCTTACTTTTAATCGTCAATTTGACTATCAAAATGCCAAAGATGTCTTTGCTAAAATCGTCAAGGCAGCGACCAACTTTTGTGATGCCTTAATCAATCGTATTGAGACCGGCTCCCTCCAGCGATATATGGCTGCACTCCTTATTATTACCATTATCTTTGTGCTGCCAGAAATTTACCAAATCAGTCAGCTGACTGGGGCCCGCGCACAACAACCAATCAACTCAGTTAGTGTGGTGGGAGCTGTCATGATCGCTTTTGCTGCCATCGGAACCGCGGCATTTCATCGGCATCGACTCAAAGCATTAATGATGTTGTCGGTGGTTGGTTTAATGGTGTCGTTAACTTTCATCCATTTTTCAGCCCCAGATCTCGCGCTCACCCAATTAGTCGTTGAAGTGGTCAGTGTTATCTTAATGATTTTGGCACTGTTCTTTATGCCGCAACGCGTACCGAAGGCGTCAAGCGGCGGGCGAGTTGCGCGAGACTTGTTGATTGCTGGATTCATCGGCGGCATTGTAGGTGCCATGAACTTTGCCATTCTCACCCGCCCGTTCCAGTCCATTTCTGATTTTTTCCTTGCCCAAGCGGTGCCAGGCGGGGGTGGCACCAACGTCGTCAACGTGATTCTTGTGGACTTCCGTGGGTTCGATACTTTAGGAGAAATCACAGTTCTCGCCATTGCTGCGGTGGGTATCCACAAACTGTTAAATAACTTAAGACCTTTCATGCCATCGAGTGATGCCGATGGGCGCGCTTGGCACCACGTGAAACATCCGCTAATGGCCAAAGTCGTATCCCAAATGATATTGCCATTGGCATTTATGGTATCGGTTTATGTGCTTCTCCGCGGCCATAATGTTCCCGGCGGAGGCTTTATTGCGGGGCTTATCACCGCTTCAGCGGTCATTTTGCAATACATGACAAACGGCGTGGATTGGGTAAAAGAACGCTTTGATTATAACTATCAAACTATCGCCGCCATTGGTGTCATGATTGCATTATTTACTGGTTTAGGAAGTTGGCTCTTTGGCCATGCCTTCCTAACGTCATGGTTTACGCATGTGGATTGGCCGATTGTCGGGGAGTTTGAATTTGCCACGGCGATGCTGTTCGACATTGGGGTTTACCTCACTGTCATCGGAGCCACATTAATGATCTTAGCGAACTTTGGACAAATGACGACAAAACATCGCCCTCGACAGGAGAATCTGTAATGGAAGCGCTATTTTCCATCACTGTTGGCATTCTCACTGCCTGCAGTATTTATTTAATTTTAAGAGGACGGTCATTCCCTATCGTCATGGGGTTAACCATGTTGTCTTATGCGGTTAACCTGTTCTTATTTTCCACGGGTCGATTGGTACTGAATCAGTTACCCATCATTGGGAATCAAGCGGAATACACCGACCCGTTACCGCAAGCCTTTGTCTTAACCGCTATCGTGATAGGGTTTGCGATGACCGCCTATACCATTATCTTGGCGGTACGCGTGCGCGGTGAACTTGGTACGGACGAAGTGAACGACCCCCAAGCGAAAGATGGGGAGGGCAATCGCTGATGTTGTCGCAACACCTTGTGATTTTACCTATTTTAATCCCACTGCTGGCAGCATTGTTGTTGTTACTTCCTTGGGGAGAGAATCCACAACCTTACCGCCGTGCAATTGGATTAACTTCCTGTGTGGCACTCATACTTGTCGCCTTGGCCTTAGCGCTCAAGGTACAGAATGGCGTGCACGTTTATGCTGTAGGCGGTTGGCAGGCCCCCTTTGGTATTGTTCTTGTGGCAGATAAACTCGCCGTCTTAATGGTGTTACTCACTGCACTGTTAGCACTGCCGGTCCTCTGGTATGCCTGCTATGGGGAAGATAGCATCGGCTCACATTTTCATGCCTTATTTCAGTTCCAAATCATGGGCATTGTGGGCGCATTCCTGACCGGCGACTTATTTAACTTATTTGTATTTTTTGAAGTATTGCTGATTTCCAGTTATGCCCTACTGATGCATGGGGGCGGAAAATCAAAACTGCGCTCTTGCTTGCATTATGTAATGCTCAACCTGCTCGGCTCCTCGTTATTCCTCATTGCTCTCGGAATTATCTATGGCATTACCGGCACCCTCAATATGGCGGATCTTGCCGTCAAGCTAAGTCAACTGTCACAAGATGATGCTGCCATCGCACGGGTGGGTGGCCTGCTCTTACTCATTGTCTTTGCTCTGAAAGCAGCGCTCCTTCCACTTTATTTTTGGCTTCCACAAGCCTACGCCACTACCACCGGAACCGTTGCAGCGTTATTTGCGATTATGACCAAAGTGGGGGTCTACGCTATTTTACGTACCTTCACCCTGATTTTTGGCGAACATGCCGGCGCTTCTGCACTACTAGGTTACGAGTGGTTATGGTGGTTAGGCTTAGGAACCCTAGCTATAGGCGGCATTGGTATTATTGGCAGTCGCGATCTGCGACTGATTATTGCCTATCTAGTGGTGGTCTCAGTGGGGACCATGCTGACCACCTTTAGCATGAATTCAGAAACCTCCATCACGGCAGTACTCTATTATCTCTTACATTCTACGTTCATTACGGCAGCACTGTTTTTGATTGTGGACGTCATCGCCAAACAGCGAGGCAAAACGGCATCACGGATTGTAAAAGGTCGGCGTATGGCACAGCATGGGCTCCTCAGCGGCATGTTTTTTGTGGCCGCCATTGCGGTGATCGGCATGCCGCCCTTTTCCGGCTTCATTGGTAAATTGTTTATCCTGGAGGCGGCGCGAACCGGTGCACAAGTTGCCTTATTGTGGCCATTGGTCCTTGGAACTAGCTTTTTAGTTCTAGTTTCGCTGTCGCGTGCTGGCAGCCGTATCTTCTGGCACAACTTCAATGGTAAAGTCGGTGATGTGCGACATGCAAAAGGCCAACTAACGGCTATTTTTCTGCTCCTCGCAGCGGTGGTGAGTCTCACTATCTTTGCTGATGGCATCAGTCATTACATCGAACATATTGCTGAAGACTTACGTAACCCGACAGCATACATTGAAGCTAGTTTAGGAGGAGTTGCTAACCATGACTAAACTCTTACCCAGTCCTTTACTCAGTTTATTTCTATTACTGTTTTGGCTGTTGTTGCAAAACTCTGTTTCAGCGGGTCACATTGTGCTCGGGACGATTCTTGCAATCATTATTCCATTACTCACAGTGCGAGGATTGGATTTTCGCGCCAAGCTCCACCGTCCATTCCGAATTGTTGAGTATCTCATTTTACTGATGATTGATATTGTTCAATCAAACCTAGATATTGCGATCATTATTTTGCTGCCATCACGCAACATTCAACCGGCATTGATTGAATACCCGTTAGATATTCAGGGTGAAATCCCTATTACCGTTCTGGCCGGCACCATTACATTGACGCCAGGAACTGTCTCTGCTGAGCTTAACCATGATGGTACTAAACTTTTAATTCACGCCCTGAATGTGAAGGATCACGACCAAATGATTCGTGACATCAAACAGCGTTACGAGCTGCGCTTGAAGGAGATTTTCAAATGCTAATTTACGCCCTTCAATATGCCTTCATTGTGTTCAGTGTTGCCTTGCTGCTCAATCTTTGGCGTCTTTATCAAGGCCCTGATTTACCTGATCGTATTTTAGCGCTCGACACCATTTACATTAACTCACTCGCCTTATTAATTATTCTTGGTATTTGGCACGGCACACAGTTCTACTTTGAAGCCGCCTTATTAATTGCCATGTTTGGCTTTATTGGCACCGTGGCAGCGGCTAAATTTCTTTTACGTGGCGATATTATCGAATAGGGTTGCACATGAACTTATACGAACTTCCAAATTGGCTGGAGTGGCTGACCGCGCTATTGATTGTTATTGGCGCCACCTTCGCCTTAATTGGTTCCATCGGGTTGGCTCGTTTCCCTGATTTTTTGACCCGTCTGCATGCACCAACGAAAAGCACCACGCTTGGAGTCGGTAGTGTCCTCATCGCATCAATTATTTATTTTTCAGTAGTGGATAGTTTCAGCTTGCACGAATTGCTAGTTACTATCTTCCTATTTCTAACCGCTCCTATTAGTGCGCATCTGCTGGCAAAGGCGGCGCTTCACCTCGATCTAAAACGGGTTGAGCACACGCAAGATCAACGCCATCAAGTGCAAGAATCACAAGATGAGTGACGATAGGGAGAAGGTTGACCAGGCTCAGGCTTCATATGTTCTAATAACTTCTCTCGCAAGGCGTCAATTTGACTTTTTAAGCTGAGGAGCTCGTCCAATAGCATGGGGGCTGAGTGAAAGCTTGTAACGGTCAACACCCGATGGTACTGAACCCGCTGAATTTGCGCTTCATCCACAGTTACTTGAGCCATTTTAGCGCTGTCAGTCACGTTCACTAATTCCGCATTCAAATGGTTGACCCGCAACTGATGCCCAGCCAACGATAAGGCCGTAAGCATCGTTGCTTCCCCGCTTCTAGGCAGGTAGCTCATGGTCACTTCGGCGCCACTTTCACCCGGCTTGTTACGGACAATATGGCCATCGATATTCACCACAGCGGTCGTATCAAGTTCTTGCAATAATTCCAAATCACTCGCTGATAACCCGATCCATTCAAGATCAAACCTATCGTCATGCAAAATACCCACAATAAACTGGGGAACCTCGCCAAGTTGGAAGTGCTGCGCCACTTCAGTCAGGCTCGCTGGCCAAGTTCCAGTATCACGGTGCAGCGTTGCCACAGCTTGTTGCCAAAACCACCAGGTTTCATGCTGATAGCGTAAGCGTTGCAACTGTCCGATGGATGCATCTTGATGAGGGAGCGCCAACATCGCGAGCATGGCTGCAAACAACACCACCATAGGGGCAAACATTCCACGCTGCTTAGTGGGCATGCTCAGTCACCTCCGTTGGTTCCAGAGTCAACCCATGCAAATACTTCAACTCATTCAAAAGTAATTGATAGTTTTGCTTGAAGTGAGGGACTAAAGGAGCAGTCTCCTGGGTCAAATAGGGCAACCCTGTCATGAGCAGCTCTGTTGCTTGCCGCAGCCTCAGCGCAGCTAGATTATGCCAAATTAGCGGCTGTTGAGGATGAATGCGCAAACACCTTTCATAGGCTTGCTGCGCTGCCTCGTAACGATTTAAGCGAAATCCAATATGCCCTAATAAACACCAACTGGGAGCATGATTCGGTTCGGCCTCGGTAACCCGATGTAAATAACCTTCAGCCACATGCAAATCCCCTTGTTGATAAGCTTTATGCGCGATTTGATAATGCGTGTCCATGTGCTCATGGTTAGCCATTGAAGTGGGGGTCAGTTGACACCCACTCAGCACTATCCCACTAACAATTAGCAACCCTAGTTTTTTATTCATTCACTTGTTCACTCCAACGAAATTGCAATTGCTGCCCAACCCGCAACGGGCAATCGAGGACGATGCTTGCACAGCATTCAATCATGGAATCAGCGCCAGCAATTCGCACCACTTGCCCCGATGGTACCTGAGGGTGCACTGCGAGGACTCGATATTCGCTATCCAGCCCAATCACTTGGATAGGAAAGCGCATTCCCCAAGTATGAATAGTGCGGCAACGTGGAAACCAAAAGGCAACGTCAGCTGGTGGCAGTTTATGGTAGAGCATGCCCACCAAGCGTTGCGGAAAGTAATCCATTACGCGTACTTCTCGCCACAGTAAGTGGCCACTTTGCTCATCATAGAAACGTCCTTGTTTCACCATTCTCCTCCTGTCGCAAAGCGAATTAGAATCGGTCCCAAAATCAACAGCATGGTGACTGGGAAAAAACAAAAAATCAGCGGCAACATGAGCTTTACTGCCACTTCTTGTGCTCGCTTTTCAGCCGCTAATAGCTGTTGTTGGCGGCACTGTTCTGCTTGGCTTCGTAACGTTTGAGCCAAGGCGCCGCCAGTATGCTGTGCTTGCAGAACCGCGCCAGCAAACAGGCTAATCCACGCATGCGGAATTCGTTGCGTCAGCACCTGCAGTGCCTCCGTTAAGGTCGCGCCACTTTGCTGCAACCGATGTAAATGTCCCAATTCGGCCATGCTCGCTAAATGATTCGAGGTGCCATGCAAGGCGTGCAATGCTGCTGGTAACGATAGCCCCGCTTGAATCAACATCGATAACATATCTAAGGTGCTCGGCCACTGGCTTAGCACACGTTGGAGGTATCGGCGTTGTCGCTGTTTGGCGCTCAGCCAACGCAGTAACAAGATCAGCACTAGGGCCAGCTTGTATAACAACGGCAGCGGCAACAGCACAAACGGGGCAATAAAGAGAGCTAAAAATACTCGTTGTTGCAGCCAACCTGCGGCGGTTTGGTCGATCGCTTGATGCTGAGCGAACTGCACGAGCCGTTGCTGCAATGTGGGTGGCAAGCCAGCCACCCCACGCTGAAACAACCCACGCATTTGCGGCCATTGATATCCATACCAAAGCACCATGCCCCAGCCACTGATAACAATAAAACTGGTCACTCCTAAGGTGCTGATCAGAATCCAGTCAGCGGGCATAGGCACGCCCTAATATCTGTCGAACAAGCAATTGGCCTATTCCGATCAACACGAAACAAAGGCCAATTAAGTAATTACCGGGAGTCGTGTGCAACAAGATTTCAGTGTTTTCCGGATGAATAAAATGCAAACTAAAAAAGAGCCCTAACGGCAGTAAAACCATCACTTTGCCTTGCATGCGCGCCTGCGCCGATAAACTTTTTACGCGCTCCACGGCATAATGTTGTTGCCGCAGATTCAATGCCAAGCGTTGCAATACTTCAACTTGTTGCGCCCCATGCTGCAAACCAAGCTGAATCGTGAGCAATAACTGCAACACGGCTTCGGTTTGGATCCGTTGATAAAATTGTTGCAACACGGCATGCATCGACTCACCAATTCGCAATTGCCGAATCATCAGTGCCCACTCATGGCGTAATGGTGCTGGCAGTTGCGGAGTACTGCGCTCCAACGCCGCTGAAAAACTAAGACCCGCCTGCATGGCCGTTACTAATAAATCGATTGCATCAGGTAATTGGTTGGTGATTAATCGATAGCGCCGTAGTAACAAAGAGCGCTTTAATAAGAAAATCGAGACGCCCACAACGAGCGCCGCCCCCACACTGGTCCACAATGAAAATAGGAAGGTTAATAGAAACAAAATAGGCAACAGCAATCCCAGTAAACGTTGCCAAAATACTTCTGCGGGTACATAAATGAGAAACGCATCCAATGAGCTTTCCGTGCTTTCGGTTAGCCAATATTGAGCCGGCTTACGCCATCGACGAATCCCTAATGAAAAGGCATAAAGACCACTAAAAATGACCGTGGTGCCTGTGAGCACGATAAAAAAGCGGGTCATGATGTCCATGCCGACAGCACTCCTGTTGCAAGGCACTGCTCGCCTTCACGATAGAACATGCGATTCATTTGAATCACATTGGCATCAAACCCCGTGACTTCACAAATTTCATGGATCACCCGCTGACCAGAAGAGGTTCGTTTGATATGAACCACCACATCGACGGAGGCCACCACTTGCTGCCGAATTGCCATCAGCGGAATATCAAAGCCAGCCATCAACACCATCACTTCCAAGCGCTGTAACGCCTCTCGAGCACTATTGGCATGCAAGGTGGTCAAGGAGCCTTCGTGTCCGGTGTTCATCGCTTGCAACATATCCAGTGCTTCCGCACCACGACATTCGCCAACAATAATTCGATCGGGCCGCATGCGCAGTGCGTTAATCAGCAATTCTCGGATGGTAATTTGCCCCTGACCTTCGGCATTTGCTGGGCGCGCTTCCAACGCAATCAGGTTCTCATGCGCCAGCTTAAGCTCAGCCGCATCTTCAATAGTGACCAACCGTTGGTCGGCTGGTATTAAACTTGCCAAGGTATTCAGCAAGGTGGTTTTTCCAGTTCCTGTGCCGCCAGCAATCACCAGGTTACGGCGCGTGAGCATGCACTGCTGTAAATAGTCAGCCGCAGCTGCTGATAGTGCTCCTTGTGTCACTAACTCGGTCAGTTCGAGCTGTTTGGCAAGAAACTTCCGGATAGTTAAACAACTTCCTTTTAAGGCTAATGGCCCCAACACAGCATTGATCCGAGAGCCATCGGGTAACCGCGCATCGACCATAGGTTGTGAACTATCTAAGCGCCGTCCCAGTGGGGTAATAATTCGCTCAATCACTCGCAGCAATTCAGCTTCACTGGCAAAGGCAACCTCACTCGCCACCAGCTGTCCCTGCCGCTCAATGAATATTGTCTGGTAGTCATTGACCATAATTTCACTGATGCTGGGGTCTTGTAACAACTGTGTTAATGGACCTAACCCAATGCAGTCATTGACGATTTCCTTCATGATCGGGAGCAGTTGACTGGCTTGTTCCGATGGCAACGTCAAACGATAGCCATCAAGTAAGGTCAATGCGTGTTGATGAAGTTCTGACGGCGTCATGGCCTCAATATTTTGCTGACTCCGCTGCAACGTGCGACGAAGGTATTGCCCTGCGGCTTCTCGGTTAGTTTTCGTCATAAAGCCCCACACATTGAATTGCCTGACGAAACGCTTCGATATCTTGTTGCGCCTGTTGATGGGCTTGTTGTTGCTGTTTTTTATGCGTCATCAACGTGGGGGTCACGACCACCACAAACTCAGTTTGCGCGGAGCGGAACTCGCGTGAGGTGAAAAGCTCGCCAAGAATCGGAAGTTGATTTAAGCCGGGAAACAAATCAGCGTGCTGGGACTGCTCCTGACTGAATAATCCAGATAACACGATGGCCTCACCACTTTCAGCGGTAAGTAAACTACTGACTCGGCGGGTTAACATTCCCGGGATCCCTTGTACTGCCGTAGCCGGATCGATGGTACTGATTTCCGCCTGGATCAAGGTGGACACCTGCCCCTGCCCTAAATCGGTCGGTGACATCGAAAGCGAAATGCCATAATCGCGAAATTCCAAATCAGGAACCCCTTGCGCGCTCAGCTGCGGAATTGGAATTTCGCCACCCACCAAGAATTCTGCTTGGCCACCACTGGCAGCCATCAGCCGCGGCTCTGCTAACACACGAGCATGACCACTTTGCACTAACAAATTCACGGTGGAGTTCAATAGAATGGGGAAATCCAACCACGGCGAGGTGTCATCACTAATGGTAGGGCCAGCCACCGAACTTGGCCATTTCACGCCAAAACTTTCCGCACGCTGCCGTTTCACCTCCAAAATTCGGACATGTAATTCAATCATGGCCTGCATGGGCACCGGAACTTCTTGTAACAGAAGTAACCAGTGGGGGTATTTTTCGCCGACCTGTTGCACCTGTTGATAGGCATTGGAAGGCAATTGCCCGCTAATTTCTACCAAGCCTTCGTGATGCTGAATCGTCAATTGCGGAAAGGACTTGTGCAACCACGCTAGCTGCGCTGTTTCACTCACATTGGGACGCGCACTAATATGGATCGCAAGGGTCGTAAACTCCCCCGAGTCATGACGTAAAATAAGCTCTGTTTGTCCTGCTTGGACCGCTTTTAATACCAAATCATGAGGCTCAATGAGCTCAACTTGTAGCAGTGTTTCGTCACCCACCACCACATGGCTCACGTGTTCCAATTGCAAGAGTTGCGTTGCTCCCACCTGCAGCCGGACTGTTTCGCTCGCAACCACTGTGGAGCTGATGCTCATGGCCAGAAGCCAACCCAATAAATTAAAATAGTTCATGCTGTGTCGCCCTATCCGTGGCAAACCAATGAATCTTAATCGGCCGCACCTGAACGCTTGGTTGATAAGCATTGTCATGTTGCAACCATAGCGCGAAATCTTGCTGCCGAATCTGCTCAAACTGCTGTGCCTGCTCAGCCGTCATTTCAAAGGTAATCGTGGTCGGTAAGTACCCACCCACTTGCATATCGATATGCTGAGTCGTCTCAAATTGGTCAAAAGCAATCACGGGGATATTGACCAATTCAACGGGCGCTTGCTCGGATAAATAATTGCGCCCCCGCAAGGTGACCCAATCCCCTACCTGTAATAGCCCATGGTGAAGCTGCTGCAACGAAACTTGAGCGGTCACCGCATAACGACCGGCGCTGAGTCGTCCTGCGAGCCCAAGTTGCCGCCCGACCGCAATGGCTTCAGCAGTAAAAGGCTCGCCTCGTTCCACAAAACGGCTGGTTGTTAACCCGATAATCGCGACTGCATCACTTGGTCGCAGCCAGGTTTCTTGCACCAAACGTTGGGGGTAATTCCGCACCACCAAATACTCTTCTTGAATGGTTTCCCCGGCCATTAAATCACGTTGGCTCACCAGCACAGCAGCTTCCACTTCTTGCTGTTGCAAAACTTGGCGTTGCGTGTTTTCGTCAATGTATTGCTGGATCAAGTGATAGCAAGCCAGGCTTAACAATAGGCTTCCGCCCACCAGCAACCACAGTTTATAGCGCCCAAAATTCAGCATTCGCCATCACCCAACCAACGGGTTTAATAGAAAATAATTCCAAATCCAATCGACCCGTTGCGCAATGACGCCAACAACTCGCTTCCCGTAACTAAGAATGGTTACCTGTTGTCCAGCCCAAGGTGCTTGCCAAACGACCAGCAACAAGCTCACCAAAATCAATAGCTCAACGGCGCTTTGCCCCCGTTGTGATAAGCACGCTGTAGTTACTTTTTGCTGCTGGGATGAAGAGCAAGGATGCTTCAGGATTTGCCAACTGGGCATGATACCGTCCATGGGTGACCTCCGTTAATGACCGCATTCGTTGTGCTAAACGTAATTTCGCTGCCTGTTTTAAGGATGAGGTTGGGTGACTAGACTGATAAATTTCTAACCGATAGTGATCGAACCATTGTTCAATCACCAACTCACCCAACCATGACGTGCGCGCTACAGGAGCAGCTTCTGCCACTGTAAAAGAATGGGCATAGGCTTGCCCCGCCACTTCATGCACATGCCAAATTTCGTTGGGCTGGGTGTGGCATAAGTATTGATGCGGCAAGTCAGCAATTGACGTGCAAGCGAAAAGACTCACCAGCTGCGCGAGTAGCTGAGGCTCATGTAATTGCCACAACACTCCTGTTGCAGCTTCCGCAAGCTGTTGTGCATGCTGTTGCAACCATGCAGTTATTGTCGACATAGATCATTCCAACAGCGCAGTTCAAATGGCGTCACATCTGGTGCTATCTTGCCAAATTGCAGCTGACCAGCAGCCAACTCTTTGGCCATTGGCAAGTGCCCGATAAAGTTAAGCAAGGGGCCAATGCCTAACTGCTCCAAGTAATGACTCAAGGTTAAGCTTTGCGGCATGCTGATTAAGTCATTTGCCCGTTGTGCCTGCCAGCCATCTACCAAGCGAGCCAATTGATAATGGGGATGATCGCCCGCCACGCTGTACAAATTATCCAGAGCCACATTCAACTGCGTATAACGCTGCAACGGCTGGATGATTGGTGCCACTTGCCGAGTAAAAGGGTCCTTGGCATGCCGTTGCCACGTGGGTTGTGGCACTGGCTGCAAAATACTTGCCTTGAGGGTATCCAACTGCTCATGCTGTTCGGTCAACGCCTGATTCAATTGAGTGACGCTGAACGTCAGTGTGAGTCCTAACAGACTGGTTAAGATGAGTAGCTCCACGAAACCTTGGCCTCGTTGTTGTTTGCTTCCTTGCCTCATATAAAACGCTCCAAAATTAGTTTTTCGCTCGCCTGCAGCGGTTGTAATTCCGGCTCCCATAACGGATTGAATAAATTTGCGCGTTCTTGCCGACCATCCTTTCGTGGGATCGGCTCAGGACGGGAAAACTGCAGTCCTGCTTTTGCAACCACCCCATCAAACTGCAGGATGACACTGGGCCATTGGCTTGGCGCTAAGGCCGTTTGATTGAAGTAATGCGGCGCCTGAATCACCCCATAATTTTTTTGCCGGCTCAACGCCATGGATGAAGTACGGCGATTGATAGCGCGGCTTCGTCCAAAGCCATCATGGGTTAAGCGGGTGATTGCATTGGTTTGATAGGCCGCACCATAGCCCCAGGGGATCTCCTGACGGGTAAACAGTAAATTAATATGCACTGCGACCGTATCCAGCGCCTGCCAGCTCCAGCGCCCATACTGCTCCACCTGCAAATCACTGCCGCCTGTTTTTTCGACTTTCACTAGGCCAGCATCAAACCATCGATAACTGCGATTCTGTGAGAATGGATCTTGGCTGGCGGTCACCATATCGGCAAATAAATGCTCATCATTGGTCGCCGATGTTGGTGTCACCGCCCGCCACCAAAGCCACGGAAACTCCACCACTCCAGGGCTATGAAGCAGAACCCAAGGTTGATGGGTGAGTTGTTGTTGCCGCGCAATTTCAGCAAGTGTTTGCGGGATCAACATGGCGAAGGAAGAACGAATCAACCACTGCGACGTTTGTAATACGGTTTCCACCACCTGCTGCATGCTTAATGCAGCTTGAATCATCATCTGTAGTGGCTGTTCAAGCCGTTGCATCATGGTCGCTAAATAGCGAGTAATCACATTCACGTAGGGAATGACACTGCTGACCGTCGCGAGCCGCAATGCGGCCGTTGCCAGATGACTGTACCAGCTGCTCAACCCCAGCAGTTGCCCATGCGTCACTTGATTGGCAATGAGCGCGCGATTCACAATGGCTAAAAGATTAAACTCACGGGCCATGATAGTGGCAGCACTCAACACCATGGTGTCGGCAGCACTTTGCAGATACCATTGCCGCTGAATCCGGTGTTGCTGGGTGGCACTGCCCAGCAGCAACAGCAACACGGCAGCAATGACAGGGAGCGTGAGAATGCTCACATACCCCGCCGCTGAAGTGAACTTAGTTGCCCGACTCGGTAACTTCATCATAATTACCTAAGTTCACATCTTGTCGGCTTAAGGTGTTCGCTCGACGCGCCGCACTGCGTGCTGTATTCAACTGGCTATTAGCACTTTGTCCTGTCACTTCACTGGCAATCCCTGCCACTTGGCCACGGACCGCTTTCCCGAGTAACGAGTAAACCCCAATTGCAGCAACCGCAACCAAGGCAACAATAATGATATATTCGGTCATGCCTTGTCCTCGTACCCGCCAACTTGTATGCGGGGGAGGACAACTATTAGCTTCCTGCCACATGCTGAGCTTCCTTCCAATTTAAACGGTTGAGAAGCTCAGTGTAGTCGTGAATATAGGTAGGTCAGAAGAAAGTAAGCAATCGCTTACTCTATGTGAAGGTACTTATGAAGTTGAACTGACAGCCGCCAATTCCGTTCAATGCAGGTTTGAATTGCCAATTCGGTTGCTCGCGGACGCTGGCTAATTGGCTGCAAGGCAATGGTTACCCCAGCGCGTGGCGGACACACTTTTAAGAGATTATCCAGCTCGTCAATATGCTTTTCCATCGCCACCGGATATTTGATCTCGTCGGCACGATTCATACAATCCGCACGCACTAACAACCCACCTGGCATATCAACTTTGGGCGATAGCGTCACCCAAGTTTGCGGACTGACCCGCAATGGAAAAGTACCACTGGTTTCAATTTGCAGACGGTAACCGGCGCTTTCCAACACCTCACATAATTCCAGCAAGTCATACATTGCAGGTTCGCCACCGGTTAAGACAACATGCTTGGCGGTGTATTTTTTGTCTTGTAGCAAGGCCACAATTTCTGTTGCCGTCGCCTGCGCCCACGTTGAACTTGCTGCAGGCTTTTCGACTATCGCCGTAAGCGGCACTTGGTCCTCGGCCCGCTGCTCCCACGTATGCTGCGTATCACACCACGGGCAGCCGACTGGGCAACCTTGTAAACGAATAAAGATAGCCGGGACACCAGTGTAAGTGCCTTCTCCTTGGATGGTCTGAAACACTTCGTTCAGTGGATAGAGCGTATTAATAGGATTCTCCAACATCAAATCTCAGAATTACGATACAATAACGGACAAATTCTAACGTAGATTGCAGCAAATTAGGATCCAATCATGGCAAAAGTTGTCGTTATTTATTCCGGTGGCATGGATTCGTTCACCGTACTTCATCATGCATTGCAGCAAGGACATGAAATTTTCGCTATTAGCTTCAATTATGGGCAACGCCATGTACGCGAGCTCGATGCCGCAGCTCAGGTTTGCCAGCAACTCAATATTCCACATAAAGTGGTTGATATCACGGCCATTAATAGCTTGCTGGCAGGCAGTTCATTAACCTCGGATATCGCAATTCCTGAAGGCGAATATGCCGAAGACAACATGCGTTCAACGGTGGTGCCGAATCGCAATATGATTTTACTCTCACTCGCTATTGGCTATGCCGTGAGTATTGAAGCTGAAGCGGTCTATTATGGCGCCCATTCAGGAGACCACGATATTTATCCTGATTGCCGGCCGGAATTTGTGGAAAAGATGAATGCGGTCAGCTTAATCGCAAACTATGAGCCGATCCGCATTGAAGTGCCTTACCTGCACTCTGACAAGGCAGAGATTCTTGCGGCTGGGCTCGCGATGGATTTGGATTACAGCCAAACTTGGACCTGTTATAACGGGCGCGAAAAAGCCTGTGGCAAATGCTCGGCCTGTAGCGAACGATTAGCGGCGTTTGCCGCTAATCAGGTGGTTGATCCTCTTGCTTATGAAGAGGAAAGTGCCTGACGGGCCGCACTCATTTCAGCCAAAATAGCCTGCGCGCTGTGCCAACGTGGATGATTCACCAAAATTTGCATGGCCATTCCCGCAGGCTTACTTAAGCGCTGATAACAACGAGTGGCAGCAGCGAGATTCTGGGCCACTCGGTCCGCCACAGCATCAATGACCGTGATCGCGCCAGCACGGTCATTACAGACCAAGACCATGTCACAACCAGCATCCAGTGCCGCATGAGCGCGTTCAGCCATCGTCCCTGCTACTGCAGCGCCAGCCATGCCTAAATCATCGCTAAAAATAACCCCGTCGAACTGCAATTGGGAACGCAGAATATCTTGTAACCAAAGACTGGAGAATCCGGCGGGTTTATCATCCACTGCTGGGTAAATGACATGGGCCGGCATCATGCCATCCAAACAATGAATTAACTCCACAAACGGAGGTAAATCGGTATGACGAATCTCTTCCCAGCTACGGTTATCAATCGGTATTTCAAAATGTGAGTCAGCACGTACTGAGCCATGACCGGGGAAATGCTTGCCCGTCGCCTTCATCCCAGCTTGCCGCATGCCTCGAATAAAAGCGCGAGCAATTGGAATAAGCTGCTCCGCTGTGGTCGCAAAGGCCCGGTCACCAATCACTTCACTCACTCCATTAACATCAAGAACCGGAGCAAAACTAATATCAATATCCATCGCCATGACTTCACTGGCCATCAACCAGCCCAACTCTTGGGCCCAATGGAGTGCTTGTTCAGGGGACGAAGCGTCGCGGCCGATGGCTGCCATCGGCGGCAGTTGACTGAATCCTTCGCGGAACCGCTGCACTCGGCCACCTTCGTGGTCAACGGCTAAAATGAGTGGATTCCTTGCCGTAGCACGGGTCTGACGCACCAAGTCAGCCAACTGGTGTTGATTTTCATAGTTTCGAGTAAAGAAAATCACCCCACCCACCGCTGGATGAGCCAACAGTTCCCGCTCTTCTGCGGTAAGTTCTGTCCCTTCAAGGTCAATCATTACTGCTGTCATATACGACTCTCACTTCTTGCAACAGGGTGGCAGTGTGCCAAAATTAATTTCATCCGTCACGTATCAAAATTTGGAGATTTGGTTAAAAATCTGTCATCTTGATAGCGAATCCAACGACGACGTTAGAGATGGGACTTATGAATACACCAACTAAACTTATCTTATCAAGTATTATCAGTAGCATCCTCTTGGCAGGTTGTGGTGGCAGTGACAGTGATACCAGCGTCCCAGTGCCACCCGTTGCTGACCAGTGCAGCCTGAGCAATGAACTCAATGGTTTCTACAACTACATGCAGGCTAATTATCTCTGGAATGACGACATGCCAACCAACGTCAATCCGCAAAATTACAATAGCGTCTATGCATTGCTGGATGCCTTAGTGATTCCTGAAGACCGCTACAGTTTCATTTTAACTGAGCAAGAATATCAGGATCGTTTTGTTTCCGCGGAGTACGTTGGTTTTGGGTTCGCCTCACGCATTACCCCCGACAATCGCGTATTTGTCAATTATGTCTATGCCAACTCGCCAGCAGCAACCGCGGGGATGAAACGGTCCGATGAATTAACCCATATCGGTGGTGAATCCGTGCAAACCCTACTCGCTGAGAATCGTTATGAGCAAGCGCTAGGTGAAGCCGAGGCAGGTGTCAGTGTTGAATTAACGTGGCAGGACCTTGAAGGGGCCAGTGCTTCGGCTGTATTAACCAAAGTCACGGTAGAAACCAATACGGTTCTGGCCGCATCTCGGTTAACTGTTGAAGAGAAAGAAGTCGGCTACTTTGTGCTGAATAGCTTTATCAATCGTACGGGTGAAGATCTCAACTTTGCTTACAATCAGTTGCAAGGAGTGGATGAACTGATCATTGATGTGCGTTATAACGGTGGTGGCTTAACCCGCTATGCTAACCAAGCAGCAACGCAAGCTGCGGGCGATCACGTTATCGGGGAAGTGTTCGCTAAATATCTTTTCAATGCCAACAATGCGAGTGCTAACTTTGTTGAGAAGTTCCAGCTGTATGATGGTATTCGCCAACTCGATCTAGACCGTGTCTATGTGTTAACCACGGCAGCAAGTTGCTCTTCATCGGAGCTCATCATCAACGCCCTGGAACCTCATATTGAGGTGGTTGTGATTGGCCAACCCACTTGCGGGAAACCCGTGGGACAAATTCCTGATCGCTTATGTGATAAACGCACCTTTGTCGTCAACTTTGAAACCGTCAACGCGAACAATGAGGGGCGTTACTTTGACGGGTTAACACCGAATTGTTATGCCGATGATGTGTTGGTAGGGGACTGGGGAGCGGCCAATGACCCGATGTTGTTGACCGCCGCACACCATATGAGCCACGCAAGCTGCCCGGCAACCATGGTGGAGTTCGATAGTGTATCAACCCGCAGCCAACAGATGGCTCCGGCGCCAGCTCTCAAACTGCCTGATTTATGGCGTCAAGAGCATTAACGCTGACACCAGTGAATTATTTGCCAGCAGACTGATTTCCTAGTGGCATCAGTCTGCGCAAGCATCCAGCGCTTCTTCAAGGGTCCGAACACCGACCACTGCCATGCCCGCAATCGGTTCTTTCGGGCAGTTCGCAAGGGGCACAATTGCTTTACGAAATCCGTGTTTCGCGGCTTCTTGCAAACGCGCCTGCCCATTCGGGACTGGCCTAATTTCCCCGGATAACCCCACTTCACCAAACACGATTAAATCGCGCGGCAGCGTTTGTTCTCTGAAACTTGAAACAATGGCAAGCAACAACGCTAAGTCAGCCCCCGTTTCCATCACCCGAACGCCGCCCACGACGTTCACAAACACATCCTGATCGGCCATCAGCAGCCCACCATGACGATGCAAGACGGCCAATAGCATGGCTAAGCGGGTGGTTTCCATTCCCACCGCAACCCGCCGTGGATTCGCCAATTGGCTGGTATCCACCAAGGCCTGGAGTTCAACTAACAAAGGCCGTGTTCCTTCCCACACCACAATCACCACCGAACCGCTGCCATGCTGTTCGCCGCGTTGCAAAAATATTGCGGACGGGTTCGTCACTTCTTTCAAGCCTTGTCCCGTCATCGCAAATACACCAATTTCATTGGCTGGCCCAAAACGGTTTTTATGCCCTCGCAAGGTGCGAAATCTTGAGTCCGTATCCCCTTCTAATAAAATGGAACAGTCCACGCAGTGCTCAAGCACTTTCGGCCCTGCCAAAGAACCTTCTTTCGTGACGTGTCCCACCATCACAATGGCCACGCCTTTTTGCTTTGCATAACGAGTCAAATACGCCGCACTTTCACGTACTTGAGAGACACTCCCCGGGGCAGATTGAATATCCGCTAAATGCATTACCTGAATGGAGTCAATCACCATCACTTTAGGCTGCTCTTGATCCGCCAAATCACAGATAATCTCCACCGACGTTTCAGCCAACAGCCGGAGATTATTGGTCGGCAAGCCAAGCCGTTGAGCACGCAAGGCAACCTGTTGCAGGGACTCTTCCCCGGTCACGTACAATACCTTCATCTGTTCCGCCAGACGGCACATGGTCTGTAGCAATAACGTACTTTTCCCAGCTCCAGGTGAGCCGCCAATTAAAATGGCGGAGCCCGGCACAATGCCACCCCCTAACACTCGGTCGAACTCTGCAAAACTGCTACTAAATCGAGGCAACTCCTGAAGATCCACCTCACTCAGGGTTTGCACTTTAGCGAGCGTAGAGCCGGCATATCCTTGGCGGTTTCTGCTACCGCTTGGTTGGCTGCCCAAGCGAACTTCTGTAATTGTGTTCCACGCCTTACATTCCGTACACTGCCCTAACCAGCGAACGTAATCGGCCCCACAGTCATTGCACACATAGGCTGTTTTTGTTTTTGCCATGATGAAACCCTGAAATTTAAATGATGCCCCACTCTACCACATCTGAGTGCCATGCTTTTCATACAAAGTTGGTTGCCTTCACGGGGCCATTCAGCGTATATTTGCCCCATGCTAAAAGTTCCTGATCATGTCACCAACATCTTCAAACTTATCTATCGGAGTGGCCGTCGCCTGGCGCTCGCGATCATCCTCATTGTGCTCATCGAACAGTTTTGGGGTTCCATGCAGAGCACGAGCTTGCGTGAGTTACAATCCTATAGCCATCAACTCATGAGTTTGACAGCGCAGCAAGCGGCGGCTGAAGCGCGCCACTGGATTCACGACAATGACGCGACCAATCTCGAGAGTTTAATTGAGCAGTTGCACCAGCAACCCTTTATTGTTGGTGCTCAAATTCATGACCGCTACGGGCAACTGATCGTTTCCACAGCCCCCCATCAAGCAGAACTCCATTCTCCTTCAACCTTAGTCCTGGTGGAAGAAATTCAAGCTGGGGCGCGACACGATGGCTACCTCACGCTATTTATTGATGAGCAGGCGCTACTGGAACAACCGGTTCGTATTCATCAGTACTTAGCGTTCTACGGACAATTTTTATTAGGGTTTGCGCTCATCGCCGGTATTTTTATCGCCTTTACCTATCATCGGTGGCGTTACCGACAACCAACCTCAATCAGCCAGCCCGAATAGGCGCTGGGCATTGCGCCATAGGCATTCTGCTAACTCCAAGCGCGGCATCTGCCGCAACTGACTCAATTCATCCAGCACCCGCACCACCTGAGCTGGCTCATTCCGCTGCCCTTGAAATCCCGATAATGGCATGTCAGGTGCATCGGTTTCTAGCAGTAAAAATTCCAGCGGGACCTGCGCCAACGCGCGCCGAGTTTTTTGTGCTCGAGGATAAGTGATTGTTCCCCCGACACCTAGCATGAAACCTAATTTTACCCAGGCCATCGCTTGTTCATAACTGCCACTGAAGGCATGCAGAATGCCTGGGTTAGGAGGGAGTTGAGCGGCAACAGGTTGAATCAACCGGAGGAGTTCTGCCTGACTTTGGCGATGATGCAAAATCAACGGCCGTTGCCATTGAATGGCCATTTCCAACTGAGCGACGAATAACTCATGCTGCTTTTCAACTTGCGGCACCACCCCATCAAGCCCCACTTCGCCCACCAAGGCCATGGCATTCTGTTGGAGCTGTGTCGCCACCCACTCAAGGTCACTCGGCTGATGCTCGTTAATAAAATAAGGGTGAAGCCCTACTCCCTGAATTAGGCGTAGGTTTTGACAATCATGAAGCCACTCGGTACGTGAACTTTGTTGGCGACTCACCCCTGGCACCACCAGCGCTTTGATTCCCACATCGAGCGCGCGCTGGACCACCTGTTGGCGGTCACCCTCGAAGGCATCAAAATTAATATGGCAATGACTGTCTATTAATTTCATGATGCCGTCGAATCCTCAAGCCGGTTAATGTTCTCGTGTCTGGTGGAAGGTAATATCTGGGTAGCGTTCCATGGCTAAGTTCAGATTGACCATGGTTGGTGCGATATAGGTTAGGTTATCCCCCCCATCCAACGCCAAATTCATCTCCGCCTTACGACGGAACTCATCCAGCTTCTTCGCATCGTTGCTTTCCACCCAGCGGGCGGTTGCCACGTTCACGTTCTCGTAAATTGCTTCCACGTTGTATTCCGTTTTTAAACGGTGCACCACCACATCAAACTGCAGCACACCCACCGCGCCTACCAATAAATCGTTATTGGTTAACGGACGGAATACCTGCACCGCACCTTCTTCGGCAAGCTGCACCAAGCCTTTCAACAGTTGCTTCTGCTTTAACGGGTCTTTCAAACGAATCCGGCGGAACAGCTCTGGCGCAAAGTTTGGAATCCCCGCGAACTTAAACTGGCTGCCTTCAGTGAAGGTATCCCCAATTTGAATGGTGCCATGGTTGTGCAAACCGATAATATCGCCAGGATACGCCTCTTCGACTTGCTCACGGTCCCCAGCTAAAAACGTTAACGCATCACTAATACGGACATCTTTCCCAGTGCGCACTTGGTGTAACTTCATGCCTTTTTGATACTGACCGGATACCACCCGTAAGAATGCGACGCGGTCACGGTGTTTGGGGTCCATATTGGCTTGGATTTTAAACACAAAGCCAGAAAACTCCGGTTCCGTGGCGGTAATTTCAGTCTCACTGTCGGTCATTCGAGCTAATGGCTGTGGTGCCCATTCCACCAGCCCATCGAGCATGTGGTCAACGCCGAAGTTACCGAGCGCAGTCCCAAAGAATACAGGGGTTAACTCACCGGCCAAAAAGAGTTCATGGTCAAAAGTATTCGAAGCACCTTTCACCAGCTCAATTTGCATCCGCAGCTCGTCAGCTAATGGGCCTAGACGGGCATCAAGATCTGGGTTATCAAGCCCTTGCAGAACATCGACTTCTTGAATGCGATGCCCTTGCCCACTTTTATAGAAAATCACTTCATCGTTCAGTAAGTGGTACACCCCTTTAAAACTTTTGCCTGAGCCAATTGGCCAAGTAATGGGGGCGCACATGATATTTAGAACACTTTCTACTTCATCTAACAGCTCAAGAGGATCCCGAATATCACGGTCCAACTTGTTCATAAAGGTAAGAATAGGCGTGTCACGTAAGCGGGTGACTTCCATCAGCTTAATGGTTCGTTCCTCAACCCCTTTCCCGCTGTCAATCACCATTAAACAGGAGTCAACTGCTGTTAAGGTGCGATAAGTATCTTCAGAGAAATCTTCGTGGCCTGGGGTATCCAATAAGTTGACTAGGGCATCCCCATAAGGAAACTGCATCACCGAGGTGGTCACCGAGATGCCCCGCTCTTTTTCCATTTCCATCCAGTCTGATTTGGCATGTTGGCCCGACTTTTTGCCTTTCACTGTCCCGGCTTTTTGCAGCTTATGACCGTGCAACAAAACTTTCTCTGTAATGGTGGTTTTACCCGCATCCGGGTGCGAGATGATTGCGAAGGTTCGACGTTTCGCAACTTCTTTAGCAATAGTTTTGGCCCGATCTGACATAAAATATCCGAATTCCTTAACGCTTTGAGGGAAAATTTTAATCACAAACAAATAAAAAGTGCCGCAAATTCTACCTGAATTCGCGGCACTTTTGTATGCTTACACGTTGCTCACGTGCAGATCATTTTTTAGTGGGCGTGGGCGTGACCCGCATCAATCATTTTTTTCAGCACAGCCACAGTTGGCTCAACGGGGCGGTTGAGGCCTTCAATTCGTTCCACAATACGGCCATGTTTATCCAACACAGTAATCAAATTGCTGTGGTCAAAGTTACCATCATCACGCAATCGGTAACGAATGCCCAACACCGTCGCTAAGGTACGGATATCGGTGTCATTCCCGTGCAAGAACGTCCACGCTGACTCATTTAATTGATACCGTTCCACATAGTCTGCCAACGCTGCTGGCGTATCGCGATCATTGTCAAAGCTTACCATGACCAGTTTCACATGCTGCTGGTACTCGGGCGGCAATGCGCTGTAAATCCGTCGGGCATCGTTCACTAACACCGGACAAGCCGTCGCGCAGTTGCCGTAAATCATTGAAATGACAACCGGCGAGCCTTGTAACTGACTTAATTCAATGGTCTCACCACGGTGCGTCTGCCAGAGGCCATCTAAGTGATAGATGGAATCACTCTGATTCACACTGGCTGCCTCCATGGTCACATGATGGCTATGGTCGTGATGATGTTGAGGGGCTTGTTGAGCACTTGCTGAAACCCAGCCTAGACTCAACATTAATAAAGCTGCCATGGTACTTTTATTCATGAGCATTACTCCATGTCATAAGCGCAACGGAATCCTAAGGTTCCTGTGGTGCTTTGCGGACGATAATTGCTACGTGACTGATAGCGGAAAAAAGTGGCATAACTTGCTTCACCTGTGTCCGTTAAGAAACGTGCTGAATCCCCACAAGAGCCCGATAGAATATCGGTTTCATCACCAGCCGTGATTAACAACTGAAAATCATCGACCCATTCATTCACGCGGTCATGCATGTAGGCTAACTGGGAATGATTGAGTTCCATATCTTGCAGACTGTATGCCGTGGGGTTGCTATGCCAACCAAACAAGCGCTGGGCATAGGCTTGATCACTGAGCCCTTGCTGTTGACGGTAAACTAGCGATGCATATTCCCATTCATTCAGCGTTGGCAAGCGGCCCCCTTGGGCTGCACAATAGGCCCGTGCAGCAAACCAAGACACTTGTGTGACCGCTTTCTTCTCATAGCCTTCAGGAATGGTCAGAGCGGCAGGCCAGTTTGCTAAATAATGGCCATCGTGAAAAATGGCAGCAATTTTATCCTTTCTCCATTTTTCGTGTTTCGTCACAAAATCCAAGTACTGAGCAAAAGTGACTGGGGTTGCATCCAACTTAAAGGCAGGCATTGCTAACTCTGCTACGGTCTCATCCAGTACAACAATCGGCTGATAAGGACCTGCCGGGATGGTAACCGGCTCGGCGGCTGCTTGTGCAGCCACCACCCATGCCATAACACCTAGCCACTTTTTCATCAGTGTTTCCTCTTGCTACTTCTTCCGTGGACCTGCGATAAGCAATCCACCTGCCCCACGTTCTGCGTCAGCGAACTCGTGGTCAACCAAGGTGTAGCGACCTTCTTCAGGAACAATAAACTCGATGGTTGCGCTACTGCTGGCACCTAACAAGACAGTCTGCATGCCGTACCAAGTATTACGTGGGTCACCTTCTGCCCAAACCCGGTCAAAAATCGCACCAATTACGTGGAAGCTCGAAGTTCCAGATGGGCCCGCATTCAGGAAGTGAATCCGTACTCGATCACCTTCGTTTGCCCGCAATGGGTTTTCGCTGAGCGCTGCCACATGGCCGTTAAAGACAACATGGCTTGGATCCCGTGCTAATGCAGCAGAATGGTCGTAGATATAGTCGTCACCCATTTGTGATAGGTACATTTCAGACTGCACAATCACATATTCATGATCGACATCTTTATCTGTTGGGTACCCCTCTTTCGGTGATACCACCACGGCACCGTATTGCCCCATTGCAGTGTGCATCAAGACACTTGAAGTCCCACAGTGGTACATATAAGTGCCTGGGTAGTTCGCAATCCACTCAAACTCAATGGTCTCGCCTGGGGCAATCGTTGCCCACTTGTCATCAGCCGCAACAGTCCCACTATGGAAGTCCATGGAGTGCGGCATCGGTGCAATCACTGGCTCATGCTTCTGTAATGGTGTATTTGCCACTTGTTGATAGAATGGCGCCGCACCTTTAAACGGCTTAGTGATCACCACCTCTTCGGTAGAACGGTTCTTCATTTTGAAGACAATGCGATCACCTTCACGCACGTGCAATACTGGGCCAGGGACGGTGCCACCGAAGGTCCAAGCGTTATAGCTAACACCCGGTGCAACTTCGACTTTCTGCGAGAATACGTCCATCCGTACTTCATGCTCTTTATTACCAACGTAATCGAGCTCAGCAAGATGAGGCACCATGGTGACGTAGTCCCCCACCACGGCTGGGCCATTGTACTCTTCGCGATAGATCTTCGCTTTTGGCATGCCATAAATTTTGCCGTCGATGACGTACTCAGTGTCGTGTTTCAATGGGACATGAGCGTCAACACTGACTGGGATTCCTGCAATCGACACAAGTAAGGCACTGGCTACTGCACTTTTAAAGAAGGTTTTCATAGGTTGTCTCCATGACAATGGATGTAAAAATAGTTACCGAATCGCTTTGACGTTTTCTGCTGAAATTTCTTTCGAGCCACCTGCGAACTTTTTATTCACATAATTCACAACCGCTGCAATATCGGCGTCAGTCATGTATGCCATGGGGGGCATCATGCCGTTATAAGTTGCCCCATTGATAGTAATCGCGCCGGACTTGCCTTTGACGACAGTTTCAGCAATATACTCTGGGTTATCTTTGATATTCGGGTTGTCGACAAGCGGTGGAAAGACCGCTGCCATCCCTTGCCCATTTGCTTGGTGGCAAGCCATACAGTTTTTCTTGTATACTGCTTCCCCAGCATCTGCGTAGGCAGCGCCAGAAATGATTGCCAAGACCGAAGAAACTGCAAGAATGCATGATTTAAATTGGTTAATATTCGCCATATCAACACCCCTTTTATGATGTGTTTTTTGATAGTTATAGAATACAGCATGGGGGGCTGAGTGCGAGTGAAATGAAGGAGTAAACCGGGGCTACCACTTTCAGGTTAGTGGAGGTATTCCCTTCAGTACGGTGTTACCAAGGCTTGGTTCAACTCATGTGATAGTGAATGACTTAGACAACGAAAGAGAATGACGATGATTCAAGATATACCGCTCGATTTGCCAGCACATGAAGCAAAAAATGCCGCTGCATTTCTCCGCTCTCTTGCCAATGAACACCGGCTACAAATTTTGTGTCGATTAGCCCATGGGGAAAGAAGTGTGGGTGAGTTGAATCAATATGTACCGCTCAGCGCTTCGGCATTTTCCCAACATTTAGCGGTGCTGCGGGAACAAGGATTAGTGCAGTTTCGAAAACAAGCACAAACGATTTTTTATTCGATTCGTGACCCGGATACACTAGCCTTTATTCAATTACTACAAGCCAAGTTTTGTGCCAGCTATACCCCTTCATCGTGACCCATGAGTCGGTTCCCAGCACATTAATACCGCCGCTTCTCGCTGGCCTGTGGCAGTGGGGTAGTAATCGTTGCGAGAGCCGCGATACATAAACCCAAGCCTTTGATAAAGCCGAATAGCGACTTGGTTTGATTCCCTCACTTCTAACCAAATGCACGCCCCTTGCTGCTGCGCTAATTGGCAAACATAGTCAACCAACCGCGTACCAATCCCCTGCCGCTGAAATTCTGGCGCCACCACGATATTCATTATGGTCCATTCATCAGCAAGTGGCTGATGCAAGATCAAGTAACCGATGAGTTGTGGCTGAGATTCGCGATACAGTCCGAATACCCGATAAGAAGGACTAAAACACGAGGCAAGATTGGCTTGCGACCACGGCAGTTCAACGGCCGCAGTTTCAATCTCGGCAATGGTTTCATCCCACTCGTGGAGCTCATGAATGTTGAATTGCATCGGCGCTTAATACACGTTGGAGATGCTGCCACAGCTGGCGCTTCAGGAGAAGGTCAGGAGCATTCATTGCAGCGGCTGACAAATCAAGGACTCGCGTCACTTCCCATTGCTCTTGAAAGGTTGGAGCCACTTGGGTCAAAGTAGTGCCATCAACGCCTAACACAGTGAATAGATCGAGTAGCCATTGAGAACGTTGTACAGGAATTGGCGTTGGCATCACCAACAACCAGTCGGCGACACGATACGTATGGGTTGCAGCAGGCGCCACGTCACCATTGGGTGAAGGATCAGGTTGACGCACTTGCCAAGCTCGCACACCTAGTGCAGCCAGTGCCTGTTTTTGAGAGGTTGTGAATAATTCTGCAGTCATGGGCTTTAGCCTAACCCAATTGCGTGGCTGAAAGAAGTGTTATCTTTCGTTATGAGACTGGCAGGGGTGGAGGGATTCGAACCCCCAACCGTCGGTTTTGGAGACCGCTGTTCTACCAATTGGAACTACACCCCTGCAACATGGGTCTGAATTATACTGTTCAAATAGAGAGTGGCAAGCAATTTGTGCTTAAGACACAATTGATTGCGTTATTTTTCACCACTTCACGCAATTCACAGTGGTATACTGCCAATCATTGAATCGTGAGCAAGAGAAGGTCAAGCCAAGGATATGGGAATGCGTTACATCCAGCAATGGGTTATTTTCCTAATGATGGTTATTGTTGTGCCAGCCCACGCGCAAACTCGCTGGCAAACTTCCGAGGCAATTTTAAAGGTAGAAATTACCGGCATTGAGGATGAACTGTTACGTAATGCGCAGCTTTTTTTGAGCTTAAAAGAGCTTGAAAACAAGCAAGTGCCTTCATTGTTTCGCGTGCGTTATCTTGCTCGTCAGGGCGAGCAAGAGATTTTATCAGCCTTGGAGCCATTTGGATTCTATAACGCTAGCGTGCAGCATCAGATCAACCAAACCGCTGACGTTTGGCTGATTCAATATCAGGTAGAGCTAGGTAACGTCACTACCTACAATCAGGTAACGGTAGATATTCGTGGCGCTGCTGAAGATGACGCCGCGTTCAAGAAACTCGTCACTGCGCTCAAACCCCAAACCGGGCAAGTCTTCGAGCATCAATCTTATGAACGCCTCAAAACGAGCTTGCGTAGTCTTGCGGCAGAACGAGGGTATTACGATGCTGAACTCCTCAAACACGAGGTCCACGTTGAAACGACAACTCAAACGGCAGACGCTACCTTGCTCTTTGATTCCGGTGAACGCTACCAGTTTGGGCCAACCTCTTTCTGCTGTTCATTTTTAGAAGACGAGCTGTTGCATCGCTTTGTCCAATATGAATCAGGCCAGCCATTCACCACCCGAAGCCTCCTTGAGCTACAAATTGATCTTGCTGGCAGTGGCTACTTTAGTAGTGTTGAAGTCTCCCCACAATGGCAACAAGCTGACAATCAAGAGGTGCCTATTGAAGTCTCCCTCAGTCCCAATAATCGCAACCGTTACCAGCTTGGGGTGGGGTATGGTACTGACACTGGGGCGCGTGTCACCCTTGGCTTTGATCGGCGCTGGGTCAACAGCCGTGGGCATCGGCTCAGCAGTGTGTTGCGCTTGTCAGAAGTACAAAATACGGGCTTTGTGAGCTATGTCATTCCTGGCAGAAATCCGGCACGCGATTCGTATAGCTATACGGGGGAGGTCACTGATCGCTCGTTTGAGCAGCAGCAATCCACCTTATATCGCACCGCCTTCAATGATATTCGCCACTATGATAAATGGCATCGAACGTATCAACTCAGCTATCAACGAGAAAACTTTGCGTTTGGTAGCGAGCCCACCACCTCTTCAAATTTCCTGATTCCAGCTATCGAATGGAGTCTTATTGATAGTGCCACGGTGCAGGACAACCGTAATATGATTGATGATGGTTATCGCCTTACTCTTTCATTGCAAGGAGGGCATGATAGTTTCCTGTCTGATACCAATTTTATTTCCGCCAAGGTCGGCGCAAAATGGATTCAGCGCCTCAACGACGATTGGCGTATGCTGCTGCGCGGTGAGGTAGGAGCGCTTACCGTCGATGACTTTGATCTCTTGGGTCCCACCTTACGATTTTTTGCCGGCGGCGATCATAGTGTTCGTGGCTACGCCTACCAGCAACTAGGTCCTAAAAATGCCGAAGGGGTGGTCATTGGGGGGCGTTATTTGGTCGCAACTTCGGTGGAATTTGATTATGCCTTCAAACCTAATTGGCGGTTGGCAGTCTTTAGTGACTTCGGCAACAGTATGATGGACTGGGATGAAAGCTTAAAACAAAGTGTGGGGGTTGGAGTTCGCTGGATCTCCCCTATTGGCCCCATTCGGCTTGATTTAGCAGCCGCTATCGATGAACCGGGCTCACCCTGGCGTTTGCATCTCACTTTAGGGCCAGATTTATGAGAATCGTTAAGTACTTAGCATGGCTTGTGGTCATCACCTTTGTGGTCATCCCTACACTGGTGATGTCAGTACTTATGACGACCAGCGGCACTCGCTGGGTGCTCGAGCAAACTGCTAAAATTGCAGAGATCGAGTTACAATTTGAGCAGCTTGAAGGAAACTTACTCGGTGAGCTTCACTTACGCGGAGTGGTGGTCGGTCAACCCCAATGGCAGTTAACGTTCGATTCTTTGCTCCTTGATTGGAGCCCGTCGGAGTTGCTGGATGGTCGCTTGGTGTTTAACACCATCGTCACTGAGCGCCTAAACGTGACATTAAGCTCAGCAGAGGACGCTGCTTCGGAACCCCAATCATCAATCGAATTGCCAACGCTCAAGCTCCCGCTTACGTTAGAGCTGGTCTCTTTCACTGCTCGGAATAATCGTCTTACTATCGATGGGCAAGACCATGACCTCCCCAGCATTGATTTAACCCTGACATGGCAGGAATCCAACGTCCATATTGAACATCTCGACGTTATCTATTCTCCTTTGTTCGCCAAGCTCTCTGGGCAACTAGAAACTACCGCGGATTACCCGCTCGATCTAAACCTCGATTGGCAGTTAACTCAACCCGTCCAACAAATCGAGATTCAGCAGATTAGCGGTCAGTCCCGCTTGCAAGGGTCGGTGGATGAGTTCCAACTGGCCAACCTCTTTTATGTTGCTGAGAGCACGCAGCAACATCAAGCACTGGTGCGAGTACGCAACCTGTTATCTGGCAGCCCAGACTGGCTAGCACAGGTAGAAATCGTCCAGTTTCCGCTGGCACCATTAATTCCGATAATCAACTTAGACACACCGGCGTGGTCAGAATGGCTCAAGACAACCCAGTTGACGGTTAACGCTCAAGTGGATCCGCAACAAGCCGTGTTAACCCAGCTGGTGGTCGAGCATATCGGTCAACAAGACGGTGTTATTACAGGGCACGGCGTACTTAGCAATTACTTGGAAGCTGTTGAGCAGCCAGAAGCAGTCACCTTCCAGGGGGAGCTCCAAGCAACGGCCATCGCGTTGCCAGAACCTGCAATGGAGCAACCCGTGTTGATTAAGGAAGTGACCGCTCAAGTGAATGGCAGCATAGCCCACTATGAACATGACCTCACTGCCAACGTGAATTGGCTGGGCGAGCAACCTTTGCAACTACACCTGACCGGTCAGGGGACTCAAACGACCCTCAACACTGAGCTTTTATTAACTTCTGATGTACTATCCGCCCAGATGACGGCCGACTTATCTTGGCAAGATGACTTGAGGTTACAGGCCGCGATTCACCAATTACAAGCACCTATCGGTCAATTTACCGGGCAGCAACTTGACCAACTCCATGCTCAAGGAATGCTTGGTTTTGAAAAAAATCGTTTGACGGCTAGTCACTTAACTATCGGCGCCGATGACAACCAACTGCGACTCAATGGCGCGATGACTGACGCTGAACCGTTACTCCTTGAATTGCAATTGCCCGAATTGGCTCTGCTACATCAACATGATTATGTTGCCGGGCAAGCGTCGGCGAGCCTCGCGATTACAGGGGATATTTTTGAACAACTGATCATTAATATTCATTCGTTTGAACTGGACCACCCCGACTTTGGCCGTTGGCAGCAAGCGAAAACCGGCAGTATTCAATTACCGATTGCACAGCCATTAGCAACATCGATGCATGATGTCTGTTTTAAGCAACAGGACGTGCGAATCCCCGCTGAATTATGTTTAATGACCGAGGCGACTCAAGCCCAGCAGCATACACAATTGCTTGGTAATAATCTGCCATTAGCGCTGCTTAACCGCTTCCGTGACTCCAATGTGGCGGAACGCATCTGGGGCTTAGCCACCCTGAATAGCTCCTTCATCTATAACACTTCCACGTGGGAAATTGAAAAACTCGAAGGTGAATTACGCAGCGATAACACGGTGTTATTTGCGTTGGATGAAGAAATTTCAACGCGTTTTGATTATTGGCAAGTGAACTGGAATGGCGATTTAAACCATATTGAAGCGAGTCTCACTGCTGAGTTAGAACAAAGCAAAGGAATGATCATTGGTGATATTGCCTTACAGCCTTTCGATGAAATGGGTGAGCTTGACGGCGAAATTCTCATGAACTTGAAAGATTTGACGGTGCTCCAGTGGGTCTTGCCAGATTTACGCTATGAAGACGCTCATGCCCTGGCTGAAATTAATATTTCGGGGACCAATCAGCAGCCAATGATTGAAGGTTCGGTGGAACTGGCGGCACGAGAAATCGGTTTTTCCCAAAGTGGTCTGTTGCTGAGCGATGTACGGATTGCGGCCTTTGATACCCCAGATAACGAAAACAGTATCACGTTGGATGGTCAAGCGCTGTCAGGGGACGGTTGGATTAGTATTAAAGGTTTAATCGAACCACTCAAACCCGAATTACTGATTCGTATCGAAGGAGATAAATTCCGTGCCATTCAGGTACCAACGGTCACCGTCGATATTAGTCCTAAATTAACGATTAGTTTGAAAAACTCTCGTATCGATGTCCAAGGTGAGGTCACAGTGCCATTAGCGCATATCGATCAACCAGAGATTTCGGAATCAGGTGTATCAGCGTCCAATGACGTGGTGGTATTAAAGAATGGGGAACCCTTTCGAGAGCAACGAAGCTTATCCCACTACCCGGTTTATGCGGATGTCCGCGTTAACTTAGGGCAAGATATCTCGGTGTCAGGTTACGGTTTTGAAGGTGGGCTAAAGGGCAGCTTGAGGCTCATTGAAACACCCACCCGCTCCTTAACTGCGTCAGGAAACGTATCCGTCCACAATGGCCACTATGAAATCTACGGTCAACGTCTTGAAATTGTACGAGGTTCGTTAATCTACAATGGCGGCCCCGTGGATAACCCGGGCTTGGATTTACGAGTTGAGCGGGCATCAGAAAATATTCTATCGACAGAAGATGTTCAAGTCGGCGCGCAAGTGAGTGGTACCCTCCACGAACCGAGCTTTCGCTTATATTCCATGCCTGCCATGCCAGACAGTGAGGTGTTGTCCTACCTTATCTTAGGAAGAGGTTCCGGCGCGCAGTTTGGCAGTGGCGATAACTTACAACTGCAGGCCCTGATATTGTTAGGCTCGAAAGGAACAGAGTACCTCGGACAATCACTACAAAGTACGTTTGGGTTTGATGAGTTCGGAATTGATTCAACGATGAACCCTAATGATACATCCTTTTATATCGGTAAGTACTTATCACCTAAACTGTACGTGAAATATGGTGTGGGACTTTTTGAGGATACCAACACCTTCCTCATCCGTTACCTGCTCTCTGATCGCTTGATCATTGAAAGCACCACCAGTACTGAAGCACAAGGTGGCGATATCTTTTATACCATTGAGAAATAAGGTCAAATAATCGAGAACGGTAGCAGATGATGAATCGCAGGCACAAAAAAACCCCGAGCGGTGAAGCTCGGGGTTCGCATTTGAAGCCTGGCAGTGTCCTACTCTCGCATGGGGAGGCCCCACACTACCATCGGCGCTGAAGCGTTTCACTACTGAGTTCGGAAAGGATCAGGTGGTTCCACTTCGCTATGGCCGCCAGGCAAAAACTGGTAACAATATCAACGCACTGATTGTAAAAACATGCCACTCTCACCATCACGTCGGTAAAAGCTCGAACTTATGTTGCAGTCACACAACCAAAACACTTTCGGTGTTGTATGGTTAAGCCTCACGGGCAATTAGTACGGGTTAGCTCAACGCATTACTAC
>NZ_FMXN01000025.1 GCF_900104245.1 Pseudidiomarina indica
CTAATACAGCTATCGGAGGCATTCCGCCAAAACAATTAACGCAAGCGGTTCATTAATTCTACGAATAACTGCTGCTTAAAATGGGGGGATTACATCTGCTCAACGGATGAAATCGTTTTTTCAATAATGGCTGGAAATAATCTATATTATAGTAAGTGGTTGAAAGAAGGTGATGTTATTAAGGAAGTCATCGTTAATGGTACAAAATTAGAGTTTGAATATGAACGAATTGGTTTTGAATAGCGATTCACTGGCAGAATTCTTGACGCCAATTATATGTGTTTCGCACAATCATCTCGTTACAGGTTGATTTGGAAATTTATGATATCGATGTCACTAGTCATCAAACCAAGGCTTAGTAAGATTGGGAAGCCATCCAAGAATGTACTGAAATCTTATATTGATTGCCTAGTGAATTAGTGTCGATCCCAAGAGCTCGGTGTTTTTCAAGATAGTTGACACTTTTTTGTCATTTAAGCGGCCTGTTTTTCATCCTGCTTAACTGACGGCTTTTCCGGGTTCAATGTTGTCGGGCCGACGGGTTCGCAGTTGCGAACATTGCGTTTACCCCAGCGGCTTGGGTTGGCTGCCTTTGCGTTTTCCAAGTGCTGTTTACGCTTAGCTAATATGGTTTTATCTTGTGTATTAGCCCCTTTTTAAAACGGACACTCATTAGTTAAGCGATAGGCTTAGACCTATCTTTAAGGAGTGTCTATGGAGCGTATTGAAATTTTTACTGGCGAACAACGTCGTCGTCGCTATACTCCGCAGGAGAAAGCAAAGTTTGTTGCCATGACCATGCAACCCGGTTATTCGGTGTCGCTGGTGGCAAGGCAGAACGGTATCACCCTGAGTTTATTGTTTAAGTGGAAGAAACTCATGCAAGACGGTGGCATGTCCGCAATTCAAGCTGGCGATGAAGTTGTCAGCGCAGCAGAGCATAAAGTACTGCAAAAGAAGGTGAAGCAGCTTGAGCAGTTGCTTGGCCGTAAAACGATGGAAACGGAAATTCTTAAAGAGGCACTGGAGATAGCCCAGTCAAAAAAGTTGATATCGCGCATGCCATTGTTGCCACCGGACGATTCCCTATCATCAGAATCGTAAGTGCCTTAGGCGTGTCGCGCTCGAACCTTTATCAGCGCATTTATGAACGCCAAAAGGGGCGTTCAGCGCGTTATAACAAGCAAGAAGATGCATTGTTATTGCCGCTGATAGAAGAGCTGTGTGATTGCCGTGCAACGAACGGCTATCGGCGCATCACCGCGCATTTGAATCGTAAGCTACGCACAGGTGATTATAGCTTCGCTCGAGTGAACCCAAAGCGCGTGTATCGCATCATGCGCTTGAATAAGTTGTTGTTACCGAAGCATACCGGCCGCGTAGGTGATAATCGCGCTCACGAGGGTAAAGTAGTGACGCTGCATTCAAATACGCGATGGTGCTCTGATGGCTTCGAAATCAGCTGTTGGAACAAAGAAAAAGTGCGTGTGGTGTTTAGCTTGGACTGTTGTGACCGTGAAATTATGAGCTACGTTGCGACGACTAAAGGTATTAGCGCCACAATGGTTCAGGATGTATTGGTTGAAAGCATTGAGAAACGCTTTGGCGATACGCCCAGGGCAACCGCATGAGTGTTCATTAATTGAGCACCTCACTGAATCCTGCGGTTAACACGGCTTCTAGATAGTCGGCTTTCATCCATGCACGCTTCTGCTTGGCTGGGATGCTTCCTTTTGAGGGCTCTGCGCG
>NZ_FMXN01000005.1:0-114615 GCF_900104245.1 Pseudidiomarina indica
CGAGGAAAACCTGCGGCGATTCGCTGCGACAATGGCCCAGAATATTTGTCAAGCGAGCTGATTAACTGGGCTGAAAAACATCAAATTACGATGCTCTACATTCAACCAGGTAAACCGACTCAGAATGCCTATGTTGAACGATTTAATCGAACAGTGCGGCATGAATGGCTCGATTTACACCTGTTTGAAAGTGTTGAACATGCACAAGAACTTGCCACTCAGTGGCTTTGGCTTTATAACAACGAAAGGCCTAATACAGCTATCGGAGGCATTCCGCCAAAACAATTAACGCAAGCGGTTCATTAATTCTACGAATAACTGCTGCTTAAAATGGGGGGATTACACTAGGTTCTACAGTGTTTTGCGGAAATACGTAAACTTCTTTCAGCCATCCGTAAAGCTACTTAAAAAAACACGTACCGGTGCCAAAGTGGCGAAACAATATGATAAAGCACTGACCCCTTACCAACGTATTTTAAATAGTCCGCACGTACAGCAAGGAGTCAAAGACGATTTGACCGCGATGTACTTACAACTTGACCCCGTGACGTTAATGTCTGAGTTAAAAGTGTTGCAAAATAACCTCATGACCTTTGCCTGGAATATTAACGGCTCCGCCAAAACCGAGCACCATGCTGATAAACGGGCTGAACCTAACCAAAGTCATACAGCACCGACAGAGTCAGAAGTCCTAGACTACTTTCGTTTTGAAAAGCCAAAAGACAAACGAAGTCTTCCGCGGACTTGGCGGACCCGTAAAGATCCGTTTGAACACGCCTGGGATGATATTAAATTCAAGCTTCAACTAGAGCCTCACTGTACAGCCCCTGAAATCATTGAGTGGCTTTCAGTTCGTTACCCCGGTCAACACGATATGGGACAAGTTCGGACCCTGCAAAGACGCATTTCAGCGTTGCGTTTACGTGACCATACTTATCAGGCTAAACTAACTCAGTTAATGCAAACGGAATGATTTTTGACTGAACTAACCGAGCGATTGGCAAAGTGTTACTTTTTAATGAGGCAATACGAACCGGCCAAGGTAATTGACGCTGGATACATTGGCCAGCAAACTTTGTATAATTGGCGAGATGAAGCCAAATTACGGGGGCGCCCAGTGCCAGGAAATAAACCGACTCCAGATCAATGGTCAGCAGAAGCCAAGCTGGCAGTTGTTATAGAAACGGGCTCAATGAATGAAGCCGAACTAAGTGAGTATTGTCGCGCTAAAGGACTCTATGTCGAGCAAGTGAAAGCGTGGAAAGCAGACTCATTAAAAGGCTTTGTAAGCTCGCGTGAACAAGAGCTCGAAGCGAAGCAACAACGTAAAGCAGACCGCAAAGAGATAAAACAGCTTAAGCGCGAGCTTCGCCAAAAAGAAAAAGCGTTGGCTGAAACCGCTGCATTGTTAGTACTCAGAAAAAAGCTGGATGCGTTCTGGGAGAACGACAGCGAGGACGATTGACCTCGGTCTCAGAGCGCACACAATATGTTACTTGGATCCGCGAAGCTAAAGAGTCAGGAGCTCGGCTTCCACTAGCATGCGAAGAAGCCGGTATCAGTTTGCGTACTTATAAGCGCTGGTATCAGAATGGCAAAGTGCTTGCGAACAAACGTCCGGATGCTGTTCGTCCGGAGCCAGTGAACAAGCTCTCACCGGGTTAAACTGATCGCGGTTTGTGCAATCATCAATACGGGGCAAAGGAACGCAAATAGCCACACCAAGCTACGTAGCTTATCCCAGTTCACGATATAAAAAATGTGATAAGCAATCCGAAAGACAATAAAGCTAACCGCTAAGCTGATGTTGAACGGGGTGATTTGGTTGGTGGCGATCACCAACAAAATCGCAGCCGCATAAAATGGAAAGGCTTCATAAGCATTGTAATGCCCAGCCACCGCTCGCGCTCCTGCACCCGTTAAGCGTTCTTGTTGAGCGCGGGGATGACGGTTGTCATACCCCTTGTCACGGTTTTGGAAGTAAACCACGGGGACTTTTGCCGCAATGGGCAAGAGTCCCGCAATCAGAAGACACCAAATTAACGGACTCATTTGACGACCTCGCCAGCGGCTTGCATATCTGCATGGTAAGACGAACGCACTAATGGACCTGAAGCAATATGGGTGAAGCCCATTTTCTCACCTTCTTCACGGAACATATCGAATTCTGTTGGTGTGACATAGCGTGTCACTGGAAGGTGATGGCGGCTCGGCTGCAAGTATTGACCAATGGTCAACATATCAACATCATGAGCGCGCAGATCACGCATGACTTCAAGAATTTCTTCGTTGGTTTCACCGAGCCCCACCATTAAGCCTGATTTAGTACGTACGTCGGGACGGGCTTCTTTATAGCGTTTCAGTAAGTCGAGCGACCACTGATAGTTTGCACCCGGACGTGCTGCTTTGTACAGGCGAGGAACCGTTTCTAAGTTGTGATTGAAAACATCTGGAGCTTCGTTGGTCAGAATCTCTAGGGCAACTTCCATGCGGCCACGGAAGTCTGGAACTAATACTTCCACTTGGATACCTGGACTTTCTGCGCGAATTTCACGAATACAATCCGCAAAATGTTGGGCGCCACCATCTCGTAAATCATCGCGGTCAACCGAGGTCACCACCACGTATTTCACCTTCATATCGCGAATAGTTGCTGCGAGCTTTGTTGCTTCTTCAGGATCCACTGGCAATGGACGGCCGTGGGCTACGTCACAGAACGGACAACGGCGGGTACAAATGGCACCTAAAATCATAAAGGTCGCCGTACCATGGTTAAAACATTCGGCCAAGTTGGGGCAAGACGCTTCTTCACAGACTGAATGCAGCCCGTGTTTGCGCATTGCTTGTTTAATTTCATCAATACGCTGGGTTGAGGTTGGCAGCTTAACTTTGAGCCATTCCGGCTTCCGCAGCATTTGATCGCGCTCTGTTGGCACAATTTTAACTGGGATCAACGCCATTTTGTCGGCGTCACGAAGTTTAACGCCAGGTTCAATTCGTACTGGTTTCGAGCTCATTATTAGTGAATCCTGTTGTAACGATCGTTGTCTCATAGCCCAAAAGACGGGCAAATAGTTGAGTCACTTCTTGGCCTGCTTCAGTCACCGTCTGGGGGCCATTAAGATCTTTGCATTGAATCATTTGCATGCCTGCATAACCACAAGGGTTGATGCGTAAAAAGGGTTCTAAATCCATATCGACATTGAGAGCTAAGCCGTGGAATGAACAGCCTTTGCGAATTCGTAACCCGAGTGAGCAGAGCTTGGCTCCATTCACATACACTCCGGGTGCGTCGGGACGAGCCATGGCTTCAATACCATACTCTGCCATGGTGGCGATCACCGCGTCTTCAATGGCGTTTACTAGGTGACGCACGCCAAGTTTGCGGCGACGTAAATCCAATAAAAAATAAATGACCAGTTGCCCTGGGCCATGGTAGGTTACTTGCCCACCACGGTCGACTGCAACTACCGGGATATTTCCAGGGGCTAGAATGTGTTCCGCTTTTCCAGCTTGCCCTTGAGTAAAAACAGGGTCATGTTCGAGCACCCAAAGTTCATCGGGAGTCTCGGCCTGCCGCTCATCGGTAAATTGCTGCATCCGGTGCCAAATAGGCTCATAAGCCTGCCGACCGAGCTGGCGGATAATTAAACTAGAGGACATAACGAACTTCCTCAATATCGGCAAGGGCACGATAGAGAGTTTCGATATGGGATTGGCTGGTGACCTGAATTTTTATCGAGACCGAGTGAAAGGTACCTTTACTGCTCGGTTTCACCGTTGGGGCGTAATCGCCGGGGGCATGTTTTTGAGCCACTGCAACGACTCGTTCAGGTAATTCGGGCACGGCTAAGCCCATCACCTTAAAGGTAAAGTCACATGGGAATTGGACCAACTCATCAAAGCGTGTTTTTTGCATGCTTTACTCCTGAATGAGGTGACGTTTGCTGGTATGGTAAGCACCAATTAATTGTGCTGTGATTGGACCACACTGGCCTTGACCAATCATTATATCATCAATTTGCCCAACCGGTTGTATCTCCCGACTGGAACTGGTGAGAAAAACTTCATCCATGGCCGTCAACTCATGGGTGAATAGAGGTGTTTCATGAACCTCTATTTGTAATTGTTTCGCTAAGTGAATCACCCATGTGCGGGTGATTCCCGCCAAAATCAAGTGATCGGCTGGAGGCGTATAAAGCTGCCCATCCCTCACGAAGAAATAATTACATGACGCACCTTCGGTTATCCGTCCGTCGCGATGCAATAGGGGCTCATCGGCATGGCGTTGCTGACAAGCCCGCTTCAACATAATGTTGCCTAACAAGCTGGTGGACTTAATATCACAGCGCAGCCAGCGAATATCGTCCAGCAAGGTGACGGTAAAAGGGGTGGGGATCTCCCAGCGGGCGTTGAATGGGCTAACGCTGGCGTAGACCGTTGGCGTTAATGGTTGGGAAGGTAAATGCTGGCGGTGTTCGTCTATCCCAAACGTGAGTTGCAAATAAACCAAGCCATCCATCACACGATTGCGTTGCAGCAGTTCTGTTATCAAGACTTGATAGGTTTCCAGCGGCGCAAGCGAAAGGCTAATGGCTGCCGCAGAGCGCTGCAGCCGTTGTAAGTGCAAGTCGAGTAGGAAAGGACGCTGTTGATAAACGGGAATGACTTCATAAATGCCATCAGCAAATAGAAAGCCTCGGTCGTTGACTGAGATTTTGGCGGCTGTTGCTGCGTGCCATTCTCCGTTTAGATACACAACTTGGGTCATCGCAGGAAATTTTACTCGTCGCTATCGCCACTCATTTGACGTTTCACCCAATCGGTTAAACGCTTAAAGACACCCGCTTGCTCAACACTGGTTAGGGTGACCAATGGGTAGCTGGCAATATCTTCACCATCCAATTGCAAATAAACGGTTCCAACTTGGGTCCCTTTTTGCACAGGTGCTTCTAAAGCTTGGCTTAATTCGAAGTTTGCTTGCAGGTTATTACGCTGACCTTTCGGTAACGTAATGACGACTGGCTCGGTGACACCGAGTGATACGGTATCTTGTTCGCCGCCCCAAACGCGATGGTCAACGAAGCTTTCACCGGCTTGGTAAGCGGTGACCGTTTCATAGTAACGGAAGCCATAGTTCAATAATTTTTTGCTTTCTACTTTACGTGCTTGCTCACTTGCAGCGCCCATCACCACAGCAATAAGACGTGTATCACCTTCAACTGCTGACGATACTAAACTATAGCCAGCTTCACTGGTATGACCAGTTTTGATGCCATCAACGTTCATGCTGCGATCCCACAGCAAGGAGTTCCGGTTATATTGCTTGATATTGTTATAGGTAAACGACTTTTCAGCATAGAGTGAATATTCTTCAGGAACATCACGGATCAATGCCTGGGCTAAAAACGCCATGTCATAAGGGGAGCTATATTGTTCGTCGGAATGGAGGCCGTGGCTGTTGGCGAAATACGTGTTGGATAACCCCAACTCAGCGGCATAAGTGTTCATTAAGTCGGTAAATGCGTCTTCACTGCCGGCAATGTGTTCTGCCATCGCAACGCAGGCATCATTTCCTGAAGAAATGACGATGCCGCGATTTAAATCTGCGACTGATACCTGTTTCCCCACTTCGATAAACATTTTGGAGGAATCGGGGAAGTTTTTTGCCCACGCGTTTTGACTGATGGTGACCATATCATCGTTGTGGATACGGCCCGATTGTAACTCCCGTCCAATAATGTAGCTGGTCATCATTTTGGTCAGACTCGCTGGGGAAAGAGGTTCATGCTCATTACCCGCCGTAATAACGTATCCGGTGGTGTAATCAATCAAAATATAGCCTTTGGCATTGACGGTTGGGGCAGGTGGAACAATGGCCGCTTGAGCGACAGCGGCGAATGTCGCTGCTGTGAACGCAACCGTACGAACGAAATGACGAAGGACACAATGCATGGTAACTCTTCTCTGTTTTGTTAGTTTCATGATGGAAATGGTACTGTTGACAACATCATCCAAAGGTTTGGTTGATATAGCTCTCGCTATTGACCGCTTGGCTCACTCGGTGGGATAGGCACCCGAAACGCATCGGGATAGCCTGCCCGGCGTAGCTGCTGCAGCAGCTCGTTCGATTGAGGCTCGGCCAGTGGACCTAACACCACTCGATATAGACCATTATTTTCCTGAGTAGTTGCAGGAACTTGATAGAAATGCTGCAACCGCTCTGCTTCGCTACGCAAACGCGCTAAGTCACTGCCTGCGTGCACTTGAATGTAAAATTGTGCGATTTCTTGATACTGAATTGGTGACGGTGTCGCCAACGCAGCATTGTCCTGATTAGGTTGCAATGCTTCAATCCGTACCCGCGCTGTGCCCGATTGTAACATGTCAAGCTTATAGGCGGCTACATAGGAAAGGTCAATGATACGATTTGAATGAAAGGGGCCACGGTCGTTCACGCGCACGACCACACTTTTCTGATTGGCAAGATTGGTCACCCGCACATAAGTCGGTAATGGGAGGGTTTTATGGGCCGCCGACATGGCGTACATATCATAGGTTTCTCCATTGGAGGTTAAGTGGCCGTGAAATTTTTCACCGTACCAAGAAGCCACTCCTTCTTCGACATAATTGTGACTGGATTCAAGAATGTGCCAAGTATTACCAAACAGACTGTAGCTGCGATTGCCTTGTCGACTTGGCGGTTCGAATCGAGGTTCCGGCTCAACCAGCTCTTCGGGGGTAGGTAAACGCGAAGGAATGGAGTCATGCTGCTGACTGTAGCGAGACTGAGAGGCCGGTGGCGGGGCACTCGAACACCCCACCATTCCGATGATCAGAGCAGCAATAATGAACGGATTCAATGGCTTCATTCGGCTTGATACGCTTCCTTGAGTTGTTGGCTGAATTGATAAACGGCCATGGCATAGAGAGGGCTGTGATTATATCGAGTGATCACATAGAAATTATGTAAACCCAACCAATATTCATGCCCTTCTACTTGTTCAAATGCAAATACTTTTGCTGGGATCGTGCTGGCAAGGGTTGGCTGTGCTGGTAATGGTAGACCTTTTGCTTGTAATTCTGCGACCGTTTCAGAAGGCTTCAAACCAGTACTTACCCATTGGGCGAACTGCGCTTCTGTCTCAAGCGGAATGGCAACCGCTTGGTCTGCTTTCCAGCCATGTCTGGCAAAGTAGTTTGCCACACTGCCAATCGCATCGACTGGGTTGGTGAGCAAGTCACGAACCTCGTCCCCGTCGAAATCGACGGCATAATGACGGTAAGAGGAAGAGATAAACTGCCCGTAGCCCATGGCGCCGGCATAAGAGCCGTATAATTCATCGTGCGGCAAAGATTCTTCCCGCGTCAGAATGAGAAACTGCTCCAGTTCTGAACGAAAGAATTTGGCGCGCGGAGGGTAGTGAAACCCTAATGTATAGAGAGCATCAAGAACTTTGTATTTTCCCATGTATTCGCCATAGAAGGTTTCTACCCCAATGATGGCGACAATGATTTCAGCCGGGACACCAAACTGTTGTTCTGCGCGGGTTAACACGTCTTGGTGTTGTTGCCAAAATTTTAGGCCAGCTTGGAGACGCTTCTCGGTTAGGAAAATCGGGTAATATTGATACCACGGCTTGGCCTCCCATGGGCGAGCAATGGCCGTTAGAATATCTTCGTTGCGTTGTGCTTGCTGTAAAATTGCTGTCACTTGGTCCGCATCAAATTGGTGTTTGCTGACCATTAATTCAATAAACTCTTGTTGCTGTTGACGAGTTTCATCTGCCCACGTCGGCTGGGTTAGTAACCCACAAGTGGCAAGTAATAATCCGATACAGGTGGTTCGATTGATCATTTTCTCAGCTCGTTTGTTAGTGATGCATGACAAAACGCTGGTTGGTGGCGATTGCCATTAATAACCCAAAACCAGCTAACAGGGTAACCATAGAGGTACCTCCGTAGCTGACCAAAGGTAAGGGTACACCAACCACAGGCAATAAACCCGACACCATGCCAATATTTACAAGAACATAAACAAAAAACGTAAGAATCAGGCTGCCCGCCAAAAGTTTTTGATACACTTGTTGTGCGCGAATTGCAATGATTAAGCCGCGGACAATAATGAAACCGTAAAGAATAAACAGCCCAATCACGCCCACCAATCCGAACTCTTCGCTAAAGACTGAGAAAATAAAGTCCGTATGTCGCTCTGGCAAGAATTCCAGTTGTGATTGTGTGCCTTGCAACCATCCTTTGCCTTCAATACCACCGGACCCAATGGCTATTTTCGACTGAATAATTTGATAGCCTGCGCCTAACGGATCGCGTTCGGGGTCTAAAAATGTTAGCACCCGTCGCCGCTGGTAATCGTGCATTAAGAAAAACCATAACACGGGAATAAAGGCACCGATTGCTCCCATAAAAAATAAAATCAACCGCCAGCTAATTCCCGCAAGGAAGAGTACAAAAATGCCCGAGCTGGCAATGAGGATAGCGGTGCCCAAGTCGGGTTGTTTCGCAATCATCAACGTTGGCACCATAAGCAGCACAAAGGCCATACCCATGCGGCGCTTGGAAGGCGGAATTCCATGTTCGGCAATAAACCAAGCAATCGTCATGGGCACGGCCAGTTTCATGAGCTCGGACGGCTGTATGGTGATCACCCCAAGGTTCAGCCAGCGTTGTGCGCCTTTATTGGATTCTCCAAATAACAGGACGCCCAATAACAGCACCACGCCAATCGAGAATAAGGGTAAGGAAAACCGCTCAATGGCTTTGGGGGGAATTTGCGCAATCACTAGCATGCCTACAAAGGCTAAGCCGATACGAAAGGCTTGCCGTTCCGTCATGGCAAGGTCTTGTCCACTGGCGGAATACACGGTCGCAATGCTAACCAAAGCGAGTAACACTAACCCAAAGAGGAGTGGGCCATCGATATGGAATCGTTGCCACCAACTGTGCGGAGCTGAGTTACTGTTCGACTTGGGCATGAGCTTGCTCCTGCGCGAAGTAAAAATCGAGTAGTTTGCGGGCCATCGGAGCGGCCACACTGCCACCACCTCCAATGGTATTTTCAACGGCAACGACCACCACGACTTCTGGGTCGGTAGCGGGGGCGTACCCCACATACATGGCGTTATCACGGTAACGCTCGTCAATTTCTTCTGCGTTGTATTTTTCTTCTTGGCCGATACTGCGAACTTGTGCGGTACCGGTTTTACCACCACTGGTATAGCTGGCGCCACGGAATGCGCGATGAGCCGTCCCTTTAACCGTACTGACCGTGCGATTCAATGCATCGAGGATCACATCCCAGTGTTCGGCGTTATTTAGCACCACCGGTTCGCGTGATTCCACCACCGCCGGGAGAATAATATCGCCTTCTTGTAGCGCGTGTAATAGGCGAGGTACGGGGCGATGACCACGGTTCGTTAAAACAGCGGTGCCGACAGCCAATTGAATGGGCGTGGTGGTCCAGTAGCTTTGGCCGATACCAACGGACACGGTTTCGCCGGCATACCAAGGTTGATTAAAACGAGCTCGCTTCCAACCTCGTGATGGCATGACCGCCGCTGCCTCTTCGTTAATATCGATGCCAGTGCGCTCGCCAAAGCCGTAACGGACCATGTGATCATGCAGGGTATCGATGCCTAATTTGAGCGCTAAATCGTAGTAGAAAGTATCACAACTTTCGACCAGCGAACTGGTGACATCCACCCAACCATGGCCCCAGGCGAGCCAATCACGATAACGGTGATTCACTCCTTCTATTTGGAACCAACCGGGATCCCAAATTCGAGTGGTTGGGGTAATCACGCCCTCATCCAGGCCAACCAGCGCGACCTGAGGCTTGACCGTCGATGCAGGGGGATAACCGCCTTGCGTGGAACGGTTCAATAAGGGGGAATGAGGGGAGTTCAATAAGCTTTGATACTGGGCGTGGGTGATGCCTTGGGCGAACCAGTTAGGATCATAACTAGGCTTACTAACGATAGCACGAATGGCCCCATCGCGAGGGTCCATTAAAATAATGGAACCCCGGTCATTGCCCAATAGGTCATAGGCAAACTGTTGTAATTCAATATCTATTTCTAAGTGTAAGTCTTGGCCGGGAATGGGCGGTTGCACGGATAAAGTACGAATGGCGCGCCCGTGAATATCCACTTCAACTTGTTCAAAGCCTATGGTGCCATGCAAGAGTTCTTCATAATAGCGCTCTATTCCTAGCTTGCCGATAACGCGAGTCGCTGCGTAGTTCGCTTGCTTATTTTCTTCGCGGAGTTTGTTTAAATCATTGGGGTTAATTTTGGCAACATAGCCGAGCGCATGCGTGAGCGCGTCACCATAGGGGTAGTGGCGGACCAGCCGTGCTTCGATACTTACTCCGGGAAAGTCATGTTGCCGCACCGCGAATCGCGCCGCTTGTTCTTCGGTGAGATGGTCGAGCAGGGTGACTTGACTAAAACGCCGTTCACGCCGGCGATTATCATGGAAGCTTTGAATCACCTCGTCATCAAATTCTAATACTTGCTGTAAACGCGTGAGGGTATCTGCCAGATCGGTCACTTTTTCAGGGGTTACCTCAAGGCTCAAGACCGGTCTGTTTTCTGCCAGAATTCGCCCGTGCCGATCGTAAATCAAGCCGCGGTTTGGGGCTAAGGGAACAACTTTGATACGGTTATCGTTGGAACGTGTTTGGAAACTATGGTGGTTCACCACCTGCAGGCGGTACATGTTGCTCAGTAAAATACCAAGGGCAATGACCACCACCACTAAACTGACAAAGACGCGGCGTCCGAACAGAGCGGCCTCGGCGTGATGATCTCGGATAGTGACACGTTTCTTCTTCATCTTATTCGCGGTGATAAGGGTGGTTCGCCGTGACGCTCCAAGCCCGATAGAGACTTTCTGCAAGCAAAACTCGGACGAGTGGATGAGGCAGTGTTAATGGCGATAGCGACCATCGTTCTTCGGCTGCTTGAATACATTCTGGAGCAAGGCCTTCGGGCCCTCCAACCAGTAAGCTCACATCGCGGCCATCCATCATCCACTGTTCCAGGCGTTGCGCCAACTGCGGTGTGGTCCAACTTTTCCCGGTCACTTCAAGGGTCACAATGCGGTCTGACTTGCCTACGGCAGCCAGCATGGCTTCGCCTTCTTGGCGTAAAATCCGCGCGATATCCGCATTTTTGCCACGCTTGCCCGCAGCAATTTCAACCAGTTCCAGTTGGCAATCTGCAGGCATCCGTTTGGCGTAGAGCTGGTAGCCTGAGCTGACCCAATCGGGCATTTTTTGCCCGACAGCTATCAGCCGGATACGCATTAACGACGTCCCCAGAGTTTTTCTAGTTCATAGTAGTCCCGCATGGATTCTTGCATGACATGAACTACCACATCGCCTAAATCTACCAGGACCCATTCAGATAACTCGTGGCCTTCAACACCTAACGGCGGCACACCATGATGTTTGGCTTCGCTGGCAACATAGTTAGCGATGCTACGGACATGGGTTTTTGAGTTGCCAGAACAGACCACCATATATTCAGCAACATCAGTTTGTTCTTTTACATCAAGGACTTTAATGTCGCGACCTTTCATATCATCGATTTTATCAACAACAAAATCTCGTAATTGTTCGGCTTGCAAGAGTAATCGGCTCCTAGTTATGAATCATTGTTCGGTTCAGTTTATGGCATCAGTTTACCACGATGCTGTTATAAAGATCAGCTAGCGATACAGCTGATGGTGTTCAATATAATCTGCCACTGCTGCTGGTACATATTTGTGCCAAGGTTGTTGGGTTTGAATGGCGGTACGAATGGCCGTGGCAGAGATTGAAATGAGCGGGGATTCCGCAAAATAGACCAATCCCTGTGGTTGCTGCTGTAGCGCAGCAATGGATGTTGTTTCAACGTGCGCTAGCCACTCAGTTAATTCAGCAGGATAATGCCGTGTTGAGTTCGGGCGGCGCATCACCACTAAATGAGCGTGCTCCACTAAGCGTTGCCATTGATACCAACTTGATAGCCCCGCGAAGGCATCTTCGCCGAGTAAGAAAATTAACGTATCCTTGGGCCAACGCTGGTGCAGCTGCGCTAAAGTGAGCTGGGTATAGGAGCGTCGTGGTTGTTTTAATTCCCAATCATCCGCTATGCAGTTAGGGAGTTCGGCAGCGGCTAACTGAGCCATTGCAAAGCGCTGTGCAGCACTGGCTTGGGGACCGTCCCGATGAGGAGGCTGCGCACTCGGCATCAACACCAAGCAGTCACTGGCTAAGCGCGTGCTGACATGATGTGCCGTGCGTAAATGGCCCCAGTGAATGGGATCAAAGGTTCCGCCCAGGATAGTCCGTATCATATGGGAATGTGTTCCACTGCCTGAGGTTGACAATAGAGCGTCACCAAATGGGTGGCAAGCGTTGCAAGTTGGGCCCCTGTATCACGTTTAAAGGCCAGTTCTAGCTGTGCTAATAGTTGCGCTGCGCGTGCCATTACTTGCGGTGCTGCCAGCCGTTGGCAAAATTGGCGATAGGCATTGATCTGGTTTCGCCAAACCCCATTTTTACGGCACGCATCTTCAAAATTGTCCGCCTGTTGTAAATTCATCACCAGTTGCCATTCGCGTTGTAGCATCCAGTTTAGAATCGCAAATTCACTGTCTTCTTCTAAGAGACGTTGGAGCCGGTGCAACGCAGTTTCCAATTGCCCGGCAACTATCGCCTCTTGCAACGCAAATACGTTAAAACGGCTCTGATCCTGAGCGATGGTTTCAATGTGCTCAATGGTGATGGGGTGGGGTAAATCCATCAGCGCTAACTTTTGTAGCTCCTGATCCAAGGCCAGCAGGTTGCCTTCAAACCACAAGGCTAAGCGTTGGATGGCTTCTTGAGCCAATGGTACGCCATAGCGTTGGGCTCGTTGCTGGATAAAAGCAGGTAAGGCTTGGCGCTCTGGATTATTGGCGAGCACCACGGGGCCAGCCGCTGCCAATTCTTGGTACCATTTGGATTTTAGTTGCTCTTGTTTCAACCGTGGGCCGAGAACGACCAAGGTTTGGTCGGTCGGAGGCGCTTGTAAATAACGTCGTAATGCATCGCCGCCTTCTCGTCCCGGTTTGGCTTCAGGTAGTTCGAGCTCAATCAGCTTATGACTGGAGAAAAGACTTAAGCTGGCACTTTGATCGGTTAATTGGCGCCACTCAAATTGACTGTCTTGGACATAGCGTAACCGCTCATCCACCCCTAATTGACGGGCGCTGGCGCGGATTTGCTGAAGACTATCGTCAACCAATAATGGAGCGTCACCAAAGACGCTGAGCACAACCGGCAGGCCATGTGTTGCAATATGGTCGGACAATTGTGCTGGCGTGAGTTGCATCAGGATTACTCCGTGAGTAAAGCGATGGTCTGGCGCAGTAATTGATGAGCGGCTTCTTGTCGCATTTCTTGCACAAGCACTTCTCGTTCACGGGTTTTCGCGAGCGCGAAGTTAGGATCATCTTGGTAGTCCCGATAAACTTCGAGCTTTTGTACCGCAGATGCTTCCCCTTGCTTGAGCAACTGATAAGTGACTGTATAAATCATTTCGTATTCAGCCACTTGTCCTGATTGAGATAAGGATAAGGTACGTCGGTCCAACTGTTCATTCAGCAATTCAATCACCAGCGTCTCGGTATCCAAGTTTGCTAAGTTAACGCCAGCTAAGGTAAAGCGTTGTTCCACTACTTTTGCAAATTCACTAAAAGCGGGCGCTTTGATTGCCACCGATTCCATTGCAGGAGGAAGTTGGTAGTGATCACGTAACTGGAAGCCGCAGCTGCTAACAGCTGCGGCGATAAGAGTAACAATAATCCAGCGACTCATTCGTTGCATGATTAATTGGCCACGATATTAAAGAGTTTGTTCGGTACGTAGATTTGTTTGCGAATAGTTTTACCATCCACAAACTTCTGGACGTTTTCATCCGCATAAGCGATTTCAGCTACTTGCTCCTCATTCGCGCTTGTCGGAACAGTGATTTTGCTGCGCACTTTGCCGTTCACCTGAACCACTACCAGCACGGAGCTTTTCACCAATGCGGTTTCATCAACGTGCGGCCAAGGCGCAAACACGATGTCGCTTTGGTGCCCAAGGGCTTGCCATAAAGCTTCTGATAGGTGTGGGGTAACTGGCGCTAACATCAGCACCACTGCATCCAACGCTTCGGCCATAATGCCACGGTCAAGTTCCGTTGCAAGAGGCGCTTTCTGTAAGTGATTGAGCAATTCCATGATGGCGGCAATGGCCGTATTAAAGTGCTGACGACGACCCATATCATCGGAGACTTTGGCGATAGTGCGGTGCACTTCACGGCGTAAGTCTTGCTGCGCATCATTCAGTGCCGACCAATCTTGTGAGCGTGGTTGCTCGAGGACTGCGGCAAAGTCTGCGACTAAACGCCACACACGGCGTAAAAACCGTTGCGCGCCTTCAACGCCTGAATCTGACCATTCCAAGGTGGCTTCGGGTGGCGCTGCGAACATCATGAACAAGCGCACCGTATCGGCACCGTATTTGTCGATCATCAATTGCGGGTCAATCCCGTTGTTTTTCGATTTCGACATCTTCGTCATGCCACCGTGAGTGACTGGCTGGCCATCTGATTTAAGAATGGCTTCGACGATTTCACCTTTCTCATTGCGGCTAACAATGTCAACATCGACCGGAGAATACCAGGTGTATTTTCCTGATTCGTCCACACGGTAATAGCAGTCCGCCAGTACCATGCCTTGCGTGAGAAGCTTTTTGAACGGCTCATCCGAATTGACGAGGCCGGCGTCACGCAAGAGTTTGTGGAAAAAGCGTGCGTACAATAAATGCAGAATGGCGTGTTCAATGCCACCAATATATTGGTCCACAGGCAGCCAGTAATTGGCCTGCGCAGGGTCAAGCATGCCCTCTTGATAATTCGCGCTGCAATAACGAGCGTAGTACCACGATGATTCCATAAAGGTATCGAAAGTATCGGTTTCGTGTTCTGCAGGTTGTCCCTGATAGGTGGTTTTACGCCATTCAGGATCGGTTTTTAAGGGCGAGCTATTGCCATCCATAACCACATCTTCCGGCAAGCGGACGGGTAATTGGTCAGCAGGTACGGGTACCGACTCCCCATTGGCAAGATTCAGCATAGGAATTGGCGCACCCCAGTAACGCTGGCGTGAAACGCCCCAATCACGTAAGCGATAGTTTACTTTACGGCGTCCAATACCTCGTTGTTCTAAGTGCTCGGCAATGGCGGTAAAGGCGTCATCGCTGCTCAGACCGGTGTACTCGCCTGAGTTGATGGTGGTTCCTTTACTGGTGATTGCAGCGACACTCAGATCAGTATTGCCTTCGGTGGTTTCAATGACCGGCTGAATTGGAAGCTGATAAGCCGTGGCAAATTCCCAGTCACGTTGGTCATGAGCAGGAACCGACATAACCGCACCAGAGCCGTAATCCATTAATACGAAATTAGCCACCCATACTGGAATTTCTGCTTCGGTCAGTGGATGGATAACACGCACGCCGGTGTCCATGCCTTGCTTATCAATTGTTGCGAGATCAGCCTCGGCAATTTTATTGTTTTTAATGGTATCAATAAACGCCGCTAACTCAGGGTTATCCTTTGCTGCCGCTTGGGTAAGAGGGTGCTGTGCCGCCACTGCCATATAAGTAACCCCGAAGAGGGTATCTGGCCGCGTGGTGTACACAGTGAGTTGAGCTGCTTGACCCACCACATCAAAATCGATTTCCACCCCTTCGGAACGCCCAATCCAATTGCGTTGCATGAGTTTCACTTGCTCAGGCCAACCATCGAGCTGGTCCAAATCGTTGAGGAGTTCGTCAGCATACGCGGTGATCTTGATGAACCATTGTGGAATTTCACGTTGTTCGACTAACGCGCCGGAGCGCCAGCCGCGGCCATCAATAACTTGCTCGTTAGCAAGCACGGTTTGGTCGACTGGGTCCCAGTTTACCGTAGCATTCTTTTTATAAACCAAGCCTTTTTCGAACAGTTTGGTAAAGAACCACTGTTCCCAACGGTAATAATCGGGATCGCAGGTAGCCAACTCCCGTGACCAGTCATAACCGAAGCCAAGCGATTTTAACTGCTGACGCATGTAATCGATATTTTGATAGGTCCAGGTAGCAGGAGCAGTCCGGTTGTCAATGGCAGCATTTTCGGCAGGCAGGCCAAAGGCGTCCCAACCCATGGGTTGTAAAACATTTTTACCTTGCATCCGTTGATAGCGGGCAATCACGTCACCAAGAGTATAGTTTCGCACGTGCCCCATGTGGAGTTTACCGCTCGGGTAGGGGAACATGGACAAGCAATAGAATTTTTCTTTGCTCGGATCTTCGGTAACTTGAAAAACATGATCGCGTTCCCAGCGTTGTTGAACCTGTTGCTCAACTTCCGCTGGATTGTATTGTTCCGCTAGTGTATTTGACATCTGACTATCCATTGACTGCTCTAACAAAGTGAATTAAAGGGCGTACCACATCATTAGCATCACCACGATGCCAACCACGCCGAAGAACGCGTACTCAAGACGTTCACGTTGCTGTTCATCACGGTTCTCATTACGGTGAAATGCGTACATACCTAAGCTGGTAACGCCCAATGAGCCAGCAGCAACTAATAAAGCAAATAAAATAGCAGCAATAATATTTTCCATGGTTTAACTCCATGCCAAGATTGAACAAATAATAATGACTTACTGAGTGGGGTCTAGTGTACTGATTTTGCCGACGCTTGACTATGGCGAAGTGCGCCAAAAATACTGCCAAGGGCAAGGATTATGGTGATAAACCACGCAGCACCATGACCCCAGTAATAAAATCCGGTGTGCCCCTCCACCAAGGGAACGGTCACGCTGAGGGCGGTGGTGGTGAATTGAGGGGCACGCCCCAGTTCTTCCCCCGCAGCTGAAACTGCCGCGGTAATCCCGTTATTGGTTGCACGGAGGAGCGGCCGACCGAGTTCCAATGCCCGCATTTTGGCAATTTGCATATGCTGCGCAGGCCCATGAGAGCGACCAAACCAAGTATCGTTACTGACGGTTATCAGAAAGTCGCTGGTGGATCCCACATTGGCGCGAACTTGATTTGGAAACGCAATTTCATAGCAGATGGCGGCCGCTAGTTGCCACCCGGTTGCCCGTAAATCCGCTTGTTGATAGTCACCCCGACTAAATGAACTCATGGGTAAATCAAACAAGGGGGCTAAGGGTCGTAATAAACTTTCAAAGGGAACAAACTCCCCAACGGGCAGTAACTGATGTTTCTGGTAGCGATTGCTGTGCCCGTGTTGATAGGGTTCAAAGGACTGCACCGGACCATCTAATCCTAATACTATCAAGGAATTATAATAGTTATTAGAACGATAATCGATAATCCCCGTAATCAACGCCGTTTGGTGTTCAACAAGGCGGTGATGAATATTATTTAGCACGTCGTCGGTATAGGGCTCTGGCATGGTCACCGCAGATTCGGGCCAGATAATGAGATCGTGACTTTCGTAATAAGGACGACTGAGCTCTAAATAGGTCGTTAATGATTGCCAATGCTGATCAGGATCCCATTTGATGCTTTGTTCGATATTGCCTTGCACTAACAGCACACGAGCCTGTTCACCGGTTTCTTGAAGTGGTGAGAGGGCATTCAAAATAAACGGCAGGGCTAATAGACTGATGCTATTGATGGCTGCCAAAGGATGTCGGTGGCGATACCAAAGCCAGACATTGATTGCGATTAACCAGAGCACGACGGTGACACCCATACCGCCCAGCCAGGGGGCATAGGCACCTAGCCAGCTTTCGGTTTGGGTATAACCAAGTTCAAGCCAAGGGAAACCAGTCAGCAACGAGCCGCGTAGAGACTCTGCCAGCAGCCAACAAAGGGGAAGGACACCAATTGCGAATGAACCGAGCCAACGTTCAGACACTTTCCAGAGCCAGAACGCAAGTGCTGGGAATAGTGCTAAGTAAGCAAATAACAACAGTAATATCGCAAGGGTAGCAATGACAGGGAGCCCGCCGAACTGGTCAATGCTGACATAAATCCAGCTAAGTCCAGCGGTGAACCAACCGAGCCCAAAGTAAAAACCATAACGCCAAGCAGCGCTCGCAGATGCTGGCTCGGTGAGAGCCAGCATTGCAATTAACACCGGAATCACTAGCCATGCTTGGGTAAAAGGTGCATACCCCAAAACAAGGCTGGCTCCGAGCAGAAACGCAGCAATTCGGCGAACTGTCATTAATGAGTATCTATCTGATTATTTTCAGTTTCCGCAATGGTTACCTGAAGTTGTTGGATACGGCGTTTATCGGCACTGGTGACCTTAAACACAATTCCTTCAATGGTGATTTCTTCACCAACTTTGGGCAGGTGACCGAATCCGTGTGCAACCATGCCGCCAATGGTGTCATATTCTTCATCATCGAAGTTCGTATTAAAATAGTCATTAAAATCTTCAATCATCGTCAGTGCTTTTACGGAGTAGCGCGACTTATTGATGCGTTTAATGTCTGCTTTATTATCATCGTGTTGGTCGGTTTCATCTTCAATGTCACCGACAATTTCTTCTAAGATATCTTCAATGGTGACCAGTCCTGACACGCCACCATATTCATCGACCACAATGGCCATGTGATACCGTTGTGAACGGAACTCTTTTAGCAAAATATCGACTCGTTTGCTTTCTGGCACAATGACCGCAGGGCGTATCACATTGGCCAATGAAAACTCCTCTTGGTTTAATCCGAAACCATATGCCAATAAGTCTTTCGCTAACAAGATTCCTTCAACATGGTCTTTATTTTCACTGATAACAGGATAACGACTATGTTGAGCGCGAATCACAATAGGTAAGAAGGACTCGACATTCTGGTTAATATCAATGGTCACCATTTGTGAGCGAGGAACCATAATATCGCGTACTTTAAGTTCTGCGACATCAAGCACCCCTTCGATCATCTCTTTGGTGTCATTATCAATTAAATCACGCTCTTCAGCGTCTTGGATTAAATCAACTAACTCTTCCCGGCTGTTCGGCTCTCCAGTAAACAGCTGCAGCAATTTTGATGCCCAGCTCTTTCGTGAAGAACCGTTGGTAGAGTGTGGGTTGTCGTCGTTCATGTGCTTTTAATGCTCCAATCAATAACTGCTATTCAGCAGGGTCATCAGCATAGGGATCAGGATAACCCAGTGCTGCTAAAATATTACGCTCGAGCTGCTCCATATGCTCGGCTTCAGCCTCTTCTATATGGTCGTAACCTAGCAAATGCAAGGTGCCATGTACAACCATATGCGCCCAATGTGCAAGCAAGGGTTTTCCTTGTGATTTTGCTTCATGGGCGACCACTTCTGCACAAATGACTAAATCACCTAACAATCGCACGGGCAAAGGAATCGGTGATTCAAATGGAAATGAGAGTACGTTGGTGGCGTAATCTTTCATGCGATACTGTTGATTTAAACTCAAGCCTTCGTCGGGATCAACAATTCGAATGGTGATTTCCACCGGTGTGGTTTCTTGAATCGTTTCGAGAGCTGTTTCGACCCACTGCTCGAGAGAGGCTTCCGATGGCAATTCTTGCACTTCACAGGCAATCTGCACATCTAAAGTAACTTGGTTCATGAGGATTGTTCAAAGGCCTCGTAAGCTTGGACAATTCGTTGTACCACTGGATGGCGAACAACGTCAGTCGCTTGGAAAAAGGTAAAACTGACGTCATCGATATCTTTGAGCACCTCAATGACGTGTCTCAGGCCGGATTTTTGTCCCCGCGGTAAATCCACTTGAGTGATATCCCCAGTGATGACGGCGCGGGAGTTAAAGCCGATACGAGTGAGGAACATTTTCATCTGCTCGCAGGTCGTGTTTTGGCTTTCGTCAAGAATAATGAAGGCATCATTTAAGGTGCGCCCACGCATATAGGCCAATGGCGCCACTTCAATTACGTTGCGCTCAATTAACTTTTCAACCCGTTCAAACCCTAGCATTTCAAACAATGCATCGTAGAGAGGACGCAAATAAGGATCGACTTTCTGTGCTAAATCACCGGGCAAAAAGCCTAACTTTTCTCCAGCTTCAACCGCTGGGCGGGTGAGCAGAATACGACGTACTTCTTGACGCTCTAGCGCATCCACTGCACAGGCAACCGCTAAATAGGTTTTCCCCGTTCCGGCTGGGCCGACGCCAAAGTTCACGTCATGGCTCAAGATAGCGCGAACATATTGGGCCTGGTTATGGGTACGCGGTTTAATTAAGCCGCGCTTGGTTTTAATGTGAACGATTTTCTCAGCATTCGGCTGATACTCGGAACCTTGATCAATTACATTGGCTTGCTGCACTGCCAAGTGCACCATTTGTGGTGTCACCTTGCCATCCACGCCTTTGACTGTGGCTGTTTCCACATAAAGATCGCGCAGAATTTTAGCGCCTGCTTGTACCGGGGTATGCGGGCCAATCAGACGGAACTCGTTATGCCGGTGGCTGATCTCGATGCCCAAACGACGCTCAATGTGCTTGAGGTTTTCATCCAGAGCCCCGCATAAATCGGCAATCCGACGATTGTCTGCGGGCTCTAAATCAATCTGTAAGGTACTGACTGAATGACTCAATGAACCATGCCTCACGAATGCTGTGCGGGTGGCACAAATGTTGCGACACCTAACGCATCAGGTTGTGATTTTGCTTGGCGCGCTAAAATTGTGTGGGGCGCGGTATCAACGCGAAGGCCCATATCAGATTCCACACGTAACACGTCACCGCGCAAGGAGTTCACAAATACATCGGTAATTTTTACATCAACAAATTTACCGATCATGTCAGGGGTGCCAACAAAGTTGACGACCCGGTTGTTTTCCGTACGGCCACTTAATTCCATCGGATCTTTCTTGGAAGGACCCGTCACCAAGATCCGCTGCTCGGTGCCGAGCATACGTCGAGCGTGAGCATGAGCTTGCTGGTTAAGCCGTTGTTGTAATAACTGTAACCGCTGCTTTTTGGTTTCTTCGCTGACATCGTCCGGAAGGTCCGCCGCAGGGGTGCCTGGCCGAGCGCTATAAATAAAGCTGAAGCTCATGTCATAGTCGACATCACGAATCAAATTCATGGTTGCTTCGAAGTCTTCATCGGTTTCGCCAGGGAAGCCGATGATAAAGTCAGAACTCATGGCCAACTCAGGTCGAACGCGACGCAGACGACGGATTTGCGATTTGTATTCTAAGACAGTATGACCACGTTTCATTAACGTTAAAATACGGTCTGAGCCGCTCTGCACCGGCAAGTGCAAGTGATTCACTAGTTCTGGAATGGTGGCATAGGCTTCGATAATATCATCGGTAAACTCGACCGGGTGCGAGGTGGTGTAACGAATTCGGTCGATGCCATCAATGGCTGCCACTAAATGCAGTAATTCTGCGAAACGGCAAATGGTTCCATCATGGTGCTCACCTCGATACGCATTCACGTTTTGTCCTAATAAATTGACTTCACGTACGCCTTGTTCTGCCAGTTGAGCAATTTCAAATAATACGTCATCCACCGGGCGGCTGACTTCTTCACCGCGGGTGTAAGGGACCACACAGAAAGTACAATATTTGCTGCACCCTTCCATAATGGAAACAAACGCAGACGGGCCATCTGCTTTGGGCTCAGGTAACCGATCAAATTTTTCAATTTCGGGAAACGAAATATCCACCATGGGGGTTTGATGGGTTTGTACCTGTTTAATCATTTCCGGTAAGCGATGCAGGGTTTGTGGACCAAACACAATGTCGACATAAGGGGCGCGCTGACGGATGTGCTCGCCTTCTTGGGACGCGACACAACCACCGACACCAATGACAAGATCTGGCTTGTGGTCTTTCAGTGTTTTCCATCGTCCTAATTGATGAAACACTTTTTCTTGTGCTTTTTCACGAATCGAACAGGTATTGAGTAATATTAAATCAGCGTCCTCAGCTTCTTCTGCGATTTCGTAGCCGTGCGTTGCTTTGAGCAGATCAGCCATTTTAGCTGAGTCATACTCATTCATTTGGCAACCCCACGTTTTGATATATAACTTCTTACTCATAAACCTCTGTGCTCGCTTACGTCGTTGTGCGGTGAATGACACCGAATGCGGTTCGCTATTCTAATATAGGGATATTTTAACTTGAAGTGATATCAACTGCCAACTTTGTGACCGCTTTCTGCTTTGCGTCGGGTTCGAATTGCTAAATAGCCCGCCGTAATAATGATCGCGGCGCCCAGCAGCATGCTCACCGTAATGGGTTCATCCCAAAACCAGTAGCCCATAATGGCCGCAAAGATGATGGAGCTGTAGGTAAACACCCCAACCCGCGCAGCTGGCGCGAGGGCAAAGGCTTTGGTCATCCCTAATTGACCACCAACGGCAAATAGACCCATGGCAATGATGGCAAGCCAATGTTCACTGGCAACGGCCTCACCCCGCCAGAGCAATGAAATGCCTGACACTAAGGTTGAGATACCGGCAAAGTAGAACACAATTTTACTGGGCGATTCGGTCACTGACATTTGGCGAATCAAGGTCTTGGTGTACGCCGAAAGGCAGGCAGCGGCAAAGGCCACCGCAATGATGGGCGATAATTCCGTGTGTTGTGGGTTAAGGAAAATAAAGACCCCAACAAACCCCACTGAAATAGCCAGCCAAGTTTGGCGATTGACATGTTCATCCAGCCAAATTTTTCCCATAATAGGAATAATAAAGGGCGATAACATCAACACCAGTGTTGCTTGCGCTAGGGGTAAATGGGCGATGCTATAGAAAAATAAGTAGGTGGCGATAACCCCGGCCAGGCCACGGGTCAGGTGAAAACGCCAAGCCTTGGTTTTGAAGGCAGCTGGACCTTTTCGCCATAACCAAGGTAACAAGACTAAAAGGGCAGTAAGGTTACGGAAAAACACCAATTGTTCTGGCGGCAAATCAGTGCTCAAATATTTAACTAAAGCACTCACTCCGGCGAAGCAAAACTCGGCGCCGAGAACGAGAATAGACGCTAAAATCACCTTGTGGTGTGAGGTTTCCATACAGCCCTTAGACGGTTAAGTACCGCTTACCATTGAAGAGAAATTATGAACCAATATCTTATCACGATCGGCTTATTAACGTTGAGCAATGTTTTTATGACGTTTGCTTGGTATGCTCACCTGAAGAACTTATCAGACAAGCCTTGGTTGATTGCGGCGTTTGCAAGTTGGGGTATTGCGTTGTTGGAGTACCTCTTGCAAGTACCGGCCAACCGGATTGGCTTTGAGGTCATGAATTTAGGGCAGCTTAAAATTCTGCAAGAAGTGATCACCTTAACGGTGTTTGTTCCTTTTGCGCTGTTTTATATGAAAGAAAAGCTGACTTGGGATTATTTATGGGCCGGCTTATGTATTTGTGGTGCGGTATTTTTTATTATGCGCAGTAAGTTTACAGGATAAATGAGCAACGTGATGAAAGTAGTTGTTATTGGCGGTGGCATGGTCGGTGCCGCTGCTGCAGTCGCATTCGCCCAGTTAGGCCATCAAGTAACGGTGGTAGAAGCTGGCGCTCGAATCGTGAGTGAAGGGGAGTGGGACCTTCGCATTTCATCCATTCATCAACAAAATGTCGAATGGCTGCAACAACAAGGAACTTGGCCGCTGATTCGGGCAGAGCGCCGTTATCCGTACACAGGACTGTCGGTACAAAGCCAAGATGGGCAACGCGTTGATTTTTCTCATGAGGATGTTGCGGCACCGGCCCTTGGCGCCATGGTCGAAAACAAAGCCCTGCAAGCAGCGCTCTGGCAACAACTGGACGCTTTGGGAGTGGAGTTGTACGAGCGCACGCGGGTAGCACAATACCAGTTTGATGAGCGTCGGGTCACTCTCAGCAACGGCGTTGAACTCTCCTATGATCTCCTGATTGGTGCGGATGGCGGCAACTCACAGGTTGCTCGAGCTGCCGGCATTGGCTACCGCGGTTGGGATTATGACATGCGGTGCCTGTTAGCAATTGCTGAAGTGGAGGTGGACGTTCCACCCGCCACTTGGGAGATTTTTCGGCCGCAAGGGCCTTATGCGTTGCTGCCATTAGGGGGCCAGCGAGTTTGTTTGATCGATTACCGTGCCGAATCGACCTGGCAAGAACTGCTCGCGCAGCCAACGGACACCTTGTACGACATGCTCCAAACGTTGTTTGAGCCTCATATTGGCGCCCATCGAGTACTTTCACACGGCAGCTTTCCCTTACGTCGGCAACGTGCGTTGCACTATCATCGTAATCAGTCCGTGGTTCTTATTGGTGATGCCGCGCATAGTATCCATCCGTTGGCGGGCCAAGGGGTCAACCTTGGATTTGCAGATGTGCAAGAGCTCGTAGAGCAGATTGCTCGTTTGTCCTTAGCAGAGGCGCTGGTTGCTTATGAACGGCGTCGGGTGGGTGCGAATCAGCAAATGATGCGGGCGATGGATATGATCCATGTCGGTTTTTGCAGCAAGCATTTTCTGCCGCGTGGTGCCATCGCACTTGGGCTCACTGGAGTGCAGCGGATTGCGCCATTAAAACGGGCGTTGTTATTGCGGGCCATTGGGTATTGTTAATCGATTGTTGCGGGCATAAAAAAACGCTATGAATTGTTCGCTTAACAGCTGCCAACAGTTCATAGCGCTTTCCTATGATTGCGGTTCACCACGGGAAGTGGTGCGGAGGGAGGGACTTGAACCCTCACGAGCGTTAGCTCACTAGCACCTGAAGCTAGCGCGTCTACCAATTCCGCCACCCCCGCAATACACAGGGGTAAAAAATGAGAGTGGCTGGGGTACTAGGATTTGAACCTAGGAATGGCGGGATCAAAACCCGCTGCCTTACCGCTTGGCTATACCCCAACTCTCGGGGTTGTGCATCACCTAAGGCAGTCGATGTGGCTGGGGTACTAGGATTTGAACCTAGGAATGGCGGGATCAAAACCCGCTGCCTTACCGCTTGGCTATACCCCAACACGGAGTCGACCACCTAACAGCTTGATAATTGGTGCGGACGGAGAGACTTGAACTCTCACGCCGTGAAGCACTGGAACCTAAATCCAGCGTGTCTACCAATTCCACCACGTCCGCCCTTTCGGGATTTGATTGGTGGCTACGGCGAGATTCGAACTTGCGACCCCAGCATTATGAGTGCTGTGCTCTAACCAGCTGAGCTACGTAGCCAACATCAAATTTTTATCAAACTGCACTTGGTGTGTGCGGCGCGTATTATGCAAATCGGGGGCGGAAGCGTCAACCTCTTTTTCTAAAAAAAACCATGATTTCTGTGCGATTGCTTAAAAAAGCGATGGTTTGCTTATTTAATCACCGAATCCGTTCGTTAATCGACCAGCTGATACTCCACCGTCGATACAACGCGGATAACTTTTAGGTGCGGTGTGTTGGAATCACGGTCACTAATGGTGAATTGCCCTTGGTAAGCCATCCGCACTTTACCGAGCTGACTGTCCGAATGTTCGGCGAATCGCAAGGCAACCTCCCGCGCGTTACGGGCCGATTCTTCAATCATGCTGGGTTTAATATCGTTGAGTCCGTTAAAGTGATACTCAACCATGGTGTCGTAGTTGTTGCCAGATAGGCCCACGCCTTGCTTGCCAAGTTCAGAAAGTTGCTGCCGTAAAGTGCGCACACGGTCGACTTGATCGGTATACACGGTGAGGGTTTGATCACCGGTATAACGTAGTCCGACTTCTTCGGTGGCCCAGCGTTCGGCCAATTTATCAAACACATTGGGGGCAGAGATAGAAATATCCGCATCACTGAACCCATTCTTCAATAAGAACCGACGAATGGCCTGAATATCTTTATCCAGTTCTTCATAAATTAAATTTTGGGTATTTCCGGCCCGCACCACTTTCAGAGGCCAAATGGCCGTATCGGCTTTGACTTCACGCTCGGCTAACCCTTTGACGGTGACAAAGCGATCAAAGCTACGGAAATCATTGACACTGGTAATGAGGCCATAACTCAACAACCCAGCGCTGATGATGGCGCCGATGGCAAAAATAAGGGCATGACTTGAACGGGATGTTGTCATAACACCACTCCTTCGCAGGGAAACACGGCGGCTAAACGATAACGTTCGCCGCATCTGTTTATATTGACCTATTCACCAATGAGTTCGTTCAGTTGCCAATTAAATTTTTAGGATCCAGCAACTGCTCAAGCTCAGCTTTTGGAATATCGGTCATTTCTGCGGCCACATCCAGAATTGGACGTTGCTGCTGATACGCCTGTTTCGCAATAGCTGCCGCTTGATTATAGCCAATGCGCCGATTCAACGCGGTGACTAAAATCGGATTACGACTTAAGGCTTCTTCAATATGCGCCTGATTCACCGTAAAGCCAACAATCATTTTCGTTGCTAAGTGTTCCGCTGCGGTACTTAACAACGAAATACTTTGGAGTTGATTATAGGCGATAACGGGTAACATCACGTTAAGCTGGAAGTTGCCATGTTGTGCTCCCATGCTAATGGTATGGTGGTTGCCGGCAACTTGGGCACAGATCATCATGATAGCTTCAGCAATCACAGGGTTTACTTTACCAGGCATGATGCTGCTCCCTGGTTGCAGAGTAGGGAGTGTTATTTCACCTAACCCCGCCAGTGGGCCGCTATTCATCCAGCGTAAGTCATTGCTGATTTTTAATAACACGGTGCCGAGGGCATTGAGCTGTCCACTTAAGAGCTGGTTGACTTCTTGCCCTGCAATTCCGGCAAACGCATTGGGGCTTGGTACAAATTGCTCCCCCGTAGCGCGATTTAAATGCTCACAAAATTCGGTGGCAAATCCGGCCGGCGCGTTAATTCCTGAACCAATGGCGGTTCCTCCTTGGGGGAGTTGTCGAGCCAAGGTTAAGGTATGCCGAATGCCTTGTTCGACATGTTCTAGCTGGGTGACCCAAGCCAGCAGTTCTTGTTCCATGCTGAGCGGCATGGCATCCATTAAGTGAGTGCGCCCTGTTTTAATGACCTGATTGAGTTGCCCCGCTTTATTTTTTATTTCATGTTTGAGCTGCTCAAGAGCCGGGAATAACTGTTGCTGAATACTTAGTACGCTACTCACCAAGATGGCGGTGGGGATCACGTCATTACTGCTTTGACTGGCGTTGACATGATCGTTGGGATGGACTTCGGTGTGAGTGAGCTGTGCCGCCAGGGTGGCGATCACTTCATTCATATTCATGTTGGTACTGGTGCCCGAGCCGGTTTGGAAAATATCCAGCGGAAAAGCATCGTCAGCAGCCCCCTGAAGAATCTGCTCGACGGCCGTTAGAATGGCCTGAGCTTGGTCGGGGCGGATGACTTCAAGCGCGGCATTTGCCGATGCCGCAGCGGCTTTAATATGCGCCAAGGCGTGAATGAATGGGGGAGGAAATCTTAACGAGCTAAATTGAAAGTTTTGTCGGGCGCGTTCTGTCTGTGCGCGCCATAGTGCGTGTTCAGGGACTTCGACGGCCCCCATGCTGTCATGCTCGATACGAACCTGAGAGGGGGGAGTTACCTGCGTCATCATGATTTCTGCCTCTAAAAAGGTGACTTGTATCCTACGGATATATGGTTAGTATGATGCAATTTCAATTCGAGATACAATGCTGAGACAGTTCATCAGTCAAATAATATAGGTTGTGCCCACCATGCAAAAAATAAAAATACCTCACACCTTGGTGTTACTACTTTACATCATGATCGCCGCATTAATCATGACGTGGGTGATTCCCGCGGGAGAATTTGAGCGTAGCGTGAATGAGTTAGGGCAAACGGTGGTACAACCGGGAACCTATTCGGTCTTAGCGGAACAAACCACGCTCAGCCCGCTCACCCTATTTACGGTCATTCCGCAAGCCATGGGCGATGCCCAAGCAGTTATTTTCTTTGTGTTGCTGATTGGCGGTGTGATGGGGATTTTACGCGCTACTGGCATGCTGGATGCAATCATTGGCGTGTTATTAAAGCGTTTTGCAAACAACACAGGCTGGTTGATTTTTGGTGGCATGCTCACCTTCGGGGTGTTCTCGGCACTGATCGGGGTGGCAGAAGAGTACTTAATTTTTGTCGCAATGCTGGTCGCACTTTGCCGTGCTCTGCGTCTCGATAGCATGACAGCGATGGGTATTTTGATTGGTGGTTATGCCATTGGCTATGGGTTGGCGTTGTTTAACCCGTTCACGCTACTAATTGCCCAAGCCGTCGCCGAAGTCCCACCAGCCTCTGGATTATGGTATCGCTTACTCTTATGGCCGGTCTTATTTGGAATTGCGTTCCATCATGTGTATCGCTACGCGAAGCGGGTGAAAGCCGATCCAAACCAATCCTTGATGGCGGATATTGAAGCAGCACAAGAACCAACTAAAGAACAACAGTATCCAGCACTCACCGGGCGTCACCGCTTGATCTTGGTGGCTTTTGTTGCAGTGTTAGGGGTGTTGGTGTGGGGCATCAAAGAACACGGCTGGTATTTGGTTGAACTCAGTGCTCTATTTCTCGGCTTTGGCTTATTTACTGCGCTTGTATCGCGGATGGATACTACCACGGCTGCCAATGAATTTATCACCGGTGCCGCGGAACTGACATCCACCGCCTTACTGATTGGGTTTGCTCGCTCGATTGCGATGATTCTTGAACAAGGGCAAGTGCTGGATACGGTTATCTATTATTTGGCCATGCCAGTCGAAGCATTTGGTGCGCATTTTGGTGCCGTGGCGATGTTGGCGATTCAGAGTATTCTTAATTTCTTTATTCCTTCCGGCAGTGGTCAGGCGTTTGTATCAATGCCAATTATGGTACCGATTGCGGATACCGTAGGTATCGGGCGGCAGTTGACCGTGCTTGCATTCCAAATGGGGGATGGGTTGATGAATATGATTGTGCCGACGAACCCTGTTTTAATGGGAATTTTAGGGTTGGCAGGAATCCCGTACGCACGGTGGGTGAAATTTGCGGGCCCGCTATTACTGAAACTGTTGCTGGCCTGTGCGGGTGCTATGATAGTGGGTGTCATTATTGGTTATTAACCACAGTATTGTATCAGCGAGGGTCTCATGAATTGTTTAGTCTCCCCCCAATGGCTTGCTGCTCGACTGCAGCAACCGCGTCACGCACTGCATGTATTGGATGCAAGCATGGTGCAGGTGGTTGGTCGGGTGCCACTTGAATACCCGCAACGTCAGGTGATTCCGGGCGCTCGTTGGTTAGGGTTGGAAGATTACCTGACCGACCATGAAGCGTCCTTACCGAATACGTTTCCGCGGCCGGAGCAAGTCACTGAGCGCTTACAGCAACTAGGGGTCAATACCGGTGATACCATCGTGTTGTATGATAACCAGGGGATTTATTCAGCCCCTCGGGCGTGGGTGATTTTAAAAGCCATGGGGGTGGAGCAGGTCTATTTTCTCAATGGTGGATTGCCACAATGGTTAGCGGATGGGTTGCCTTGGGCAACGGACTATCTACCGCTCCCTGAAAGTCGCGGTGACGTTATTGCGCAGCGACAGCCAGACTGGTTAGTGGACGCCCAACACGTGTTGGCAGCCAGTCAGCAACAGCAAGCATTGATTGTTGATGCGCGTGGCGCTGCACGCTTCTTGGGGCAACAACCCGAGCCGCGGGAAGGGATGCGCTCGGGGCATATTCCAACGGCGGTCAATTTACCATTTCAGGAGGTTCTAACGGAACATGGTTTCCGTTCGGCAGAGCAATTGGCTGAACAATTCAACCAGCTCGGTGCGACACAAGACACTCCACTGATCACCAGCTGTGGCTCAGGAATTACTGCCTGTGTTTTGTTGGTAGCGGCACACTTAGCCGGTTATCAGCAGGTGAAATTATATGATGGGTCGTGGGCAGAGTGGGGAGCTGATCCTCAACTCCCCATTGCGACTGGCGAATAATGAGGGAGCGGGATTAAACGTTAAAGCGGAATAAAATGACATCACCGTCGTTGACGATGTAGTCTTTCCCTTCTTCCCGACGTTTTCCTGCTTCTTTCGCGCCTTGCTCACCTTGATACTGAATGAAGTCGTCATAGCCGACTACCACAGCACGGATAAACCCTTTTTCAAAGTCCGTATGAATTTTACCTGCAGCTTGGGGAGCGGTTGCACCGACAGGAATTGTCCAAGCACGAACTTCTTTAACGCCCGCAGTGAAGTAAGTTTGTAAATTTAACAGGTTATAGCCGGCCCGAATCACTCGGTTTAAACCGGGTTCGGTGAGGCCTAACTCCGCCATAAACTCGGCTTTATCCGCGTCATCTAATTCCGCAAGCTCTGACTCAATTTCGGCACAAACAGGGACTACCACGGCATTTTCTTTTGCCGCAATGTCACGCACTTGATCTAAATAAGGGTTATTTTCGAAGCCATCTTCATTGACGTTCGCAATGTACATGGTCGGCTTGAGCGTTAATAAGTTGTAGCTACGAATGGTGGCAGCTTCATCCGCACTTAGCGCAATTGAACGAGCCATTTCACCGTTCTCTAGAGCCGGTAATAGTTTTTGTAACACAGCGATTTCAGCGGCTGCTTGCTTATCGCCGCCTTTGGCTTTTTTACCTTGTCGGACAATGGCTTTTTCCACACTCTCAAGATCGGCGAGAGCGAGCTCGGTATTGATAACCTCAATATCTTCAATGGGATTGACGCGGCCGGCGACGTGCACAATATTATCGTTTTCGAAGCAACGAACCACGTGACCGATGGCGTCGGTTTCACGAATGTTAGCAAGGAACTGGTTGCCTAAACCTTCGCCTTTTGACGCGCCTTTGACCAAACCCGCAATATCCACGAATTCCATGGTGGTTGGCACCGTTCGCTGTGGATTGACGATTTTGGCTAATTCATCTAAGCGCGGATCAGGAACAGCGACAACCCCAGTATTTGGCTCAATGGTGCAAAACGGAAAGTTTGCTGCTTCAATTCCCGCTTTCGTGAGTGCATTGAACAGAGTTGATTTACCGACGTTCGGTAAGCCGACAATACCACACTTAAATCCCATGCTTCGTTCTCTCTATTGTGCTTTAAAACTATGTAAATGTTGTTGGGCGGCACGCATGTCTTCGCGTAGTAAGATATCGATACTACGACAGGCTTCGGTAATGCTCGCATCGATGAGCTGCTGCTCGTGGGCAGGTGCTTTGCCTAATACCCAACCTGTGACTTTGCTTTTATCACCAGGGTGCCCAATACCAATGCGTAAACGATGAAAATCTTGCTGCCCTAAACGTGCCACAATATCTTTAATGCCATTATGCCCACCAGTGCCACCCCCAGTTTTAAATTTTGCGACTCCGGGCGGTAAGTCCAGCTCATCGTAGGCGACTAAAATTTCTTCAGGAGCGATTTTGAAAAAGTTGGCAAGGGTGGCGACTGCCGTTCCGCTACGGTTCATAAACTGCATCGGCTGTAAAATGCGTAAATCAGTGCTGCCGATTTGAATGCGGGCGGTATAACCAAAAAATTTACTATCAGGCTGTAGGGAGTGGCCATGTGCGCGAGCAAACTGCTCAACGAGCCAAAAGCCTGCATTATGACGAGTTTGAGAATATTCGGGGCCTGGATTACCCAGGCCCACTAATAAGCGAATTGCTGACATGGTCTGTCTTATTCAGCGTCGCTCTTATTCTCAGCGTCATCACCAGCTTCATCAGCGGCTTCGTCAGTTTCAACTTCTACACGAGGAGCTGAGATAGAAACAACTGGGTGGTTGAAGTCTTCACCTTTCATCAGGTCAAGCAATTCAATTGTTTCTGGAATCACTAAATCGCTTAAGTGCACGGTTTCGCCAACTTTCAGATTGGCAACGTCAACGACGATCGCTTCTGGAATATCTTGTGGCATACACTCAACTTCAACATCTGTGATGTGGTGCATTAAGATACCGCCTTCAAGCTTCACACCAACAGCTGATTCTTCATTCACTAAGTGAACTGGAACCAAGGTTTGAAGTTTCTGACCTTTAACAACGCGTTGAAAGTCTAAGTGAGCTAACTTTGGCTTGAACGGGTGACGTTGAACATCTTTCAAAATTGTTTGATGTTTCTTGCCATCAATGACCAAGGTCACGATTTGTGAGTAGAAACCTTCGTGCTCAGACATGTTGTTCACTTTGTTGTGATCCAACGTCAGTGAAATGGCCTCTTCACCAGCACCATATAAAATAGCAGGAACTTTATCCGCACGACGCAGGCGGCGGCTCGCACCTTTCCCTGTATCCTTACGGACTTCTGCTTGTAAAACAAATTCGATTGTAGACATCGGGAGATTCTCCGTTAAATAAAAATAAGCCGAATATTCGCGACCAAATATTCGACATGGACCTCATCGGCTCTATAGGAGCGGAGGGCGGCGCATATTAGCACCGCACCTGATGAATTTCAATGACTCAATACTCAAACATCGCGGAAATAGATTCTTCATTACTGACGCGACGAATGGCTTCCGAAAGCATGCCGCTCAGCGTCAATTGATGAACTTTGCTGAGGGATTTCATTTCAGGATTGAGTGGAATACTGTCGGTAATGATGACGCGGTCAATGAGGGAGTCGCGGATATTCGCAAATGCATTGCCGGAAAAAACTGGATGGGTGGCGTATGCAAACACTCGGCGGGCACCTTTTTTCTTTAATGCTTCTGCTGCTTTACACAGCGTTCCACCGGTATCAATCATGTCATCAACAATAATGCAATCGCGGTCTTCAATGTCACCAATAATGTGCATTACTTGGGACTCATTGGCACGCGGACGGCGCTTGTCAATAATGGCTAAATCGATGTCATTCAGGAGCTTCGCAATCGCTCGGGCCCGTACAACGCCGCCAATATCCGGGGATACCACGACAGGATTGTGGAATTCTTGCACGCGCAAATGTTCCATCAGCACCGGGCTGGCAAACACGTTGTCCACAGGGACATCAAAGAAACCTTGAATTTGTTCAGCATGAAGGTCGACGGTAAGGACACGGTCAACGCCAACACTGGAAAGAAAGTCTGCAACGACTTTTGCGGTAATCGGGACCCGTGCAGAACGTACGCGGCGATCTTGTCGAGCGTAGCCAAAATACGGCATCACCGCTGTAATTCGACCTGCTGAGGCACGGCGCAAGGCGTCGACCATCACGATCAACTCCATCAAGTTGTCGTTGGTAGGCGCACAGGTGGATTGAATAATAAAAACGTCCGAACCACGCACGTTCTCATTAATTTGCACGCTAATTTCACCATCACTAAAACGCCCTACATCAGCGCTACCGAGTTTGATATACAAACGATCGGCAATTTTCTGGGCGAGTTCTGGCGTTGCGTTGCCAGCAAAAAGCTTCATATCAGGCACACTAAACCTCAATCTTAGTCGGGTAGGTTCACAGTTGAAGCCTGCCGCAAATGCTGGCAGACCGGGTTCTCATTCAGCCCTTGCGCAACAAAGCCTTGCCATTTATCAGGCAATGCTTGAAGCGCTTGTTGAGCAGGTTCCTCGCTGTCAAAGCGTGCAAATACGCAGGCACCAGTGCCGGTCAAACGAGGTGGTGCATATTCTAGCAACCAGGCAAGGGCATTGGCAACTTCAGGGTGCAGTTGACTGACCAGCTGCTCACAATCATTGCGCGTGGTTTCCCATTGCCACTGGGTCCAATCCTGCAAAGGCAGGGTTTGGCGTGGTAAATCGGGATGTTTAAACACCGTTGGTGTGGCAACGGTCACGCCAGGATGCACCACCAGATACCAAGGGCAAGGCGGTGTTGCTGGGGTAAGTATTTCACCAATACCGGTAGCAAATGCAGCCCGACCGTGAATAAATACCGGAATATCAGCACCCAGCGATAAGCCAAGCGTGGCGAGCTCTGCAGTGGAGAGCGGCAGTTGCCAAAGGTGTCGCAACGCTAATAAGGTGGTTGCCGCATCTGATGAACCGCCACCCAGACCGCCCCCCGCTGGCAATCGCTTGTCCAGATGCACATGCACACCGCGCCAGTGGGTAGGAAAGCGGTGCTGTAATAACCGTGCGGCTTGCAGCACTAGGTTATCGGCTGTAGCAAATTGTGCTTGGGAACAGGTGAAAGTGAGGGTTCGCTCCGGCTGCGGGGTAAAGGTTAAGGTGTCGCCATAATCAATAAATTGGAACAGTGTTTCTAAACGATGGTAGCCATCGTCACGTTGGCCAATGATGTGTAAGAATAAATTGAGCTTTGCGACCGCAGGAAGGGTTAAAACTGCCATTTTGAAACCTGTAATTTGAGCCGCCACTGCTTGCTCGAAAGTTCGATAAGGTGGGGAAGGTAGACCCCATTCGTTGATTTGTACTGCTGCAATTGACCTTGCCAGAGTTGTCCGGAGGCAGGCATGACAAAGCCGGCCAACAGTGCCAGCGATTCGTCGTTAACCGACTGTAATTGATAAGATTTATCCATCATTTGAGGTTGTTCTCGACCACTGATGATGGCACTCATCTGATTTATCGGTAACTCCAATCGAAAATATTCCCACAATAACTCATCCATTGTGGTGGCTTGGTAATGAGTGCCGTCTTCAGCAATCAAAATGGCGCCTGCGGGGGTCTGCTCTAAACGCGCCAAAGTGCCGCGTAGCGGGTGATAGAAGCGCATCTTGAGTTGCGTTGGCGTTGCTTGCCACTCCACATACATGCTATGCCGATCTTGTTGTTGTAGATCAAACAATGCCATTTGTCCGCGCAACTGCCAATCGGTCAGTTTTTGCAGCCGAGACTGCTGAGCTTGAATGGCGGCAATGCTGACGTCATGCTGGATTGGTGGGCGTTGCACGGAACTACAGGCAGTTAAGCTAAGTAGGGCGAGCAACAGGATCAGGGGGCGGTTCATCTCGATAGCTATCCTTGTTCGTACGCTTTTCATAATGCGGGCTTTCACGTACAATTGCCAGCGTTTCGCAGTAGTTAAGGGCTCGTTCTATTTTCTATTATGACCATTTTTGCGCTAGGTGTTAACCACAAAACCGCTTCCGTCGCTTTACGGGAGCAAGTTGCTTTCACGCCAGAGCAGTTGCATCAAGCACTGCCAGCTTTGCGTGAGCAAACGGGTGTGGCCGAAGCCGTTATCTTATCCACTTGTAACCGCACTGAGCTGTATTGCCATGGGGCAACCTCAACCGATATGTTGTTGGGCTGGTTAGCCGGTTACCATCGAATCCCGTTGGAACAGTTACGGGAGCATTGCTATGCCTATCAAGATGACGCAGCAATTGAACACCTTATGGCGGTTGCCAGTGGCTTGGACTCCTTGGTGTTGGGAGAGCCTCAAATTCTAGGCCAAGTGAAGCAAGCCTATCAATTTGCACGGAACCAAGCGAGTGTTGGTACGGTGATGGAACGGCTGTTCCAAAGCACATTTCGCGTGGCTAAAACTGTCCGCAGTGAAACCAAAGTGGGTGAAAATGCGGTATCGGTGGCGTTTGCTGCAGTGAATTTAGCACGCCAGATTTTCGCCGAGCTGCCGCAATCCCGAGTATTATTGGTGGGAGCTGGTGACACCGCTGAATTGGTGGCGCAGCACTTGACTGAACATGGGGTGCAGCAGCTGATGGTCGCCAACCGTACCCTTGAGCGGGCTCAGGTAGTCGCCAACCGGTTTCAGGGGCAGGCCCATACCTTGGGAGAGCTCCCTGAGTTATTGCCACAGGCAGACATTGTGATCAGTTCAACCGCAAGTCCCTTACCCATTGTTGGTAAAGGCTTGATTGAAAAGGCACTGAAAGAGCGTAAACGCCGGCCGATTTTATTAATCGACCTTGCCGTTCCTCGTGATATTGAAGAACAAGTTAATGAGCTTGATGGTGCCTACTTGTACACAGTGGATGATTTGCAAGGCATTATCACTGAAAACCTTCGGAACCGGGAAGAAGCCGCAGAAGAAGCAAAAGTGATTATTGCTGAGCACACTGAAGCGTTTTCTGCGTGGTTACGCCAATTGGATCACGTTGATGTGATTCGTGACTATCGTCAACGCGTGCAACAGATGGCGCAAGAACAGTTACAACGCGCACACAACCAATTAACGTCAGGAAAATCTCCAGAAGCCGTGTTGCAAGAGCTCACCCAACGTTTAACCAATCAATTTTTACATCAGCCCACGCAGTTAATGCGGGAAGCTGGGGCTGCTGGTGATGATTTAACACTGGCTGTATTTCAACGATTAATCGCAGACGACGAGTAAGGTCCGCACGCCATGATGAATCCGTCGATAGTTCGAAAACTAGAAGCATTATTAGAACGTTATGAAGAAGTTCAGCATTTACTGAGTGATCCAAGTGTCATTGACGATCAGGACCGCTTCCGTGGATTATCGCGGGAGTATTCTCAATTAGATGAATTGGTGCAGTGCTTTACCCAATACCAACAAGCTCAGGAAGATGAAGCAACGGCACAAGAAATGTTGCAAGAAGATGACGCTGAGTTACGGGAAATGGCCCGTCTTGAGCTCTTAGAGGCCAAAGAGAAACAAGCAGAACTTGCGCAACAACTACAAATTTTATTATTGCCGAAAGATCCGAATGATGAGCGTTCATGCTACCTCGAAATTCGTGCCGGAGCCGGTGGCGATGAAGCGGCTATTTTTGCGGGGGATTTATTCCGCATGTATAGCCGTTATGCGGAGCAGCGTGGCTGGCGTGTCAGTATTGTCAGTAGCAACGAAGGGGAACATGGGGGTTATAAAGAAGTAATTGCCCATGTGACCGGCGATGGCGCCTACGGCCGCTTCAAGTTCGAGTCAGGTGGGCATCGCGTGCAACGGGTTCCTGAAACTGAATCCCAAGGGCGGGTGCATACCTCGGCATGTACGGTTGCTGTTTTACCGGAAGTTCCTGAGGCGGAAGCCATTGAGATTAATCCCGCAGATTTGCGTATCGATACGTTCCGTGCCTCGGGCGCGGGTGGTCAGCACGTGAACCGGACGGACTCGGCCATTCGTATTACCCATATTCCATCGGGCTTTGTGGTCGAATGTCAGGACGAGCGTTCGCAACACAAAAACCGCGCCAAAGCGATGGCCGTGCTGCAAGCGCGTTTACAACAAGCGGAAGATGAAAAACGCCGTTTGGAAGAACAGTCTACCCGGCGCAGCTTGGTGGGCAGCGGCGATCGCTCTGAACGTATTCGCACCTATAACTATCCGCAAGGGCGGGTCAGTGAACATCGCATTAATTTAACGTTGTATAAATTGGAAGAAATTCTCAACGGTGATTTGGACGCGATTTTGGATGTGTTGGTGCAAGAACACCAAGCAGACGAATTGGCCGCACTCGCAGAACAATAATGGTTAGCCTCCCTAGTATTGCTGAAGCATTGCGGTGGGCCGGTTCGCAACTCGCCGACAGCCCCACTGCCAAGCTTGACGCTGAGGTGTTATTAGCCCATGTGCTAGCAGTGGAACGGGTGTATTTGTTGACCTGGCCTGAGCGCGCTGTGCAACCGTCCGCTTGGCAGACATTCCAGCAGTTAGTGGAACAGCGGATGACCGGGGTTCCCGTGGCTCATTTGGTGGGGCAGCGAGAGTTTTGGTCGCTGCCGCTTCGGGTTAATGCGAGCACTTTAATTCCGCGTCCTGATACGGAAGTTTTGGTTGAGGCCGCGTTGCAATTAAGCCTGCCAGCCGAAGCGCAGGTGCTTGATTTGGGAACTGGCACCGGAGCCATTGCGCTCGCCTTAAAAAGCAGTCGCCCTCAATGGCAGGTGAGTGCGGTTGATCGGCACCCTGATGCCGTCCTGTTAGCCCAGCACAATGCCGCGGAATTAGGGCTCGCCATTGAGGTTTTTCAAAGTGACTGGTTTGCCGCAGTTACGCCGAATCAAGCATTTCATCTTATCGTCGCTAATCCTCCTTATATTGATGCAGAAGATCCGCATTTACAGCAAGGGGATGTACGGTTTGAACCCCTATCTGCCTTAATTGCAGAGCAACAAGGCTTTGCCGATTTAGCGCACATTGTCAGCACCGCCCCCAAATTTATTCAACCGCAAGGCTGGCTGGTGTTAGAGCATGGCTGGCAGCAAGGCGAGGCAGTGCGCAAGGCGATGCTTGCTCGAGGTTACCAAGAGGTTACCACGGTTCGTGATTATGCTAATCTTGATCGTGTTACCTTAGGTCAATGGAGTCAGGCCCATGTCAAATGATTTTATTTTTGCCGACGAACAAGACTCTCAAGAAGTGGTCGATCGAACCGCGAAAGAGGGCTGGAAAGTTTTGATTGTGGATGATGAGCGTGAAGTTCATGCCGTGACACGATTGGCATTAATGGGCATTGAGTTTGAAGGTCGTGGCTTGCAGTTCATCAGCGCCTTCTCTCGCCAGGAAGCCGAACAATTACTCACGGAACATGATGATATTGCCATTGTGTTGTTGGACGTGGTGATGGAAACCGATGATGCGGGCTTGCAAGTGGCGAAATTCATTCGGGATACCATCGGGAATCGCCGGAGCCGCATTGTCTTGCGGACGGGGCAACCGGGCCAAGCACCAGAGCGTCACGTGGTGATGCATTATGATATTAACGATTATAAAGCGAAAACTGAACTGACCGCACAAAAGTTGTTTACTTGTGTGATGTCAGCCTTACGCTCATACCGTGATATCATGCGCGTCACCGAACAATTTGAGCAAGTTGATCAAGAGTTAAGTTTTTACCAAACGTGGTTGCATGAACACCACCCATCGGTGGCGCAGCAACTTGCTGATGCCTACCAACGAATTACCGATACCAATAAAAATTAAGGGAAATCACCATGTCGTTTATGGCACTTAAACATCTGCATGTCACTTTCGTTGCGATCAGTGTGGTATTATTCATCTTACGATTTTTTTGGCGTTCCATAGGAGCCAAAATTGCTCAGCAAAAATGGGTGAAAATCGTCCCGCATATCATTGATACCGCCTTGTTACTCACCATTGTTGGAATGCTCATTCATTGGCGTATGTGGCCATGGGAAACCGCGTGGTTATTAAACAAAATTGTCGGTCTGGTGGGGTACATTGTGTTTGGTCTGGTGGCCATGAAAGCGTCGTATCGCTGGTTGCGTTATGTCGGCTTTATTGTTGCGTTAAGCTGGATCATGTTTTTGTTGCATATTGCGTTTAGCAAACAAGCAATCATTACTTTTTAAATTTGAAGGTTTATGCGTTTTCCATACTTAGAACATGTGGCTCATGAAATTCTCCCCACCATTGAAATTTTGTGGGAGATTAGCCGTGCGTTTAATCCCGAGAGCGATGGCTCAGTCAGTGAATTTTATCAACTGAGCCGTGAGTTGGCTGAACGCCATGAAGACCTCGATGGGCTCGAAAAACTACAAGCGTTACAGGATGATTTCTACTATCAACTGGGCTTTAGTGACGCCCCCGAGACAGTGGTGGGGGCGCAACGAGTATTACTGGATAGTGTGGTGAGCTACCGTACTGGGCTGCCGATTAGTCTGGCGCTATTATTGCAGGAAACCGCAGCGTACGCTGGATTACAATTAGAAGTGATTGACTTCCCAGGCTATCCGTTATTACGGTTTGACTTTGAACAAGAAAGTTACTTTGTGGATCCGGTACAAGGCGAGCTGCTAAAAGGGCGTCAGGTGCAAGAGCGGTTTGAAGATATTACTGAGCAAACCTTAGACTTTTCTTGGGATATGTTCGAAACAGCCGATCAAAAAACCATTCTGCGGCGTTATTTGACCGAATTGAAACATGCCATGATTCATGACCATGCGTTTGCCAATGCGTTGACGGTGGTGCATATGTTATTAGCCATTTCACCGGATGATCCCTACGAAATTCGTGATCGCGGTTATGTTCTTGAAGAGCTTGATTGTCAGCAAGCTGCGGTTGACGACTATCAGTATTTTGTCGAACAATGCCCCGATGATCCAAGTGCACAGATGTTGCGGTTACAACTAGAAACATGGGCCGCCCCCCAGCAGGTCCTTCATTAACCAATTAAGAATAACAAGGGGTTTCTATGGAAAGCACAGCGTTAATCACCAATGATGGGATTATCTTTGGGTTATTAGCGGTTATTTTGGGGCTAATTTTCTATACCCAAAGCAGTAGTAATAAGTTCTGGCAATCCTTTTACCGCTGGGTACCGGCATTATTAGTGTGCTATTTCGTGCCGTCGCTGCTGAATACTTTCGGAATTGTTGATGGTTCCAACACCAATTTATATCCATTTGTTATGGATTATTTATTGCCTGCCTGTTTGGTGTTACTGACCTTAAGTTTAGATTTGAAAGCAATCCTGCGGTTAGGGCCTAAGGTTCTCATTCTGTTTTTAACGGGAACCGTTGGGGTGGTGATTGGTGGCCCTATTGCATTACTGATTGTGGGTGCGTTGTTCCCTGAGGTGTTGGGCGGAGCTGGTCCAGAAGCAGTATGGCGGGGCATGACCACTGTTGCCGGCAGCTGGATTGGTGGCGGTGCCAACCAAGCGGCCATGAAAGAAATCTACGAGGTGGGGGGAGAAATATTCTCGGCCATGGTGACCGTGGATATTATTGTCGCCAATATCTGGATGGCGGTCTTACTTTACATGGCGGGCGCCAGTAAACGAATTGACGCTCGCACCGGTGCTGATACGAGCGCGATTGATACCTTGAAACAGCGCATGGAAGAATATGAAGCATTGCATCGTCGTGAGTCGAAACTTCCCGATATTATGTTTATTGTTGCGGTGGCGTTTGGGGTGACGGGCTTAGCCCATTGGGGTGCTGAGGTGATTACCCCGTGGGTTGCTGAACATGCACCTGTGCTGAAAGACTTTAGCTTAGATAAGAAATTTTTCTGGCTGATCGTGATCGCCACCACCGTGGGCATTGCCCTATCGTTTACGCGGGTGCGGCAACTTGAAGGTGTAGGCGCTTCTAAGTACGGTTCCATGCTGGTCTATTTGTTAGTAGCAACCATCGGCTTGCATATGGATGTGACTGCAATTGTTGATGTGCCTAAATACTTCCTCATTGGCATTATTTGGATGATCATTCATGCCAGCTTGATGTTGATTGTGGCCCGCTTATTGAAAGCGCCTATTTTTTACATGGCAGTGGGCAGTCAAGCCAATATTGGTGGGGCCGCGTCAGCGCCGGTGGTGGCTTCGGCCTTCCACCCTTCTCTAGCACCGATAGGGGTGTTATTAGCGGTGCTAGGCTACGCGATTGGCACATACATGTCGTATATTTGTGGCCAGATTTTACGTGTGATTGCAGTCGGCGGTTAATCGGCTGCTTTCACCACAGTGAAGGAATTTAACGTGATAAATACACAAGTGATCAAAATTGGGAAAGTGCAGCTTGGGAACGAACTGCCGTTTGTTTTATTTGGCGGCATGAATGTTCTGGAGTCTCGCGACTTAGCCATGCGGATTGCTGAGCACTACGTTGAAGTAACGAGCAAGCTCGGTATCCCGTATGTGTTTAAAGCCAGTTTTGATAAAGCAAACCGTTCGTCGATTCACTCCTACCGGGGGCCGGGGATGGACCGTGGCTTAGAGATCTTTGCAGAAATTAAGCAAACCTTTAATGTCCCGATTATTACTGACGTGCACGAGCCTTATCAGGCCAAGCCGGTGGCAGAAGTGGTAGATATTTTACAACTACCCGCATTCTTAGCACGGCAAACGGACTTGGTGGTGGCCATGGCCGAAACGGGTGCGGTGATTAACGTTAAAAAACCACAATTTCTTGCCCCCCATGAAATGCGGCATATTCTTAAAAAGTTTGGTGAAGCCGGCAATCACAATGTGATTTTGTGTGAACGTGGCAGTTGCTTTGGCTACAACAACTTAGTGGTTGATATGCTGGGCATGGATGATATGAAGCAATTAGCACCGGTCATGTTTGACGCCACACACGCATTGCAACGTCCTGGTGGACGAGCAGATTCGGCTGACGGGCGTCGTGCACAAGCGGCAGAATTGGCGCGGGCAGGCATGGCGTTAGGGTTAGCGGGGCTGTTTATTGAAGCTCATCCTGACCCCGATCAAGCGAAGTGCGACGGCCCGTGTGCGTTACCCTTAGCCAAGCTAGAGCCTTATTTGCAACAAATGAAAGATGTTGACGACTTGGTCAAAAGCTTCCCAAAACTGGATACCAGCCGCTAATATCCTCATCACTCTGCATTCAATCTTGGCGGTGCTTGTCGATGGCAAGCACCGCCAGCTCACGGACATTCATCTCAATCCCATCATTTTCATCGTTTATTCACTTGCGGATTGGCGAGTTCTGTTTTAAATTAAAACGCATGTTTAAAATGCGCGTTCTAAACTGAGCTGATTTCGTGAGTGAGAATGAAACCATGGTAAAGCGATTGACGACCAAAGATAAGATTTTGAATGCTGCCGAAGCATTGTTTGCCGAACACGGATTCGAGCAAACGTCATTGCGTCAAATCACTGCGGATGCTCAGGTGAACCTTGCTTCTGTGAATTATCATTTTGGTTCCAAAAAGGCACTGATTCAGGCAGTGATGGCACGTTATTTAGAAGTGTTGATGCCGGCGCTTCACCAAGAATTACAGACCTTATCACAGCAACCGCAGATCACCACCCGCGCGGTGTTTGATTGTTTTCGTGGTCCGTTGCAAGAGTTAATCCATGTGTGTCGGCAAGGCCCGACAATTTTCTTAAGTTTGCTTGGATTCGCCTATACTGAAATTCAAGGCCATTTACGGCGTTATACCATGGCGCACTTCGGTGATGTCATTCAATTGTTACTCACATTGCTACATGCTGCTAATCCTCAATTGAGCCCCGCCGAAATGTTTTGGCGATTGCATTTTGTGTTGGGCGCCACGGTATTTGCGCAAGTATCAGGGCCAGCCTTGCGAGAGATCGCTGCCGCAGATTTTGGGGAAGCCATTGAAGCGGATGATGTGCTGGAACGACTGATTCCATTTTTAGCAGGCGGTGTTGATGCACCGTCTAAGTAACGAACAAGCGACTTCGTAGAAGCCGTCCAAACCTCCCATTGTACCTATAGGAAAAGGTGTTATTCGATGGAAATTTTGATTCTCTTAGCGGTCGTTGTGGTGTTGCTGTTTGCAGTGCCCGATATTCGCCGCAGTTTAATTACCCGTCCGGCGTTTGGCTTTTTTAAACGAGTCTTACCGCCCTTGTCTCCAACTGAGCGTGAAGCAATGCAAGCGGGGGATACGTGGTGGGATGCTGATTTATTTAGCGGCCGCCCAGACTGGCATGAGTTTCATCAAATCAAGGCACCGCAATTTACTGCGGACGAGCAAGCCTTTATTGATAATCAACTCGAGACCTTGTTAACGCTATTGGATGATTTCCGCATTGTGCAACAAGACGCGGATTTGCCTAAAGAAGTATGGGACTATCTGCGCCAGGAAAAATTCTTTGCCATGATCATTGGAAAAGAATATGGCGGGTTAGATTTCTCACCGGCAGCGAACTCACACATTGTGTCGCGCATCGCAACGCGCTCAATCAGTGCTGCGGTTTCTGTGATGGTTCCAAACTCGTTGGGGCCGGGTGAGTTATTAACTCACTATGGTACGGAAGAACAGAAAAACTACTGGCTCCCCCGTTTAGCCGATGGCACAGATATTCCGTGTTTCGCATTGACTGCTCCGGAAGCAGGTTCGGATGCGGGTGCGATTCCAGATATGGGCATTGTCTGTAAGGGAGAGTTCGACGGCGAAGAAGTGGTCGGTATCCGGTTAAACTGGAATAAGCGCTACATTACGTTAGCGCCGATTGCGACCGTACTAGGCTTGGCGTTCAAGCTTTATGATCCGGAAGGACTTATGGGTGATGAGAAAGATATTGGCATCACCTGTGCCTTGATCCCAACCAATCATCCAGGCGTGGAAGTAGGGGAGCGTCACCTGCCATTAAATCAAGCCTTTATGAATGGCACGACCTATGGCAAGGATGTTTTTATCCCATTAGATTGGATTATTGGTGGACGTGAGTACGCCGGCAAAGGCTGGCGGATGCTGATTGAATGTTTGTCCGCAGGGCGTGGCATTAGCTTGCCAGCTTTAGCGGCAGCGACGGGGCATGTCACCCAACGGATGACGGGCGCCTATGCGTATGTGCGGCAACAGTTTGGCTTACCAATCGGGCTATTCGAAGGGGTGCAGGAAGCACTCGGTGAAATTGGTGGCAAGAACTATATTCTTGAATCCATGCGTCGCTTGACCTTGACTGCCTTGTGTGACGGGAAAAGTCCTTCAGTGATTACCGCCATGACTAAGTATCACATGACAGAAATGGGGCGTGATGTGCTTGACGCAGCCATGGATATTCATGCGGGTAAAGGCATTCAGTTAGGGCCACGTAACTACCTCGGACACGGGTATATGGCGACACCGGTATCGATTACCGTGGAAGGCGCTAATATTTTAACGCGCAACCTGATGATTTTTGGTCAAGGCGCAACCCGCTGTCACCCCTACGTTTTGGCGGAAATGGAAGCAGCTGCTAACCCGAATGAAGAGGAAGGTTTGGCACAGTTTGATAAGCTGTTGTTGAACCATATTGGATTCGCGGCAGGCAACTTCTTTGGCAGTTTGTGGATGGGGCTCACCGGCGCGCACTTTAACGCGAGCCCAATGAGCGGTCCGACGGCTCGTTACTATCAACAATTGACCCGCATGAGCCGCGCCTTGGCGCTATCTGCGGATATGGCGATGTTGGTCATGGGCGGTGACTTGAAACGCCGCGAAATGCTGTCAGCACGTCTTGGTGATGTATTGAGTCATCTGTATATGGCGTCAGCGGTGTTAAAACGCTATGAAGATGATGGTCGTCAGGCGAGTGATTTACCATTCGTGGATTACGCGTTGCAACATCACTTGTACAGTATTGGCCAAGCCTTTGATGGGTTCTTTGCGAACTTCCCGAATCGCTTTGTCGCTTGGACCCAACGCTTTGTTATTTTCCCTCTTGGCATTCGTTTCAAAAAGCCAACGGACGCAACCTTGCAAGCCATTGCGAAGAGCACCATGGAGCCTGGTACCACGCGTGATCGTCATACTTTCTTGTGTTACTGGCGTGAGGAAGAAGATGACATGACTGGCCACATGGAGCTGGCTTTTTTAGGCATGCGCAAGAATGCGGATGTGTATAAGCGGATTCGTCAAGCGGTTAAGCGGGGCGATATTGCCGAAAACCTCAATGGCGATGCCTTGGCAGAAGCGGCACTGGCTGCTGAGATTGTGACCGCGGCAGAAGCGACCGAGCTAAAACATGTGGAAGCGTTGCGCTTGCGAGCCATTGGTGTGGATAGCTTTGCGCCGGGTGTGATTGAGCAACGCAGGTTTTATTCGTAGTTCATGACTCGGTAAGACACAAAAAAAGGAAGCTAAGCTTCCTTTTTTTGTTCATTTTGCCCTTTAATTAATGGGCTTGTAGCGAGTGCGATGAGGCTCCATGGCTTGTTCACCATGAGTTTTCTTCATGTACTCTTCGTAATCGGTGTAGTTCCCTTCGTAGAAGTTAATCTGCCCTTCATCACGATAATCGAGAATATGCGTTGCGACGCGGTCGAGGAACCAGCGGTCGTGCGAAATAACCATGGCAGAGCCCGGGAATTCAAGTAACGCATTTTCTAAGGCACGCAAGGTTTCAACGTCAAGATCGTTGGTCGGTTCGTCAAGTAACAATAAGTTACCACCAGCCTTGAGCAGTTTAGCCAAATGCACCCGGTTACGTTCCCCTCCGGATAACTCACCTATGCGTTTTTGCTGGTCATTCCCACGGAAGTTAAAACGGCCCACGTAGGCACGGCTATTGATTTCAAAGTTGCCAATGCGAATCATATCTTGACCGTCGGAAATTTCCTGCCACACGGTGTTGCTATCCACCATGCTATCGCGGAACTGATCAACACTGGCCAGTTGTACGGTTTCACCCAGCTCTACTGTGCCGGAATCGGGTTGTTCTTGGCCGGTGATCATACGGAATAGGGTTGACTTACCGGCACCGTTCGGGCCGATAATCCCCACAATGGCACCCTTAGGAACACTAAAGCTGAGATTATCAATTAAGACGCGCCCATCGTAGGCTTTGCTTAATTGATTCACTTCTAGCACTTTGTCCCCTAAACGTGGGCCTGGTGGAATAAAGAGCTCATTGGTTTCATTGCGTTTTTGATAATCTGAGCTTTGCAGCTCTTCAAACCGCGCCATCCGAGATTTGCTTTTCGCTTGACGACCTTTAGGGTTTTGACGCACCCACTCAAGTTCTTGCTTAATACTGCGTTGACGCGCCTTCTCTTGCTTTTCTTCTTGTTCAAGGCGACGTTCTTTTTGTTCCAACCACGAGGAGTAATTACCTTCCCACGGAATGCCATAGCCACGGTCGAGTTCGAGGATCCAGCCCGCCACGTTATCTAAGAAGTAACGGTCGTGGGTAATCGCAACCACAGTGCCTTCATAATCATGGAGGAAGCGTTCTAACCAAGCGACAGATTCCGCATCCAAGTGGTTCGTCGGCTCGTCCAGTAACAACATATCAGGCTTGCTTAACAATAAGCGGCAAATGGCAACTCGGCGGCGCTCACCTCCAGATAATACTTTAATAGGAGCATCCCAAGGCGGTAAGCGGAGGGCATCGGCGGCGCGCTCAAGCATATGATTCAGGTTATGCCCGTCTTTTGCTTGAATAATGGCTTCCAGCTCTCCTTGGCGTTTTGCCAAGGCGTCAAAATCGGCGTCTTCTTCAGCATAAGCTGCATAAACTTGGTCTAATTCAGCGAGTGCGTTGTTGACGTCAGCAACGGCTTCTTCAACAGTTTCACGAACTGTTTTGTTTTCATCCAATTGTGGTTCTTGTGGCAAGTAACCAATTTGGATGCCTGCTAATGGGCGCGCTTCACCTTCGTATTCTTTATCTACGCCAGCCATAATACGAAGGAGGGTTGATTTCCCTGCGCCGTTTAAGCCTAACACCCCAATTTTGGCACCGGGGAAAAACGATAACGAGATATCTTTCAGAATGGTCTTTTTGGGTGGCACCACCTTACTGACCCGCGACATCGAATAAATGAATTGTGCCATAACAGCATGCGCTCCTTTTGAGGCGAAAAATTAAAGCCAAAAACAACAATCGCTTATTTTAACCCTTAAGTTGGCGCTAACCCAAGTATATTGGTAAACTAGAGCCACTTATTTTGTGGTCATTGTATCTGAAGTCAGGAGCCCCCGATGTTAAAACATGATTTGAAGATTGCCGAATATGATAACGAGTTGTGGCAAGCCATGACGGGTGAAGTACAGCGTCAAGAAGAACATATTGAGCTGATTGCATCTGAAAACTACACCAGCCCACGAGTCCTTGAAGCACAGGGCTCACAGTTAACGAACAAATATGCGGAAGGTTACCCAAACCGTCGTTATTACGGTGGTTGTGAGTATGTGGATGTGGTGGAGACATTGGCCATTGAGCGTGCCAAAGAATTGTTTGGCGCGTGCTATGCAAACGTGCAACCACACTCGGGCTCGCAAGCAAACTCTGCCGTATTTTTAGCATTATTAGAAGCAGGCGATACAGTGCTCGGCATGAGCTTGGCGCATGGTGGTCACTTGACCCATGGCTCGCCAGTGAACTTCTCAGGCAAGTTATACAACGCAATTCATTACGGGCTTGATGAGAGCACCGGTGAAATCGATTATGACGAAGTGCGCTCTATGGCACTTGAGCATAAGCCGAAAATGATCGTAGCAGGATTCTCTGCGTACTCCGGCATTGTTGACTGGGCAAAGTTCCGTGAAATTGCCGATGAAGTTGGCGCTTATTTCTTAGTGGACATGGCCCACGTAGCCGGTTTGGTTGCAGCAGGTCTGTACCCGAACCCAGTCCCTCATGCTGACGTCGTGACTAGTACCACTCATAAAACCTTGGCAGGCCCACGGAGCGGTCTCATTCTGTCAGGTAAAAACGACGAAGAGTTGCATAAAAAATTGAACAGTGGTGTGTTCCCAGGCAGCCAAGGTGGCCCTTTGTGTCACGTGATTGCCGCCAAAGCTATCGCCTTCAAAGAAGCCATGGAGCCGGAGTTTAAAGCGTACCAACAGCAGGTGTTAGAAAATGCCAATACCATGGTGAAAGTAATGCAAGAACGTGGTTACAAAATCGTTTCTGGCGGCACACAAAACCATTTATTCTTGGTTGATTTAATCGACAAAGGCATTACAGGAAAAGATGCCGATGCGGCGTTAGGGCGTGCTTACATCACGGTGAATAAAAACTCGGTCCCTAATGATCCTCGCTCTCCGTTTGTCACTTCAGGTTTACGGATGGGAACACCAGCCATTACTCGTCGCGGCTTCAAACAAGCCGAAACTGAGCAAGTGGCGAACTGGATCTGTGACGTGCTCGATAATATCGAAAACGAAACGGTTATCGAGCAAGTGCGTGAGAAAGTGAAAGCACTTTGTAAAGAATTCCCAGTCTACAGCAGCAACTAAGGGAAGGATTCGCCTATGCATTGTCCTTTTTGTGGCACACAAGATACCAAAGTGATTGACTCACGACTCGTGAATGACGGCGCCTCGGTGCGCCGTCGACGGGAATGCACCGATTGCAAAGAGCGGTTTACAACCTTTGAAACTGCGGAATTGGTGATGCCACGAGTCATTAAATCCGACGGCACACGTGAACCATTTAATGAGGACAAACTGCGGAGTGGCTTGTTACGGGCACTGGAAAAACGCCCGGTTAGTCTGGAAGCGATTGAACAAGCCATTCAAAACGTCAAATCTTCATTGCGTGCAACCGGTGATCGAGAAGTGACCAGCCAATTGATTGGGGCATTGGTCATGGATAATTTGAAAGCACTGGATAAAGTGGCATACATTCGGTTTGCCTCAGTGTATCGCGCCTTTGAAGATATTCGTGAATTTGGTGAAGAGATTGCTCGACTGAATGACTAATGTGAAGGTAATTCATCAGAAGTACATGCAACGCGCCCTTGAGCTAGCCGCTCTCGGGCGCTTTTCGTCTATGCCAAACCCAATGGTTGGCTGTGTGATTGTGGCAGACGGCACCATTGTCGGCGAAGGCTGGCATGCGAAAGCAGGTGAGCCCCATGCTGAAGTTCATGCCTTACGTGCCGCCGGTGCTGCAGCACGTGGTGCGACAGCGTATGTGACCCTAGAGCCATGCAGTCACCACGGGCGAACCCCGCCCTGTGTGGATGCGTTGTTAGCTGCTGGGATCGGCCACGTTGTGATTGCCATGGAAGATCCTAATCCGTTAGTGAGCGGGCAGGGGATTGCTCGGTTACGGGACCAAGGGGTAGCTGTGACCGTAGGTATATTAGCTGACGCTGCGCGGCGCCTGAATCAAGGGTTTGTGGCACGAATGGAACGTCAGCGTCCGTGGTTGCAAGTGAAAATGGCGGCTAGCATCGATGGTAAAACAGCGTTGGTAAATGGTGAAAGCCAATGGATTACCAGCCCGCAAGCTCGTCAAGATGTGCATCGCTGGCGTGCACAAAGTGGTGCAATCTTAAGCTCAGCGGCGACGGTATTAGCGGATGGCGCGCGCTTAACAGCTCGCCACCCACACGCACAGCAACAGCCATTACGCGTCATTATTGATAGTAAAGGCTTGTTAACTGCAGATTTGCCCTTATTTAAAGAAACCAGTCCAATCCTATTGGTGCAGGCTGAAGAAACTCCCGTCGTGGCGTTTCCTGAGCATGTTGAACGGCTGATACTACCCCTGACGGAGTCCGGGAATATTGACTTGCCGGCGCTGTTTCAAGCGCTGGCAGAGAAGCAAGTAAACCGCGTTTGGACCGAGTGCGGAGCTCAGTTAGCCGGTGCTTTGTTGCAAGCCAATTTGGTTGATGAACTGGTGATTTATCTTGCACCAAAATTAATTGGTGCTGCTGGGTTGAGCTTGGTTGCATTACCAGAATATACAGCCATGGCGCAGATACCAGAATTAACCTTTACAGATGTACGTCAAGTCGGTGATGATCTGCGGATTATTGCTGAGCCTCGAATGACGCTAGGAGACCAATTGTTGTGAGTCAATTACATACAGCTGCAGAAATTATCGAAGATATCCGTCAAGGTAAAATGGTGATCTTGATGGACGATGAAGACCGTGAAAATGAAGGGGATTTAATTCTCGCAGCAGAATGCGTTACCCCTGAAGCGATTAACTTTATGGCTCGCTACGGTCGTGGCTTGATTTGTTTGACCTTAACGGAAGAACGTTGCCAGCAATTGCGTCTGCCCCTGATGGTGGACAAAAATAATTCCCCCTATGCGACGAACTTTACCGTGTCGATTGAAGCGGCGGAAGGGGTTACCACTGGAATTTCTGCCGCAGACCGCGCGCGCACGGTGCAGGCGGCTGTCGCGAAGGATGCGAAACCAAGTGACCTGGTCATGCCAGGGCATATTTTCCCATTAAAAGCCAAGCCCGGCGGTGTCTTAAACCGAGCAGGTCATACCGAAGCTGGTTGTGATCTCGCGCGGTTAGCTGGGTTCGAACCGGCCGCGGTGATTGTTGAAGTTCTGAATGAAGATGGCACCATGGCACGGCGCCCTGATTTAGAAAAGTTCGCCGCCGAACATGGCCTGAAAATCGGTACCATTGCAGACTTAATCGAGTATCGGTCACTCACCGAGAAAACGGTTGAGCGTAAAGCCCATTGTAAGTTGCCAACGGCGTACGGCGAGTTTGAATTGATTACTTATCAAGACACCATTGATATGCAACTTCATTATGCGCTGGTGCGCGGCGAGATTCATGCGGGTGAGCCGGTGAATGTTCGCGTGCATTTACAAGATACTTTCCATGATTTGTTTGCCACTGAGCGGACAGTGAAACGCAGCTGGCCACTGGCCAATGCGATGGAATATATCGGTAAGCATCAAGGGGTGTTGGTGGTGATAGGGCGAGATCAGCGTCCGGCCGATATTCTTGAACAAGTGATGGCCTTTGCAGCCGAAGATCGTGGGGAAGTGAAACCCGTCGCAGCGGCATCGAATGCTTCTCGAAACGTTGGGATTGGCTCACAGATCTTGGCTGATTTGGGAGTGCATCAAATGACCTTAATGAGTTCACCCAAACGCTATTCTGCCTTGTCAGGGTTTGGTTTAGAAGTGGTCGACTTCATCGAAGACGGCGAAGCCGACGACTCAATCTAAACTCAACTCACGAACTCGGTGCCAAATTGCCTTGTGCTGAGGCGCCGAGCCAGCCAGCTGGTCTGCTTGGCGGGCCACAAATCCATTCAAATAATCAATTTCAGTGCGGCGTTGGTGTTTCACGTCCATGTACATGGATGAATAGTTTGCTGACGTTTGCGCAATGACCTGCCACGCCTGCTGCACCAATTCATCGGCATTGAGTGCCAGCTGATGTTGGTGGGCTAACCAGACCAACTCCTCAGCCAGTTTGTGCTGTTCAGCGCGAATTGAGGGAGGTAATTCCCCATTCCGACATTGGTGAATGACTGTAAATGGGTTAATTAAGCAGTTCATGGCTAATTTTTGCCAGCGGCGTTGCTGAATCGAGTCACTCCAATGCACCTCTGGCAGGGCGTTATTGAGAGCCTGTAGGATGGTTTCCGGTGTAGGTGTTGAGGCCTGTTGTGGCTGAGCCCAGCCGAGCCAACTTTCACCTTGTCCTGCATGGACGACCGTTGGCCCGTCGCGATAAGCGCCGTGGATTGTCACCCAGTGCAAGGTGTCGGTAGGTAACAAACTTGGTTCATTATCCAACATGCCGTTATAGCTCAGAATTAAGGTTGATCCCGCAGGTAACGGCCATTGCTGCAATTCATCGAGAAAATCGCCGACACTATACGCCTTGATAGCGGCAAACACGTGCATGGGTTGTGACAACGGCAAATTTTGGGTGCTGAATTGAAACTGCGCGCCCTGCATGCCCAGCGCTACTGATGTGATCTCTGGTTGTCTTAATTTAAGTACGACGTTGTTGCCGCTGCGCTGTAACGATGCCGCCATAAGACTACCAATGGCCCCTTGGCCAACGATCAGCCACTGCATTTATTGTTGCTCCTGATGATATTGTTGCTCTAATCGAGTTAAGGGTTTTCGCAGCGCAATGAGAATGATCAGGCTCGGAACCACCATCACTGCGGTCAGAATAAAGAACAGCTGCCAATCACCCTCTAGCCAATCCACGACGTAGCCACTGTAGGAAGATAGTAAGGTTCGCCCCAGGTTTCCTAATGATGCAAATAAGGCGTACTGAGTGGCGGTAAAGGCGCGGTGACAGAGTAAACTAATGAAGGCGACAAATGCGACCGTGGACCAAGCTCCGGTAAATCCATCAATGAGCACGGCTGCCAGGAGTAAGTTCGTATCGGGACCCACGCCGGCAATCCACGCAAACATCAGGTTTGATGATGCCATGGCGACACCACCAATTAGCAGACCGCGAATAATTCCCACACGTAAATTGACGTAACTGCCTAGAATGGCAAAGATGATGGTGACCCACCAGTTGACCATTTTCGAGTAGATTCCAATTTCCTCGTTGGTGAAGCCCACTTCTTTATAGAAGACAATGGACATCCGTCCCAGGAAAGCTTCGCCCAGCTTAAATAAGAAAATAAAACTTAGAATACCGATGGCGAGCTGCCAGCCGCTCCGCTTAAAAAACTCGGTAATGGGGGCGACGAGCGTGACCGCCAACCATTCTAACCAATGATTGAAGACCGGAGGGGCCTGTTGGTATCGCTGGGACTCACGAACCCAGAATACCGCGATAATTTGGATGCCAATGAGGAGGCACAAATAGCCATAAGCATCTTGCCAGGTGACTTGGGTACCATCGACAAATAAGAATGGAATGGCTCCCAAACCGCTGTAGCCGGTCCACCAGCCTGCGGTCGCCATGGCAGCACCAGCAGATTGGAGTCGTGCTTCATGGGGCCCAAAGGTTTCAATCCGAAACGCATCGATGGCAATGTCTTGGGTGGCGGAAAAAATAGCGATGAGTAGGGCTGCAAAAGCGGCCCACCACAGGTTTTCTACGACCGAAATCTGGCTCAGTAACAAGGTGGCGGCCAAAATTCCGAATAAGCAGAACGCAATCCAAGCACGGCGGGCTCCCAAGTGACGATGGAGCCCAGGGATTCGAATCCGATCGACGAATGGCGCCCACAGCGCATTGATGGAATACACCACAAAGACCACGCCAAATAGCCCGATTGCTGAGCGATTGACGCCCATTTCTTGCAACCAAGCGGAGAGCATGGAACCAATCAACACCCATGGAAAACCGCTAATGACCCCAAACCCGAAGATTGTCCAGAGTCGTGGTTCGCGGTAGACCTTAAGGTCTTGGTACCATGGGGGAGAGGAGGATTGGCTCATGAAGCAGGCAATAATTCGACTTTGAGCAGCACTGGCGGTTGTTTCGGAACATCTGGCCAACCCGTCTGTTCATGAATCCTAGTTTCCACTGTCGCCATTTGCTCCAGTACCTCCATGCCTTCAACCACACTGCCAAACACGGTGTAACCCCAGCGTCGACTAGATGGGTTCAACGACTCGTTGTCATTCACGTTAAAATAGAATTGGCGGGTAGCAGAATGTGGCTCGGACATCCGCGCCATGGCAATGGTGCCGTATTGATTTAACAGGCCATTGCCCGATTCGTTGGGAATGGGCTTAAACATGGTTCGCTCGTTGAACTCCACGTCGTAGCCACCCCCTTGCACCACAAACCCTGGGATGATGCGATGAAAAATCGTCTCGTTATAACTGCCTGACTGCACATAGGTTAAAAAGTTTTCAACGGTGAGTGGGGCTCTGGAACGGTTGAGCTCCACCACAATATCGCCAGCACTGGTGGTGAATTTAACCCGAGGAAACAGGTTGTCCGGTTGCGGTTGCAACGCCTGAGTGGAACAAGAAACCAAGAAGGCCAAAACTAATAATAGATAACGCATCTTACCCTCGTGCTTGATAAATCATGAACTTATTGTTCTGTGCGACGGTTTTTACGGTGCGAAACAGTCGCTTTAATGCATGATAATAAGGCAGATGACGATTAGCCACTACCCATAATTCACCATTTTTCCGTAATACCCGTTTGCTATCGCGAAACATCTGTTGGGCGATATGTTCGGTCACCACATGCTCTTGATGAAATGGTGGATTGCATAAAATTAAGTCGGCACTTTGTGCCGCTCTTGCCGTTAAGCAATCATCGACCACTGTTGTATATTGCGATGACCCTGGCAAGTTGGCTGCGATATTACGGATAACCGATGCGATAGTCAGATACGACTCATCCACAAATTCAATGTGACTCTGGGGAGAAAGTTGCGCATAACGCAAACCGAGGACGCCATTACCACAGCCTAAGTCGATCACCTGCTCGGCACCCGGAGGAGGAAGATGCTCCAGTAAAAAACGGGCACCGATATCCAGTTGGTTGCGAGCAAAAACTCCGGCATGGTGGGATAATTTCAACCCGAACTCTGGTAAGTCCCACTCGCTGATAAAGCGATTTTCATCGAGAGGAACCTGTTTTAAGGTGGCCGTTACGATGCGACACTTTCGTTTGATCAAGGAAAACTCAACCGGTTCACAATAGTGTTCAAACAGCGCCCGCACCGAGGGGGTGAATAATTTACTTTTAGCGGCAGCATATAAGGGCGTGCCAGGTGCTAAGCTGGCGCTTAACTTTGCCAACTGAAATTCAAGTAAACTCAAGCTTTTAGGAAGCTTTAAATACACCACGTCGGTTGTTGCAGGGAGCGGATCTAACGGTGTTAGACGTTGTAATGTATTGGGTAACTGGTTTTGTGCTAAATTATTAAACCAAGCACAATGACTGACATAAGAGTCACTCAGGCTCGCCACTTGAGTTGAGGCCAGTGGCATTAACAATGCCCCCCACTGATCATTCACCAGCAACGGGTTCTGGTCACTGCGTTCGGCAATGATGTCATGCAGCAATTCGTCAGCGGCTTCCCATGCTTGTAATGTATCGCGAGAGGTTTTTGGATATCGGTGCAGTTGCCATTGGCTACTGCCACTAGTCATGATTGTCATGCGCTCACTTGTTATCGACTAAGGTAAATGAATGGTCGGACATTTCACTGTACGACATTCGTGATATGATAGCGAAAAACGACCGCTGACTATATAGGTTTTAACACGTGAAAAAATACGCTGAAATTACCGGCTGGGGTAAATGTTTACCACCTGCCAAATTAACAAACGATGATCTCGCCACTTTTTTAGATACGTCCGATGAGTGGATTCGAACGCGCACAGGAATTGAAGAGCGCCGTGTTAGTGCCGTGGGCACGTCGAAGATGGCGGTGGTTGCAGCGCGTAACGCATTAGCAGCAGCGGGCTTGGACGCTGAAGAACTCGATTTGATTTTAGTGGGTACTTGTACCCCAGATGAGATTATCCCTAACGTGGCATCCGCGGTGCAGCGCGATTTAGGTAATAAAACAGCCGCAGCGTTTGACTTAAACGCGGCATGTAGTAGTTTCTTATATGGGTTGCATTATGCCACCCAAGCCATCCGTACCGGCGCGCATAAAAAAGTCTTGGTGATTGGTGCAGAGCGTTTAACTCGTATCTTGGACTGGACCAAGCGGGAAAGTGCCGTACTGTTCGGTGATGGTGCTGGTGCAATGATTCTGGAAGCCAGTGATGTGGAAAGTGGCCTTTTGGCTTCTCACGTGACCTGCGATGCGGAAGCACGTGATGTATTATCACTTGAATTTGGCATGAGCTTTGACCGGTTTGGGTTTGACGGAATCATGCCATTTAACTTTATCGGCCAGGAAATTTTCAAGCGCGCGGTAAAAGGCATGAACACCGCTGTCGAGCGCGTCTTTGCAGAAACCGGCTTAACCACCGATGACATTGATTCATTGATTCCGCATCAGGCCAATAAACGGTTGATCGACTACCTGGCAAAAATGTGCAATGTGCCGGAAGAAAAAACCGTCATTAACATTCAGAAGTATGGCAACACGTCATCGGCAACCTTGCCGATCGCTTTTTGTGAAGCGGTGGAGCAGGGCATTGTCAAACCGGGAGACACCATTGTCTCTGCGGTGTTTGGTGGCGGTTTAACGTGTGGTGCGGGAATTATTAAATGGGGCCAACGGGTCACTCCAATTCGTGATAATACCGAAACTTTACCGGATACTGGTGAGACAGCGCTCGATTTAATCCTTCCTTTATATCAAGGAACCAAAGCAGCATGGGAAAAACGTGGCGATGAGTGAGTTCATTCTCTCGGAGGTGCGACAGCAGGTACTGTGGCTGACGCTGAACCGACCGGAAAAGAAAAATGCCTTAACGCAAGACATGTATCGCGCGTTAAACCAAGCGTTGCTTGAAGCTGAGCAAGATACCTCGATTGCCGCTGTCGTTATTACCGGGGCAGGCGATAGTTTTACTGCTGGTAATGATTTGCATGATTTTCTAGCGGTGGAAGCTTTGGATGATACCGCGCCTCCGTTTCAATTCTTATACACGTTAAGCCGATTAACCGTGCCAGTGGTGGCGGCGGTTAACGGGCTCGCTATCGGCATTGGCACCACCATTTTACTGCACTGTGATTTGGTTTATGCGAGTAGCAACGCACAATTTGCCTTGCCCTTTATTAATCTGGGCTTGGTGCCTGAAGCCGGTTCGAGTTTATTGCTCCCGCAACGAGTGGGGTATCTCAACGCAGCTGAATTGCTATTGTTAGGGGATTCCTTCAGTGCTCAGCAAGCGTTGGAGTTTGGCTTGGTGAATCGTGTGGTGGAGCCGGATGCGTTACTGGAAACCGTCACTACAGTTACCAGTGCCCTGGCGGCGAAACCGCAAGGTAGTTTACGGGCCAGCAAGCAACTGATGAAGTTACCCCCTGAAACGGTGGCAGAGCGGATTGGGCGTGAGGCGACTGTCTTTGCTCAAGCGTTAACGTCAGATGCGGCACGAGCAGCAATTCACGCCGTCTTACAGCGTAAGAAATAACCTCCTGTTTAATAAACCAGCAGTCGGTTGCAATAGCCTTGCGACCCCTGCTGCTTTAAGCGATAATGCTCGCGTTATGGCGACCTCATTGGTCCCCTCGCAACATGAACTGGCGAACCCGGTCAGGCCCGGAAGGGAGCAGCCGTAGTCAGGGAAATGTGTGCCGGGGTGTGGCTGGTGGGGTTGCCTCCCTTCGATACTGTCTTGCTGTCCCATTGAAAACACGTCAAACTACACTGAATCCAGTGTGCTTTCTGCATCCTTTCAAAAATAATTCATAATCATGACTGAGGACCGCATGGCAAAAAATATCAAACCCGTTTATTACGGTGAGTATCTGCAGCTAGATAAACTGCTTGATGCTCAGTCCCCCCATAGCAAGCGATATGGCCCAGAGGCACATGATGAAATGCTCTTTATCATTGTGCACCAAGTTTATGAACTGTGGTTTAAACAAGTGCTGCACGAATTATGGAGCATTCATCGCGAGTTTCAACAGCCAGAACTTGATGATAGAGCGATGCAAACCGTGGTCCATCGATTACGACGAGTCTTAGCGATTCAAGAGCTAATGAATCAGCAAGTCGGCATCATTGAGACCATGACTCCCCAAGAGTTTTTAGAGTTTCGGGATTATTTGGTGCCTGCGTCTGGCTTTCAGAGTATTCAATTTAAAGAGTTAGAGATTCTATTAGGCCTGACCCGTGACACTCGTATTACTTACGATCAAGCGTCATTTTATAGTCGTTTGAATGATAGCGACCGCGCTTACTTGGAGCAACTAGAGCAACAACCGAGTTTATTTGATGGGGTGGATCAATGGTTGGCTCGCATGCCATTTTTGGAATTCGATGATTTCAGTTTTTGGGACATGTATCAGCAAGCAGTCACGCGTGCCTTGGATAGGGATGAACAAATCATTCGCAATAACATTACGAGTGAGCAAGAACTCAACGCTGAGCTCGCCAACCTGCAAGTGAATAGAAACAATTTCTCTGCATTATTTGATAGCGAAAGTTATGGTTCGTTACAGGCAGAACAGCGCGTGCGTTTATCACAGCGTGCCATGTTAAGTGCCTTATTTATTACCCAGTATCGTGAAGAACCCGCATTTCACCTCGCGTACCAAGTGATTACAGCACTCATTGAAATGGATGAGAAACTTACCATTTGGCGCTACAAACATGCCATGATGGTGCAGCGCATGATTGGTACGAAAATTGGGACAGGTGGCTCTTCAGGGCATGATTACTTACGCCGAACCACAGAACAGAATCGGGTATTTAGAGACTTTTTTGCGATGGCGACTTATTTACTTCCCAAGCATGACTTACCTGACTTACCGCCATTACTACGTCAAGCACTGGGCTTCCATTTCCAACAACGGCCTAAGGACGAGGGCGCTGCTCCTGCTGGAACCAATTGATCGCTTGATGCAGCGAACGCAGTTGATGCGCTAAATGTTCCGACAACCACTGGCTTCGCTGGCTGGTTGTCGCTTGCTCTAGGCGACGCAAGTTACGGCGCAGCTCGTGAATGTAATCTTGCGGGTGATCGACGTCCTGATTGAATAACTGAGGATCAAACCAACCTGCAAAAGCATCAGCATTGATATTCAGTTGCTGTAGTTGGTGTTCTAACCGCTCGATTTGCTGTGTAAGCCGTTGTTTCAGTTGTGGATCCATTTGCTTCTCTTTTAGATGTGATTCTATTCAGTGCGTCATACCCTAGAAATAAGGTAAGTGTACTGTAAATACCTCGGTGAAACTACGAGCTCAATTTGAAGTGAATCAGGCTCCCTCAACCCACCCTAATTATCTTAAGTGTTAAGATTGTGTGAGCAGATGGAATGAATTGGAGCCTGTCTATTTTAGCCCACTTAGGCTGTTGACATTGTCTTATTGATCGTGGGAGTATTGAGCATTATTACCTTGGTGTACTCCACAGGTAGTAGCTGCAAGTGTTGATTAAATTCTATTCGTCACTCAATAACTGGGAGGCTAACGGTGTGTTACCGTTATGCTAATAAGTTAAGTCAAATTGGTTGGGAACTATGACCAAAGTAATCAATAAAAGCAAAATTGCTGCAGCCCTCGTCGGCATGTTCGCAATTGCAGGTAGCGCAACAGTCGCTGCCCAACAGATTTCTACGTTGCAAAACGAAGAAGCAAAAATTCACACAGCTGACAAGCGGTCACAAGAAAAAATCGATTCTTTGTTCGAGCAGAGCCAAGAATTACTATTTGAATACCGCCGTGTCGTGGACGAGTATGAAAACCTCAAGGTGTATAACGACCACGTTCAGCGTTTAGTGGATGACCAAAATGCATCACTGGCTTCTCTACAGCGCCAGATCGACGGCATTGAAGCAACTAAGCAAGGCGTAGTTCCTTTGATGTACAAAATGATCGACGCTTTGGAGCAGTTTGTGCAACTGGACCTTCCAATTCATAAAGAAAGTCGTTTAGAGCGTGTTGCGCGTTTACGCGACATCATGGGCGCTTCAAACGTGACTACGTCTGAGCAATTCCGTCAGATCACTGAAGCTTATCAAGCTGAAATGGACTACGGTGCAGGTTTAATTGCCTATGAAGGCAAGCTGCAATTTGGTGGAGAAGAAATCGCAGTTGATTACTTCCACTTAGGGCGCGTTGCATTGTTGGCACAATCAACCGACTTGAAAAACGGTTGGATTTACAACAATAACTCTGGGGAGTGGGAAGCGTTAGACGATTCTTACTTGAACTCATTAACTCAAGCGATTCGTATGGCGCGGAAGCAAACCGCACCTGATTTGATTAAACTGCCAATCTATGCAGCGGAGCGTGCAGAATGAACAAACTAGTGAAATCTTTGCTGGTAGCAGCAGCATTCTCATTATCAGCTGGCGCAAGCGTTGCCTATGCGCAAGAGGAAGCAAAGTCACTTGACCAATTATTAGAAATGGTTAAGCAGAACCGTGCTGCTTCTCAACGTATTAACGCAGAACGTGAAGCAGAGTTCACTTCGGCGCGTGCTGATAAGCAAGCATTGTTAACCAATGCTAAACGTCAATTAGCGAATGAAAAATCTCGCGGTGAGCGTTTGCAACGTGAGTTCGCTGAGAACGAAGTTTCTTTAGCAAATAAAGAAGAAGAATTGAAAAACGCAATGGGTACTTTAGGTGAAATCGTTGGGGTAGCACGTGGTGCTGCATCTGACACGATTGGCCGTATCGCTACCTCAATTGTAAGTGCTCAATATCCAGGTCGTGAAGTGGTGTTGGAAAGTATCGCTGAAGCGCGTGAAGTCCCAACTATCGCTGAACTCGAAGAACTGTGGTTAGCATGGTTAACCGAAATGCGTGAATCAGGCCGTGTGGTCAAGTTTAACGCAGACGTGGCTGTGAGCGGTTCAACTGCCAATCTTGAAGTCACTCGTGTAGGTGTCTTTAACTTAATCGCTGATAGCAAGTACTTCCGCTACAACGACAGCGTGGGTGAAATTCAAGAGTTGGGCCGTCAGCCTGATGGATACGTGACCTCAGCAGCAGGCAAGTTTGAGCAAACTCAATCTGGCTACGCACCACTTTACATTGACCCGGCGCGCGGCCAAATCTTGAACTTAGCAATCCAGAAAGCAACCCTTTCTGAGCGTTATCACCAAGGTGGCACTGTTGGTTACGTTATTACCGCAGTACTTATCATTGGTATCTTGATTGCTATCTACAAGTTCATCACTTTAACGGCTGAAGCAGGTAAAATGCGTTCACAGTTGAAGAATATCGAAAACCCATCATCGAATAACGCGTTGGGTCGTATTCTGACTGTTTACAAAGAAAACCAAGCGGTTGACGTTGAAACCTTAGAAATGAAACTTGACGAAGCTATTTTACGTGAAACTCCACGTATCGATAGCGGCGTTAACATCATCAAAGTTTTTGCAGCGATTGCACCATTATTAGGTCTACTTGGTACTGTTGTGGGTATGATCGGTACGTTCCAATCAATCACATTGTTCGGTACAGGTGACCCGAAAATTATGGCTGGCGACATTTCAATGGCGTTGGTAACAACTGCACAAGGTCTGATCGCCGCAATTCCATTGATTCTAGTTCACTCTGTTGTGGCTGCACGTGCAAAATCGATCGTTCAGGTACTCGATGAGCAAGCTACTGGTATCGTAGCTGCGCATGCGGAGAAGAAGGGGTAATCCTATGAACTACCTGGTGGGACTTTGGGAATCTATCAGGGATTTTTTAGCGACCGGTGGCGACGTGTTGTACGTCGTCATGGGAGCACTCTTCATCATGTGGGTTCTCATGATTGAGCGCTTCTGGTTCTTGACCAGCGAGTATCCAAAACTTCGTAATAATATTATTGCGAAATGGAATGCCCGCTCGGATACCACCTCATGGTACGCTCATAAAATTCGTGATGCATGGCTTTCTGAAGCCGAAGATAAACTTAATGCACGTATTTTGTTGATCAAAACATGTGTTGCGCTGTGTCCATTAATTGGGCTGTTAGGAACCGTTACGGGTATGATTACAGTGTTTGAAATCATGGCCGTACAGGGGACTGGTAACCCGCGTTTGATGGCGTCAGGTATTTCAATGGCGACCATCCCAACGATGGCAGGAATGGTTGCAGCATTGTCAGGTATGTACTTTGCGACGCGCTTAGAAGCTCGGGTTCGTAAAGCGAAGAACAAATTGATTGACAGTTTGCCACATCATTAAGAGAGAATAACTATGGCACGTAAACGTTTTCAGGAAGAGGAAGAAGCAGCGATTGATATGACACCGATGTTGGACATCGTGTTCATCATGTTAATCTTCTTCATCGTGACGACCTCTTTCGTTAAAGAAGCAGGTATTGACGTGAGCAAGCCAGAAGCGAGTCAAGCGCAGGCGAAACCGTCTGCCAACATCTTCATCGCTATTCGTGCGAATGGTGAAGTGTGGATGGACAAGCGTATGGTTGATGTTGAGCGCGTTGGTGCAAACATTGAGCGTCTATTGGCAGAACAGCCAACTGATATCGTCGTGATTCAGGCGGACAAAGAAGCCAAGCATGGTACTGTCGTAAAAGTCATGGATCAAATCAAGGAAGCGGGTATCGATAAGATATCCATTGCTGCAGAGGTCGAATAATATGGTGCGCTTCATAGTATCATTACTATTGGGTGCTGTAGCTACGTTCCTTCTGTTCGCTTTCATGGCTTATTTGATTAGCGGTGGGGACGGACGGAAAGACGTACCTCCGCCTACACCACCTATTGAGATTGTGACAACACCACCGGATTCTGATGTGGATAGGATTCGACGGACTCCGCCGCCGCCGCCACCACCACCTCAGCAGCCGCCCCAAACTCCTCAGGCCGAGCCTGATACATCGAGTGACGGGCTGAACTTTAACCCGGACTTCGGTAATGTCGAAATTTCGACTGATACAGGGTTGGGAACAGGTGGTTTGGCAGTCGCCGACGGGGATGCTACCCCGATTGTCCGAATCAACCCTCGCTATCCGCCAGCGGCGGCACGTGATGGGCTTGAAGGATGGGTGATGCTGCGCTTCACAATTGACGAAACAGGTGGTGTGACTGACGTTGAAGTAATTAACTCTGAGCCGCGTCGAGTATTCGACCAAGAAGCTCGTCGAGCATTGCTACGTTGGAAATATAAGCCAAAAGTTGTTGATGGAAAGCCGGTTCGTCAGCCTGGCCAAACCGTTCAGCTTGATTTCAAGTTGGATATGGAGTAACAGATGATGCACAAAAAACTCACAACGTTATTAAGTGCGAGTGTATTGTGTTCTGTGATGGCAGTAGCTTCGGCTACTGTCCACGCACAGGAAATCAATTACAATTTGCCATCAGCAGAGCAAGTTCAAGCTGCGAAAGACGCACGTCGTAACCAAGTGGTAAGCGAACGAGTTGGTCGCCGTTTGATCAAAGCCCTCGACATGTATACTGAACAGGAAGATGTGAAGGGTGCTATTGCCGAGTTGGAAGCAGCGGGTGCGCGTGATTCTTTTGACGTGGCGTATGTGAACCGTTTTTTAGGGAACCTGTACGCTGCAGATGAGCAGTTTGACCGCGCGATTCAACTGGTTAAACAGGCTGCTGACTCCAATGAATTGGGCTGGAGCGATCACGCGTCAGTGTTAAAGCTGACCGCCGATTTGGCATTACAAACAGAACAATACAAGCTTGCACTTGAGTATTACGGGAAATGGTTACAATTTACCGGTGAGCGTGATGCAGACGTCTTTATGCGTATTGCAAACGCTTTTTACGAGTTGAAGCAATTTGATAAAGTGATTCGCCCAGCGGACTTATCGATTGCAGCTTTTCGTGAAAAAGGTGAAGAAAACCGTAACCCTTATATTCTGAAAATCGCTTCTTACTACGAGAGCCAAAAGTACGCTGAAGCCATCAAAGTCTTGGAAACTGGGTTAGAAGTTTTACCGGGTGAGAAAGGCTGGTGGAGTCAGTTGGGCATGATGTATATGCTCGTAGAAGATATGGGCAAAGCGTTGCAGACAATGGAGATTGCTTATTTAGCTGGTTATCTTGATAAAGAAAATCAGTTTAAAGCGCTCGCTCAATTGTACTCGAACAACCTGATTCCATATAAAGCAGCGACGACCATGCTGAAGCATATCGAAGCCGGCGATATTGAAAAAACGATGCGCAACTACCAAATGGTGGCGAGTAGTTTTGAACAATCTCGTGACTTTGATAAAGCAGCTGTTCAGTTTGAGAAGGCAGCTCAATATGCTGAAGCTCGTGAAGATAAAGCCGATATGTACCGCCGTCAAGGTAATGCGTACATTCGCGCAGAAGAGTACACGAAAGCTGTTGCTGCGTTATTGAAAGCACTCGAGAACGATGTTGAAAATCCGGGTCGTGTTTACATGTCGATTACCGAGGCTCACTTCTACAACAATAACTTCCGCGAAGCGCTGAAGTATGTTCAAGAAGCGAAGAAATTCTCGAACGAGCGACGCAATGCGTCAAGCTGGGAACAGTATATTCGTTCGAAAGCTTCGAATCGTGGCATCACCTTATAAGCGATATCGTTTATCCGTAAAAACCCCGCCACCTGCGGGGTTTTTTTATTGATGATGATTGGCTTATTGAGCCCCGCTAATAATTCGAGTATGATCCGCATCGAAAATTTTTATGAAGTGAGGAGGTTGTAGTTATGGCTCACGAAGAAAACTTCCGTGATGAATCTGGGGTAATAATGGGCTGGCTTGCTGCCATTGTGTTTGTGGCTGTGCCTTTATTGCCTGCAGTTCTATCATGGATCAAATTCTTTTCAGCATAGGCTGTAAACGACAGTAGGGATTCTATGTCATTGCATTTATTGTTGGTTGAGGATAAACCAACGACCCGGGAGCAACTGTTGCAATTTCTTGCGCAGACCCCGTTCACGGTAAGCTGCGCCAATGATGGTTTAGAAGGCTTAAACCGCTGTAAAACTGAGTCATTTGATGTGGTGCTAGTGGATCATAAAATGCCGCTCATGGATGGGTTGGCGTTGATTAAAAGTTTGCGGCAGCTACCTGCCTACCGCGCAGTACCCATTATCTTGATGACCACACTCGACAGTGCACAAGTAGACCCGTTAGCTGAAAAAGCAGGGGCGAGTTTGTGTCTGTCGAAACCAATTAATGGTGCTCGTTTAATTGAGTTATTGGATGATTTAGCAAGGACCATTGCTCAACCGCAACAAAGCACTGCGTAAGGGGGCGAGGTGAACCTCACCAACGTAATTGCTGCGATACCTGATTACCCAAAGCCTGGTGTAATATTCCGAGATATAACGCCCTTATTGGCAGACGGGAAGGTGTTCCAACAGGTGATTGACCAGTTTGCGGAGCGTTATCGCCCGTTGGGCGTGACCAAAGTCGTCGGCATCGAAGCGCGTGGCTTTATATTTGCGACGGCACTCGCCTATGCACTCGGAATTGGATTTGTACCCTTGCGCAAGCCGGGCAAATTACCGCGGGCGACCCTTTCACAGACCTACGCCTTGGAATACGGCGAAGATACCCTCGAAATTCACGTTGATGATATTCAGCCCGGTGAGCGGGTGGTTATCATGGACGATTTGTTGGCGACCGGCGGAACGGTGATGGCAGCCATCGAATTGCTTCGCCGTCAACAAGCGGACATTGTTGAATGTGCATTTGTAATCACACTCAATGATTTAGAAGGGCATTCGCGTTTAGCTAATGCGGCGATTCCCTACTATACGCTGTGTACGTTTTAAGGTAAGTTAGTAACCCTAAGTTAGTGATCGAGAGAGAAGCGATTAGCATGAGCTATCAGGTCCTCGCCCGCAAATGGCGACCGCGCATATTTGCCGAGGTTGTCGGGCAACAACATGTTCTGCAGCCACTGATGAATGCGTTACAAACAGGACGTCTTCATCATGCGTGGTTGTTGACTGGTACCCGCGGGGTAGGGAAAACGACGATTGCTCGGATTTTGGCTAAAAGCTTAAACTGCGAGCAAGGCGTCACGGCAGAACCTTGTGGCCAATGTGGAGCTTGTACCGCCATTGACCAGGGCCGCTTTGTTGATTTGCTGGAAATTGACGCCGCATCACGGACAAAAGTTGAAGATACCCGAGAGCTGTTAGATAACGTGCAATACGCCCCAACGCAAGGGCGCTTTAAAGTTTATCTGATTGACGAAGTCCACATGTTATCGCGTCACAGCTTTAATGCGCTGCTAAAGACACTCGAAGAACCGCCAGCGCATGTCAAATTTCTATTGGCGACCACTGACCCTCAAAAGCTTCCAATCACTGTTCTGTCCCGTTGTTTACAATTCAATTTGAAGGCTTTATCACGGGATGAAATTGCGGCCCATTTGGCCCAGGTATTAACGGCTGAGAATATCCCTTTTGACGCAGCTGCGCTGCAGTTATTAGCACGTGCAGCGCAAGGTAGTATGCGCGATGCGTTGAGTTTAACAGATCAAGCTATTGCGCAAGGCAACCAAGCGGTTGTGATGGAAGGGGTCCAACAAATGCTGGGCAGTGTCCCCAGTTATCAGTTAGTGAACCTTTTACAATGTATCTTGTTGGGGCAAGCAGACAGCCTGTTTGAATTACTTGAACAGGTGGCAAGTCAAGTGCCTGATCTGAGTGGCTTATTACCTGAGCTACAAAACCTTTGTCACCAAATGGCACTCTATCAAGCCGTTCCAGCGACCGCTCAAGCAACGGGGTTAACAGCGGAAGCACAAACCTTAGCTCAGCAAATTCCTGCTGAACTATTGCAAGTTTTTTATGATATTTTGGTGCAAGGCCGCCGTGATTTACAGTACGCCAGCGATGTGCGTAGTGGGGTCGAAATGACGCTGTTGCGGTTGCTTGCGTTTCGCCCCCAACAGTTGGATATTGTCGAAACGACACCGACTGAGAATACCGCGCCAGTGCCGATGATTAAAGTGGACGAAGCGTCTGAGTTGCAAGCGGCAGCTGAACCTCAGCCAAGCGCACCACCGCAAGTAGCAATGGCACCCGTGCCACAGGTTGAGCCTCAACCAGAACCTGAGCCAGCGCCAGAGTCAGAGTCAGAGCGCGAAGCACCCGCGATGGATCTCAAGGCATTGTTGGCAACCCGAGAAGCATTGGCGCAAAAAAAAAATTGTGAAACCCTAGATAGTTCAGTCCAGCATACGTTACCACCAGAAATGGAACCTGAGCCCGAGGTTGTTGCAGCATCCTCCTTAGCGCTCACAGTGGAGAGCCCAGAGGTTGTTGAATTGCCGATAGAACTAGCTGAAACGACGCGTTCTGCAGCCGAGGTTGATCGCTGGGCAGCGTTGGTCGAAGAACTGGATGTGCATGGGTTAACGCGTCAATTTGTCCGTCATTGTGTGCTACAACAGCAGCAAGGGCGTCACTTTTTAATGGTTCGTAAAAGCTGGGCCTATTTGTTGAATGAAAGCATGGCCAGTCGAGTAAAAGAAGCCCTGGCAAATCAGTACCAACTTCATATTGCTGATGTGCTAGTGGGCGATACTGACACACCAACGCCTGCGGAAATTCAAGATAAAATTAATGAGCAACGATTGCAGCAAGCTGAACAAGCTTTAGCACAAGATACGTTTGCGCAGCAATTAGAGAAACAATTGGGAGCCCAGCTCATCGCTGACTCCGTTAAACCCATTTAGTAGAAAAGAGGTTGTTATGTTTAAAGGTGGTTTAGGTAACATGATGAAGCAGGCACAGCAAATGCAAGAGCGGATGCAAAAAGTGCAGGCGGAAATCGCGAACCTCGAGGTGGTTGGTGAAGCCGGAGCCGGATTAGTCAAAGTCACCATGATGGGCAATCATAATGTGCGTCGTGTGGCGATTGACCCAAGCTTATTCGGTGATGATGATGCTGAAATGATTGAAGACTTGGTGGCTGCTGCTATCAACGATGCGGTTCGCCGTGTTGAGCAAACCTCCCGTGAGAAAATGGCGGAAGTGACCGGCGGCATGAATTTACCACCGGGCTTCAAGATGCCATTCTAAGGCACACATGTCGATGCAACTTAGTCCTGCAATTCAAGAGCTGATTCATGCCCTGCGGTTATTGCCGGGGGTTGGCGCTAAAACTGCTCAGCGCATGACGTTCCAACTCTTGGAACGTCAGCGTGAAGGGGCCATGCGGCTTGCTCATGCGTTAACAACAGCCGTGGAGCGGGTGGGGCACTGTGAACAATGTCGAACTCTGACGGAGAGCTCGATTTGTACGATTTGTGCCAATCCGAAGCGCCGTGATAGCGGCTTACTCTGTGTGGTGGAGACGCCAGCCGACGTGATGGCGATTGAGCAAACTGGGCAATATCAAGGGTGCTACTTTGTCCTGATGGGGCATTTGTCTCCGTTGGATGGCATCGGCCCTGAAGATATTGGCTTAGATGTGCTGGCACAGCGGCTTCATCAAGATGGACTGCATGAAATTATCCTGGCCACGAACCCCACGGTCGAGGGCGAAGCAACGGCACATTATATTGCTGATTTAGCTCGTTCCCGTGGCATTAAAACATCACGAATTGCCCATGGTGTTCCTGTTGGAGGAGAGCTTGAATTTGTGGATCAAGCCACCTTGGGGCACGCATTCAGTGGCCGTAAGCTGATCGATTAACTTACGGCTGCTAATTTCTTTTTTTTACGCTTGAAATTACTCGTCTCGCCCCCATCTTTCTTCTATCGAAAATTCAATAATAAAATCATTTAGCTATCGTGTAGGAGAATACATCATGGCGGACGCTCGTCAGACCGAAACTCATGGCTTTCAAACCGAGGTGAAGCAATTACTTCATCTCATGATTCACTCCTTATATTCCAATAAAGAAATCTTTTTACGCGAGCTGGTTTCGAACGCATCGGATGCTGCTGATAAATTACGCTTCAATGCCTTGAGCAATAGCGAGTTATTGAGCAGTGACACAGAGCTTTATGTGCGAGTCAGTGCCAATAAAGAAGCGGGTACTTTAACCATTAGTGATAATGGTATTGGGATGACGCGAGATGAAGCCATCACTCATTTAGGAACCATCGCAAAGTCGGGGACGGCCGATTTCTTTAGTCGTTTGTCGGGCGATCAAGTGAAAGATAGCCACCTTATCGGTCAATTCGGGGTTGGTTTTTACTCCGCATTTATCGTTGCAGAAACGGTGACCGTTCGAAGCCGTGCTGCCGGCAGCGAAGCCCACGAGGCAGTTGAATGGTCCTCTCAAGGGGAAGGTGAATTCACCATTCGCGATATCGAAAAATCCAATCGCGGGACTGATATTATTTTGACGTTGCGTGATGATGCCAAAGAGTTTTTAGATGAATGGCGTTTAAGAAGCATCATTACGAAATACTCCGACCACTTGAGCATTCCAGTACAGATGCCGAAGCGGGGTGACGATGAGCAGCTTGAGGGTTGGGAAGCGGTCAACTCTGGCCAAGCCTTGTGGACGCGCGATAAATCAGAGATTACTGATGACGAATACAAAGAATTCTATAAGACCATCGCGCACGATTTTGAAGACCCCTTGCTATGGAGCCATAACAAGGTAGAAGGCACGTCGGAGTACACCAGTTTACTTTATATTCCGAAGCGAGCGCCGTGGGATTTATGGAATCGTGATCAACAAAACGGCATCAAACTGTATGTGAAGCGGGTTTTCATTATGGATGACGCGAAACAGCTTATGCCGAGTTATCTTCGCTTTGTTCGTGGCTTAATGGACTCCGCAGATTTGCCGTTAAACGTATCGCGGGAGATTTTACAGGATAATAAAATTACGCGCTCCATGCGCACTGGCAGCACCAAACGTGTGTTGTCGATGCTGAAAAAGCTCGCGAAAGATGATCCTGAAACCTATCAAACATTTTGGGATACCTTTGGCACTGTGCTGAAAGAAGGTCCGGCGGAAGATCACGCGAACCAAGAGACGATTTTGAGTTTACTCCGTTTTGCGTCAACCCACGAAGATACCCCTGTAGCGAAAGTTAGCTTGGACGATTACGTGGCGAGAATGCCGGAGAAGCAAGAGAAAATCTATTATATTGTGGCCGATTCTTATGAAGCGGCACGCGATAACCCAGCGCTTGAAATCCTGCGTAAAAAGGGCATCGAAGTCTTACTCCTGTCTGAGCGCATCGATGAATGGTTAATGAGCCATGTGATCGACTACAAAGATAAAGCGTTCCAGTCAGTAACACGCGGCGATTTGGATCTTGGCGAATTAGCAGATGCCGAAGATAAAGAGCAGCAAGAGAAAGTGGAAGAAGCATTTAAAGACCACTTGAAACGCTTTGAAAGTGCACTTGGAGAGCAAGTGAAGTTGGTTCGAGTGACCCATCGCTTAACCGATTCACCTGCGTGCATCGTGACGGATGAGAATGATATGAGCACGCAAATGGCGAAACTGATGGAAGCGGCAGGTCAAAAAGTTCCGGAAACCAAATACATCTTTGAAATTAATCCAGGACATACGCTAGTGCAGCGAGTGGTTGCAGTGAACGATGAACAACGTTTTGCGGAATGGGCTCAAATTTTGTTGGATCAAGCCACCTTGGCTGAGCGAGGCAGTTTGAAGGACCCTGCAAAATTTGTGGCGCGGGTGAATAAACTGATGTTGGAACTGACTGCAGACGCAACCGCATAAGTTTGACGGGTGGTATAAAAAAACAGCCGTTGGCATCAAGGAGAGCATTGTTCGACGCATGTCGGCAATGCTCGGACTTGTCAATGCACGCTGCGCAAGGTAAAGTTCGACTTTATCTCATCCGTATCCAAACAAATTCAGTAAAAGAGGTTGTTCATGCGCATAATCCTGTTGGGCGCGCCTGGCGCAGGGAAAGGTACACAAGCGCAGTTCTTGATGAAAACTTTTGGGATTCCACAAATCTCAACCGGAGACATGTTACGAGCTGCAATCAAGGAAGGCACCGAGTTAGGTAAACAAGCCAAGGCGGTGATGGATGCAGGCAGGTTAGTGTCTGATGACATCATGATTGGCTTGGTCAAAGAACGGATTGCACAACCGGATTGTCAGAATGGCTTCTTACTGGATGGGTTTCCTCGAACGATTCCGCAGGCTGATGGCATGCATGCAGCAGGCATCATGGTCGATTTCGTGCTGGAATTTGATGTGCCTGATGAAGTCATCGTTGAACGGATGGCAGGGCGCCGTGTGCATCCGGGTTCAGGGCGTGTTTACCATGTGACCTACAACCCACCACGGGTTGCCGATGTCGATGATGTCACGGGTGAAGCGCTGGTGGTTCGTGATGACGACAAAGAAGCGACGGTTCGTAAACGGCTGGCAATTTATCATGAACAAACCGAGCCATTAGTCACTTATTATCGTAAACTAGCAGAGCAAGGTCAGGTGCAGTTTCACAACATTGATGGAACGAGAGAAGTTGAAGTGATCAGTAGTGAGCTTCAACAGTTATTACAATAACTCGTTGCGGTACATCAATGCAGGACAAAACCCACCTTGAGTGGGTTTTTTGCTTCCATTGTTCAGTCACTATCATTAAGGATAACCATCATGGCTGCGTCATTAAACATTACGTTGTTATACGCTGGGTTGTTGGCCGTATTACTGATTGTTTGGTCATTAAACGTGGTACGCCTTCGCTTGCAAGAGCAAGTCGGTTTAGGGAGCGGCCAGTCCATACGGCTGGCGGCAGCAATTCGCATTCAGGGAAACTTCGTCGAGTATGTTCCCATGGCATTAGTGTTACTGGCGCTAATGGAGTGGCACGGAGCGGCAGCCCCCTTGTTACACACGTTAGGACTGGTGTTACTCATTGGTCGCCTGATTCATGGTATTGGTTTAACGCAATCAGCGGGTAAATCAGCCGGACGAATGTTGGGAACTCTTGCAACCATGGCGGTTCTGTTAGTGCAAGCAGGGTACGCCATTGGTGCTTATTTTGGTGCTATTTTATGATGAATTTAGCTGGAGTGTATCGTTTTGGCACCCCCGAACAACCACCCTTACTCCTGCTGCATAGCTCACAAAGTACGAGCAGTCAGTGGCGTGGTCTGGTGCAACAAATTCAAGATGATTTTGATATTTTAGCCATCGATTTGCTGGGGTATGGTAAAGCCCCTGATGCCAATCATATTGAACCAGAAGGGTTTCGTTTTGCCGATGAAATGCCACGTATTCTTGAGGCAGTAGAGGCGGTTGGTTGGCAGCAAGAGGTGACGCTGGTGGGGCACTCCTATGGGGGCGCTCTGGCACTAAAAATTGCTTTGGAACAACCGTTTGCCGTGAAAGCTTTGGTGGCCTTTGAACCTGTAGCATTTCATGTGCTGGAAGCCAATGAGGCAGCGCGGCTAGAAATTGAGAACATTGCGACACAAATGGAGCAGTTTGAGCAGCGGACGGCAACGGCGGCTTTTGTTGACTATTGGAATCACCCCGGCTTTTTCGAGTCGTTGCCTGAGGGCATGCAAGCTGTGATGTTGCAGCAGGCAAGTAAAGTCACGCGTGATTTCGCTGCCCTCATGGGGGAGCCTCATAAGCTCACTGACTATCGTTTGGTGAATGTTCCTGTCTTGTTGCTGCAAGGTAAAGAGACCCAAGCGAGTGCTCGTCAAGTCGCGCAGTATTTACTTGGTGTCTTGCCACATGCTCAAGCAAAAGAATTGGCATGCGGACATATGGGGCCAGTGACTCACCCGCATTTGGTGAACCCTGAAATTGTGCAATTCTTAATGCATCAAGTCATTGAGGTGGCATGAGTCAGTTTGCTATTTTTCGTCACTATCCCGACTTAATCTACTTAGATAGCGCCGCCACCTGTCACGTGCCGGATGTGGTTCTGGAGGCGGTGCAGCATTATTACCAACAGTTGCATGGGAATGTTCATCGCGGTAGCCATCGACTGGGGCGATTAGCAACGCAAGCACTCGAACAAGCACGGGAGCAACTAGCGATATTCATGGGCGCTCCAGCAGCGCAAGTGACGTTGCAAGCATCGACCACAGCGGCACTTAATCAGTTGGCAGATCATCTGCCTGTCACTTGGCAAGCTGGTGATGAAATCGTGCTAAGTTGGGCCGAGCATCATGCCAATATTCTCCCTTGGCAGCGACTCGCACAACGCTATCAGTTGCAGTTAAAATATATCGAGATCGACCCGGTAACGGGGGCACTGGGGGCTTGGGAGCACCTGCTGAGCGAGCGTACGAAAGTCGTTTCGGTGAGCTTGGCAAGCAATGTGACGGGTGCTGTCTTTGCAGTACAGCCATTATTACAACGGGCACAGCAGTTAGGAGCCTGGACGATTGTCGACGCAGCTCAAGCAGCTGCGCATGTGCCGCTGCGAGTTACTGAGTTAGGTTGTGATGCACTGGTCTTGAGTGCTCACAAAGCCTATGGGATGACCGGTTGTGCGCCTTTGTATCTGAGTGAGCGGTTGTTGGCGCAGCTTCCACCGATGGTCGTGGGAGGCGGCATTGTTGAACAGGTAAGTCCGTTGTCGGCAAGTTTCATCGATGGCGTCCAGCGATTTGAAGCGGGCAGCCCCAATACCGTTGCAATCGTTGCCGCGGCAACCGCGGTGCAATGGTTAACGACTCAAGATTTTACGCAGCTACAACAGTTACGGTCGCTGTTAGTGCATGAATTACAACAACGCCCTTGGCTAACTGTGTTGCCCAGTGGTGAGAACGCCACCCCAACGGTGGCATTTTACAGTACCGAGTTTCATGCGCAGGATATCGCTATCTGGTTAGATCAGCACGATATTGCGGTGCGAGCAGGGCACCACTGTGCGCAACTTTTTCTACAACATTGGCAATTACCGGCAGTCGTCAGAGTTTCTCTTGGTATTTATAATACTGAGGCACACATTCAACGATTACTACAAACCTTGGACGCTGGCTGGGCGTTATTTAGCTCAGATTAGGAGTACAGACGTGCAACAACCCAATCATTGGTGGGGTGAGTCGAAAAAACTGGCTCGGCTCACTGGCCCTATTTTGATCGCGCAATTAACCCAAGTATTAATGAGCGTGGTAGACACTTTAATGGCAGGACGTGTGAGTTCGACCGACCTTGCAGCGGTATCGGTGGGGGGCAGTATCTGGGTGCCCTCCACATTATTGATTTTAGGGCTCGCCTTGGCGCTGGCACCGATTATTTCTCATTTTGATGGTGGCAACCAACGTCATAAGGTTGCCAACATGGTTCAGCAAGGGCTCTATGCAGCAGTGATTGGTGGCGTGTTGTGCTTTGTCATCATTCAATGCGCACCGTTGATATTAAATGCAATGGCGGTGGAACCTGAATTTCGTACGATTACTCTCGATTATTTGTTTTACGTGAGTTTTGGTATTCCAGCACTGGTCGTTTACATGGTGTTACGGAACTACTGCGAAGGGTTATCCTTTACTGTGCCATCGCTAGTGATTGGGGTGATCGGTTTGTTGGTCAATATCCCAGTTAACTACATCTTTATCAATGGCTTGTACGGCATGCCAAAACTAGGTGGAGCAGGCTGTGGGTTAGCTACAGCCATTGTGTTTTGGGTGATGGCAATTGCGATGGTAACTTATGTTACTTGTACCAAACGTTTTGAACAGGTGCGCGTGTTTAAACAATTCCATTCCCCCAATTGGGACGATATTTTTTATGTGATTCGCCTTGGTGCCCCCATTGCAACAGCGATGTTCTTTGAAGTGAGTTTATTTGCTGCCGCAGCACTGGTGATTGCACCGTTGGGAGCAGTGGTGGTAGCAAGTCATCAAATTGCTCTGAATATATCGTCATTGGTGTATATGGTGCCCTTGAGCTTATCCATGGCTGTGACCTTGCGGGTGGGCTTTGCGCTTGGGGCAGGGAACCCGGCCAATGCCATGCTTAGCTATAAAATTGCGACTATTTTTGGCATGACTTTTGCGGCCATTAACGGATTAATCATGTACCTTGCTGGCGCATGGCTGGCTGGTCTGTATACAGATGATCAGACGGTGATTCAACTGGCCGCAGCATTAATGGGCTTGGCAGCAATTTTTACGTTATCAGATACCTTCCAAGCGGTTGCGATGGGAACGTTGCGTGGATACAAGGACACCAAAGCAGTGATGTTTATTACCTTCTTGTCCTATTGGCCGTTTGGTTTAACGCTCGGGGTTATCTTGTCACGGACCGATTGGTTAGTGGCAGGGTTGGGCGCACGCGGCATGTGGATCGGTTTTATTGCTGGGTTGTCGGTGGCAGCCGTTCTATTGGCATGGCGACTCCGTATTGTGAGTCGCCGCTACCGTCTTGCTCATGAACGTCAATTTGCTGAAACCGCGGCCGGGTCAAGCAGCTGATTGCCGCTTGGCTAAGGTGAGCAATACCTCATTCAGGTGCACATCGCGAGCGGCCAGCAGGACCAAAAGATGATAAAGCAGGTCAGCGCTTTCATTGAGAAGTTGGCTGTTGTCACCACTGACGGCGGCAAGAGCCACTTCCACGCCTTCTTCCCCCACCTTTTGCGCCACCCGCGCAACGCCTTGTTGCAACAACTGCACGGTGTAGCTATTGGGGTTGGCCTCTTGCTGTCGTGCATGAATGGTATCCATCAATTGCACCAGTAAGGGGCTTGCGCGTTGACTCGCAAAGCAGCTTCGCCGATCTAAGTGGCAGGTGGGGCCCGCTGGTAGCGCCATCACCAGCAGACTGTCTTGGTCACAATCGGTATGGATACTTTGAACGTGCAGCACGTGGTTGGATGTTTCCCCTTTGCGCCATAATCGTTGTTTACTGCGGCTATAGAAATAGGCCTGGGCCTGCGTCAAGGTGGCGAGTAACGCTTCTTGATTCATGTAACCTTGCATCAGCACTTCACCATTGTATGCGTGTTGTACGATGGCAGGAACAAGCCCATCCCCTTTATCAAAGTTAATTTGTAAATAATTCTCTAATGAAACTTGCATAGTTTGACCTTGCTGCGATGCCTTAAAACCGTACCGGAATTTGCGCTTGTTGCAGCGCCTGTTTGATGGCGGGGACGGTCACAATTTCTTTGTGAAACACTGAGGCAGCGAGGGCCCCGTCAACATTTGTCTGCTGGAATACCTCAACAAAGTGGTCAATACAGCCAGCGCCCCCCGAAGCGATGAGAGGCACTGAGCAGAGCTGACGAATTTGGTGCAACTGCTCAATGTCATAGCCGCGTCGAACACCATCTTGATTCATACAATTCAGGACAATTTCTCCGGCCCCTCGGGCAATCACCTCTGCGACCCACTCCGGAGTGGTCCAGTTGGTTTTCCGAGTACGCTGTTCATCGCCAGTATATTGATAAACTTCGTATTGATGGGTCTCGGGATTGTAGAAACTGTCAATGCCAACCACCACGCGTTGGGAACCAAACTCATCAACCAACTGATTGATCAGCTCAGGGTTGGCTAGTGCCGGGGAATTGATCGATACTTTATCAGCGCCCATGGCTAAGATGGATTGGGCTTGCTCGCGCGAACTAATCCCACCCGCCACGGTGAAAGGGATCGTTAACATTTGCGCAATCCGTTTCACCCATTGGCGGTCGACCAATTGGCCATTGGCTGCGGCGGTAATATCGTATAGGACTAATTCATCTGCTCCAGCTTGGGCGTAGCGTTCAGCGAGGGGCTCAATGGCCCCAATAATTTCGTGGTTACGAAATTGAACGCCTTTGACCACCTGTCCGTCACGCACATCTAAACAAGGGATGATTCGTTTTGCCAGCATGCCAATGCCTCCTTCAAGGTGAATTTACCGTTCAGTAATGCTTTTCCTAAGATAACAGAATCACACGCGATTGCTCGTAAAGCAGTGAAGTCAGCTAAACTCGCAATCCCACCAGACCCTTGTAGCTTCAGTGTGGGATAGCGTTGTTTCAATTGTTGGTAAAGCGTCAGATTCGGGCCCGTCAACATGCCATCACGCTCAATATCGGTGCATAACAGATGGCGTAATCCAGCCGGGAGTAATTCGTCGAGCACCTCATTGAGGGTCAGCGAGGAAGTTTGGTGCCAGCCGTGCGTTGCGGCCCTGAACGTACCATCGGCTGCTAATTTTCCATCAATGGCAACCACAATGGCATTCGGGCCATAGGTACGGAGCCATTGCTGAACGTGCTGAGGCTGAGTGACGGCCACGGAACCAATCACCACCCTTTGGACACCGAGTTCAAGTAATTGCTCAATATCCTCGGCAGTTCGAATGCCACCTCCCACCTGGATCGGTAGGGATGTGGCTTGTACGATTTGTCGAATCACCGTTAACTGCCGCTGGTTGGGACCTCGAGCGCCATCCAGATCGACGAGGTGGAGATATTGCGCCCCCTCATCTTCGTAGGCTAATGCGCACTCGTGCGGCGTTGCCGAGTAGGTTGTTTGGCGGTTGAAGTCGCCTTGCTGCAGGCGAACCACTTGGCCGTTGATGAGATCAAGAGCGGGAATTAACATGTTTTTGCCCCCTGAATCATGATGATCATGCGAGTACTCCTTTCGTGGATGGCAGGACCATCTCAGAATCGCGGGTTAAAGCCGGGCGTAAGGCGCGGCCAAAGACTTTAAAGAGGCTTTCCACCTGATGGTGAGCGTTCCCTTCGCTGGTGCTCAGGTGCAAGGTGATAGCCATGGCATCGGTCAGCGAGCGGAAAAAATGGGAAACCATTTCGGTGGGTAAATCACCGACTTGCTCGCGACTGAAATGGGCCTGCCATTGCAGGAAAGGGCGACCTGATAAATCAATGAGGCATTCTGCGCGGCATTCATCCATGGGGAGCGCAAAGCCGAAGCGGCCAATGCCCCGTTTATTCCCTAAGGCTTGGCGTAATGCTTGACCGAGGGCCAGCGCGGTATCTTCAATGGTGTGATGCTCGTCCACTGCTAAATCCCCTTGGACTTTTAGCTGTAAAGAAAATCCAGCGTGGGTTGCGATTTGAGACAGCATATGGTCAAAGAATCCCAATCCAGTTTGGATGGCTACTGGCTGCGATTGATCTAAATTGACCGTGATTTCAATTTGCGTCTCGCTGGTTTCGCGCACGACAGTGGCTGTCCGAGGGCGTTTGGTTAATAGGTCACTAATCCACTGCCAGTGACACTGTTGGCGTTCATACAGAATCCCTGGAAGCCCCATATTTTCCGCAAGCTCAATATCCGTTGGACGATCTCCAATCACATAGGAGTTGGTGAAATCAATACGGCCTTGTCGCAGGTAGTCTTTTACCAGTCCGAGTCTTGGTTTACGGCAGGCGCATTGCTCATGCTCGAAATGAGGGCAAATCAACACCTCATCAAAGACAATTCCCTGGGAGGAAAGGATTTCCATGAGCAATTGGTGGGGGGCGTCAAAATCTTCCTGGGGGAAACTAGCAGTACCTAACCCATCTTGATTGCTGACCATGACCAAACGATAGCCGTGCTGTTGCAATGCTAATAAGGCGGGAATTACTCCCGGCTCCAGTTCAAACTTGCTGAGGCAATCGAGCTGTTTATCTACTGGGGGTTCAGCCACCAAGGTGCCATCTCGGTCGATAAATAAAATGGGCTGTGCGGGTGTGACTCTCATGATAAAACCTCCAGTAAACGTTGCATTTCTGAGGGGCTCCCGATGCTAATCCGCACCGCTTGAATCCCCTTAAATTGTTGTGATTGATTACGGATCAGGACACCTTGTTGTGCGCACTGAGCGACTATTTGTTCAGCGTTTTCGACCTGCAATAAAATAAAATTGGTGACCGATGGCCAACTGCGGAGGACCCATGGCTTTGTGGCAAGCGCGGTGCTCACGCTCTGACGTAATTGCACCGTTGTTGCAACGGCGAGTTGCATGGCCGCCACTCCAGTTGCAGAGAGCGCAGTGCACGCCCGATCAATGGTTGGTTGTGGTAACGGATAGGGCGCCATCACTTTGCTAAGCACCTCGAGGATGCTCGGGTCGGCTAGCGCAAAGCCACAGCGAATCGCTGCCAGCCCGAAGGCTTTGGACAGGGTTCTTAAAATAACAAGTTGGGGGTAATCCGCTAACCACTGGGTGGTGGCATTGAGTGGTTGTGCCGTACTGGCCGCAGCATATTCGATATAGGCCTCATCGATAATGACGATTGCTTCCTCGCCCACCGTTTTCAAGAGTGCTCGGATTGCCGTAAGGGATACACAGCTACCGAGCGGATTCGATGGATTACAAACAAAAATAAGTTTGACGGAATGCTGTTTCAGCGCTGTTTCCATTGCCGCAATATCTAATTCCATGCGGCCCTCTTGAGCCGGTTGTAACGGCACATCGATCACTTGGGCACCGTGTGTTTGGGCGCTAATGGCATACATGCCATAGGTCGGTGAGGTGATCATAATGGCGTCCTGACCAGGCTCACAGAAACTCCGAATCAACAAATCAATGGCTTCATCGCTGCCTCGGCAACTAAGCACTTGCTCAGGTTGCACTTCGGCATAGCCCGCGTACGCACTATTGAGTGCGTTACTTTGAAAGGAGGGGTAGCGGTTTAAGGTCTCGTCTGCAGCCATCGAGCTGGGAGTGTTTGGCGCCTCATTTGCATTCAGCCATAGTCCATTTTGCGTCATGCTGCGGCGCGCAGATGCATAGGGCGTCACTTGAGCCAGATGACGTCGTTGCAAGGTTTGAGCTAGGGTCATAAGGTGTCCTCCAAACGAATCGCGACGGCACGGGCATGCGCATCGAGCCCTTCCGTTTGCGCTAAGGTGATTAACGTGGGAGCGAGGGACTGTAAGCCCGCCAGGGTTACTTCTTGGGTTGTGTAACGGCGGTAAAAGTCCAACAAGCCTAAGCTGCTGTACCGATTTGCCGAGCCATAGGTGGGCAACACGTGATTGGTTCCCGTGGCGTAATCCCCCCCAGCTTCTGGGGTGGTGTGCCCAATAAATATTGAACCTGCCACCGTGAGCATGGGCAGTAACGCCTGAGGATCCTCAACTTGGAGCGATAAATGTTCCGGCGCATAGCGTTGGCTAATTGAGCACGCTTGCTGGAGAGAGTCAGTGCAAATCATCCGACTATATTGCAACGCCTGACGGGCCAGTGCTGCACGCGGTAAGGAGCGCACTTGTTGTGCTAGCTGTTCGCCTACTTTTGCTAACAATTCGGCGCTTGGGCTGATCACGATCACTTGCGAATCGGCTCCGTGTTCCGCTTGCGATAACAAATCAGCGGCAATGTATGCGGGCTGTGCAGATTCATCCGCAATAATTAACAATTCCGATGGACCCGCAGGCATATCAATGACCGGGCCATCGGGACGCTGGGAAACTTGCTGTTTTGCGGCAGTGACGTAGCGGTTGCCCGGGCCGAAGATTTTTTGCACCGGTGCGATGCTTGCCGTTCCTAAGGCGAGTGCTGCAATCGCTTGCGCGCCCCCACAACGGTACACTTCGGTAATGCCACAGCGTTGGGCAGCATACATTAAGGCAGGCTCAAGCTCTCCCGTTGGATTGGGGGGACTGACTAACACACGGCGAGGGTTTAGCGCTATTTGCGCGGGTACGCCAAGCATGAGAGCTGTGGAGGGGAGCACGGCAGAACCTCCAGGAACATATAAGCCAACCGCCTGTAATGGCGCATAATGTTGTTCGCAGAATACGCCGGGGGTGGTTTCGACCCGAATGGATTGAGGTGTTTGTGCTTGATGGAACCGTTGAATGTTTTGGTAGGCTCTATCAATGGCTTGTTGCACGGCAACTGGGGTTTTCGCGGCTTGTGCAGCAACTTGTTCAGGCGAATAGCGGAGGCTGTCTAAGCGCACGCCATCAAAGCGTTGGGTGAACTCCAACACGGCTGCATCGCCTTGCTTGTCAACAGCCGCAATGATAGCTGCAACGTCCTGTTCAACTGTTGGTGAATCTTGTCGTAGCGGGCGTTGTAATAATTCGTGCTGGGCAGCAGCAGATAATTGGGACCAATCATTGATTATCATGTCAGTTACCCCATCATCTTTTCAATGGGCATTACCAGAATGGAACTGCAGCCAAGGTTTTTGAGCTGTTCCATGGTTTCCCAAAATAAGTTTTCGGTGCTGACCACATGAATCGCTGCAATATCTTGCCGTTGATTGAGGGGTAACACGGTGGGTTGCTCAGCACCGGGCAGTAGGGCAATCACTTGCTCTAACGCAGCGATCGGCGCGTGCAACATAATGTATTTGCTTTCACGTGCCTGTTGCACACCATCAATGCGCGGTAACAGTTGATCAATAATGGATTGTTTAGCGCTGGATAAAGGGGTTGTTCGCTGAATCAGTTGTGCTTGCGAGCGGAAAATGACTTCGCGTTCCACTAAACCATTGGCTTCCAAGGTGGCCCCGGTCGACACCAGATCGCAAATAGCATCCGCCAGGCCTGCGCGTGGAGCGACTTCTACACTACCGGTTAACACCGCGGTGTTGGCTGCGACGCCTACCCGTTGCAGGTAATTCTGCAGCAAATAAGGATAAGTGGTTGCAATGCGTTTGCCGACTAAGTCTTGAATCCCTTGATATGGCACTTCTTTCGGCAAGGCAATGGCTAGGCGACATTGCCCATAATCAAGAGAACGCAAGAGCTTAAATTTAGCCTCGAGTTGCGTTGCAAGGCGTTTGAGTCGAACCTCTTCCAAAACATTTTCGCCGACCAGCCCGAGGTCAACGACCCCATCCATGACGAGTCCAGGAATATCGTCATCGCGGACTCGTAGCAAATCCACCGGTTGATTTTGACAATGCGCCAGTAACTTCGCTTCATGCAGACTAAAACGGAATCCGCAAGCTTCTAATAGGGCCAAGGATGCTTGGCTTAAGCGTCCGGATTTTTGAATCGCGATGGTTAAGCGCGATGAATTTTGTTGAACAACCATGAATAACTCCAAAATAAAAACCCCGCAAGGGATGCCTCGCGGGGTTTTAAATCTTGGAGAAGGCAGCCCACAAATAACGTGTTAGCCTTCAGAGTGATCTGGGCTAACAAGGAGGATGATGGTGATGATGGTGCTGCTGTAAACTGAACATGAAATAACCTCAACCAATCAATGAAACGTGAATTGGTTTAGATTGTATAGATTGCAAGCTATCGATCAACCTTTATTTTGAAGGCTTTTGCAATTTGTTGTATCAAGTTGTATAGGTGTGCTTTTGGCTGGAACTGACAAAACACCGTCCCCTCCTGATTTTGTGGTACATTGGCACCACCATTTCTTAAAACTTAAGTTGATGTCAAAGGTTACTGCTCAATTTCAAAAGGACGGCGTGTTAGCGCAGACGTTGCCAGGGTTCCAACCTCGAGATGCGCAAATTGCGATGGCACAAGCGGTAGAGCGGGCAATGCTCAAGCGTTCACAACTGGTGGTCGAAGCTGAAACGGGAACTGGTAAAACCTTTGCGTATTTGGTTCCGACGCTGGTGCAGCAAAAAAAAGTGATTATTTCGACGGGCACCAAAGCGCTGCAAGAGCAGTTGTATCACCGAGATTTGCCTGCGTTGCGGGATGCTTTAGCGCCTCAAAAACAGGTCGCTTTGTTAAAAGGGCGTGCGAATTACTTATGTTTGCATCGGATGAATCAAGCGTTCAATCAAGCTGGTGAGCTGGCGCGAGATTTGCAGCAGCAGTTAGTCGAAGTGCGGCAATGGGCACAGCGCACCACCGATGGGGATATCGGTACCATGAATGTGCTGCCAGAAGACGCTGCCATTATTCCGTTTGTAACGAGTACGGTGGACAACTGTTTAGGTCGAGATTGTCCTGACTATGATGCCTGCTACTTGGTCAAGGCTCGCCAACGGGCCTTAGATGCCGATATGGTGGTCGTGAATCATCATTTGTTTTTCGCTGATATGGCGCTGCGTAATGTTGGCTTTGGTGAGCTCATTCCTCAGGCTGATGCCATTGTATTTGACGAAGCCCACCAGCTGCCAGATATTGCGAGCCAGTATTTTGGCGAATCTGTTTCAAGCCGTCAGCTGCAAGAATTAGCTCATGAGATTAAGTTAATCTATTTGACCGAGCTCAAAGATTTACGGCAACTCGAAATTGCGGCCAGTAAGTTACTAGTTAGTTTACAAGACTGGCGTTTGGTGTTTCCCCGTGACCCCATGCGGGGCAATTGGCGCCCGATGGCCCAGCGCGAAGAAGTGGCGCAAATGGCGGCGCTGATTGCACAGCAGTTAGAGTTCCTGCGTGACGTATGCAAAGCGGCCCTTGGGCGGCATCAAGATCTCGACCAGGCCTATACGCGCTGCCAGCAGCTATTAGCGAAGTGGAAGCAATTGCAAGAAGTGAATCGTACGGGCTACAGCTTTTGGTTTGAAACGACGACACGACAGGCGACCTTGCACCAAACCCCGTTGAGCGTGGCAGAGAAGTTTGGGGATTACGTGCGTGACAGTGGCATGGCCTGGGTATTCACGTCAGCCACCTTGGCAGTGGGTGAGAGTTTTCATCACTTTACTGATCAATTGGGACTATATGAAGCGACCACCTTGTGCTTAGCAAGCCCGTTCAACTTTGCGGAGCAAGCGATGCTATGTGTGCCGCGTTACTTGCCGCAGCCTCATGAAGCTGAAATGACACAGGCATTGGTCGACTTGGTTGAAGATGTGGTGACCCATAATCGCCATGGAGGCACCTTTGTTTTATTTACCAGTCATCGAATGCTGCAACAGGTGGCGACGCTGTTGGCAGAACGCATCGAACAGCCCTTATTCGTGCAAGGAACCAGTAGCAAACGGGATTTACTCGAGGAATTTACTGCGGCTGGCAATGGGGTGCTGCTGGGAACGTCATCGTTTTGGGAAGGAGTGGATGTACGTGGGGCTGCGTTACGATGTGTCGTGATTGATAAGTTGCCGTTTGCCAGCCCCGATGAACCGTTGTTGCAAGCGCGGGTCGAAGACTGTCGCTTGCGTGGCGTTGACCCATTCGCTCAGGTACAATTACCCCAAGCGATCATCGCCTTAAAGCAAGGCGCTGGGCGGCTGATCCGTGATGCCAGTGATCAAGGCGTGTTGATTGTCTGTGACCATCGTTTGGTAACCAAACCTTATGGTGGCGTATTTCTGAGCAGCTTGCCCGCCATGCAGCGGACCCGCGACCTGACAGTCGCCTTGCAGTTTTTAGCGCAACTGGAGAAGCCAGAGTGACGTTTAATGTTGTTTTAGCGATTGATACCTCAACTGAACAGTGCTCAGTCGCATTAAAGAAAGCCGATCAGTGGGCAACTCGCGCGGTGCTAGCGCCTCGTGAACACTCGCAGTTAATTTTGGGCTTGGTCCAGGAAGTTCTTACTGAATTAGCCATCACGTTGGCGGACGTCGAAGCCATTGTGGTTGGGCACGGGCCAGGGAGTTTCACCGGGGTGCGGATTAGCGTTGCCATTGCGCAAGGGCTGGCCTTTAGTCACAATTTACCCATTATTCCCGTCAGTACTTTAACGGGACTAGCCCAGCAAGCCATTCGACTGCACGATGCCCCGCAAGTGGTGAGTGCGATTGATGCGCGAATGCAAGAAGTTTATGTGGCCGCTTATCGCCAACAACAGAGGTTTGCCGTCCCCTTGTGCGCCGAGCAAATGGCCGGTTTGGTGGACCTGACCACGCTGCCATGGTGGTCGGAACTAGATCCTACCCAAATGGTGATGGGGGCTGGGACGGGCTGGCAGCTGGCTGAAGCTCCGCTGAATCAGCAAGGGCAGGTGCACGTTCTTGATGATGTGACGTTACCTTTAGCAGAGGATTTGTTGCGCTGGGGGGTGGCGTACGGCAAACCGATTGCCGCGGCAGATCTAGAACCGCTTTATGTCCGTAACGAAGTAGCTTGGCAAAAACTGCCGGGACGAGGTTAAAAACCCGTAAAGTTGTGGAACTTACATCGTTAAAAATCACTCAAACTGCTATAGATAAAGAATTTAGCAACGAAGCTTAACACGCGAAGAGGTCGCCTTATGAAGCACATGATTCCTATACTCGCAATGGTTACATTGGTCGCCTGTTCATCAGTTCCTGATAATTTGCAGGTACCTGATGATAAAGCGTTAGTTTCTTATCAAGCTGCGTTAGAAAATCCCGAGCAAGTGGTCGGACAGCCAGCGCGGTGGGGTGGGGTGATTGCCGATGTGCGTAACTCCGATGAAGGCACCGTGATTGAAGTCGTTAATTTTGATTTACAGAGCTGGGGCCGCCCGCAGCCGAGTGATCAGAGCCAAGGCCGCTTCCGCGCAAAATTTAACGGCTTTGTCGACCCAGTTGTCTATAAACAAGGAAAAGAAATTACCTTTATTGGTACGATTGGTCAGCCTGAGTCAGGGACCATTGATGAATACACCTATTTATTCCCAGTACTCAATGCGTCGAATAAACATTTGTGGCCAGTACGAAAAGAGCCCACACGTGTTGAAGTAAATTATGATGCATTATGGTATCGCCATTATTGGTATAGCTATCCAAATTACCCGCGGCCCATTTATGTGCCAGCGCCGGTCATGAAAGACGGTGGTCAAGCGGCGAAACAATAACTAGGTTTTCTTAATTCATGAACAAATCAACCTTGGATTTGCAACAGGCTCGACGTTTCGCCGAGCCTGTTGCGTTTGAGCTCCCGTGGGGAACGTTGCGTGGGCTCGCGTGGGGGAATCCGCAGGGTCACCCTATTTTGGCGTTACACGGATGGTTAGATAACGCCTTTAGCTTCTTACCGTTGGCGGAAGAATTCTTACAGTCACCACTTGCTGAGGACCACTTTCTGATTGCCTTGGATTTCGCGGGGCATGGTCAGAGCGATCATCGTCCGGCTGGTAACTTTTATCCATTTATCGATTATGCGTATGATGTGTGGCATGTGATCACGCAGCAAGAGTGGTCTAGCGTTAGTTTGCTCGGGCATTCGATGGGCGGTTATGTGACGGCCATGGTTGCGGCGGTGATGCCGCAGCAAATCCGTTCCTTGATGACCATCGAAGCCTTTGGCATGTTGACTGAATCAGCCGAACGCACCGTCGCTCAGCTACAGGCAAGTTTCCAGAGCCGTTGGCAGCAGCAATTCAAACGCGCCCCAATTTACCCTGATTTGAATAAAGCCGTGTTAGCACGAACCCTTGCGGGCGATTTAACGCGTGAATTGTCTGCCTTATTGGTGGAACGGGGGATTGCGGAAACGGATGCAGGCGGCTGGCGCTTTTTGGCCGACGGGTATTTACGTGTGCGTTCGCCGCTAAGAATGACCCCCGCGCAAGTGGAAGATATTCTGCGACAAATACAGTGTCCGTTTACCACCGTGGTTGCTTCGGCTGGCGAAATTGAAGTTAAGCAAGCGCTATTGCAATGGCAAAATTTTGTTCCACACTTAGAGCGAGTTGAATTGACAGGGGGACATCATGTGCATATGGAACAGCCGCATGCGATTATCCGAGCATTTTTACCGATGTGCGGTCACTCAGTTAGCTAGGCAAAAGTGGTCGGATATGCGATGATTGTGCGTTATTTACCTCAATGAAACATTGTAAAAGGCAAGGAGCAAGAACGCGTGGATAAAATTTGGCTAAAACGTTATCCAACCGGCGTCCCGGAAACCATTGATCCGGATCGTTTCAATTCCTTAGTGGATATTTTCGAGCAAAGTATCCAACAATATGGCGACAAAGTTGCTTTCATTAATATGGATACGGAAATGACATTCAATGAGTTGGATGTTCTTTCACGCCATTTTGCTGCGTTCCTGCAACAACGCGGACTGAAAAAAGGTGATGCCTTTGCCATCATGATGCCAAACCTATTGCAATATCCGGTGGCATTATTTGGCGCATTGCGAGCCGGGCTCACGGTTGTGAACGTAAACCCGTTGTATACGCCCCGCGAATTGAAGCATCAACTCGTTGACGCCAATGTTAAAGCGATTGTGATCTTGGAAAACTTCGCTCACACATTGCAAAAGGTGGAAGATTGCGTTCCTGTTGAACAAGTCTTTGTGACGGCGATTGGTGACTTGTTACCTGCGCCAAAACGGTGGCTGGTGAATGCGGTGGTGCGGCATGTGAAAAAGATGGTGCCAGCCTATCAATTGCAACACACAACCTCGTTCCGAGCGAGCCTTAAGCAAGGCGAAAAGTTTTCCTATCAACGACCTGAAATTATGGGCGATGACTTGGCCTTCTTGCAGTATACTGGTGGTACCACTGGGCTGGCGAAAGGGGCAATGCTTTCCCATCGGAATATGGTGGCGAACTTAGAAATGGTTTCAGCATTGGTGGCACCATTAGTCAACGATGGTGAAGAGACCGTGGTGACTGCATTACCGCTGTATCATATTTTCGCGCTTACCGCGAACTGTCTCACTTTCTTGAAGCACGGTGGGCAGAACTTATTAATCACCAACCCGCGCGATATGAAGGGTTTTGTTAAGGAACTCAGCAAGTATCCATTCTCGATCATTGCTGGCGTAAATACCTTGTTCAACGGGCTGCTCAACACGGAAGGGTTTAAAGATCTTGATTTTAGCCATTTAAAAATTGCGCTGGGCGGCGGTATGGCGGTGCAGCGCGCGGTGGCTGAAAACTGGCAGCGCGTGACGAAGTCGCGGCTATTAGAAGGTTATGGTTTAACAGAGTGTTCTCCGGTGGTGACGGTGAATCCGACGGATATTGAAGAGTACAACGGCACCATTGGCCTTCCCTTACCATCCACAGATGTTCGAGTTGTCGATACGGAAACTGGAGAAGTATTGCCTCAAGGCGAGGCTGGCGAGCTGCAAGTTAAAGGTCCGCAGGTTATGGTGGGTTACCTAAATCGTCCTGACGAAACCGCCCAAGTGATGAAAGATGGCTGGTTCGCGACCGGTGACATTGGGGTGATGGACAGTGACGGTTTTTTCCGCATCGTTGACCGTAAAAAAGACATGATTTTAGTGTCGGGTTTCAACGTTTACCCGAATGAAATTGAAGATGTCATTGCAGCTCACCCCAAAGTGTTGGAAGTGGCGGCAGTGGGAGTTCCGCATGACGCCTCGGGTGAACAAGTGAAGTTGTTTGTGGTGCGCAAAGATGCCAGCCTGACCGAAAAAGAGCTGATCCAATACGCGCGGGAAAACTTAACCGGCTATAAAGTGCCGAAATTAGTTGAATTCCGTGATGAGCTGCCGAAAACTAACGTCGGTAAAATCTTACGTCGCGAGTTACGTGATGAAGAAATGGCGAAAATTGAGGGTAAAGCCGACTAACTTATGACCCCTTACCAAGTAATTACCACTCAAGCTGAGCTACTGACCTTTTGTCAGTATGCTCAGCAGTTCTCTTATCTGGCATTAGATACTGAATTTATCCGCACACGAACCTACTATGCACGGCTAGGATTACTGCAAGTGCGGGTAGAGAACACGCTGGTACTCATTGATCCTTTAGCTAATATCGATTTAACGCCGTTTTGGCAGTTGCTGAAAGATCCTGCGCTGACTATCGTGATTCACGCCGGCGGCGAAGATTACGAAATCCTCGCCCAGCAGATGGGGGAGGTCCCCACCGCAATCATCGACACACAAATTGCGGCTGCTTTCGCGGGGCGTGGTGACGCCTTGGGCTATGCTGCGTTGGTGGAACAATATACCCAGGTGGAATTGGACAAATCGCAGTCACGGACCGATTGGTTGCAACGGCCGTTAAAGCCCGAGCAATTGGATTATGCGGCGGCGGACGTGCATTACCTCTATGAGATTTATCCACAATTACTGGCGGAACTATCCCCCGATAAATTGGCATTAGTGCAAGCGGAAAGTGAAGAACAAGTGAGGCGGCGGGCTGAATCGGTTCCCGCCCACTGGCTGTATTTGTTTTTCGGCAATGCGTGGCAATGCAATCAGCAACAGTTAGCGGTGTTGCGCGAGTTGTTGCAATGGCGCTTACAGCGGGCGCAATATTCCGATATTCCGCTGGGCTTTGTCGCTAAAGAGCATACGTTATTGGAGCTGGCGCGCCGCTGCCCACAGTCCATTACACAATTACGCAGTATTCCAGACTTGTCCCCGGTGACCATTCGCTATGGTGGAGAGCGCTTATTGGCTGTGATTGAACAGGGGTTAGCGGCGACAGAACTGCCCGAACCATTGCAGCGGCTGACGGATATGAGTGGCTATAAAGCAGCCTATCAACAAATGAAGCAATGGGTGCAACACACCGCCACTGAACTTGGAATCAGCCCTGGGTTGGTTGCTTCACGGCGCCAAATTAATGATGTGATTCACTGGGAGTGGCAAGTACCGTCCCGAGCGAAAGCAGAATTAGTTGCCCCTGACTTGTATCGAAGCTGGCGTGGCGCTAAGCTGAAAGTATTGATAGAAGACCTCTTACAGCGAGATCGTTAATCATGTTGTGTGCGATTTATCGTAGCCCTCGGCGGGCTGATACCTATTTGTACCTTTCACATCCGGCAGACTTTACTCGGGTCCCTGAGCCATTACGGGACGTTTTTGGAACCCCCGTCCATGTCATGACCATTGCCTTAACAGCTGAGCGTCGACTTGCCCGCTTATCGGTGACGGAGTTAACGCCGCGGCTGGAACAGGATGGCTACTATTTGCAAATGCCGCTGCATCAAGAGAATCTGTTAGACCTGCACAAAAAACTGCAACAGGAGTCAAAATCATGTCACTCGTAACGCGTTGGTTGGCCATTATCATGATTGGCTGCGCTGGAGCAGCTGCTCCAGCGCAAGCATCTGAAGGCTCGGAAGCATCAGAATTGGAAGCTGGCTTTGCTGCGTATGTGGAACAAATTAAACAAGAAGCCTTAGCCGCAGGGTACAAAGAAGAAACCCTGGCAACGGCGTTCGAGAACGTCACTTTTTATCAACGGTCAGTAAAAGCAGATCGCAACCAGCCGGAATTTAAGTTAACGCTGGATACTTATTTGCCACGTGCCGTGCCTGAATGGAAAGCTAAGAAAGCCGTTGAGATGTATCAACAGCATCGTGAATTACTGGAAAAAATTGGTAAGGAATACGGTGTGCAGCCACGTTTTATTGTGGCGTTGTGGGGCATTGAAACCAACTTTGGCGCTTTTACTGGAGGGATGGATGTGATTTCAGCGCTAACCACTATGGCCTATGAGGGTCGCCGCGAGGAGTTCTTTAAAAAAGAACTTTGGCACGCGCTCACCATCGTGGAAGAGGGCCATATTCCAATTGAGCAAATGAAGGGGTCTTGGGCCGGAGCCATGGGTCAAGCGCAATTTATGCCAAGTTCCTTTATGGCTTATGCCGTGGATTATGATGGCGATGGTCGCAAAGATATTTGGGGCTCCCAAGGCGATGTATTCGCTTCCGCCGCCAATTATTTGAAGTCTGTGGGCTGGCGTGACGATGTGACTTGGGGACGTCAAGTACAATTACCACCAGGCTTTGATGGCGCTCAAGCGTCCTTAACAATTAAAAAGCCATTAGCTGAATGGCAAGCCTTGGGAGTTCGTAGCTATGACGGCACGGACTTACCGAAACGGGACGATATTGTGGCCTCGATCGTTATTCCTGATGATCAAGAAGGCCGGGTCTTTTTGGCGTACAGCAACTATGACGCTTTGATGCGCTGGAATCGTTCTCATTATTTTGTTGCTGCGGTGGGGTACTTATCCGATCGCATTCGTTTTCCGAGGTCTGAATGATGGGATTACAACCCCCAAGCAAAATAGTTTGCGTCGGGCGTAACTATCGGGAGCACGCGGCTGAATTAAGCAACCCAGTGCCCAGCCAACCCTTATTGTTTATCAAGCCACCGTCAGCGATTACTCGCTTGCCGGAGGTTCGAATTCCGACGAGCTATGGCGACTGCCAACACGAAATTGAGTTGGCGGTATACATTGGCATGCCGTTACGCCGCGCGACTCCCGAACAAGCAATCAAAGCCATTGCCGGCTATGGGGTTGGGTTGGATTTAACCTTACGCGAGTTGCAGAGTGAATTAAAAGCCCAAGGCCATCCCTGGGAACGCGCCAAAGCGTTTGATGGCTCCTGCGTATTAGGTCCGATGATTGAGCGGATTGAGTTTGATGCTACGCAACCGTTTACTATCGCATTGCACGTGAATGGCGAATTGCGACAACAAGGCTCGAGTGCCGACATGCTATTTGCGATTGCCGATCTATTGGCTGATATCTCGGCGCAGTTCACCTTGGTGCCGGGGGATGTTGTATTGACCGGAACTCCTGCCGGTGTTGCCGCGCTACAGCTTGGTGATGAACTGCGATTAAGTTTACACCATGCGGATCGTCAATGGGATTGGCAGGCTCGGGTTGAGGCGGCTGACTAAATGGTGCAAGAGGCATTTTGGCAGACCAAAACCTTACAAGAAATGACTCACAGTGAATGGGAGCAGCTTTGTGATGGGTGTGGGAAGTGCTGTTTACATAAGCTGATTGATGCCGAGGATGCTGAAGAAACAGTCCATTACACCGATGTCAGCTGCCGCATGCTGAATACGAAAACCGGTCAATGCAGTGATTATGCAAACCGTCATCAGTGGGTGCCAGATTGCGTAGTGATTACTCCTGAGATGATTCATGAACTGGATTATTTACCCACCAGTTGTGCCTACCGTCGCTTGGCTGAAGGACGAGGGCTGGCTTCTTGGCATCCCCTGTTGCATGGTGGCGACCGTGAGCCGATGCGTGCAGCGGGCATGAGTGTGGCTGGACGGGTCGAAAGTGAAGACGAAGTGGCCGACGATCTCGAACTGCGGATCGTGACTTGGCCACTGCGTGATGTGGATTAACTCACCGGTTAGAGACGACGTAGTTTCAGCAGTCGTGCACAAATGATAAAAATGCCCGCAAGAGTATAAAAAGCAAAGTTAATTTGCATCCAGCCAGGCATGCTTAAGCCCAACCATGACCAATCAATTTCACCACACTGTCCTGGTGCTGCGAATAACGAAGGGAACCAGTGGTGGAGTGGCATCCAACTAGGAAAGTTAGGAAAGGTGTCGCATACCATAAACCATGAATTTTTGGCGTTTTGCATGGCGACGTGTTCGGCGGCAATGCGCCATCCCCAAATGGCCGCAGTGAGCCAGCCAGCATAACCAATCAGGCGTGCAAGCATTCGCTGGGGAGCAAGCCAACCAATGAATCCAGCAACTCCAAGCGCAATGATTGCGGTCCGTTGATAAATGCATTTTACACAGGGCTCAAGTCCTAATTGGTACTGAAAATACAGGGCCGTCAGTAATAATGCAAAACAGGAAAGTGTAAGAACTGCCCAAGCTCGACGTTGGGTCGGAAGTTTAGCCAAAAACAATAGCATCGCTGTGTTGACCTTTTGTTGTTTTACCTCGCAAGATACCCGAGAACTGCCAAAATGTCGATAAGTTCGTTGTTTCCTGGGTTACAAAACTTGTCCGACCATTGAAAAGGCTGGTAGAATCAAGACAACTCTATCACAGTCATCATTGTCTCGTTGAGTCAACATTTTCAAATTCAAACGACAGGCCATTACATGATTATCAAGGCACAAAGTCCGGCCGGTTTTGCCGAAGAATATATTGTCAAATCAATCTGGAACGGACATTTCGCTCCAGGGACAATTTTACCTGCAGAACGCGAGCTGTCAGAGCTCATTGGCGTGACTCGCACGACGCTACGGGAAGTATTACAGCGGTTAGCGCGTGATGGTTGGTTAACCATTCAACACGGGAAGCCGACCCGAGTGAATAATTTCTGGGAAACCTCAGGGTTAAATATCCTTGAGACCTTGGCCCGTCTTGATGAAGACGGAATGCCTGAGCTGGTTGATCAACTGCTTTCAGCGCGTACCAATATTAGTGCCATTTATATTCGCCAAGCATTGCGGAATGCGCCTGAGAAAGTGCTGGAATTGTTGACCGAAGCGGAGCAGCTTGACGACACATCGGAAGCATTCACCCAATACGATTATCGCTTGAATCATGAGCTGGCGCTCAACTCCGGTAATCCAATTTATGTGTTGGTGCTGAATGGTTTCAAAGGGCTGTATTCGCGGATCGGTAATTTTTATTTTACCAACCCGGCTGCCCGTGCCCGCGCACGCAAATTTTATGCCGATTTAAAACGCATGCCTAATGCCCCTAAACCTGAAGAAGTGGTCACGTTAATTCGTGAGTATGGCTATGAATCGGGCCAAATCTGGCACAGCATGCGGGGTGATATTCCAGCAAATCTGGTGGAATAATTAAATAACACGGTATTCCAAAAATAAAAAACCCGCTCGAGTGAGCGGGTTTTTTGATGAAGGCTGTGAATTAAGCGAAGTTTTTCGCTGCAAATTCCCAGTTCACTAAGTTCCAGAACGCATTTAAATAGTTCGGACGTGCGTTACGATAATCGATGTAGTAGGCGTGTTCCCATACGTCGACTGTCAGTAGTGGGGTGACGGTGCTATCCGTTAATGGTGTCGCAGCATTGCTGGTGTTCACAATGCCAACAGTACCGTCTGCTTTTTTCACTAACCATGTCCAACCGGAACCGAAGTTTCCTGCCGCTTGAGCGCTAAACTCAGCTTTGAACTTGTCAAAAGAACCAAAGGCAGCGTTAATCGCATCAGCTAATGTACCTGTTGGCTCACCACCACCGTTCGGGCTTAAGCAATGCCAGTAAAACGTGTGGTTCCAAACTTGAGCAGCGTTGTTGAAGACGCCGCCGTTTGAAGTTTTGATGATGTCTTCGAGTGACTTGCCTTCAAATTCAGTTCCTGCCACCAGCTCGTTCAGCTTAGTCACGTAGGTCTGATGATGCTTGCCGTAGTGGTACTCAATGGTCTCTGCAGAAATATGTGGTTCTAATGCATTTTTCTCATAAGGTAATGCTGGTAGTTCGAATGCCATGTCGACTCTCCGTTGTAAATTATGAATGAATGTCTTGTTTGAATTCTTTATAGGATACCATTGAATTCACAACAATCTAATACCATATCTATAGATGGGGACGAAATCCCAGAAAACAAGGGCGTCAGTTCGTCTAGTATACGCATTTTATGCCTCTTTTGCGTACTGAATGTCTTGTTGGCTCATGGTATACTTCATCATAGATCAAACCAAGTAACCTGCGGGGACGTTATGGAAACTGTTGAAAAAATTAAGCAACAGATCGCCGAAAATCCGATTTTGTTGTACATGAAAGGGTCACCAAAATTACCTAGCTGCGGATTTTCCGCTCAAGCATCACAAGCCTTGATGAGCTGTGGTCAAGCATTTGCCTATGTCGATATTTTGCAAAATCCGGATATCCGAGCAGAGCTTCCTAAATACGCTGATTGGCCGACTTTTCCACAATTATGGGTGGAAGGTGAGTTAATTGGCGGGTGTGATATCATTTTGGAAATGTACCAAAAAGGTGAATTACAAGAATTAATTCAAGAAGTTGCTGAGCGCCATCCGGCACCAGCAGCGGAATAACTTAAAACAACTAGATGGAGAAGAAGTAATGGGTGTATTAGTTGGTCGTAAAGCCCCTAACTTTACAGCAGCAGCCGTATTAGGTACTGGCGAAATCGTTGATAGCTTTAACTTTTATGAGCATATCCAAGGTAAAAAAGCGGTTCTATTTTTCTATCCGCTGGATTTCACCTTTGTTTGTCCGTCAGAGTTAATCGCGTTCAACCATCGTTTGGATGAGTTCAAGAAGCGCGGCGTGGAAGTGATTGGTGTTTCCATTGACTCACAATTTACCCACAATGCGTGGCGTAATACTGCTGAAGCAGATGGCGGTATTGGCCAGGTGAAATATCCATTAGTAGCGGACGTGAAGCACACAATTTGTCGTGCTTATGACGTTGAGCACCCAGTTGATGGCGTTGCTTTCCGTGCCTCTTTCTTAATTGATGAAGAAGGTGTAGTTCGTCACCAGATCGTAAACGACTTACCATTAGGTCGTAACATTGACGAAATGATTCGTCTGGTTGACGCATTGAACTTCCACCAGAAGCATGGCGACGTGTGCCCAGCAGGCTGGCAAGAAGGTGACGAAGGCATGAAAGCAGACCCACAAGGTGTTGCTGCATACCTGTCAAAGAACGCGAGCAAACTGTAAGCGTGAGTGATTTGAAAAGGCCGCAATTGCGGCCTTTTTTCTTTTTATTTGCATCTCTATTTGCTTCACTGCTAGCATCGATGGTGATAAATCAATCACCTTTATTAGGATAAAGCCTCAAGGAGGATGACAGTGTCGACTCATTCCTATGCCGATGTGTTGCAGTTTTGGTTTGAAGAATTAACCCCAGAACAGTGGTTTACGAAAAGTGATGCGTTGGATGAGCTGATCCGAGAGCGCTTTGCCGCAACCCTTATCGCAGCCAGCCAGGCAGAGCTATGGTTTTGGCGAACGAGCGCGGAGGGGCGGTTGGCTGAAATCATTGTGCTGGACCAGTTCTCGCGCAATATATACCGTGATTCCCCCAAAGCATTTACGCAAGACGCAATGGCGTTGGTCTTGGCGCAAGAGGCGGTGGCTTTAGGTTTGGATCAGCAATTAAATGTGACCGAAAAAGCATTTTTATACATGCCATATATGCATAGTGAATCTGCTCTCATTCACGAAGTTGCGGTGCAATTATTTAGTCAGCCTGGGTTAGAAACGAATTACGATTTTGAATTACGGCATAAAGTTATTATTGACCGATTTGGCCGGTATCCTCATCGCAATGCAATCTTAGGCCGCGTGTCGACCCGTGATGAAGTGGAATTTTTGAAACAGCCAGGCTCTTCCTTTTAACGATTAGGAGTGGATGATGGACGAATTCATGCAAGCAGCGATTGCGGAAGCCGAATTAGGGTTGCAAGAGGGTGGGGTGCCCATCGGTTCGGTATTAGTGCATCAAGGAAAAATTATCGGTCGGGGGCATAATCGTCGGATGCAGCAGGGGAGTCCCATTTTGCATGGGGAGATGGACGCCTTACAGAATGCGGGACGCCAACCGGCTCATGTTTATCGCGAGTGCACCATTTATACGACGTTATCCCCTTGTTGCATGTGTTCTGGGGCGATAGAGCTCTATGGCATTCCCCGCGTAGTGGTCGGTGAAAACCAAACCTTTATGGGAGCAGAAGAACGCTTGCGGAAGGCTGGTGTGGACGTGGTTGTGTTACAAGATGAAACCTGTATCCGCCTGATGGAAACCTTTATTCAGCAACATCCTGAATTATGGAATGAGGATATTGGCGAGTAAGGAGCGCTATTCTTGCTCCTGTTCGGTTGAGGTATCGGCTAATGGCCAGCCCCCTAATTGTTGGTATCGATTGACCATAAAACAAAATAATTCAGCGGTACGCTCGGTATCGTAGACAGCGGAGTGTGCTTGTTTGTGATCAAAAGGGATTCCGGCTGCTTGGCAGGCTTTTAATAACACCGTTTGCCCAAGGAATACTGCGGCTAAGGCTGCGGTATCGAAGGTGACGAACGGATGAAATGGATTCCGCTTGAGTTGTGCTCGCTCTGCCGCCGCCATGAGAAAGTTATGATCGAAGGTGGCATTGTGACCGACTAGAATGCAGCGTTGGCAGCCCGCGTCTTTTTGTGCTTTACGGATAGGCTTAAATAACTCTTTTAAGGCCGTCGCTTCATCAATGGCACCACGCAAGGGGGAATGCGGATCAATGCCATTGAAATCAATAGCGGCTTGCTCAATATTTGCCCCTGCGAATGGTTCAATGTGATAGTGCAGCGTTTGTGCAGGAATGAGTTGACCGGCCTCGTCAAAGGTTAAGGTCACCGCAGCAATTTCCAACAGCGCATCCGTTTTTGCATTAAAGCCGGCTGTTTCGACATCAATCACAACCGGCATATAACCACGAAATCGGCCCTGCATCAGTTCGCTCGGGGTTGGCTTACTCATAAGTCTCCAGGATTTTCGTCATTGCGTTCGATCAGTTCAATGGCGTAACCATTGGGATCACGAACAAAAGCGATTAGAGTAGAACCGCCTTTTACTGGACCCGGAGCACGATAAACATCCGCTCCCGCTGCACTAAGCCGTTCACAAGTACCGTAAATATCGTCCACCCCAATTGCGATGTGGCCAAACGCAGTGCCATGTTCGTATTCTGTGACACCCCAGTTGTAGGTCAGTTCAAGCACTGTATGATCGGCCTCATCCCCATAGCCAAGAAAGGCTAATGAATACTTATATTCTTCATTATCGGCTGTGCGGAGTAATTTCATCCCCAACAGTTCGGTGTAAAACTCGATGGAACGTTGCATATCGCCAACGCGTAGCATGGTGTGTAATAAACGCATGGGAACTCCTAATCGTCAGACGTTTTCTCTTTATACTCGCATAAATCTTCAATAATACAGCTGCCACAACGAGGTTTTCTCGCAATGCAGGTGTATCGCCCATGTAAAATAAACCAATGATGGGCATCAACTTTAAATTCTGCGGGAATCACTTTGTCGAGTCGGTCTTCTACCGCTCGCACGGTTTTGCCGGGGGCGAACTTAGTTCGATTGGCAACTCGGAATATATGCGTATCTACCGCAATCGTCGGCCAACCAAAAGCAGTATTCAGCACCACATTGGCAGTTTTACGACCGACTCCCGGCAGAGCTTCCAAGGCTTCACGACTTTCGGGGACTTCTCCCTGATGTTGTTCAACTAAAATTCGGCAGGTTTTAATGACATTTTCTGCTTTTGAATTAAATAACCCGATGGTTTTGATGTGCTCTTTAACCCCATCAACCCCTAGGTCTAGCATTGCTTGAGGTGTGCGAGCTACGGGAAACAGTTTACGGGTTGCTTTATTCACCCCAACATCGGTTGCTTGCGCCGATAACAATACCGCAATCAGCAACTCAAAGGTCGAGCTGTACTCCAGTTCTGTGGTTGGATTAGGGTTATTCGCTCGTAATCGTTCTAAAATTTCAATACGTTTTTGTTGATTCATGATTGCTACTGCGCCGTGACACGAGCTCGGGTCACTTGCTTTTGAGGTTGTTCAGCACGGGCCGCACGGTAACTATCGAGCCAGTTTTTGCCAGCAATAATAAACCCCATGACAATAAACGCACCCGGTGGCAATATCGCAAGCAATAACGGATAGTCCACACTGAATAATTGAATACGAAGTGCTTCTGCCCACTCGCCGAGTAATAAATCAGCACCATCAAATAAGGTGCCGTTCCCTAAAATTTCGCGGATCCCGCCCAGTATAACCAACACCAGAGTAAAGCCCAACCCCATCATCAGGCCATCAAAAGCACTGTGATGCCAAGGGTTTTTGGATGCGTAAGCTTCAGCACGTCCAATGATTAAGCAGTTGGTGACAATGAGTGGGATAAAAATCCCAAGTGCTTGGTAAAGCGTGTAAAGATAGGCATTCATAACCAACTGAATGACCGTGACGAAGGTTGCAATGACCATCACAAAAACGGGAATACGGATTTCGTTAGGAACATATTCTCGAATTAAACTGACGGTAATATTAGATCCGACAAGGACCAATAGAGTGGCCAAGCCAAGGCCGAGCCCATTGGTAATGCTTGCGGTGACTGCCAACAGGGGGCATAACCCTAAAAGTTGCACCAAGCCTGCATTGTTTTTCCAAAGCCCTTGCCAAGCAAGCTCTTTATAAACGGAGGGTGATTGACTCATGGGGATACCTCTGCTTGTTGGGGAAAGCAATTTGCTGGAGCTGCATACCATTGTTCTTGTTGTGCTGCAGCAACGAGTGCAGCACGTTGAACCGCTGTCACTACGGCTTGCGGGGTGATGGTCGCCCCCGTAAATTGATCAAACATGCCGCCATAGCGTTTGACGTTCCAGCGCGGGTCATCGGCACCATTGACTTTCTGACCGGTAAAATGAGTGATCCAATCACTGACTCGCAGTTCAATTTTATCTCCCAGCCCCGGGGTTTCATTGTGTGCGAGCGTGCGCACGCCAGCGATGGAGCCATCGGCATGAATTGCGACTAATAAATGAATCGCTCCGCTATAACCATCCGGCGCCGTTACTTCGATGGCGGTAGCGGTTGGTTGACCAGCCAGTTCGGCACGGTACACGCGCCGTTCGCCAGGGCCCAGCGCTGGGTCGCTCACTAATGTGCAGCTGTGATACAAGTCATTATCGTGCCATTCAGGCAGGATGATTTGGTTAAGAACGCGCAACAGCTCTTGTTCTTTTTGCCGAGCAATAGGCGCCTCTGTCAGAACTGAAATCGCCACGACCAGTAAGGTTGCAATGAGTGCAAAGGCGGTCAAGATAAGCCCATTACGCTGCATACTCTTGATAATCATGAACGCCCTCCGTGACCATAAACAGTGGGTTGGGTGTATTTATCTAGCACCGGTACGGTCATATTCGCTAAAAGTACGGCGAAGGCAACAGCATCGGGATAACCGCCCCAGGTACGGATCACAAAGACCAGCACGCCAATTAACAGCCCAAAAATCAAACGTCCTTTGTTTGATGTGGCAGCAGTGACTGGGTCGGTAGCGATGAAGAATGCACCCAGCATGGTGGCGCCACTAAGAGCGTGCATAAGCGGTGGAATTGCTTGATCAGGATGAAACAACCAATAGATCGCAGCCGGGATTAATAAGCCTAGCAACATGCCACCGGGAATATGCCAACTGATAATGCGCTGTTTAATTAAGATAAGTCCACCAACTAAGAAACCAAGATTTACCCAGGCCCAACCGATCCCTCCTAAACTACCAAAGATAGGTTTTGTCAGGCTCTCGGTGAGCGTCATGGCTTGCCCCAAGTCTTGGCGCAAGCTATCCAGTGGTGTGGCCATGGTGATGCCATCAACACCCATTCGCAGTTGTTCTAAATTATGTCCTGCTTGGGTAAAGCCAGTAAAAATGATGTGGAGTGTGTCGCCAAATGTGAGCGGTAACTGCGCCAACTCACTCGGCAGCGGCCAACTGGTTAACTGCACCGGGAATGAAATTAATAGAAGCACATAGCCAGCCATGGCGGGGTTGAACAAGTTTTGCCCCACACCGCCATAAACGTGTTTCACCACCACGATAGCAAATAAAGTACCAATCACAATCACCCACCAAGGTGCCAAGGCAGGGATTGCAATCGCTAACAGGACGGCCGTAACGATGGCTGTATGGTCTTGCCAAGCGTGCGCGATCGGACGGTTGCGTAACCGCATAACGGCAGCCTCTGCGAGCCACGCAGTGGCCAATGCTAAAAGAATCTGGACATAGACGCCAACACCAAAAAAGTAGGTTTGTAGGAGCACACCGGGCAACAGCGCTAAATACACCCAGCGCATGACTTGCTGAGTGGTACGCCGACTATGGGTGTGAGGGGAAGCGGCTAACTTAAACGTCATACGTTACTCTCATCATCAGATTGTTTCGCTGCTGCGGCAGCTTGTGCTGCTTTGCGGGCTTTGGCGCGGGCAATGGCCGCTTGGATGGCGTCTTGTGGATCATCTGCACCTTTTGCTACCGCCTCAGCTTGTGCTCGTTTACGGGCTTCGGCGGCCAGACGATGACGCTCTAACCGTTCTTGTTTTTCTCTTTCAAGGCGTTCTTGACGTGCTTCAAAGCGTTCGCGAGCAATTTCAGATTTTACTTTTTCGCGTGCCAACTGCCGAACTTCTGCTTTTGCTTTGCGGTAGTAATGAACCAGCGGAATTTCACTCGGGCAGACATACGCACAAGCACCGCACTCGATACAGTCAAACAAGTGGTGTTGTTCTAAACCATCGTAATCTTTGGCTTTCGCTAGCCATTGCAATTGTTGCGGTAATAGCTGTGCAGGGCAAACATCGGCACAAGCACCACAGCGGATACAATTCATTTCTGGTCCCGCCGGCGGTAGTTCAGCATGGCTTGGCACCAGAATGCAGTTAGTGATTTTAACCACCGGAACGGCTAAATCAGGAAGGGTGAAGCCCATCATGGGCCCGCCCATAATGACTCGCTGCGTGGGCGTGGGTTGAAAACCACAATGAGCGAGTAAATCAGCAACCGAAGTACCGAGTCGGACCCAGTAATTCCCCGGTTGACTCACTTGTTCTCCGGTGACTGTTACAACGCGTTGGATCAGCGGTTCACCGGCTAGAACAGCCCGAGCGACAGCATAAGCTGTGCCAACGTTTTGTACCACCAACCCCAAATCTAGCGGGAGGCCGCGGCTAGGTACTTGCTGTCCAGTCAGGAGCTGAATCAATTGCTTTTCACCCCCTGAGGGGTATTTGACCGGCACCACGCGTAACGCAATTTGCGGATGCTGTGGCAATAACTGTTCGAACTGCGCAATGGCTTCGGGCTTATTCGCTTCAATTGCTAGCAGCGCTTTGTCACAGCCTGCCAGATGCAATAGGATTTCAATTCCATCAATGATGGTTTGTGCGTGTTCTCGCATTAAGCAATCATCAGCGGTGATGTAGGGTTCACATTCCACACCGTTGATAATTATGTATTCAATCGGTCGTTGCAAGGCGAGCTTTTGTGCGGTCGGGAAACCGGCGCCGCCCAATCCTGCAATGCCTGCTTGTTTAATCCGCTCGAGCAGTTCTGAGCGCCCGTGCTCACGATAATCGAGTAGGGGAGGCATGGTGACCAGAGTATCTTCACCGTCAGCAGTGAGCGTAATAACCGTATCAGCAAGCCCTGACGGGTGCGCAATTCGCCCTGCAGCAATGGCTGTGATAGTGCCCGAAGTTGGTGCATGAACGGGCAGGCCATTATTCAATCCAGCATGAGTTAGCGGCTGACCACCGAGCACGCGATCACCGACGGCAACGATAATGTCGCCCGCTGCACCAGAATGCTGTTTAATTGGAATTGTAAACGTCTGCGCCAATGGCAATGGGGTAATGGACCCTTGATTAGACAGCTGCTTGCGTTCGGGTGGGTGAATGCCCCCTGGAAAATTCCAAAGTTGACCCGAATCGATCTCTTTTATTGCGATTGTCATTCGTTTCCTGACTCCACTACACGAACTGGAATCTGTTGGAGATCCCATTGCCAGTTATCGGGGCGCACCGGCACCGGAACCATATCAATACAGTCGACTGGGCAGGGTTCAACGCATAAATCACAGCCTGTACACTCATGAGCGATGACGGTGTGCATATGTTTGGCAGCCCCCAAAATTGCATCCACGGGACAGGCCTGAATACATTTGGTGCACCCAATGCATTCGTCTTCACGAATCACCGCAACCTTTTTAACGGTTTCAGTACCATGGGCAGCGTCCAGGGGTTTGGCTTCAACACCCAGCAACTCAGACAGGTTTTTGATGGTGGTTTCACCACCTGGAGGACATTTATTAATTTCTTCGCCATTTGCGATGGCTTCAGCATAGGGACGACACCCAGGATACCCACATTGACCACATTGGGTTTGGGGGAGTAAAGCATCAATTTGCTCGACAATAGGATCGCCTTCAACATGGAAACGAACTGCCGCAAACCCCAGGATTAAACCAAAAATTAAGGCAAGAACCCCTAAAATAATTAATGCCGTTAAAAAACTCATGGGACTGCCACCAAGCCACTAAAGCCCATAAATGCCAATGACATCAAGCCCGCAGTGATCATTGCAACCGCTGCCCCTTTAAATGGAATGGGAACATCGGCTGCGGCTAGCCGTTCGCGTAAGGCTGAGAATAAAACCAATACTAATGAGAATCCCACGGCAGCACCAAAGCCATAAATAATGGATTGAATAAAATTATGCTGTTCGTTGACGTTCAGCAACGCCACGCCAAGCACCGCGCAGTTGGTGGTAATCAGCGGCAAGTAAATGCCGAGTAGTCGGTAAAGAGTTGGGCTGGTTTTATGCACCACCATTTCAGTAAATTGCACGACCACCGCAATGACTAAAATAAAGGTTAAGGTTTGCAATGCGGTGAGCCCAAATGGTACTAATAAGTATTGGTTGACCAAATAGCTACAGACTGAAGCTAAGGTCAATACAAAGGTTGTCGCTGCGGACATCCCAATGGCCGTTTCAAGCTTATTTGAAACGCCCATAAAGGGGCACAGCCCAAGAAATTTTACCAGTACAAAGTTGTTGACGAGTACTGTTGCCACCAACAGGAGCAAATAGTCGCCCATACGCTAAATCATCCCATACATTACGATTGCCTCTATTATCGAATGTTTAACGCTGCGAAACAACCGATGAACTATCGGGTTATTAGCGATTGTCATGTAAACTTCACAAAACTGTCACGCGACTGTGACGCCCCATGCTTAAATTTCAATCAATGAATGCGAGGAGGAATCATGAGGAATGATTTATGACAACCTTGATGATGCGCTGGTTAGAACGTTTTAACCGATTCGATCAACGAAGCTTCCACTGGCTTAATGAACGTTTTGAAGCCTGTTGTCGGCATCAACTCATTCGCTGGATTTCACGTTCGGGCGATGGGTACTGCTACGCCATTATCGCGTTGCTGGTAGGGTTGTTACAAGGGGTTAAAAGCACCCCTATCATTACTGCCTTAGTCATTGGGTTTATGATTGAAATTCCGCTGTTTATGGTGCTTAAGCGAAGTTTAAAACGGCAACGCCCCTACCATAAGCATCCCGACTTTAAAGCGGTGATCCTTGCACACGACCAATTTAGTTTCCCGTCAGGCCATACCACAGCAGCATTTTTATTTGCCGGCATTATGAGCACCTTTTTTCCTGGGTGGTTCTGGGTGCTGTATGGCTGGGCAGGGGCTATCGGACTCTCACGAGTGTTACTAGGGGTCCATTACCCAGGCGACGTGGTGGCTGGCGCCTTGCTTGGTTATGGCATCAGCGCATACGTCATGATGGTAATGGATGCTGTTGGTTAACTAGCAAAAAAGGAAAGGGCATGCGTATTTTAGTGGGTGTGCAAGGCACCGGGAATGGTCACTTGAGTCGTTGCGCTGCATTAGCTGAAGCATTAGCAAAGCAGCCGGATATAAGCGTTGATTATTTGGTGTCTGGACGCACCAAAGAACAATTTTTTGATATGGACGTGTTTGGCCAATGGCAATGGCGACAAGGGCTTACGTTTGCGGTTGAACGAGGCAAAGTGCAAGGGTTCGAAACCCTGCGTCGCAACGATTGGCAGCAATTTTGGCAAGATGTCCGTAAGCTCGACTTGAGTTCCTACGACTTGGTAGTGAGTGACTATGAACCGATTACGGCCTGGGCAGGGCGCTTCCAACGGAAACGGGTCATCGGGTTAGGGCGTCAATATGCGTTTTATCAGCCGACCCCAAGTTTGCCAATCACCGCCATGCAACGACAGTTGATTCGCTGGTTTGCGCCCGCTGACGAAGTGGTTGGCATGCATTGGTTTGATGATGGCTCTCACTTACTTCCCCCCATTATTCATCAGCGAGCGGTGGCCGAAACGATTGAACCAGACCGTTACTTGGTTTACCTGCCGTTTGAATCTTTGACGGAGATTCATCGTTTATTGTTGCACTTTCCCCAACTCCGGTTTGACGTGTACCACCCACAAGCAGAATGTCAGCAAATTGGTCATATTCGATATTCATCACCAACTCGGATTGGGTTTGCTCAGTCCCTCGCAAGCGCCGTAGGGGTGATTAGCAACGCTGGTTTTGAAACCGCAAGCGAAGCCTTGGCTTTGGGTAAAAAACTCTTGGTGAAGCCGCTGGCAGGGCAATTTGAACAACTGGCGAATGCTCGTTGCCTCGCGCACTACGGTTTTGCTCAGCAAATGGACACCCTTGATGCTAAAACAGTGAGTCGATGGTTAGCGATGGCCAGTGGAGTACCACAACCATGGCCTGATGTTGCAACCGCAGTTGCGAACTGGTTGAAAAACGGGGCAACAATGCCGGTGCGTCAACTAAGCAGTCAACTTTGGCAACGCATGGAAGAAGACAATTACCGAGATTATTTACGCTGTTATTAAAGCAGAAAGGGATAAGTGTCTGAACAAGCTTTGAAGTGGCTCCCCAGGTAGGATTCGAACCTACGACACATGGATTAACAGTCCACCGCTCTAACCGACTGAGCTACTGGGGAATCGAGAAGATTTTAAGAGGTGTTTGCTGCATTGGCTCCCCAGGTAGGATTCGAACCTACGACACATGGATTAACAGTCCACCGCTCTAACCGACTGAGCTACTGGGGAATGCATCAAACAACGGATGCGAATGTTAAAGGGGCTTGCGGCCGGTGTCAATACTAAAACAGTTCGATTGCTTGTTTTGTGTCCAAAGAACGAAAAATACTTGAAAGAATGATCGTTGCATAGTCTCGGTATAACAAATGATATAGCTTGAGTTTGTCAGCGGTTATCCACATCAGACGCAAACTCATATCGTACAAAGGCTAGCGCATCTTATCCACTAAATCTGTGGATAACCTTGTGGGGAAATCTGTGAGTTATCATGTTTGATGCGCTGTAGCGGCTTTTTTAGCGATTGCTTAAAAAGTATCTCGATTAAGAAAATATCAATTAAAACAGTGACTTGTAAATTAACTGAAATGAGGTTTGAATCCGGCTGGCGAGACTTACGAATGCGATTGTATTTCAGCCTCAAATTGTGCATTTCTTGTCTTGTTTGTCGATAAAACAAACGTTGGGTAAGCCCTGATAAAGTATGGGTTTCAGGACTATTAAATTTTTGTGACAAGCGATTTTTTCAAACACTTGTTTTACTTACGTTGTCATGAGTTTGTCATGTGGCAATAAAAAAGCCGCAGTGAACTGCGGCTTATCAAACAACTTTCTGGCTTAAGCTTCGGCAAATGCTTTAATTCGACGCACCGCCTCTTGCAGGGTGGCTAAACTGCAGGCAAATGAGAAGCGGCAATGGCCCGGTGCCCCAAAGGCTGTCCCTGGCACCAAAGCAACTTTCGCTTCGTTTAAAATCATCTCACACAGTTCAACATCACTGCTGGCTCCTTTTGCGGCCATCAATGCATCGATATTCGCGAAGGTATAAAAGGTGCCGTCGCCGGCAATGCACTTCATCCCAGGAATCTGGTTCAGCGCATCAACCAGATAGTCATGGCGCTGTTTAAATTCGGCCACCATGGTTTGAATGATGCTTTGATCACCTTCTAATGCAGCCAGCGCCGCCCATTGGCTAATACTGGTCGGGTTTGACGTGCTTTGTGATTGCATTTTTTTCATTGCAGCAATCAGCGGTTTTGGGCCCGCAGCATAGCCAATGCGCCAACCAGTCATGGCGTAAGCTTTGGAAACACCCGAAAGGATGACAATACGATCTCGTAAATCGGGAGCGACCATGGCGATGTTATAGAATGGCTCATCACTCCATAGAATATGCTCATACATGTCATCGGTCGCAATCAACACCTGCGGGTGCTCACGCAATACCGCCGCTAAGCTTTCTAATTCAGCTTTGCTGTAGGCCGTCCCGGTCGGGTTAGATGGACTATTAATAAATAATAGACGGGTGTTTGGCGTGATTGCCGCAGCAAGTTGCTCTGCAGTGATTTTATAACGTTGTTCAATGCCTGCATGGATGACTTTTGGCACCGCACCTACCAACAATGACATGTCAGGGTAGGAGACCCAATAGGGTGCTGGGATTAATACTTCATCCCCTGGATTTAACCAAGCACTCAATAAGTTGAAAATACTGTGTTTGCCCCCAGCTGAAATGAGGATTTCGCTGGGTTCATAGGTTAAGCCGTTATCACGCTTGAACTTGTTAATGACTGCTTGTTTGAGTTGTGGAATGCCATCCACCGCAGTGTATTTGGTATGGCCGGCATCAATGGCGGCTTTGGCTGCTGTTTTAATAAACTCGGGCGTATCGAAATCAGGTTCACCAACACCTAATCCAATCACATCATGGCCGGCAGCTTTGAGTTCTGCAGCTTTTTGCGACACGGCTAATGTAGGCGATGGTTGTATTGCATTCACACGATCAGATAATGGGTAATTCACGGTGCAATCCTAACGGTTAGATGGGCTAAAAAGAGTGTCGCTACTATAGCGTTTTCATTGAATTTTGTCTATTAACCGAACCTCCTAGCCATGGCAGCGAGCCGCAAAATTCGGTACACTAGACTTATTTTTACGCACCGGTACGAACGTCTTATGAGTCATGCTGTAACAGCAAAATCATTGCTACAAAATCCCATCTCTCAAACCTTGTGGCAAATGACCTGGCCCGTCATTATCGGGGCGTTGACGCTGATTAGTTTTAACGTTGTAGATACGTTTTTCGTGAGTATGCTGGGGACGGAGCCCTTGGCAGCGATCAGTTTTACCTTTCCGGTGACGTTTACCGTGATCAGCTTAACCATTGGTCTGAGTATTGGCACTTCTGCGGTGCTCGCTCGTAAACGTGGCTTAGGGCGTGACTCCCATGCTCAGTTTGATGGCGTGGTGGCGCTGGTCATTTCAGCGTTGTTGGTGGCCGTGCTGGCGCTGATTGGGTATGCCTTTATGGATGAGATTTTTGGGGGACTAGGAGCGCAACCGGAACTGATGCCGCATATTCATGATTACATGAGTGTCTGGTTTCTCGGTGCCGTCTTTTTAGTCACCCCGATGGTGGGCAATGCAGTATTACGCGCAGCTGGCAACACCAAAATCCCTTCCTTGATCATGGCGGCCGGTGGCTTACTTAACGCGGTATTCGATCCCATTCTCATTTTTGGGGTTGGTCCGATTCCAGCGATGGGAGTAAAAGGGGCAGCTTATGCGAGTCTCTTATCTTGGGTGATCGGAACGCTGGGGGTGATTTGGTATTTATTTCGCAAAGAATTGATTTCACTGCAACTGCCTCACCAAGCAAGCTGGGTTCATTCAAGCCGACAAATTCTTGCCATCGGCATTCCTGCTGCTGGAGCGAATATGCTCACTCCTCTGGCCATGGCCAGTGTGACTGCCATCATTGCGGTTTACGGGGCTCCAGCCGTCGCTGCGTTTGGGGTTGGGACACGATTGGAATCACTCGCGAGCGTCATTATCCTCGCGTTATCGATGTCACTGCCGCCGCTGATCAGTCAAAACTTTGGTGCCAGTCAATTTGCTCGGGTGCAAGAAGCGTTTCGGGTTGCGATTCGCTCCGTGGTATGGATTCAATTGGTGATTTATGCGTTGTTGGTGGTGACTGCACCCGGTATTGCGCAAATTTTTACCGATGATCCCGAAGTTGCACGACTAGTGCGCTTATTCATTTATATTATGCCGCTTGGGTACGGCATGCAGGGCATCATTATTTTGGCAAATTCGAGTTTCAATGCGTTGCATCGACCGCTGAATGCGTTGGTGTTAAGTGTGATTCGCCTGTTTGTGATGTTTGTTCCGCTAAGCTGGCTTGGGGCCATGCTCTATGATGTCCCTGGGCTATTTATTGGCGGGGTGGTAGCGAATTTCTTCACCGGATTATTTGCTTGGTGGTGGTTCCAACGTGGACTGCGTTTAGCGATAGATCAAGAACAACAGGGTAGTTAGTACAATGAGCCGAGCTTTTGAACTGCAATCTGAGTATCAACCCGCGGGAGATCAGCCTGCTGCCATTGAAAAAATCGTGGAGAATCTTGACGCTGGGTTAGCGTATCAGACCTTACTCGGAGTGACTGGGTCTGGGAAAACGTTCACCATGGCCAACGTGATTCAGCAAGTCCAACGCCCCACCTTGATCTTGGCTCATAATAAAACGCTCGCCGCACAGTTATATGGTGAAATGAAAGAGTTTTTTCCAAATAACGCGGTTGAGTATTTCGTTTCCTACTATGATTACTATCAGCCGGAAGCATATGTTGCCAGTACGGACACCTTCATTGAAAAAGATGCATCCATCAACGACCACATAGAGCAAATGCGTTTATCGGCTACCAAAGCTTTAATGGAACGGCGTGACGTGGTGCTAGTAGCGTCTGTATCGTGCATTTATGGTTTGGGTGATCCTGAGTCCTATATGCAGATGATGCTGCATTTACGGCGTGGCGACATTGTTGACCAACGGGAAATTTTACGACGGTTAGCGCAACTTCAATATCGCCGCAATGATGCAGCCTTTGAGCGCGGGACCTATCGGGTGCGCGGGGATGTGATTGATATTTTCCCAGCTGAATCGGAACAATTAGCAATTCGAGTGGAATTGTTTGACGAAGAAATTGATCGGATTAGCTTTTTTGAACCTTTGACGGGTCAGGTGACTGATCCTGATGTAGCGCGGGCAACGGTTTACCCGAAAACTCACTATGTGACTCCTCGTGAAACGATTTTGCGGGCGATTGACCAAATTAAAGAAGAACTCCAAGAGCGGCGGCAGCATTTGTTAGCAGAGAATAAGTTGGTGGAAGAACAGCGGCTGACGCAACGCACGCAGTTTGATATCGAAATGATGCTGGAGCTGGGCTATTGCTCTGGCATTGAAAACTATTCACGGTACTTGTCGGGGCGTGCACCCGGAGAACCACCTCCCACCTTATTGGATTATCTTCCTGATGATGCGTTGTTAATTATTGACGAATCCCATGTCACCGTATCGCAAGTCGGGGCCATGTATAAAGGCGACCGCAGTCGGAAAGAAAACTTGGTTCAGTATGGCTTCAGGTTGCCCTCGGCACTCGATAACCGACCACTGAAATTTGATGAGTTTGAAGCAATTTCGCCGCAAACCATTTATGTGTCTGCCACGCCTGGGAATTACGAGCTGGAAAAATCAGCCGGCGAGGTGGTGGAGCAGGTGGTGCGGCCAACAGGCTTGATTGACCCTGAGATTGAAATTCGGCCAGTGGCGACACAGGTGGATGACCTGATGTCTGAGGTTCGCCTTCGTACCGCGAGAAATGAGCGAGTGCTGGCAACCACCCTGACGAAAAAGATGGCTGAAGACTTAGCGGATTATTTGGATGAACATGGCATTCGCGTGCGCTATTTGCATTCGGACATTGATACCGTTGAGCGCATGGAAATCATTCGTGACTTGCGCTTGGGGGAGTTCGACGTGCTGGTTGGCATTAACTTGTTGCGGGAAGGCTTGGATATGCCGGAAGTGTCTTTGGTGGCAATTCTTGATGCAGATAAAGAAGGCTTCCTCCGCTCAGAACGCTCGTTGATTCAAACCATTGGTCGCGCGGCGCGTAACTTAAACGGAACCGCAATTTTATATGCGGATCGGATCACTGGCTCGATGCAGCGTGCCATTGATGAGACCGATCGCCGGCGGGCGAAGCAGGTGGCTTATAATGAGCAGCATGGCATCACTCCGAAAGGGTTAACCAAGCGGATTACGGATGTGATGGATCTTGGTGGTGCGGTGCGCGCGCCTCGACGTGAACAACGGGTTGCTGAGGATACTTCAAGCTACAAAACTCCGCTATTGGATCCTCGCCAATTAATGGCAGCAATCACAGATACTGAAAAAGCCATGTATCAGGCGGCACAAGACTTGGAGTTTGAGAAAGCTGCGAGTTTGCGTGATGAACTCGCGGCGTTACGTGAACAATTAAAGCGGCTTGGATAATGCAATTACAACCCGGTGATGAAGCTTATGTAACCCCAGACGGGTCGCTGAAAACCCCCGCGAGTTTGGTATTTATTTTATTATTTTTAATGCGTGGTTACGCGGCTTGGATTGTCTCCTTGACCTTTGCTTCTGATCGCGGTCGCTTGCTGCAATTTTTTTATACCACAACAGAGCAATTTGGCATTGCCTTATTGGTTGGCTTGCCGGCGTTATTCGCGATGATTCTGATCAGCCAAGTGAAACAAACGGTGCCAGCTTGGGTGAAACAAGGCATGCGCTGGTTGCCATTTTTACTATGGTTGAGTTGGTTGGCCGATGGCTGGTTGATATTGACTTTAATTAGCCAAATTTGGCCAACTTTTTCGGTCTTGAAAGGGGGATTATTATTTGGCTGGCTAAGTGTGGCTTGGATGTTATTGTTTTCCCGCCATTTAACCCGTTATCGACAGCTGGTGATCACAGCCGATTAAGCACCCTTATTGGGTGTTTATTTGCGTATGGAATTGAATGAGTAAGGAATATCACAAAGAGTGGTGGATGGTACTGGGTTCGAACCAGTGACCCCCGCCTTGTAAGGGCGGTGCTCTCCCAGCTGAGCTAACCATCCATCGGGAGTACGCAAGAAAACTAAGAGGTGGTGGATGGTACTGGGTTCGAACCAGTGACCCCCGCCTTGTAAGGGCGGTGCTCTCCCAGCTGAGCTAACCATCCATTTTCTCTGCGTTGCGGGGCGTATTATAGGGAGCTTCGCGGCCCTGTCAACAACAAATCGCATCCCCGCGTGCTGACTGCTGTTTTTTTCCGCAGTTCGCCGTCAATTTGGCCATTCCTTTCTAATGCGCCTTGACTAGCTTCTTGATAGAATAGAGCAAATGCGATTCAGCAACATAACCTGAAACATGCGGAGAAAGCAAGAATTATGACAGTGGTCACCCGATTTGCCCCAAGTCCAACTGGTTACCTTCACGTTGGTGGTGCGCGGACAGCGTTATATTCATGGCTGGTTGCCAAGGCAGCTGGCGGTAAATTTGTTTTGCGGATTGAAGATACCGATCGAGAGCGTTCCACGCAGCCTGCCATTGATGCCATTCTAGAAGGCATGGAATGGTTAGGCTTGACCTGGGATGAAGGTCCTTACTACCAAACCAAGCGATTCGATCGCTATGAACATTATATTCAGCAATTGTTGAATGAAGACAAAGCCTACAAATGTTATTGCTCACCCGAGCGTTTAGAAGCCATGCGTGAAGAGCAAATGGCACGAGGTGAAAAGCCTCGCTATGACGGCCATTGTCGTGACAATCCTCAGGCCAGCGGCGATCGTTATGTGGTGCGCTTTCGGAACCCACAAACGGGCAGTGTGGCATTCCATGACCATATCCGTGGACCGATTGAGTTCGCTAACAGCGAATTGGATGATCTGATTATTGCCCGCAGTGATGGCACGCCGACCTATAACTTTTGTGTGGTGATTGACGACTGGGAAATGAATATCACCCATGTGGTGCGCGGCGAAGACCATATCAATAATACTCCGCGGCAAATTAATATATTAACCGCTCTAGGGGCGCCAGTCCCAGAATACGCGCATGTTTCGATGATTCTGGGCGATGACGGCAAAAAGTTGTCCAAACGCCACGGTGCAGTCAGCGTGGTGCAGTATCGCGATGACGGCTACCTGCCTGAAGCCGTATTAAACTACTTGGTGCGGTTGGGGTGGTCACATGGGGATCAAGAAATTTTCAGTGTGGATGAAATGATTCAGTTATTTAAACTGGATAACGTCAACAAAGCCGCTTCTGCATTTAACACAGACAAGTTAAATTGGCTGAACCAACACTATATGAAGAGCTTACCCGCTGCTCAGGTAGCGACCCATTTACAGTGGCACTTTACCGATCAGGGGATTGATAGCAGCCAAGGGCCTGCACTCGAGCAATTGATTCCATTGATGGCGGATCGGGTCAAAACCCTGAAAGAAATGGCTCAACAAAGTCGTTATTTTTATGAAGAGTATCAGGACTTTGATGAAGCAGCTGCGAAAAAGCATTTACGTCCGGTTGCCCAAGAACCTTTGGCAGCCGCACAAAAGAATTTAGCAGCGCTAACGGAGTGGACGCCGGCTACAATTCAGGCGGCCATTCAGCAAACAGCCGATGAACTCGAGGTTGGCATGGGGAAAGTGGGGATGCCATTGCGAGTTGCCGTGACAGGGTCGGGCAATTCTCCGTCGTTGGATGTGACCTTAGCATTGATTCCACAAGCTCAAGTGGTACGACGTATTGACCGTGCACTTTCATATATTATGGAACGTACGCAAGCGTAAAATAGTCAAGGCGCGGCAACGCGCCTGCTTACCAACATAGAAAATAAGAGACTGCGTGATGCCAAAAATCCGCCAACTCATCGAAAATAACTCCGCTTGGGCGGCCCGAATGCTCAAACAAGATCCGGAGTTTTTTGACAAACTGGTGGCTCAACAAAGCCCAGAATACTTATGGATTGGCTGCTCTGACAGCCGAGTGCCTGCTAACCAAGTCGTTGGCATGGCCCCTGGAGAATTGTTCGTACATCGAAATGTTGCGAATCAGGTCATTCAAACAGACTTTAATTGCTTGTCGGTGGTTCAGTACGCCGTCGAAACGCTCAAAGTGAAACACATCTTAGTGGTGGGGCACTATGGATGTGGTGGGGTGCGGGCGGCAACAGAAAGCTGTTCACATGGTTTAGTCGATCATTGGCTGTTTCCAATTAAAGATATCTATCGCGAAAACCATGACGAACTGGAAGCGATTGAATCGGAAAAAGAACGGATTGATCGCCTGTGTGAATTGAACGTGATCGAACAAGTACGTAACTTAGCAAAAACGACCATTATCCAACAGGCGTGGGATCGTGGACAAGAATTGGCGATTCACGGTTGGGTTTATAGCATTGAAGACGGACTTGTCCGAGATATGGATGTTACCGTCCGTGATCGTGAGTCCCTTGAGCGCATCTATCATTTTGTTGAGGATTGAACCCGAAGTGTTCAGTACTAGACAAACCGCAAGGGTAAAGAGAATCAAGCATGAATAATAAAACTGAGACTGGAGCGCTTGATGAGCCAGTGATGGAGCTTCGACTGCATAGTTTCTCAGAGGAGCTGCGGGCTCAATTGACAGCGCTGACGAGCGCTCAACAGCCTAAAGCCATTCAACGGCTAGGCGAGGAACTCGATGAACTCGGTCAATGGCTGAATGAGCGCTATAACGAATTGATTCGGCTCCTTGAAATCAGTACTGAGTTGAATAAAGGGATCTTGCTCGATGATATTTTGGTGCGGATCTATACCTTTTTTAAGGACATTATTCCGTACGAACGCATTGGCTGTGCACTCATTGACGATGATGGTGAAAATGTCACGGCGTATTGGGCAAAGTTTACCTATGCAACCGAGCCTAAAATAAGTAAAGGGTATTCTGCACCGCTGGAAGGCTCGAGCTTACAAGCGATTATTGATACAGGGAAGCCACGTATCATCAATGATTTAGAGCGTTATTTGGAGCGTCACCCTGAGTCGGAATCAACTCGTCGTATTGTGGCAGAAGGTATTCGCTCCAGTTTAACCTGTCCGTTACTTGCCGATGGTCGAGCAGTGGGCTTTTTGTTTTTCTCAAGTACCAAGAAGCATACCTATGATGGACTTCATCAAGAGGTATTTCTGTATATCGCGGCACAAGTGGCTCACTTAATTGAGAAAAGTAAGCTGTACGAAAAGATTGTTGGGTTAAATCAGCGGTTGCTTGCTGCCAACCAGCAGTTGCGTGAGCAGGCCTCGCGAGATGCTTTGACGGGGGTGTTTAACCACGGTGCCATCATCGAATTTGCCCAGCAAAAATTAAATCGTGCTATGCGGGTTCCGTTTGGCATTGTGATGTTGGATATTGATTACTTTAAGCAAGTGAATGACACCTATGGGCATATCCAAGGTGATTTGGTGTTGCGTAAAGTGGCGGCCACCATTGCTGATGAAGTGAAGCCCAGTGACCGATTAGGGCGTTATGGCGGGGAAGAGTTCTTGTTGTTGCTGAATGATGTGACCGAAGAGCAAGTACTGGCGGTTGCTGAGCGAGTGCGAGCGGCGGTGGAGCATGTTGAGGTCCCCACCGAAAATGCCCCCATTCGAGTCACGATCAGTGTTGGTGCAACTTATGTTCCACCTGAAGCAGCCGTTTCTTTAACCGAAATACTGCAATGTGCGGACGAAGCACTCTACCGCGCAAAAAATAACGGGCGCAATCAGGTTCAACTGGGACGGCTTTAGAATTTTGCTGAAGTGCGTCGAGCGGGAGCAAGTTTGCATGGGTTTTGTGCAATTTGGCTTAAAAATCAGCAAACAAAGCACTTTTCTAAAAAAAAGGTTGACGATAGTGAGTACTTTACCCTAGAATTCGCCCCGCTGTCAGGGTACTGATGGAAGCAAGGCAATATCTCAAACATGTGGGGCTATAGCTCAGCTGGGAGAGCGCTTGCATGGCATGCAAGAGGTCAGCGGTTCGATCCCGCTTAGCTCCACCAAGTTTGCCTGTTTCCTAAAGCTTAGTCGCTGATACAAATTGATACTGGTGCGTCCCCTTCGTCTAGAGGCCTAGGACACCGCCCTTTCACGGCGGTAACAGGGGTTCGAATCCCCTAGGGGACGCCA
>NZ_FMXN01000005.1:114625-154634 GCF_900104245.1 Pseudidiomarina indica
AGTCCAGGGTCCCCTTCGTCTAGAGGCCTAGGACACCGCCCTTTCACGGCGGTAACAGGGGTTCGAATCCCCTAGGGGACGCCATCTTTTATTCACCTGTTTGTTCCAACGTTTCTAGCTGGTCGATTAATTCGAGCAAATAAGGTTCCATGATATCTGCAATAAGCGGTTGAGCATCCCGATTCGGGTGAATGCCATCATTTTGCATATGCGCCTCATTCTGAATGATTGTTTCCATAAAGAACGGAATCAGCGCCACACCTGTCTGCTCCGCGACTTGCGGGAAAACTTCAGCGAACATGTCACTATAACGCGGCCCATAATTGGGTGGAATATAGATCTGACTTAACGCAACTTTAGTATTATTTTGTTGCAGTTGCGTGATAATCTGTGACAAGTTTTCGGCGATTGTTGCGGGTAAAAATCCACGCAAGCCATCATTACCACCTAATTCGACAAACACGGCGTCTGGTTGATGGCGACTCATGACACCAGGTAAGCGGTTTAATGCGCCTTGGGTGGTATCGCCGCTAATGCTGGCATTCACAAGGGTGAGCTCTGGATGGGTAAGGCGCCAACGTTGTTGCAAAATCCCAACCCAGGATTCCGACTGCGCCATCCCATAGCCGGCACTTAAGCTGTCCCCCAAAACGACCAAGGTCGTTGCTGTTGCGTGGGACTGAGGGAGCAGGGTGAAAGCAATCACCGCGAACACTTTAATTAGGATATTTTTCATAGATGCTGATACAAACCTTACAATTAGAAAAAGAAGTCACAACTCAAGAAGGCATTTTACACATACTAGAGCCCATTGAGCTAGCCATTGAAGCAGGACAGACCGTTGCTATTGTAGGCGCCTCAGGATCGGGCAAGTCCACCTTGCTATCGTTGCTAGCGGGTTTAGATATCGCGAGTCGCGGCGAGGTGGTGATTGATGGTGTTGCGTTAAGTCAGCTGGATGAAGAACAGCGGGCACGCTTGCGAGCTGAAAAAATAGGCTTTATTTTTCAATCATTTTTACTTATTCCGAGCTTAACGGCATTAGAAAACGTGATGCTACCTGCGGAGTTAGCGGGGCAAAAAAATGCCGAGCAGCAGGCTCGTGAGTTATTAGTAAAAGTTGGCTTAGGCGAACGCTTAACTCATTATCCCAACCAATTATCAGGGGGCGAACAACAACGTGTCGCAATTGCTCGCGCTTTTATTGGCACCCCTAAAATATTATTTGCAGATGAACCCACCGGGAATTTAGACGCCGCAACGGGTCGCAAAGTGGAGGACCTGTTGTTCGCCATGAACCAAGAATCAGGCACCACTTTGGTGATGGTCACTCATGATTTGCAGCTGGCTCAGCGTTGTCAGCGTATTTTACGCATGGAAGTAGGACGACTCACCGAGGTGACCGCAGATGTGGCATAAAATTTCTTGGCGCTTATTGCGGCAGGAGCTGAAGCGTGGTGAGTTAACCATTATGGCCGCCGCAATCGTATTATCGGTGACTGCAGTGCTCTCCCTGTCGTTATTTACGGAGCGACTCCAAGCCGGGTTGTTATCGCGGAGTGCTGAGTTCCTCGCTGCAGATCGTGTCTTAAGTGCGCGGCAGCCAATTCCGACGGAATGGCTGGAGCAGGCGGAACAGTTTGATTTAACCACCGCTCAGCGAGTGGTGTTTAATAGTATGGCATTTGCTAATGAACAATTGGCTCTGATTGATGTGAAAGCGGTGAGCGAGGGCTATCCCTTACGCGGTGAGTTACGCCTTGCCGAGGAACCCTATGGCGCTGAAATCAGCGTGAATGATGTGCTCCCGAATCCCGGAGAGGCGTGGGCAGCAAGTGCTTTGTTCCAAGAGCTCGGGTTGAAAATTGGCGATACGCTAGAAGTTGGGCATAGTGAATTTGTGGTGTCACGAGTGCTCACGTACGAACCAGATATTGGGTTTGCGGTGTTCACCGATAGTCCGAATGTGTTGATTCGTTATGATGAATTGGCTCAAACGGGGTTGATTCAGCCAGGGTCACGAGTTCGTTACCATATTCTCTACGCTGGCAGTGAAGCCCAATTAAATGCCTACTACGAATGGCTTGCCCCTCAATTAAGTGACGATTTACATAGCTGGCGCAGTATTGCTGATGGTGATAGTCCGCTTGCTCGCAGTCTCCAACGGGCCGAACGTTTCATGCTATTGGCGAGCTTGCTTGGGGTTGTGTTGGCGGCAACGGCGGTGGCGGTAGCGGCACAGCGCTATTGCCAACGTAATTACGACGTGGTCGCCATTATCAAAACACTGGGAGCCGGACGGCGGCAAATTCAGCAAATATTTATTCTCCATTTGCTCTTGTTAACTTTCTTCAGCATAGCGGTAGGGTTGTTGCTTGGATGGCTGATTCAAGCGCAAGTGATTGACTGGGTGGCTCGCCAGCTGGGAACGAGTTTGCCCACCGTCACCGGGCGACCTTATTTACTTGCTGCCGGAACCGGGTTCATTAGTGCACTGATGTTTACCTTGTATCCGTTGCTACGGCTCATACAAATTCCGCCTTTACGGGTTCTTAATCGGCAACTGACGGGGACCGATCGCTGGCGTTGGTTGCATTGGCTAGCCTCGGCTGGCGCGATTTATGCGCTGTTGGTGTTCTATAGCCAACATTGGCTGCTCTCAACGGCTATTTTCGCCGGGGGCGCATTGGCAGCAGGCGTATTGCTGTTTGTCAGCCAGCTGTTTATTCGCGTGAGCCGACAGGCTGGTATGCAAGCAGGGAGTGCATGGCGTTTGGCCATGGCAGGGTTGCAACGCCGCGCGCGTTCAAATCGAGTGCAAATGCTGAGTTTTTCAACGGCAATCATGTTGTTGCTTTTAGTGTTAGCACTCAGACACGAATTGTTGGCTGATTGGCAACGACAACTTCCTGCGGATGCGCCGAATTATTTTGTGGTGAATATTGCGCCAACGGATGTGGAACGGTTGCAACAGGAGTTTGCCCAACGCGATATTGAAGCCGCTGATTTATACCCAGTGGTACCTGGCCGGATGACCGCCGTCAATGGCGTTCCAGTACGGGATGAGGTCACTAAAGAAGCGCGCGGTGATGAAGCTGATGTGAGCGCGCATAACGAGGAGCAGCGTGAAGGCTTTGGCCGTGAATTATCACTGACCTGGCGGGATACGTTGCCACCCAATAATCGGCTGGTCCGTGGCCAATGGTGGGAACCGGGAACCACCACCGCCCAAGTGTCCGTTGAAGCTGAAGTTGCCGAGCGGATGAACTTACAGGTGGGGGATGAGCTGGAGTTTAATATTGGTGGAAATGTCTTCCAACTGCCCATTACTAGCATTCGGGAAGTGAATTGGGGATCGTTACAACCCAACTTTTTTATGATCTTTAATACCGCTGCCTTGGAAGATTTTCCGGCCACCTTTATTACGAGCTTCAATTTGCCAGAACCTCGTAAAAGCGAGCTGTTTGAACTATTCAAACACTTTCCGCAAGTCTCGCTGATTGATCTGGATGCGCTGATTGAGCAATTACGTGAGGTGATTGATCAGGTCAGTGTCGCAATTGGTTTTGTCTTGGTGTTGGTATTATTGGCTGGAATCTTGGTGTTGTTAGCACAGGTGCAAGCAACCTTAGAAGAACGTCAGCAAGAACTGGTGATTTTGCGAACCTTAGGGGCCTCGTCAAAATTACTGAATCGCAGCATTACCTATGAATTTTTGATTTTGGGGGCCATCAGCGGGGTTATCGCAGCCTTGGCGATGGAATTAGTGCTGTGGATACTCCAAGTGCAAGTCTTTGACATGACGCCTAGTTTGCATTGGCGATTCTGGTTAATTGGGCCTATTTCTGGAGCCGTCGTCGTTGCTGTGTTAGGGCGGTTGGCATGTTTCCGATTGGTCCGCCGTAATGCTGCAGAACTGATCCGTAAGCTCGCTTAACACGAGCTTACGGCATTTTTATTCAGTGTGTTGCAGTGCCGCTGCTAATGGCTCGGCAAAAAACTGTGGCCAGAACGCGGCGTGGCTTTTTTTAAAGGCACCAAAATGTCCAATCTGTGTGATCCCGAGTTGGTGTGGGGTGAATAGGATTCGGCGTTGCGGTGCTTGCTGGTAAAAATCGTGCATGATGGTGACGTTGCGCTCAGTAAGCATTTCATCATCACTCAACCGAATTGCGGTGATGGGGGTGGTTACCTGAGCATATTGCTCGTAGCGCTGTTCGACGCCGACCAAATAATGTGGATGCAGACACCAACGCCGCCATTGCTGCATCGCACCGGCCGGTACATCACCGATAATACCCAGTTTGCGGCCGGGGAAATAACCCGCTAATGGAATGAGCCAAGGCGTTACGAAAAACCACAAAAACGCCGACTTGAATTTGAGGCTTGGAGTAGTGTGGCGCCAATAGCCGGTGCCTGTTGCGACAGTAATGACATGATCAATGAGAGTATGATTTGGAATTAAGCCAAAAATTTGCCCACTGATGCTATGAGCGAGCCATACCAATGGCAGGCCATTGGCTTCACGATACGCATAGTCAATCACTGCCTTGGCGTCGAGCATGGCCCAATCCATTACCGTGGTCTTGATTTGTTTGAGCGGCTGATCGACCGATGCGCCAATCCCGAAATAATCAAAACTAATCACTCGATAGCCTTGTTCGTTTAACCATTGGCAAAGGGGTTGATAAAACGCCTGCGGTACCGCCATGGCCGGAGCCATAATCACCACCCCTTTCGGTGAGGGGGTATTCCAGCAGTAAGCAACGATGGTACGTTTCGCTGAGGTTTGGAGTTGAATCCGCTTGGGTGTTTCCATGATTATGGCAATACTTTCAAATAGGGTTTGACGGTGACGTTGGCATAAACGCCGGCTGCAAGATAAGGGTCTTGCTCTGCCCATGTTTGCGCCTCGTCCCATGATTCAAATTCAGCAATCACCAAGGACCCTGTAAAACCAGCCTCGCCGGGATCGGTGCTCGCAATTGCAGGGCAGGGGCCTGCGACTAAGAGGCGCCCCTCAGCACGTAACTGCTCTAATCGTGCCAAATGTGCGGGGCGAGTTGCACGTCGTGCAGCGAGTGAATTAGGAGCATCTTCTGCCCAAATCGCAAACCACATTATTCAATCTCCTTGATATCTTTGTCGCGGTCGGTGTGATGCTTAAACATGTAAGCTCCGGAAAACACACTGAATAACAAGGTTGCTCCGAGCGTTCCAAACACTTTGAAGTTTACCCATGCGTCAAGGCTCATGTACTCCGCAATGTAGAGGTTAAGACCTGCTAAGACGAGGGCAAATAACACCCAGGCGTAGGTCAAACGCAGCCAAGCAAACTCAGGAAGATTGATTTCTTGGCCGAGCATCGCTTGCAGTGGGCTACGTCGTTGCCACTTGGTGCCAATGAGTAAGAACAGCGCGATCGCCACATAAACAATGGAGACTTTGATTTTCACAAACCATTCATCACGTAGAAATAATGTGATACTCCCAAAGATCAAAATGGCCCACATCAGAATCCAGTGCCGCATGGTGACCGGCTCTCGCATGAACTTAATGGCGATGATTTGCATCACGGTAGCCACCATCAAGACACCTGTGGCAATAAAAATATCACCTAATAAATAGAAGATGAAAAACAAGACGATAGGTAAATATTCAAGGATCAGTAACATTGTGATATCCACGCGATTAAACGGACTTCAGTGTGCCAGAAAAAAGTGCTGAGGACTAGATTCATTGTGCGTAACGGGCCATCATAATGGTTGGCTTGCTTAACGGAGGCATAATTCCTATGAAGGTTTTAGTTACTGGAGGAACAGGACTGATTGGCTCAGCACTCATCCCACGGTTACTGGCAGACTACCAGGTCACAGTGACCAGCCGCGCTCCACAACGAGCACTGGAACAATTTGGTCCAGCGGTTCAGGTGGTGCGCGGGATTGAGGAATTGGGCGATTTCAGTGTGTATGACGCCGTCATCAATTTGCAAGGTGAAGGGATTGCTCAGCGGCGCTGGAGCGCACGGCGCAAACAACAGCTTGAACAAAGTCGCTGGCAGGTGACTCGTGAATTAACTGAGCGAATTCGTCTTGCAGCCAATCCCCCTCAAGTTTTCATTAGTGGCTCGGCGATTGGTTACTATGGCGCCCAGGGTGCAACCCCGGTGACCGAACAGACTGAAGTGAGGCAACCGGACGATTTCGCCCACCGTCTTTGCGTCGAGTGGGAACGTTTGGCGGTGGCTGCTCAATCAGCGGAAACCCGTGTTTGCCTACTTCGTACAGGCGTTGTCTTGGCACCTCGCGGTGGGGCGTTGGAAAAGATGTTGCCACCTTATTTATTGGGCTTAGGTGGGCCCATCGGTTCAGGCACCCAAGGGTTTAGCTGGATTCATGTGGATGACATGGTTGAAGTGATTCTCTTTTTGCTTCGCCAGCAGGAGTGCCAAGGAATTTTTAATGCCACCGCCCCGCAGCCTGTGGAGCAACGGGAGTTCAGTAAAACGCTGGCAAAAGTGCTTCGGAAATCGCATTTTATGCGAATTCCTAGTTGGGCGATGAAACTGATGCTAGGGGAATTATCAAACATGGTATTGACCGGCCAATTTGTGCTTCCGGAGAATCTCCAAAAGGCCGGTTATCAGTTTAAATTTGAGTCGTTGGAAGCGGCTCTGCGGGATTGTTTGTTGCCTGTTTCATCGCCTGCACAAACTGACTAAGTCGGAGCAAGAGCTGCTGTGGGTCATGCTGATAAGCGGCAATGATTGCGACAATGGCGGATCCACAGATTGCACCGGCCGCGCCTGCTGCAAGCGCTGCCTGTACATGAGCGGGTGTGGAAATGCCAAACCCTAATAAGGGCGGTGTACTGGCAGCCTCCCGCAAACGCGTTAAGGTTTGCGCTGCGGGGGTAGCCATTTCCTGTTCTGCGCCGGTGACTCCCACTCGACTCAGTAAGTACACGTAGCCTTCGCTATGGGCCGCAATGTACTGCAGAGTCTCTTGATCGGCATCAGGCGGTGCCAATAGTACCGGTGCAATCCCATGCTGTTTAGCGGCGTCAATAAAAGGCTGTGCCGAACGAATAGGAACATCCGCGACCAGCACGGAATCAACGCCGGCCTCAGCACATTGTTGATAAAATTCTCCTAAGCTTGGGTTGAGAGTTAAATTCGCATACACCAAGAGACCCATCGGTAACTCAGGGTAACGTTGCCGAATAGTGCGAATGATGGCGAAGACCTGCTGACGTGTTGTGCCAGCCGCAAGCGCCCGAACGTTGGCGGCTTGAATGGTCGGCCCATCCGCCACTGGATCGGAAAAAGGCAGCCCAAGTTCCAAGCCGTCGGCGCCTGCCTGCACCAGCGTATCAATGATGGCAAGGCTCAGCTCTGGGTTAGGGTCCCCCAAGGTGACAAAGGGAATAAACGCCCCTTGTTGGCGCTGGTGCAATTGTTCAAATAATCGTTGGTAGCGATTCATTGTGGCTCTCCTTGGGCAATGATTTGGCGGACGTGATCAATATCTTTATCACCACGCCCTGATAAGTTTACGAGCAGCACTTGGGGGGCATCAGGTTGTGCCGCACGGCGCAATGCATAAGCCAGCGCATGGGCGGATTCCAACGCCGGAATAATGCCTTCCTGTTGGGCCAATAGTTGGAAAGCTTGCAGCGCTTCTTGGTCCGTCACTGTCACATACTGGGCCCGTCCAGTGGCTTGTAAATATGCGTGTTGCGGGCCTACGCCAGGATAGTCCAGGCCGGCAGAAACCGAGTAACTTTCGTGGATTTGGCCCTCATCGGATTGCAAAACCTTTGACCGGCAGCCGTGTAAGATACCAGCACGGCCAGCGGTCAGAGTGGCACCATGCGCCTGGCTGGCTAGGCCTTTGCCAGCAGGCTCAACGCCAATCAATGCCACTTCGGTTTCCTCAATAAATTCGGCAAACATGCCAATGGCGTTTGAGCCGCCCCCGACACAGGCAATGACTTCATCAGGAAGGCGGCCAATTCGGTCTCGCAGCTGCTGTTTTGCTTCTTGTCCGATCATGCGATGAAACTCTCGCACAATCGTCGGAAATGGGTGTGGTCCGGCCGCAGTTCCTAATAAATAATGGGTGGTTTGGTAATTTGCTGTCCAATCCCGTAATGCTTCGTTGACCGCATCTTTCAGAGTGCCACTGCCGGCATCCACGGCAATGACTTTTGCGCCCATGAGTTCCATGCGGAAAACGTTCGGTTGTTGCCGAGCAACATCAGTGGCACCCATATAGATCACGCATTCGAGCCCTAGTAACGCACAGGCTAAGGCCGTTGCAGTGCCATGTTGTCCCGCACCAGTTTCTGCAATGACACGCTGTTTGCCCATTCGCTTCGCGAGTAAGGCTTGGCCAAGAACTTGATTGGTTTTATGTGCGCCACCGTGTAATAAGTCTTCGCGCTTCAAATAAATTTGAGTGCCATTGGGGCTCTGTAACGGTAAATTCCGACAGCGCGATAATGGCGTGGGGCGGCCTAAGTAGTTTTTCAGTAAGTCCTGAAACTCTGCTTGGAACTCAGGATCTTGTTGGGCGTCGATAAACGCCTGTTCCAGTTGGTCCAGTGCAGGCACTAAAATCTCCGGCACATATTGTCCGCCAAAATCACCAAAGTAGGCGGGTAAGTGGGGGCGTGATGTCATCTGTTTTACTCCTCAATAGGCGGCATCGGAATGCGCCCGTAGCTTCTTAAATGCTGAAAAACTCGGTTGATTTGCCCGGCATCTTTGCGACCAGGCGCTGTCTCAACCCCAGAATTCAAATCAAACTGCTGGATACCTGTTTGTTGCGCAGCCGCGAGATTGCTGGCCGCTAAGCCCCCGGCTAACATCAGTTGCTGACGCTGAGCTGAGGGAAGTTGAGTCAGGTGGTGCCACGCGAACGGTTGTCCGCTGCCGCCACCTGGGCTATCCAAAATGAGTCGTGACGCGCCAGTCGTAGGTAATGTGATTGGACCGGTTACCGCCATGGCACGCCAAATTTGGGTATGGGGCACACGGGTTGTTAAGGCTTGTACAAACGCTTCATCTTCTTGGCCATGCAATTGAATGGCCGTCAGCTGGAGAGTGTTGGCATAGTGGCTGATAAGGTCTAAGGGTTGGTTAGCAAAAACCCCAACATAGCTTAGTTCTGGTGCCCCCTTCGTTACTTGCTGTGCTTGCTCAAGGGTGAGGCAACGAGGGGAGTGTGGGACGAAGATAAGCCCACCATAGGCAGCCCCTGCGGCACGTGCGACTTGAGCATCTTTCACTTCGGTGAGGCCACAAATTTTGTGGTGCCCATAGATGAGCTCACGGCAGGCTTGATCGACATTTGCTTTGGCGGTGAGCGAACTACCGATTAAAAATCCATCGACTGCAGGTGCAGCGGCCCGAATTTGGGCATGCTTGTGATAGCCTGATGCTGCCACAACCAAGGTCTGTGGAGGGATTTCGGGAGCCATGGTTAGGGTGCGCTCACAATCAATGCTCAAGTCATGCAAGTTGCGATTATTGATACCGATGATGTTGGCGTTTAACCGAATGGCTCGTGCAAGCTCGGCTGGGGTTGAGATTTCCGTCAACACATCCAGTTGATAGCGTTCCGCCACAGCCACCAAGGCTAAGTATTCAGCATCCGTGAGCACCGCTAACATCAATAAAATTGCATCTGCACCAAAATAACGAGCGAGCAAAACATGCTCTGGCTGAACGATAAAGTCTTTGCATAGCACCGGTTGACTAACGCTATTGGCGACCACGGCGAGATCACGAAAATCACCGTGAAAATAATCAGGCTCAGTAAGCACCGAAATTGCTGCTGCATAAGGGCTATAGGCGAGCGCTAATTGTCGAGGATCCCAATGCTGGCGCAGTACCCCATGTGATGGTGAGGCTTGTTTACACTCTAAAATAAAACTTGCATAGGGCTGTCGTAACGCATCTGCAAGGCTCCGAACGCTTGGCGGTAGGTGCGCTGTCAATGCTGCAATATCGAGCTGCTCGAGTTGTCGCTGCAGGGACTGTTGACGTGCTGCTGTGATGGTATTAAGCACCGATTGAGACACGATTAAACTCCTGAATTTGCTGTAAGTGGGTCAGTGCTTGGCCAGACACTAAGTGTTCGTTAACTGCATGTGTTGCGAGTTTTAAATCGTCATAGGTGCCATTGACGTACAGCATGGCAGCCACAGTTACGGCCACGGCATCCAGCTGCGCTTGGCTGGCTTTACCAGCAAGGATTTGGGTGAGCAAATGGGCGTTGTAATTCGCATCGCCCCCCGCTAGGGCAGCGACCGATGCGGTTGAGATACCAAAATCAGCCGGCGTTAAGGTATATTCGTGCAGTTCGCCCTGGCGCAGTTCCACCACCTGGGTGGGACCATGAATGGCAATTTCGTCGAGCCCTGAACCATGTACCACTAATGCCTGTTCACACCCTAAGAGGCGGAGGGTGGCCGCCAGTGGACGGCACCATTCGGGAGCGTACACGCCTAGCACTTGAGCATTAGGCCGAGCTGGGTTCAACAAGGGGCCGAGCAGGTTGAACAGGGTGCGAGTCTTTAATGTTTGGCGCGTGGGCATGGCATAGCGAATCCCCGGGTGATAATGGGGGGCAAATAAAAAGCAAAAGTTAAACCGGTCGAGTTGCTGTGCTGCAATTGAGGGATCTTGGGTGACCGAGAGGCCTAAACTTTCCAGAACATCCGCCGAGCCTGAACGAGAAGAAACACTTCGGTTACCATGTTTTGCCACCGTTAGCCCCATGCTTGCCGCAACCAAGGCGGCGGTGGTGGAAATATTCATGGTGTGACTACCGTCACCACCGGTTCCACAACTGTCTACAAGACGCCGTTCTGGCCGTTGAAACTGGCGCGCAGCGCGCCGCAAAGCTCGTGCCGCACCGGCCATTTCTTCCGGCTGCTCACCGCGCATCTTCATGGTGATTAATGCGGCGGTGATTTGAATATCATTCAATTCGCCCCGTACCAAATGGTCGAATAATTTTTCTGCTTGAGCGAGAGTGAGTGATTGTCCCTGCAGTAAAGGAGTTAAGAGTTGCATGAGGGGGTCCTTGTCGCTGAGGTTGCTGCCAATGAAAATAAGTACTGAATCACTTGTGCTAGCAATTGACCGCCTTGTGGGGTCAGGATGGATTCAGGGTGAAATTGCAAACCAATCGCTTGCAGTTGTGGGAATTCCACAGCCATCGGGATCTCATCAATAGCCGCTAGCGGAATGACTGACGACGGCAAGTTTTTCCCCATCAGAGAATGGTAGCGTGCCACCCGTAATGGATTCGGTAACTTGGCGAAGATTGGATGGGGCTGATAGGTCATGGCGTCAGCTCGGCCATGCACGGGCGCTGGTGCACATGCAATGGTGCCACCGACATGTTCGACTAAGGCCTGAAACCCCAAACAAATGCCCAGCAGTGGGTACTGCCCAGCCACTGTTTCAATGAGTTCTAATAAACATCCGGCATCACGCGGCGTTGCTGGACCGGGAGAAAGACACAGCAATTGTCGACCGGCATAAGTGGCGAGTTGTGCGTGAATGGTCGCAGCGCTTAAATCATTACGGTACACCAATAAGGGATAGCCCAGCTGGCGTAGCGCGTCCACTAGGTTGTAGCTGAAGGAGTCTTGGTTGTCGATAAGGACAATTCGATCAGGCACAGTCGGTAACATGAGCGGGCTCCTTCAATGGTGTATTGGCCTGTTGAATGGCAAGGATAACTGCTTTGGCTTTGTGTTCGGTTTCAGCTACTTCTGCACTGGGCTGGGAGGCATGAACGATGCCTGCACCCGCTTGCACAATGGCATAGCCGTGTTGGACAAAGGCAGACCGAATCACAATGCAGGTATCCATATCACCTGCACCATTGAGATAGCCCAGTGCTCCTCCGTAACTACCACGGCGTTGTTGCTCCAATTGGCGGAGTAGGCGAGCGGCAGATAACTTAGGAGCCCCCACTAAGGTTCCCATATTCATGCATGCACGGTAGGCATCGAGCGCATCCAAATCAGCAGCCAATTGGGCAGTCACCCGCGACACCAAATGCATGACATGAGCATAGCGATCAATGGTCATGAGGTTGGCAACATGGCGACTGCCAGGCGTGGCAATTTTCGCTAAGTCGTTACGGGCTAAATCAACCAACATGATATGTTCTGCGGTTTCTTTTTGATCCAGCCGTAATTCCAGCTCTAAACGATTATCGAGTTCCGTATCAAGTTGCCCGTTGGTAGTGCGACCACGCGGCCGTGTTCCGGCAATGGGGTAAAGCTCAACTTGGTTTGTTGCCGCCGTATATTTCAAGGCAGACTCGGGCGAGGCCCCAAATAACTCAAAGGTTTTGCTTCGTAAGAAAAACAAATAGGGGGATGGGTTGGTTTGCTTGAGCACACGATAAGCGGCCAAGGCGTTGTCACAAGGAAGCTTGAAAGAACGGGCCGCAACGGCTTGGAAAATATCCCCCGCTTGAATGTGCTGCTGCAACAGCTCGACGCGTTGCGCGTAGTCCTTAGCGCTGGGCTCGACCGTGACATTTGCTGCCGGAAATGCTGGAAGTGGTGCCATCACAGTGGGCGTCGGTTCTGCCATAGGTGTTTGGCATTGTTCTGTGAGCTGGTCTAAGTAGCGCTGTAACTGAGACTGATACGGGTGATGCTCAGCGTCGCCGAAAAGGCTTCCTAACAACACGGTGGTGCGTTGTTGATGATCAATCACCAGCGTTGTTTCGGCCAAGTAAAAAATATAATCCGGGCATTGGTTATCACTTGTGGCAACGTCTGGAAGGGACTCGAAAGTGGCCACATAGTCATAGGCAAATACACCACCGAGTAGTAGTGCCATGGGGTGTGAGTTGTCACCGCAAGGTTTGATGCCTTTCAGCACGCGCCGCAGAGGTTCAATATTACTGACTGCCCGTAACCGTGAGTCTTCGTCTAAGTTGGGGGCGGGCGTATGAAACTCGTAGCGCAATTGCGTATCGGTCTGTTCCAGTAATTGGCATGGCATGGCAGCCAGTTCGCTGGTCAACCAAGGTAACAATGCTTTCCCGTTGGAGGTGAGTGCAGTGATGGTCACTTGTGGCCCGTAACACTCGAACTCAAGCGCTGCACGGATCAGTAAAATACTTTGTAAATGTTGCCGAGTGGTGACCGTGGCTGACTCAAGTAATAAACTGGGTTGGTTTGGACAGGTCACCTGTTCATAGAGTGCCAGCGGGTCTGCTTGATAGGGCAGTTGCCGGCAGATACTCGTCATCAAACCTAAAGGTATTGAGGGGGCGTCGCTCATCGTTATCTTCCAAGTTGGCTAAAGTTGTATAACTTTTATGACCGCTATGATCGATAAGCGCGCACAAAAAAACCCGCTTATCGAAGCGGGTTTTTGCAATATTTCTGTTAAATACGCACAGATGCATCGCCCGCTAGTTCGGGAAATGCCACCACCAGTTGCTGCTAACGTTTGTGATTTGTGCGATATGTAACACGATTTGGATTCCTTTAAGACTCACGCGGAGTCATGAAACTTGTCTCACTGATGGGGTGACTCTAACGCGATTTAAATAAGCTGTCAACCGTTGTTGATTAACGAACGTTGTGTTTCATAATACGTTCTTTTTGCCGCTGCCAATCCCGCTCTTTAATGGTGTCTCGTTTATCGTGAGACTTTTTACCTTTAGCTAAATAAATTTCTACTTTGACCAAGTGTCGCTTCCAATACATGGCGGTCGCAACAATGGCATAGCCTTCGCGTTCGCTGGCACCGATGAGCTTATCCAGCTCACGTTGCTTCAATAAAAGTTTACGGGTACGTTCAGGGTCACACACCACATGCGTTGACGCTTGGTTCAATGGCTGGATTTGCGCACCCAATAAATAAGCTTCTCCGTTACGAAGAATGACATAGGTATCACTGATATTTACTTTCCCTGCACGAATACTTTTAACTTCCCAGCCTTGCAGGGCAATACCCGCCTCAAATTTTTCTTCGAGGAAATATTCATGGCGTGCTTTTCTGTTCAGCGCGATGGTATTGGATGTTGGTGTTTTTTTATTTTTGCTCATGGGCGTATTATACCTGTGCCAGAAAAAAATAAAATTTGTTTTCATGCGAAAGCATGGAATTATTTCACCCTCGCTATGGATGATTCATCCTGTAAAATACGCTATCATGCCAACCAATTTATAGTGAGTGAGGAACATCATGCCGACGATTGAACGCAGCGCGTTAGTGCCCTATAGCGATGCTCAGATGTACGCGCTAGTGAATGACATCGATGATTATCCCATTTTTGTACCGGGGTGCCGCCAAGCGACCGTTTTAGAATCGACCGATGCAATGAAAGTCGCGCGGTTGGATATTCAAAAGGCCGGGTTCAGCAAATCCTTTACCACTCGAAACACATTAATTCCGTATGAACGGATTGATATGGAATTGGTCGATGGCCCGTTTCAATACTTACGCGGTGGTTGGAGCTTTCATGCCCTGGATCAGCAGGCGTGTAAAATTGTCCTCAAATTGGAGTTTGAGTTTGCCAACAAGATTCTCAGCTTAGCTTTTGGAAAAATCTTTAATGAACTGCAAAGCCGCATGGTTGATGCATTTGTTCAACGCGCACAGCAAGTGTACGGAATGAAGTAACCCATGACTACCACGCCCCAAATTGCCATTGAAGTTGCCTATGCCACCCCTGAACGGCAGCAAATTATCCCGCTTCGAGTTCCAGCAGGAACCGTGGTTCAGGAAGCCATTGAGCGTTCGCAAATCATGCGTTATTTTCCGGAAATTGACTTATCGGTACAAAAGGTTGGCATTTGGAGTAAAACCGTTAAGCTGGATCAAGAATTGCGGGCCGGTGATCGAATTGAAATTTACCGTCCTTTGATTGCGGACCCGAAAGCCATTCGGCGACGACGTGCGGAACAAGCGAAAGATGAAGGGCGCGCCGATCCTGTGACCGGAGGGCGGCGACGTCGTACAACCGATGACGAGTCTGGACAAGAGAGCGAATAGTGCCGTGACGATCAGGTTAATGATCATGCGCCATGGTGATGCTGAGCCTGAACTCGCGCAGCACCGTGGCATCAGCATGGATGAGCAGCGCCCCCTTAGCGCACAAGGGCGCCATGAGGTTGAGACCACAGCGAACTGGTTGCTGGAGGAATTGCAGCAACGGGGACAATCGCAGCTTGCATGGTTGCTCGTGAGCCCCTATATCCGCGCTCAACAAACTGCCGATATCATGGCTTCCCATATACCTTTCCGCCAGTGTGAAACAACCCAAGATATTATTCCGCAAGCAAGTCCGGATCTCTTTATCGATTGGTTGCTGGTACAACTTGAACAGCAGAGCCTGAATGAGGGAACTGTCTTGATGGTTTCTCATATGCCCTTCGTTAGCCATTTGGTCGCGGCGCTTGATGCACGGATGCCCCCGTTAATTTTCCCGACGGCAGGAATTGCCGAAATCGAATTAGATCTCGTCAACCAACAAGCCCATTTTTTACGGATGATTGTCACCTAGCTAGGGGACATCGACTTAGTCGGGAATTGCAACCAGCACTAACACGGATGCTTGACCACCATGATGAGGTGGGGCTTGATGGAATGCACGTACTGCAGGGTGTTGCACCAGCCAGTGAGGCAAGTTTTCTTTTAGAATTCCTCGGCCATGCCCACTCATGATTGCACAGCAACTTACTTGTTCCTTTTGGCAGGCACTGAGCAACGCAGCAACTTCTCGTTTCGCCTGCGCTTGGGTTAAACCATGCAAATCAAGGAACAATTCAGGCTCATAATCCCCCCGACGTAACTGTTTGAGTAGGTACGAGGATTCTTCTTCGGCACAGTAGCGAACAGGACCTTCAGGAAGATGCGCTCGATAGGTATCGGAGAAAAAGAACTCTGCTTGCTGTTGACGAACACCGAGCCGGCGAGGTGAGTTACTGAAGTTCGGCTTGGGGCGAACGTGTTCCACGGTTTCGTTGTGAATTCGACGATCAACTTGTACCGTTTTACGGAATAAACTCAAATCGTCTTGCTCGTCATTCATACCTTACCCAACCTACGAAAGAAGACGCACATCGATAGATGCGCTTTTAGCGGGCATAGGTTATCTTATGGCAGAACGAAGAACAACTTAGGAGATCGGTTTTGACCAAGGTCAGCATTCAATTTGAGCAAGTAAGTATTAGCGATGCATTACGTTGGGCGGTAAGCGAAATGCAGCGTGCCGATGTCTATTTTGGTCACGGCACCGATAATGCCTTGAGCGAAGCGCAGCTCCTCCTAGGGCATGTGCTTGAGCTCGATTTTAATCAGTTAGAGCAATTCAGCACCGCGCGCATGGTGGTCGCAGAATGGGACTACTATACCGAGTTGGTGCAACGCCGTATTCAGGAGCGCATACCAGCTGCCTATTTGACAGGGAAGGCTTACTTTGCCGGCTTACCATTCCTAGTGGATGAGCGAGTGTTGGTGCCGCGCTCACCCATTGCCGAGTTGATTGAGCGGAAGTTCAGCCCGTGGCTGTCGGCAACTCCGAACCGAATTCTCGATTTATGCACGGGCAGCGGTTGCATTGCCATTGCGTGTGCCTATGCCTTTGATGAGGCCGAAGTGGATGCCCTGGATTTATCAGTGGATGCCCTTGCGGTGGCGGAATCGAATATTGAATTGCACGGATTGTCCCACCGAGTATTTCCGCTGCAATCGAACCTCTATGATGCAATTCCGAAGCAACGTTATGATTTGATTGTGACTAACCCACCTTATGTGGACGCGGAAGATATGGCTGATTTACCCGAGGAGTTTCATCATGAGCCTGAGCTTGGGTTGGCGGCAGGCGACGATGGCTTGGATTTGGTGCGTATCATTCTGCGTGAGGCGCCAGACCATCTCACTGAGCAAGGCGTATTGGTTTGTGAAGTGGGTAACTCATGGGTGGCATTAGCACAAGAATTCCCGCAAGTTCCCTTTCAATGGGTGACCTTTGAACACGGTGGCGACGGTGTTTTCGTGTTAACATACACCGATTTAGTGGCACATCAACATTCATTTTAATCGGAGCGAACAGGCGAGGCGTAGATGGGAGCAAATACTTGGGGCGAATTATTTCGAGTCACCACGTTCGGTGAAAGCCATGGGCCAGCCATTGGCGCTGTTGTCGATGGGTGCCCGCCTGGTCTTGCGTTGAGTGCGGCGGACATTCAGCATTACCTTGATCGACGCCGGCCTGGGTTGAATCGTTTTACCACCGCGCGGCAAGAAACTGACCAAGTGGAACTCTTGTCTGGGGTGTTTGAGGGCCGCACTACAGGCACTCCAATCGGATTGCTCATTCATAATACGGACCAGCGGAGTCACGATTATGACGACATTAAAAGCAAATTCCGTCCGGGGCATGCCGATTATACCTATGCACAAAAGTATGGGGTTAGAGACTACCGCGGGGGCGGTCGCGCCTCCGCACGTGAAACAGCGATGCGGGTTGCTGCCGGAGCGATTGCTCAGCTTTATTTAGCTCAGCACGGGATTCGTATTCGTGCTGGGGTGGTCCAAATTGGGGACTATTGCACGGCGCCTGAGCAGCCTGAATTTCAATGGGACCGAGTTGCCGAAGACCCTTTGTATTGCCCTGATCCACACATGTCTGAAGCCGCGCAAGCCTTGTTGAAACAGTTACTCAAAGAGGGGGACTCAATCGGTGCGCGGGTCCGGCTCGAGATTCTGGGAGTGCCGGCGGGCTTAGGCGAGCCGGTCTTCGACCGGTTTGACGCCGAGTTAGCCCATGCGTTGATGAGTATCAATGCGGTGAAAGCCGTTAGCATTGGGGATGGCTTTGCCGTTGCCTCACAACGTGGTAGCGAGCATCGCGATGAACTAACCCCGACGGGTTTTTTAAGTAATCATGCGGGCGGTGTGCTCGGTGGTATCAGTACGGGACAAACCATTATTGCCGAAGTGGCCTTTAAGCCGACATCGAGTATTCGAATTGAAGGACGCACCATCGATGTGCACGGCCAGCCAACCACCATTGCCACGCGGGGCCGCCATGATCCTTGTGTGGGCATCCGTGGGGTGCCTGTTGTTGAAGCCATGGCCGCTTTGGTGGTGATGGATTTGTGGCTCCGCCAACGCGCAATAACCAATCCGTAGTTGAGTGAAAGATTGATGAATTCTGAACATCATTATGACGTTTTAATTGATTTGTTCGAGCAGTGTTTTTATCAAGAATATCGAACGCGGTTAGTTGCTGGAGAGCATGAGCCTTATTATCAACCAGCACAGACACCCACAGCGGATCATCAAATTGTCTTTGCCCATGGCTTCTTTGCCTCGGCACTGCATGAAATTGCCCATTGGTGTATTGCAGGCCCACAGCGGCGTGAACAGTTTGATTATGGTTATTGGTATGAACCTGATGGCCGCAACGCGGAACAACAGGCAGAATTTGAGCAGGTTGAACGCCAGCCTCAAGCCTTGGAGTGGTTGTTTTCATTATGTGCGGGCGCACCTTTTCAAGTCAGTGTTGATAATTTGAGTGGTTTACCCGTGGATCGGGAAGGCTTTACCCAAGCCGTTCGCCAACAGTTACAGCGGTATTTGCGCGAGGGGTTGCCGCCTCGGGCAGAGCGGTTTGCACGCGCACTAGCGGACTATTATCAGCAGTCTTGGCCTGCTGAGAAGATCCTAAGCTGGGCTTGAATGAGTGGAGGAATGGTACCGTGACACAACAACCTTTATTTAAAATTGGTTTAATTATCAATTCGTTTGCAGGGCTTGGTGGCTCTGTTGCGTTGAAAGGGAGCGACGGTGCCGACACCGCTCAGCGGGCATTGGCACTAGGCGCTGAGCCAAAAGCACCGCTACGCGTCAAACAAGCGTTATCGGTATTATTACCGTATCAATCTCAATTGCATTTTGTGACCGGCAGTGCAGGCTTGGGTGCGACGGTGTTGCAAGAATTGGGTTTGAGTCATGAGGTTATCTACACCCCCAGCGCTGAACAAACAGGCCCTGAAGATACGCAACAGCTGGCCCAGCGTCTGGCAGAATTAGATGATATTCAATTGCTATTATTTGCTGGTGGGGATGGCACGGCGCGTGATATTTGCGCAGTTTATCCCGATCAACGCCCGGTGTTGGGAATTCCAGCTGGGGTAAAAATTCATTCGGGAGTTTATGCTATTTCACCGACTGCAGCCGGCAAAGTCGTGGAGCAGATGGTGCGCGGTCAACTGACTAGCGTGCTGCAAGCGGATGTGATGGATATTGATGAAGAAGCGTTCCGCGCAGGTACGGTGAGGGCTCGCCGTTATGGCGAAATGTTGGTGCCAGCCGAGTTGCAATATGTCCAAGCAGTCAAAATGGGCGGTCGCGAAAGTGACGAATTAGTGTTAGCTGATATCGCCGCCGAAATCATTGAAGGCATGGATGATGACACCTTGTATGTGATGGGATCGGGGTCAACGGTGGCCGCCATTATGGAGGATTTGCAGTTACCCAATACCTTGCTTGGCGTGGATTTAGTGTATCAGCAGCGTTTGCTGATGGCGGATGTGACGGCCCAACAACTGGAGCAACAGCTCCGTGATCATCAGGGGCCCGTACGGTTAGTGATAACCGTTATCGGTGGCCAGGGGCATTTATTTGGGCGCGGCAACCAGCAATTGAGCCCGACTGTGATTCGGATGATCGGCAAAGATAATATTCATGTCGTGGCTACGAAATCAAAGTTGCAAGAGTTGGGTGAGCGTCCGTTGGTGGTTGATACCGGAGATCCAGAGTTGGATGCCGAGTTGTCAGGCATCATTCGCGTGACAACCGGCTACCGTGATGAAGTATTTGCTCGAATTGGTTTGGTTTAGTATTGCGACTTAGGCAGTCGAACAACAATGCCGTCCAGCTCTTCCGTCATCACAATTTGACAGCTGAGGCGGCTGTTATCTTGCGGGTCGATGGCCATATCCAGCATGTCTTCTTCTAATTCAGAGGCTGCTGGCAGTTTATCCAGCCATTGAGGATCTACATAGCAATGGCAGGTGGCACAGGACATCACCCCACCACATTCTCCGAGAATACCGTCAATCATATGGTCGACAGCACCTTCCATGAGGTTTTGTCCGACATCGACATCAGCTTCGAACTCGCCGCCTTGGGCATCGATGTAGATGACTCGTGGCATAGGGGTAACTCCTTACAATTTAAGACTGGATAGTGAGAGTAAATGACCCTAAAAGGGTATCATAAATTGCGTGACAAAGGACTCAATACAGTGTTTTTGTTATGCTACAGCGTCACGCTGAATCAGCAATCTATTTCATTGGAGTTGGAATGCCATGGCACAGCCACACACATTTGAATTACTCGTATCTTGGGATGAGTTTCATCGCACAACACGTGAACTTGCTCGTCGGCTACTGCCGGCAGAACAATGGCAAGGGAATGATTCCGCGTCTGGCACAGCCAGGCACCTGATGGCATGAAATGCCGCTAAGCCCGCGTAATTGCGGGCTTTTTTTTGTTTGTGTTTGGCACGATCTGGCAACGGGAGGAAGCGCCAAGCACCGTTTGAGCATGGCATTAAAGCTGGTATTATGGTTTGGCGATGCCATGATTGATGCCGATACCATGCTGCGTTCTTTTGTGTGTTCATGGTATTAATATTCTATAAGTTACTGTTTCGTAAGAAAAAATACGATAAATTCGAGATTTTTTCAGCATGGTATCGGAGACGAAGAAGGACAAGGTACATGCTGACCGATACCAAGCTGCGCAATCTCAAGCCCAGGGACAAACTCTACAAAGTGAATGACCGGGAAGGTCTCTATGTGGCAGTGACTCCAGCCGGCTCCATCTCGTTCCGTTACAACTACTCAATCAACGGTCGGCAGGAGACCATCACCTTTGGGCGTTATGGTGTCGGTGGCATCACCCTGGCCGAAGCCCGCGAGCTGTTGGGTGACGCCAAGAAGATGGTTGCGGCGGGCAAGTCGCCGGCCAAGGAGAAAACCCGAGACAAGGCGCGGGTGAAAGATGCAGAGACGTTCGGTGCCTGGGCGGAGAAGTGGCTGCGTGGCTACCAGATGGCCGACTCCACCCGCGATATGCGCCGCTCGGTTTATGAGCGTGAGCTGAAGCCGAAATTCAGCAATCAGAAGCTGGTGGAGATCACCCACGAAGACTTGCGGGCGCTGGCTGATGCCATTGTTGAGCGAGGCGCACCGGCCACCGCCGTTCATGTGCGTGAAATCGTGTTGCAGGTATTTCGCTGGGCCATCGAGCGTGGGCAGAAGGTCGAAAACCCGGCAGAACTGGTGCGCCCAACAAGCATCGCTCGATTCGAGCCACGTGACCGAGCGTTGACGCCAGAAGAAATTGGGCTGATGTACCAGTACATGGAGCGAGTGGGCACAAGCCCAACAAACCGTGCGGCGGCCAAGCTGTTATTGCTGACGATGGTGCGCAAGAGCGAGCTGACCAATGCGACCTGGAGCGAGATCAATTTCAGCGAAGCGTTGTGGACGATTCCAAAGGAGCGGATGAAACGCCGTAACCCGCACCTGGTATTTCTGTCCCAGCAGGCTCTGGATATTTTCATTGCCATGAAAACCTTTGCCGGTGGTTCCGACTTCGTTTTGCCATCACGGTACGACTCGGATGCGCCGATGAGCGCTGCCACACTTAACCAGGTGCTGACGCTGACTTACAAGGCGGCGCAGAAAGATGGGAAGTCACTTACCAAGTTCGGACCGCATGATTTGCGGCGCACAGCCAGCACGCTGTTGCATGAGGCCGGCTACAACACCGACTGGATCGAGAAGTGCCTGGCGCACGAGCAGAAGGGCGTGAGGGCTGTCTACAACAAGGCTGAGTACCGCGAGCAGCGGGCGGCGATGTTGCAGGATTGGGCCGATATGATTGATGAGTGGACTTCGGGAGGCAGTAAGGGTTGATGTTTTTGCTATCTTTGATAGCATTGAAGTTGATGCCGTGAATTTATAAATAAGGCCGCCATTGGCATCGGGCAGGTCAATTACCGATTAGCTGCTTCGCGCAGCTACTCGATGAATAGCAACTATTCATTTGAGAGGTATTGACCCATGCAAAATATAAAGACCCTCATCAACAGGAAGAAGCTCCTGGAGATGATCCCGCTTTCGACACGAACAATTTATAACCTGGAGCAGCGAGGGGATTTTCCACGCCGTATCGCGTTAACCAGTAGAAATGTCGCCTGGGATTTGTCAGAGGTCGAAGAGTGGATTGAGGCACGTAAATCATCGGGTGATCAAGCTGCGCGACCTGGCCCTATAGAGGGCTAGTTATATGGCTCTTGATCTTATGGCGGCTTTCACGGAATTGCCGCCACCCATTGATTATGTTCTGCCTAATATGGTTGCTGGCACTGTTGGTGCTCTTGTGTCGCCTGGTGGGGCTGGTAAATCCATGTTGGCCCTTCAATTGGCTGCACAGATTGCAGGCGGGCCTGATTTACTTGAAATAGGCGAGTTTCCCACCGGGCAAGTGGTCTATCTGCCTGCTGAAGATCCACCGGCCGCTATTCACCATCGTCTGCACGCCCTTGGGGCACACCTCAGCGCAGCGGAACGGCAAGCCGTGGCTGATGGTTTGCTCATTGAACCCTTGATCGGTAAATGCCCAAACATCATGGCTGCTAGCTGGTTCGATGCTCTCAAACGAGCCGCTGAAGGTCGTCGCTTGATGATCTTGGACACTTTGCGGCGCTTCCACATTGAGGAGGAGAACGCTAGCGGGCCGATGGCGCAGGTTGTTGGGCACATGGAGGCCATAGCCGCTGATACAGGCTGCTCCATTGTGTTTCTGCACCACGCGAGTAAAAGCGCAGCCATGATGGGGTCGGGCGATCAACAGCAGGCCAGTCGTGGATCGTCCGTACTGGTTGATAACATCCGTTGGCAATCGTACCTATCCGGCATGACGCAAGGCGAGGCCGAGATACTGGGGGTCGATGATTGTCAGCGTGGGTATTTTGTCCGCTTTGGCGTCAGCAAGGCCAACTATGGCGCACCTTTTCAAGAACTCTGGTTTAGACGGCACGACGGCGGCGTGTTGAAGCCTGCTGTACTGGAGCGGCAGTGCAAGGTGAAAAGGAGACAGCGTGAAGAAGCCTAAGCATGACCTGACCCACGTCCGACATGATCCCGCGCACTGTTTGGCACCTGGCCTGTTCCGCAGCCTCAAGCGTGGCGATCGCAAACGCTGCAAGCTGGACGTGACCTACACCTTTGGCGAGGACGAATCCATGCGTTTCGTCGGATTCGAACCTCTCGGGGCCGATGATATGCGTCTTTTGCAAGGCATCGTGGCCCTTGGCGGCCCGAACGGCATCTTGCTAACCCCGGAACCGACCAGTGAGACGGGGCGACAGCTACGGCTATTCCTTGAACCCCGTTTCGAAGCCATTGAGCAAGACGGCTTGGTGGTTCGTGAGAGCCTGACCAAACTGCTCTCAGAAACGGGCATGACGGATAGCGGCGACAACATCAAGGCGCTCAAAGCCAGCCTGCTGCGCATGTCGAACGTCACCATCCTTGTGACGAAGGGACGGCGGCAAGCCGCGTTCCACCTGATGAGTCATGCTTTTGACGAGACGGACGGCAGGCTATGGGTTGCCCTGAATCCGCGTATTGCCGAAGCGATCCTGGGGCATCGTCCATATGCCCGTATCGACATGGCGGAAGTGCGGTTGCTACAGACTGATCCGGCACGGCTGATGCACCAACGGCTATGCGGCTGGATCGACCCCGGCAAATCCGGGCGCGTGGAACTGGACACGCTTTGCGGCTATGTCTGGCCAGATGAAGCCAATGCCGAAGCTATGAAAAAACGCCGTCAGACTGCCCGGAAGGCACTGGCCGAACTTGCCGCCGTGGGTTGGGTAGTGAACGAATACGCCAAGGGAAAATGGGAGATCAAGAGGCCTGGCCCCACGGCAACTGCACCCGTTTACCGTCGTAACGTTCCCTTGTTACCGTCGTAACGCTCCCCTTCTGCCGTCGTAACGTTCCCCGTCCCAATTTGGAAAACCCAGACGGTGCGCTGCTTTGCGGGCAGTTTGGGAAATCCATCCAAGATTATCTAAAGATAATCCATCATGCGCGGTGCAGCTCGCGCCTTGAGGGCGCGTTCTGACCTTGCCAATAAAGCCCTGGCGGGCTTTATCAATCGGCCATAGGCCGATGGTTTAACGCCAAGAAGAGAAGGCGGCTTCAGTGGCCGCTGAAACGCCTTGTGAGAGGGGAAAACAACCCGGAGTCCCTTATTCCATGAGCTGAAGCAGAATCTGCGTCTAACGGTGCTGGAGGGCCGCTGTGTGCACTTGTAGTTATCTGTACTGAAACCTTGGCTCGAAACGTGAAATGGCTAAGCAGTGCCCATTCGTTCGGTAAGAATAATAAGAAGATTATTATTCTTATTATTACCAAGCAGGAATGAGCCGTGTGTGTTGGACGCCCATAACCAGTAACCTGCGTGAAGGTGTCAACATCAGGAAAGGTTGCCCCTCAAGTATCAATACGTCGCCTTAGTGGTATGACGGGAGGGGAGGCAAATTTCTTGTGTTCATTGACACTTGAGGGGCGGGTTATGCCCTTCTTTTTTGGCGTCCAACTCGCCCCATCGGGGCGAATGGTTTGTGTCGATTGTTGGCATTTTAGGTTCCGATTTAAAGCCGATTGAGCAGCGATTTTGAAGCGACTATGTCGATTGCAGGCCGATTTGGTGACGATTACGGTTATGTTGCCAAGAATCGGTGTTTGTTTGACGATAAAACGCTTTACGTTCGATATGCGCTAGATTTTCAATAGTGGGTGAAATGCGGGCAGGATGGGTGAAGTTAGCTAACCGGCAAGCCGGTTATCTATCTTCACTGTCCCTTATTCGCGCCGGGGGCACTCAACGGGAATCCTGCCCTGCGGGGCTGATCGGCTACCGCCGGTTGCAAGAGTATAGGTCTTGCTATTTTTAATATCTTTGATAGCATGGTTGTCGGGTACACCAAAAGGGTATTGATATGGCAAATGTGCTTATCAGGAATTTACCCGCCGAGGTGCACCGTGCGTTGAAAGTTCGAGCAGCGCTCAACGATAGGAGCACCGACGCGGAAATACGCGAAATACTGACGGCGGCAGTACAGCCGCTAGAGCTTGAAGAGATTGGCCGGGAAGTTGGCTTGTCCGAAAGCGATAAAAAAACAGAGTAGTTTTACGTTTGTAAGTCCGGGCCTCAGCGCCAAGGGCAATACCGATCAGCTAGTGGCGTAGCTCTTCGATGAAACGTTGCCGAGAACAAGCACAACGCTTGGTCAAGGCAATGCCTTCTTTTCATCGACGGAGTACGACCATGAAGTCCAAAATTTTAGCGGCTAAAAAAACCGCTCTAGCCGTTGCACTCGCAACCGGCTTTATCACCACTACCACCGCCCCTGTGCAAGCTGGTATCCCCGTCATCGACGGCGGCAACCTGGCCCAGAACATCATGACGGCCATCGAGTCGGTGGCGCAGACGCTCAAGCAGATTGAGCAGTACCAGACCCAGTTGCAGCAGTACGAAAATCAGCTCCAGAACACGATGGCCCCAGCCGCGTATATCTGGGATCAGGCGCAGACTACGATCAACCGGCTGATTGCCGCGCAAAACACGCTGGCCTATTACGAGAACCAGCTAGGCAGCCTGGATCGTTACCTGGCCAAGTTTCAGGACGTGGCCTATTACCGCAGCTCGCCATGCTTCAACGGCAGCGGCGGATGCACGCCGGCCGAAAAGGCAGCGATGGAAGAGAACCGCCGCCTGGCGTCAGAGTCGCAAAAGAAGGCCAACGATGCCCTGTTCCAGACCGTTGCCGACCAGCAAAAGGCTTTGAAGGATGACGCCCGTACCCTGGAGCGGCTGCAAGGCGCGGCCCAGGGTGCAACTGGCCAGCTACAGGCCATCGGCTACGCCAACCAGCTCGCCAGCCAGCAGGCCAATCAGCTCTTGCAGATTCGCACCATGTTGACCGCCCAACACAACGCGGAGGCAGCCCGGATTGCAGCAGAACTCGATGCCGAGGCGCGAGGTGATGCCAGGGCCGAGCAAATGCGTACCTGGACGTTTCGCCCGAGTCCGGCAGACAACTACTAGGGAGGCGGTGAGATGAAAAAAATCTTTTTTACTACCGCGGCTACGTTGCTGTTGTTGGCTGGATGTGAACAGGAAAGGATGCCCGAACCAAATGCGGCGACGTGTGCCCCCGATGCGTTCCAGGCAGCACTGAATGAAATGCGCAGCGAAGCGAACCGAGAGGCCTTTACCGAGGAATGCAGAGCATTCCAGAAGGCCAAGCAGATGCGTCAGTGGGAGTTCAAGCCCAGCCCTAAAGATGATTATTGAGGTGGTCGCCATGAGAAAGAAAATTGCTCTAGGTGGCTTGATGATGGTCGCCACAATGGTGCTGGCTGAACCTGCAATGGCGCAGGAGCTAAGTAGCAGCGGTGTTATGAATGATGTGCTCAAGCGTTTTCATGATGCTGCCGCAACATGGGGGCCAGCTATTGAGTCCGCTGCATCGCGTTTGTTCTGGACGCTGGTTGTGATTTCGATGGTCTGGACATTCGGCATGATGGCTTTGCGCAAGGCCGACATTGGCGAGTTCTTCGCGGAGTTCGTTCGCTTCACGATCTTCACCGGCTTTTTCTGGTGGTTGCTGACGAATGCGAACCAGGGCATGAATATCGCCGGTACGATTGTTCAGTCATTGCAAACTCTGGGCGCGCAGGCGGGGGGACTTTCCAATAGCAATCTTGGGCCCTCCAGCATCCTTGATCTTGGTTTCGAGTTATACAACCGCACAGTACAGGCCACCTCGGAGCTGGGATGGCGGCAGATGGCAACTGCTCTGGTCATGGAGCTAATGGCCCTGGCTGTTTTGTTTGTCCTGGCGTTGATTGCGGTCAACCTGTTGCTGTTGCTCGCATCAGCCTGGATTCTGTTGTATGCCGGTGTGTTCTTCCTTGGCTTTGGTGGAAGTCGTTGGACTTCCGACATGGCGATCAATTACTACAAGACCGTGCTGGGCCTGGCCGCACAGCTTATGGCAATGGTGCTTCTGGTTGCGATTGGCAAAGAGTTCATCAATCACTACTACACGCAAATCAGCGAGAACATGGCATCCCAGGAACTGGCCGTGATGTTGGTTATATCGGTCATCTTGCTTTTCTTGGTCAACAAAGTTCCGCCGATGATTTCTGGTCTTGTGTCTGGTGGTGGTATTGGCGCAGCCGGTGGAATTGGAAACTTCGGTGCGGGTGCGGCAGTTGGGGCGGCGGTGACGGCGGCCAGTATGGCAACTGGCGGCGCTGCCCTGGCAGGTAAAGCGGTTATGGGTGCCGCAGCCGGTGCAGCCGGAGGTGCAAGTGCACTCCAAGCGGCTTTTCAGAAAGCATCAGCGAGTATGGAAACCGGCGGTGACATGTCCAGCATGGGGTCAGTTGTCAGCAGTGGCGGAAACGGTGGTGGTGAAGCGGGTACTGCTGGCAGTAGCCCATTCGCCCAAGCGGCTGGCTTTGGTGACAGCGGCAGTAGCTCAAGCGGTGGCGGCTTTGCCAAGGCCGCGAAGCTGGCCACAGGCACGGCCTCCGAGTTAGCCAAGGGTGTCGGCTCTCAAGTGAAGCAGGGATTCCAGGAGCGAGTGAGCGAAACCACAGGCGGAAAACTGGCTGCTTCGATACGCGAAAGCATGGAGCCGAAAGAAGCAAGCCAATCTGGCCAGTTCGAGGGCAATAGCTTGGGCGCCGATTCTGGCCCAGATAGTAACGAAGTCAGGAGTTAGCACGATGACGACATCAACATACATGGCCGCATTGGCGGCCCTGGATGAAGCGCCAAGGGAAGAAGTCAGCCAGGTATTTATTTCGCCGCTGGGTGATCAATCGACCGAGGTCGATGCAGAGACAGAAACAGCCGCTTTTGTATCACGGCCAGACCCTATGAGAGAGAGCGAAACTAAGCCGATAAGTATTGAGGTTAATGGCGGCAGGAATGAGCGGTCAGCATTCGCGGAGGCGGCGGGGCTGTACCTGTAGGCGCACCGGGCTGGCCACAACCAGCCCGGCACTTTCAATCAACACCTACTGGAGAGGTGAATTATGACAACACAACATATTATCGAACCAGGGCAAGCAGTGCATCAAGCAGCGGCTATTCTTTCTTCTTTGGAGTACATCAACCAAGCGGAAGCGCGGAGCCTTGGGCCATTGGCCGAAGCCGTCGCTAATGCTTTTATGGTGGTGTACTACCAAGCTGAAACGGGCCGGGCGACACAGGCTGATTTTCAAGAAGCAATGAACGCCTTGCGCCAAGCGTGCAGCTAATGACGAAAGGGCGGCCACTCGAACTGGCCGCCTTTTTCAATCTTCACTGTTTGGCCATTCCCGACCCACAGACGGCGCATCCATCCATTCGCGTTCCTCCGGCGGCAGCGGGTAAGCCCCGGATGCTTCCGCGTCGGCCAGTAGTTCGGCCAGTGTGTAGCGCACCCGACCAGTGGAAACGGCGCGGGCCGGGTCGGCCTTCTCATGCAGCCTGTTCTCTAGGTTCTTTGGGTCTGTCATCGGGCGACCTCAGCAAGCATGGATACTAGGTGTTCCAGGTCAGTGATCGAATGCGCCAGGAAGCGGCCGGCGCGGCAATCTGCAATCTGCAATCATTTCCTCAGTTTTTTCCTACTCATGTTCAACCTCGTTCGTACCAGCTCTTCGAGCGATTCACCACGCGCACGACCAGCAGCATCACCGGCACTTCGACCAGGACGCCGACCACGGTTGCCAATGCAGCGCCGGAGTGCAGACCGAACAAGCTGATGGCGGCCGCCACGGCCAGCTCGAAGAAGTTGCTGGCACCGATCAGGGCCGAAGGACAGGCGACAGAGTGCTTTTCCCCCGCCCGCTTGTTCAGCCAGTAGGCTAACCCGGAATTGAAGAACACTTGAATCAAGATCGGCACGGCTAGCATGGCGATCACTAACGGCTGCCGGATGATGGCCTCGCCCTGGAAGGCGAACAGTAGAACCAACGTCAGCAGCAGCGCGGCCATCGACCACGGCCCGATCTTCTGCATGGCCCGTTCAAAGGCGGCCTGTCCTTGCTTGAGCAGATGCCGCCGCAAGAGCTGCGCCAGGATCACCGGCACGATGATGTAGAGCACGACCGAAATCAGCAGCGTGTCCCAAGGCACCGAGATCGAGGACATGCCCAGCAGCAGGCCGACGATGGGCGCGAAGGCCACGATCATGATGGCGTCGTTCAGAGCCACTTGCGAGAGCGTGAAAAGCGGGTCGCCGTTGGTAAGGCGGCTCCACACGAACACCATTGCCGTGCAGGGCGCGGCGGCCAGCAAGATCAAGCCCGCGATGTAGCTGTCCAGTTGATCGGCCGGCAGGAACGGAGCGAACACTTGTCGGATGAACAGCCACCCCAGCAGGGCCATCGAGAATGGCTTGACGGCCCAATTAACGAACAGCGTGACGCCGATGCCGCGCCAATGCTCTTTGACCTGGTGCAGCGCCCCGAAGTCGATCTTGACCAGCATCGGGACGATCATTACCCAAATCAGCAGGCCCACCGGCAAATTGACCTGGGCCACTTCCATGCGGCCTATGGCCTGGAACACGTCAGGAAGGCCCTGGCCGAGCGCAACACCGGCGACGATGCACAGGGCCACCCACAGCGTCAGGTAACGCTCGAAGCCGCTCATCGGGGCCTGGCGCGGCTTCGCGGCGATGGCCTGTGCGCCGGCGCTCATGCTTCCTGCTCGGTCTTGCCGATGTTCGCCAGCTCGCGCTTGATGGCCGTCTGGTCAAGCATTTTGAGAGGCAGATTCACGAACAGGCGGACGCGGTTCATCATGTGCCGGAAGGTTTGTTCGAAGGCCCGGCGCTTCTCGGCGTCAGTGCCTTCGACGGCGGCCGGGTCTTCAAATCCCCAATGCGCCGAGATCGGCTGACCAGGCCACACCGGACACATTTCGCCGGCGGCGTTGTCGCAGACGGTGATGATGAAGTCCATCTTCGGTGCGTCGGGCGTGGCGTACTCGTCCCAGCTCTTGCTGCGCAGATTCTCGGTCGGGTAATTCACCGACTCCACCTTTTCGACGGCGAAGGGATTGACCTTGCCGGTTGGGTGACTGCCGGCGCTGTAGGCGCGGAAGCGCCCTTGCCCCATCGTGTTGATGAGAGCTTCGGCCATGATGCTGCGCGCCGAATTGCCGGTGCAGAGGATGAGGACGTTATAGATTCTTTCGGTCATGATGTTTCGCTTTCTGGTAGTGGCTGGGGAGCAATGGCGATGGATGAAAGATCGGTGGCCTCGTCGATGACGTGGCCGGCCGCTTTCCGTTCGGAATAGCGGTCTGTCAGTGCTTCACGGTGCGGCCGTACCAGCGCCGTGAAGCGCACCAGTTCTTCCATCACATCGGCTATTCGGTCGTAGTACGGCGAGGGCTTCATGCGGCCCGCCGCGTCGAACTCTTGGAACGCTTTGGCGATACTCGACTGGTTCGGAATGGTGAACATTCGCATCCAGCGGCCGAGCAGACGCAAGGTGTTCACGGCGTTGAAGCTCTGCGAGCCGCCGGATACCTGCATCACGGCCAGGGTGCGGCCTTGGGTCGGCCGGATGCCGGCCATTTCAAGCGGCAGATGGTCAATCTGCGCCTTCATGACACTGGTAATCTGACCGTGGCGTTCCGGGCTGCACCAGACTTGTCCCTCTGACCACTCGGACAGGGCGCGCAGCTCCTTGACGGCCGGGTGATCGTCGCTTTGCACTTGATCGGGCAACGGCAAATCGGACGGGTCGAAGATGCGTGTTTCTGCGCCAAAGAATTGCAGCAGCCGGGCCGCTTCCTCGACGGCCAGCCGTGAGAACGAGCGGGCGCGCAGCGAGCCATACAGCAGCAGGATACGCACCGGCGGGGCGTCGGGTGCCAGCCCGAGCGCCGGGCGCTCGATGGCAAAGGATTTGTCCAAAGCGGGCAAAGAATCGGGGTCGGAAAGATGGCGAAGTCTCATGCCAACACCTTCCCGGCTTCCGTGGTGCAAGACAGGTTGCACACCTGGCCGCCGCAGCAGTTTTCCGTGAGAAAGGCCACCAGGTTAGTGGCCGTCGAAAAGTTCGCCTCGTAGATCACAAATCGGCCTTCTTGCCGCGACGTGACCATGCCGGCGTGTGCCAGCTCTTTCAGGTGGAAGGATAGCGAAGACGGCGGGATGCCGGCCGCTTCGCTGATTTTTCCGGCGGCCATGCCGGCGGGGCCGGCCTGGACGAGAAGCCGGAACACCGCGAGGCGCGATTCTTGAGCGATGGCCGCCAGGGCGGCTACAGCATTTATCGTTTCCATGTTTCAATAATAGTCGAAATATGGAGTGTGCTCAATAGCTCATTTAAGCTGTAAAAATGAGCTAGGCGCATTTTGTCATTTTCAGAAGACGACTGCACCAGTTGATTGGGCGTAATGGCTGTTGTGCAGCCAGCTCCTGACAGTTCAATATCAGAAGTGATCTGCACCAATCTCGACTATGCTCAATACTCGTGTGCACCAAAGCGAGGTGAGCATGGCGACGGAGGCTCTGTTGCAAAGATTGGCGGCAGTCAGAGGTAGGCTGTCGCTCTGCGCCGATCAGGCGGCTGCTGCGAAATGGTGGTTGAGCATGCCCATGGCCTCCGTCAGCGCCGAGGGCCCAATGCCAAAAGCTCTCTCCACAAGGCGCACCTCGCCCCTGATGCCGGGCTGCAGGCACCAGGGGCGAGCCTGTCCTTTGCGCAGGGCTCGCATGACTTCGAATCCCTTGATCGTGGCATAGGCCGTGGGGATCGATTTGAAACCGCGCACCGGCTTGATCAGTATCTTGAGCTTTCCGTGATCGGCCTCGATCACGTTATTGAGATACTTCACCTGCCGGTGGGCCGTCTCCCGGTCCAGCTTTCCTTCGCGCTTCAATTCGGTGATCGCTGCACCATAGCTCGGCGCTTTGTCGGTATTGAGCGTGGCAGGCTTTTCCCAGTGCTTCAGGCCTCGCAGGGCCTTGCCCAGGAACCGCTTCGCTGCCTTGGCGCTGCGGGTCGGCGACAGGTAGAAATCGATCGTGTCGCCCCGCTTGTCGACTGCCCGGTACAGGTAGGTCCACTTGCCCCGCACCTTGACGTAGGTTTCATCCAGGCGCCAGCTCGGATCAAAGCCACGCCGCCAGAACCAGCGCAGCCGCTTCTCCATCTCCGGGGCGTAGCACTGGACCCAGCGATAGATCGTCGTATGGTCGACCGAAATGCCGCGTTCCGCCAGCATTTCCTCAAGGTCGCGATAGCTGATCGGATAGCGACAATACCAGCGCACCGCCCACAGGATCACATCACCCTGGAAATGGCGCCACTTGAAATCCGTCATCGTTCCGTCCGTCCAATCTCCGCCAAGCATGCTCAAGCTTCACGATTTTTGCAACAGAGCCCACACGAGTATTGAGCATAGTCGAGATTGGTGCAGATCACTTCTGATATTGAACTGTCAGGAGCTGGCTGCACAACAGCCATTACGCCCAATCAACTGGTGCAGTCGTCTTCTGAAAATGACATTTGGTATCTCTCATAAACGGATGTTTTTGAGAGAACTATCTTCGGCCTTCACACGCACGAAAGGCGGCGAAGCTCCGCCGTTAATCCGTCCGCCGGAGATCTCGCCCAGGCAGGCTGAAGGCCGAGCAAGCCTGACAGGCCCGAAAAGCCCGGCACGGGCGTCGGCGGCGATGACGGCGGCGGCATTATCCAGGGTTGATGATGGAAGTGGAGGATATCGACAACCTCTCGCGCAACCAAGACATCGCGGTCGGACTGCAAGTGATCTTGAAGCCACGGGCCCGTCCCACCCCGACATGGACCTCGATGCCCGAACGGACGTTAGATTTCGAGTTCTAGGCGTTCTGCGATGAAGGTTGGATCCCAGCCGGGATTGAAAGTGTCGACGTGGGTGAATCCGAGCCGCTCGTATAGGCCACGCAGGTTCGGGTGGCAGTCGAGCCGCAGCTTGGCGCACCCCTGCGTTCGCGCGGCATGGCGGCAAGCCTCGATCAGCGCGGAGCTGACACCCCGGCCCGCATGTGTCCGTCGCACCGCGAGCTTGTGCAGATATGCGGCCTCCCCCTTGAGGGCGTCGGGCCAGAACTCGGGATCCTCGGCCGACAAGGTGCAACAGCCGACGATGCCGTCGCTGCAACTCGCGACTAGGAGCTCGGATCTCAGGACGAAGGTCTCCGCGAATGTCCGGTCGATCCGCGCGACGTCCCAGGCGGGCGTTCCCTTGGCGGACATCCACGCCGCAGCGTCGTGCATCAGCCGCACAACCTCGTCGATATCACCCGAGCAGGCGACCCGAACGTTCGGAGGCTCCTCGCTGTCCATTCGCTCCCCTGGCGCGGTATGAACCGCCGCCTCATAGTGCAGTTTGATCCTGACGAGCCCAGCATGTCTGCGCCCACCTTCGCGGAACCTGACCAGGGTCCGCTAGCGGGCGGCCGGAAGGTGAATGCTAGGCATGATCTAACCCTCGGTCTCTGGCGTCGCGACTGCGAAATTTCGCGAGGGTTTCCGAGAAGGTGATTGCGCTTCGCAGATCTCCAGGCGCGTGGGTGCGGACGTAGTCAGCGCCATTGCCGATCGCGTGAAGTTCCGCCGCAAGGCTCGCTGGACCCAGATCCTTTACAGGAAGGCCAACGGTGGCGCCCAAGAAGGATTTCCGCGACACCGAGACCAATAGCGGAAGCCCCAACGCCGACTTCAGCTTTTGAAGGTTCGACAGCACGTGCAGCGATGTTTCCGGTGCGGGGCTCAAGAAAAATCCCATCCCCGGATCGAGGATGAGCCGGTCGGCAGCGACCCCGCTCCGTCGCAAGGCGGAAACCCGCGCCTCGAAGAACCGCACAATCTCGTCGAGCGCGTCTTCGGGTCGAAGGTGACCGGTGCGGGTGGCGATGCCATCCCGCTGCGCTGAGTGCATAACCACCAGCCTGCAGTCCGCCTCAGCAATATCGGGATAGAGCGCAGGGTCAGGAAATCCTTGGATATCGTTCAGGTAGCCCACGCCGCGCTTGAGCGCATAGCGCTGGGTTTCCGGTTGGAAGCTGTCGATTGAAACACGGTGCATCTGATCGGACAGGGCGTCTAAGAGCGGCGCAATACGTCTGATCTCATCGGCCGGCGATACAGGCCTCGCGTCCGGATGGCTGGCGGCCGGTCCGACATCCACGACGTCTGATCCGACTCGCAGCATTTCGATCGCCGCGGTGACAGCGCCGGCGGGGTCTAGCCGCCGGCTCTCATCGAAGAAGGAGTCCTCGGTGAGATTCAGAATGCCGAACACCGTCACCATGGCGTCGGCCTCCGCAGCGACTTCCACGATGGGGATCGGGCGAGCAAAAAGGCAGCAATTATGAGCCCCATACCTACAAAGCCCCACGCATCAAGCTTTTGCCCATGAAGCAACCAGGCAATGGCTGTAATTATGACGACGCCGAGTCCCGACCAGACTGCATAAGCAACACCGACAGGGATGGATTTCAGAACCAGAGAAAGAAAATAAAATGCGATGCCATAACCGATTATGACAACGGCGGAAGGGGCAAGCTTAGTAAAGCCCTCGCTAGATTTTAATGCGGATGTTGCGATTACTTCGCCAACTATTGCGATAACAAGAAAAAGCCAGCCTTTCATGATATATCTCCCAATTTGTGTAGGGCTTATTATGCACGCTTAAAAATAATAAAAGCAGACTTGACCTGATAGTTTGGCTGTGAGCAATTATGTGCTTAGTGCATCTAACGTTTGACATGAGGGGCGGCCAAGGGCGCCAGCCCTTGGACGTCCCCCTCGATGGAAGGGTTAGGCATCACTGCGTGTTCGCTCGAATGCCTGGCGTGTTTGAACCATGTACACGGCTGGACCATCTGGGGTGGTTACGGTACCTTGCCTCTCAAACCCCGCTTTCTCGTAGCATCGGATCGCTCGCAAGTTGCTCGGCGACGGGTCCGTTTGGATCTTGGTGACCTCGGGATCATTGAACAGCAACTCAACCAGAGCTCGAACCAGCTTGGTTCCCAAGCCTTTGCCCAGTTGTGATGCATTCGCCAGTGACTGGTCTATTCCGCGTACTCCTGGATCGGTTTCTTCTTCCCACCATCCGTCCCCGCTTCCAAGAGCAACGTACGACTGGGCATACCCAATCGGCTCTCCATTCAGCATTGCAATGTATGGAGTGACGGACTCTTGCGCTAAAACGCTTGGCAAGTACTGTTCCTGTACGTCAGCAAGTGTCGGGCGTGCTTCTTCTCCGCCCCACCACTCGACGATATGAGATCGATTTAGCCACTCATAGAGCATCGCAAGGTCATGCTCAGTCATGAGGCGCAGTGTGACGGAATCCGTTGCTGCCACTTGTTAACCCTTTTGCCAGATTTGGTAACTATAATTTATGTTAGAGGCGAAGTCTTGGGTAAAAACTGGCCTAAAATTGCTGGGGATTTCAGGAAAGTAAACATCACCTTCCGGCTCGATGTCTATTGTAGATATATGTAGTGTATCTGCTTGATCGATCAGGCTTTTGTATATCTCCCCACCACCTGAAACAATGACATGATCCGTTATTTTCTTTAGGTTGGTTAAAGCATCTTTAATTGATGGAAAGATCAATACGTTCTCATTGTCAGATGTAAAACTTGAACGTGTTACGACCGCATACTTTCGGTTGGGTAATGCTCCCATTGATTCAAAAGTCTTGCGTCCAACCAACAGCCATTGGTTATAGGTAATAGCTTTAAACAGGAGCTGTTCACCTTTGGCACTCCATGGAATATCAGGGCCATTCCCGATAACTCCATTCTTCGATATAGCTACCATTAGTGATAGTTTCACAATTCTTCCTCAGAGGTTAACTTTGTTTTAGGGCGACTGCCCTGCTGCGTAACATCGTTGCTGCTCCATAACATCAAACATCGACCCACGGCGTAACGCGCTTGCTGCTTGGATGCCCGAGGCATAGACTGTACAAAAAAACAGTCATAACAAGCCATGAAAACCGCCACTGCGCCGTTACCACCGCTGCGTTCGGTCAAGGTTCTGGACCAGTTGCGTGAGCGCATACGCTACTTGCATTACAGTTTACGAACCGAACAGGCTTATGTCAACTGGGTTCGTGCCTTCATCCGTTTCCACGGTGTGCGTCACCCGGCAACCTTGGGCAGCAGCGAAGTCGAGGCATTTCTGTCCTGGCTGGCGAACGAGCGCAAGGTTTCGGTCTCCACGCATCGTCAGGCATTGGCGGCCTTGCTGTTCTTCTACGGCAAGGTGCTGTGCACGGATCTGCCCTGGCTTCAGGAGATCGGAAGACCTCGGCCGTCGCGGCGCTTGCCGGTGGTGCTGACCCCGGATGAAGTGGTTCGCATCCTCGGTTTTCTGGAAGGCGAGCATCGTTTGTTCGCCCAGCTTCTGTATGGAACGGGCATGCGGATCAGTGAGGGTTTGCAACTGCGGGTCAAGGATCTGGATTTCGATCACGGCACGATCATCGTGCGGGAGGGCAAGGGCTCCAAGGATCGGGCCTTGATGTTACCCGAGAGCTTGGCACCCAGCCTGCGCGAGCAGCTGTCGCGTGCACGGGCATGGTGGCTGAAGGACCAGGCCGAGGGCCGCAGCGGCGTTGCGCTTCCCGACGCCCTTGAGCGGAAGTATCCGCGCGCCGGGCATTCCTGGCCGTGGTTCTGGGTTTTTGCGCAGCACACGCATTCGACCGATCCACGGAGCGGTGTCGTGCGTCGCCATCACATGTATGACCAGACCTTTCAGCGCGCCTTCAAACGTGCCGTAGAACAAGCAGGCATCACGAAGCCCGCCACACCGCACACCCTCCGCCACTCGTTCGCGACGGCCTTGCTCCGCAGCGGTTACGACATTCGAACCGTGCAGGATCTGCTCGGCCATTCCGACGTCTCTACGACGATGATTTACACGCATGTGCTGAAAGTTGGCGGTGCCGGAGTGCGCTCACCGCTTGATGCGCTGCCGCCCCTCACTAGTGAGAGGTAGGGCAGCGCAAGTCAATCCTGGCGGATTCACTACCCCTGCGCGAAGGCCATCGGTGCCGCATCGAACGGCCGGTTGCGGAAAGTCCTCCCTGCGTCCGCTGATGGCCGGCAGCAGCCCGTCGTTGCCTGATGGATCCAACCCCTCCGCTGCTATAGTGCAGTCGGCTTCTGACGTTCAGTGCAGCCGTCTTCTGAAAACGACACATTTAGATCGATATGTGATAAATTGGCCTGCCAGTTTAAGATGGGTGCATTTGAGTATGCCCAAAGGAGCCCGCAAGTATGCGCAGGACGAAGCCAGTAGCCGCGCCGATGGTGGCGCGGGTCTATCTGCGCGTCAGCACCGACGCGCAGGACTTGGAACGCCAAGAGGCGATCACTACGGCCGCGAAGGCCGCCGGCTACTACGTCGCCGGCATCTACCGTGAGAAGGCATCCGGCGCACGCGCCGACCGGCCTGAGCTGCTGCGCATGATCGGCGACCTACAGCCCGGCGAGGTGGTCATTGCCGAGAAGATCGACCGCATCAGCCGCCTACCTTTGCCCGAGGCCGAGCGCCTGGTGGCCTCGATACAGGCCAAAGGCGCACGCCTGGCCGTCCCTGGCGTGGTCGATCTATCCGACCTGGCGGCCGAGGCCCAGGGCGTCGCCAAGATCGTGCTGGAAGCCGTGCAGATCATGCTTTTTCGCCTGGCCTTGCAGATGGCCCGCGACGACTACGAGGACAGGCGCGAACGCCAGCGCCAAGGCATTGAGTTGGCCCGCCAGGCCGGGCGGTACAAGGGCCGCCGTGCTGATCCGAAGCGCCGCGCCCAAGTTGTCGCGCTGCGCAAGTCCGGCTACAGCATCAACAAGACCGCCGAGCTGGCCGGGTACAGTGCGGCCCAGGTGAAACGGATATGGGCCGAGGTCAGCCAGGCCGAAGCGAAGCAGCACGGCGCGTTCGTGGAGGACGCATTGACGGAAGCCGATGCCCTGGCCGCTGTCGGCCAGGATGAGCGCCAGGAGGAAAGGGCATGAAGAAGCCGAACCAAGACGACGAGCCGTTTTTCATCACCGAGGAGATTGCGGCCGAAATGATCGCCGGCGGCTATGAGTTCGAGCTGCCGCCCATTCCTTGCACCATCCGCCTACGCGACGTGCTGGAGCGCATGACCGATGCTGAGCTAGCATTGCAGCCGGGCGAGATCGCCGACCAGGAGCGTGAACGCTGCCGGCGCAAGCCGTGTTCAACCTCATGATCTGGTCATGGTATTTTTCATGGCACTGAGCCTGATAGTTCTTGCAAATTGTTGTCACTAAAGGGTTTTGTGTGCTTGTTTACAATCGAGTGGGAGTGACGGGCACTGGCTGGCAATGTCTAGCAACGGCAGGCATTTCGGCTGAGGGTAAAAGAACTTTCCGCTAAGCGATAGACTGTATGTAAACACAGTATTGCAAGGACGCGGAACATGCCTCATGTGGCGGCCAGGACGGCCAGCCGGGATCGGGATACTGGTCGTTACCAGAGCCACCGACCCGAGCAAACCCTTCTCTATCAGATCGTTGACGAGTATTACCCGGCATTCGCTGCGCTTATGGCAGAGCAGGGAAAGGAATTGCCGGGCTATGTGCAACGGGAATTTGAAGAATTTCTCCAATGCGGGCGGCTGGAGCATGGCTTTCTACGGGTTCGCTGCGAGTCTTGCCACGCCGAGCACCTGGTCGCTTTCAGCTGTAAGCGTCGCGGTTTCTGCCCGAGCTGTGGGGCGCGGCGGATGGCCGAAAGTGCCGCCTTGCTGGTTGATGAAGTACTGCCTGAACAACCCATGCGTCAGTGGGTGTTGAGCTTCCCGTTTCAGCTGCGTTTCCTGTTTGCCAGCCGGCCCGAGATCATGGGGTGGGTGCTGGGCATCGTTTACCGCGTCATTGCCACGCACCTGGTCAAGAAAGCGGGCCATACCCACCAAGTGGCCAAGACGGGCGCGGTCACCCTGATCCAGCGTTTTGGATCGGCGCTCAATCTGAATGTTCACTTCCACATGCTGTTTCTCGACGGTGTGTATGTCGAGCAATCCCACGGCTCAGCGCGTTTCCGCTGGGTCAAGGCGCCGACCAGCCCAGAGCTCACCCAGCTGACGCACACCATCGCCCACCGGGTGGGTCGCTATCTGGAACGGCAAGGCCTGCTGGAACGGGATGTCGAAAACAGCTATCTGGCCTCGGATGCGGTGGATGACGACCCGATGACACCCCTGCTGGGGCACTCGATCACTTACCGTATCGCTGTCGGTTCACAGGCGGGGCGAAAGGTGTTCACTTTGCAAACTCTGCCGACCAGTGGTGATCCGTTCGGTGACGGGATTGGCAAGGTAGCCGGGTCCAGCCTGCACGCCGGCGTGGCGGCCAGGGCCGATGAACGCAAGAAGCTCGAACGGCTGTGCCGGTACATCAGCCGCCCGGCGGTATCCGAGAAGCGGCTGTCGTTAACACGAGGCGGCAACGTGCGCTACCAGCTCAAGACGCCGTACCGGGACGGCACCACGCACGTCATTTTCGAACCATTGGATTTCATTGCAAGGCTGGCCGCCCTGGTACCGAAGCCCAGAGTCAACCTAACCCGCTTCCACGGGGTGTTCGCACCCAACAGTCGGCACCGGGCGTTGGTCACGCCGGCAAAACGGGGCAGGGGCAACAAGGTCAGGGTGGCTGATGAACCGGCAACACCAGCACAACGGCGAGCGTCGATGACATGGGCGCAACGGCTCAAGCGTGTTTTCAATATCGACATCGAGACCTGCAGCGGCTGCGGCGGCGCCATGAAAGTCATCGCCTGCATTGAAGACCCTATA
>NZ_FMXN01000026.1 GCF_900104245.1 Pseudidiomarina indica
AGCGCTCAAGGCACTTCTTCCCTACCGGGCAAGTGAGGCCTAACAATTCATTCAAGCCGACGCCGCTTCGCGGCGCGGCTTAATTCAGGCGTTATAAACAAAGGTGAGCATATTACTCAAGCTGTATGTTTTAATTGCGGAGAACTGAAATTCGGTTCGTTCACAGAGTGCGAAAACTGTCATAGAACACCAGAAAATGATGATGACATGGCGTTTTCAATGGCACTATCAGATCACTATTTTAGCTTGGAACAGCTTAATGAAATCGGTAATAAAATTAAAAATGGTGAAAACGTCAAACTAAATGATGCTGATAAACAAAGGTTTATTAGTGAAATGAAAGATGCTCGTAAAAATAATGATCTGGTAAAAGCGTTGGAAGGTATACGACAGTCTAAATCCCAAACTAAAGAATCGAAAGGATTTTTAAAGAACCTAATAGCCCTATTGGTTCTCATCGCTATGGGCGTTAGTTTTATATCGGCTGTCGTGGCACTATTTAATGGTGAAATAATGGGGTCTATTGGATTATTTGTCTTGTCAGCAATTTTGAACGGAATTGCAAAAGGTTTGAACGCCTAAAAGCAGTTATTAACTTACACATTAAAGGTAAATCTATAAACTACCTGATGTTTTAACGGCTGATAAGAAGAGTAATAAGGTAAAGAAACTCCTTCAATCACTTAAGAATCAAGGAGTTATAGAAATAGAGGGCAAGATATGGAAAATGTCTACACGTTAGACTTTTAGACATTTTTAGACATTCAAGCTTGCCTAAACAGCTAAATGAGTAGGTTTAAGAAAACTAATTTTAAGCGGTAGTTACAACGGAAGTTAAGATCAAAACCGTTAAAATCGGCACCGGATAAAAAGCACTCATAAAACACATAAGCTCATGAAAAACGAGGATTTTCGTCCGAAACCGTATATTAGAAAAGCCACCAATGCAGGACTCATAATCGGTTGGTCCCCAGTTCAAGTCTGGGAGGGGCCACCATCCCACGAAATAAGCGGCGTCCAGCCAAGTTCAATTCCAATATTTACCACCATTACCGAGAAAGTCGAATGTCCCTAGCGTGAAAAGCTTGGACCAAACCATTTTTGCTGTATTTTCATCGACCATAAGCGCCTATCGTGGTGCGGTATCTGGCATCGTGTAAAAACTAGTAAGGTTCTTATCCAAACTATTAATTTCATGGTTTTTAGTTCGCGTTGTGTTTCCAGTTTTTTAGCTGATAACTTAATGTGTAATATTCAAAAAACTCTATAACTTGTGATTTACATCTAAATCTGATACCGATGTAACATCAAGGGAAATGGGAGAAGTGCTATGGGCTGCGAGCTTGGCAAGATTACACTTTACATGTCGAAGGCCAAGAAAACCTTCAAAGATGTTGTCGATAAAACCAAAGTCAGCGAAAAGGACACTTCAAACTTCAAAGTTAGAACCTTTAAAGTTGATGGGGTTGGCTGTAAATTTTACTGTCAGCAGGTGATTAATAACACAGGCGATAACCCTCCTTGGTTGGATTTCGTTAATGAAAGTCTTGATGATGATAAGACTGTAAAGTTCCAACCAAAGTCAGAGAGGCCAAGTTGTAATCCCCCCATTTTAAGCAGCAGTTATTCGTAGAATTAATGAACCGCTTGCGTTAATTGTTTTGGCGGAATGCCTCCGATAGCTGTATTAGG
>NZ_FMXN01000003.1 GCF_900104245.1 Pseudidiomarina indica
GAAGTTGAAGACTTTCTTTAGAAGAACCACATCCAGTCACCAGTCCAAGCACCCCTAGTAATAATAAGAAGAGTTTTATTTTGCCCATGGCGCACTTGACCCTGTTGCTGGTTGTGATGGTGTTTGGAATGTAAATCCATTAGCGACACCTGAATTCAATATCGCATTCCCTACAGAAACGGGCAGAATACTGTTGCCGATATTGACACAATCACAGATCTAGAGCAAGAATAAAAGATTAAAAAAGGGGGAGACAAATTTCCCCCTTAAACCAATTAGGTATACCTGCATGTTAAGTAAAAAAAGCACCCTGTTTTTGTACGCTTTACCTTTTATTATTAGTTTACTCTCTTACTTTTTTCAGTTCAGATTCATAAATGAAGTTACTGGAAATAACGGAATAGGGTTGACAGTAACAGGCATCTTATCACTGTATTTTATCGTCATAACGTTACTCGCTTTTAGTTTAAAAGAAGCCGTCATCCCATTACTTTCGTTAGCTATACTAGCGCTGATTTTTTTACCTGTTAGACAAAATATTTCTGTCGTCAGCACTTTAAAATCAGATTCCAAAATCTATTGGATAGAACGCTCGTATTTCACGAGCTTTTTGAGTGTTCATGAAGCCAATAATGAAATTATAATGAAGCCTGAAAGAATCCGTCTAATAGAAAATGTTGTTTACGAGGCTCAGCTTAAAACCATTGAAGGGGAAGTTTACTTAGTCTACAAAGAAAACGAGGATGGCCCTGACATCTCAGAAAAAATCTAAAAATGACTACATTACAGGTTCGAATTCTTGAGACATTGAAATTTAAGTAAGCGTCACATAAACCACACAACCGGCCAAGATAATTGTCGCTGAGATGATTTTGGTGCCACCCAATCACGCGTTTCGGTTTAATCCGATCACAGATTTCGGTCTATCCGAATAGTCCGTGGTGGGTCAGTTTTGTTGACCGTTTTTGTCGGCGTTGATTTGCCAAGGCAGCAATCGGTCGAGGTCATCATCGTTGTTGAGCAGCGGCAGTTGTTAGCCGTCCACCTGCAATGGACCGCAATAGTCAGCTAAAAACGCAGCGGGGTGGACGCCACCGCGCCCGTCCTGATAATCATACAACACGATGTTCGGTGATTTATCCGGCCTCGGTTTATCGGTGCCACAGCCGTAGCCATTTAAACTTATTCTTTTCCAGGCGTTTATACCAAAGGCAAAAAGCGGTTTTGTTCCAGTAAAGCGCTCGGACTTTATCGCGCTGACGATTGCAGAATACGAACACTGCACCGCTGAACGGTGAGCGATCCATCTCGGCTTCGACAATAGCGCTGAGGCCATTGATGCTCTTGCGAAAATTGAACGGCTGTTTATATAAATAAATCGCCGGGGGCTCAACAAACATCTTCATACGGCGAGTGACTTCACTAATTGAGCCAGCCATTGCGGCTCAACATCCGGAGGCAAGGAGAGCTCTAGGCCACCATAATTTAGCGTCAGCGAATGATGGTTAGTCTGCATCACTTGTTGCGCTTCATTTCGGTTTTGAATGCTCCCTCGGCAAACAGTACCTTGGCTCGTAGCGCCTCAAAGCTGTATCCGCGCCCCAGTCTGTTCATTACGCGGATCAGGTTGTTTAGGCTCTCGGTATAGGCGTTGGTGACCGGATGGTTGAAGTAGTTGCAGATATACGGCTCCCAGTTCTGCCACGCTCTAGCCAGATCATTGAAGGCTTCGCGGATCTCCGGTGTCAGATTGTGAAGCCAAGCATTGAATAACGCCTTGGCCTCTACAGGGGATTTGGCATCATAGATCGTGATATGGCCGAGTACAAATACTGGATTAACTATAAACCGGTGGCCAGTTTTTCTTGACCTCTACAATCGTAATCCCGAAAGTAGTTGTACCAGTTGTATTTATCAGTCTTCTGTGTAACTACCGTAACAATCAAGATCGATGGCAAAATTCAGTGATGAAAGGGAGTTCATTAACTCAGGTGAAAATTTCCAAAAAGCATGGTCATCTGCAAAAATTCCAAATAAAAATCTACATCGACCGCCCGTTGCAATAAATTCATTCATAAACGCTTTATCAAACCCATCCAGAGCATCTAACAAGAACTCTGACATACCTTCAAAGTTTGTTATTGCTTTATCATGCATCCTGAAACCAACATAAGTTACTGGCCATACCCCCTTCATATCTAGTCCGGCTTTACTTTTTCTAGGCATTCCTACAGAACATTTTCGATGTGCCGGATAGCTGAAATGTTCGTCTATTTCATCAGCTGACAGGCTGGGATGTTCAGTTCTCAAACTAACTCTAAAACTAGGGTCTGAGTTCCCATGCAACCCCCCCCCGTAAAAATCAAAATAGACAGCGGCGCCCAAAGATGAAAGCGCGTGTATTAATTTATCTGATAGTTCAAGAAAAACATTTTCATTTTTAGAAGCCTCAATTAAAAATGCACACCGACCACCCGTTGCAACAAGTTTTTGTAGAAACTCCTTATTAAAACCTTCTAAATCATCGAGCAAAATCTCCGATATATCTTCATAACTATGCATATCTTCACAACTTGTTATCTCTTTATCATGCAGCTCGAAACGAATCGCTGTTTCCAGTGATATCTCGCCCAAACTCAGCCCATTCTTATTCTGTTGAGGCATTCCAACCGAGTTTTTATATAGTATCGGATAGTTAAAATGCCCAATGATTTCATCTGCTGAAATGATTGGGTGGGTGATTTGTAAGCTAACTCTCAAACGTGAATCTGAATTCATAATAAGTCTGTCCAATGGCCTTGAGGACTCCACTGTCCTCCTTCATTAATACCCACAGTTATGCTTTTTTACGATTTCAGCGAGGCTAGTAGAATCATTCCTCACCTCCCATACTAAACTAAACATGGCAGAATCTCCTCTGACCTATTGGGTCGCTCTGCAAATACCGTCCGATGGTGGCATCGTAATCCCGAAAGTAGTTGTACCAACTTTGTTTCTCGCTATCACAGTACTGCCCCGGGAAACCAATGTTAAACGCCCCGATGCCGCCGCCAACTACAAAACAATAAAAACCTCACTCAGCCAATAATTGTCCAGTTAGGTATATAAATAGCCATGAATATACCTAACTAAATAAGTCCTTGATTTTCGATCAACCATAGTCTTCAGCCCAAGGCGAATGTCTGAAGAAAAAAAATGGTGTTGCCTCGAAATGCCATTTCCCATTTATTTTTTTGATTGTCAGTGCTGCATAATTTTTTAACCATTCATCACCAATATCATGCCAATTAATAGCTATTGGTCTTTCCACTACCCCTTCCTTGTAAAAAACTATAATTACAAAATCATCTTCAACATGAAAAGCCACATATTTAATGTCATCACCTTTCATAAAATCAACAAGCTCGCTATCGTCCTCTTCAACACCAAAGTAATAAGCATATTCATCTTCATTTGGTATGAATTTAACGTTCGAGAAAAATGATTCAAACTTCAACCTGTCTTTTGAAGTAATAACAGTCTTTACGTTTGAAATAAAATAATTAAGCTCACAATTGCTTGCAAAAGCACTGTAATTAACCAGAAAAACTAAAATTAGCATTAACAATTTTGCTTTCATATAATTCCCTACGGGCACTTGCCATTAAGAATCTCTATTGGATCATAGAGGCTGCGGGCATGCAGATCGATTCCACAATAGTGTTTATGGGTGCTATTGTAAAAGTTCATTGGATCTTCTCCTTTTGGGTTTGGTTGCCTTCCAGTTTAGCCAAGCTGGCTAAACTGGGGAGAAGGCTCAATGAGTATCAAACGCATGTTGTCGGACTGGTTTTCCGCTGCGTTCCAAACCAGCCGCAAATGCGGGCGATACGCCAATCGAATTTAAGTGAGCTTATGAAGACATGGCTTGATGAAGTTAGCGCGTCTCTTGATGAAGCCCATGTCGTTATCTTCAGCGTCGTACTGCAGATCTGATCGACGCTGACTTAAAGATGCTTGCCGCCTTATGCAGCGTGATCTTCCGCAAGTGTTTATGTCATTATCCTTGTAAACAGGAGGGCATTTCTTTATCATTTGGAGGCATTTTATATTGCCGCTCACCCAGCTTCTCTTGGGTGGGCCTATCGCAGCAGCTAATTACTGACTCCGCAAGATGTTTTGCGGAGCGTCCAAACTGGAGAGTAAGTGGATGAGCAATGCGCCTGTAGATAAAGGCCGCCGTCGTTTCCTGACTGTCGCGACATCTGTCGTTGGAGCAGCCGGTGCGGTGGGTGTTGCCGTTCCTTTCATTGCATCGTGGAACCCGAGTGAAAAAGCGAAAAACGCGGGTGCCCCAGTGGAAGTGAACATTGGAAAAACTGAACCGGGTCAATTGATTCGTGTTGAATGGCGTGGTCAACCGGTCTGGGTTGTTCGACGTACCCCTGAGATGCTGGCTTCATTAGAAACTTTGAATGATAAGCTTCGTGATCCAAATTCTGACGAACCACAACAACCAGAATACGCGAAAAACCTTCATCGCTCACGCAAAGAAGAGTATTTCATTGCGGTCGGTATCTGTACCCACCTAGGCTGTTCACCACAGTATTTAGAAAATACTATGGGTGAGTTGGTCGAGGGAGCGCAGGGTGGTTTCTTCTGTCCTTGTCACGGATCAACGTTTGATATTGCGGGTCGTGTGTTCCAAGGTGTTCCAGCACCTTATAACTTAGTGATCCCACCTCACTACTACATCAACGATACGACCATTTTGGTTGGTGAAGATGGGGAGCAAGCCTAATGAACAAACTCATTGCTTGGTTTGACGAACGAATTCCGATGACCAAAACGTGGAATATCCACTTAGCTCAATATCCAGCCCCCAAAAACTTTAACTTTTGGTACATTTTTGGTGTTCTTGCAACCTTAGTATTGGTCAATCAGATTGTGACCGGTATTTGGTTAACCATGAACTATGTTCCAACCGGCGAAGGCGCATTCGCATCGGTTGAGTTCATCATGCGAGACATCGAATACGGTTGGTTACTTCGCTACATGCACTCAACCGGTGCGTCAGCCTTCTTTGTCGTGGTCTATTTACACATGTTCCGCGGCATGATGTATGGCTCTTATCAAAAGCCGCGCGAGCTGCTGTGGATTTTTGGTATGTTAATTTTCCTCGTGCTGATGGCAGAAGCCTTTATGGGTTATCTGTTACCGTGGGGCCAAATGTCTTACTGGGGTGCACAGGTTATTATTTCATTGTTCGGGGCGATTCCAATTATTGGTGACGACCTGACCCAGTGGATCCGTGGTGACTATGTTATCTCGGGCGCAACGTTAAACCGCTTCTTTGCGTTACACGTTATTGCTTTACCACTGGTGCTTGTTATTCTTGTGTTTTTACACATTATTGCGTTGCATGAAGTGGGCTCTAACAACCCTGAAGGTATTTCAATTAAGAAGCCAAAAGGTTCTGTACCAGAGTCTGAAAAGCCGAAGTTCAAGTTCCATGAGCGCTTTACGAACAAGTATGACATTGTTGATGCATTCCCATTCTTCCCGTATTACATCGTGAAGGATCTCGTGGGTATTGCGATTTTCTTGTTCTTCTTCTGTTATGTGATTTTCTTCGCACCAGCAATGGGTGGCATGTTCCTCGAGCCGCCAAACTTTGAAGCTGCGAACCCGTTGAAGACACCTGAGCATATTGCACCGGTATGGTATTTCACTCCGTTCTACGCAATTCTGCGTGCGGTACCGAATAAGCTGCTTGGCGTTATTTTGATGTTTGGCGCGATTGTTGCCCTGTTTGTCCTACCTTGGTTAGACCGCGGTAAGGTACGCTCAGTTCGCTATCGTAGCACCTTGCATAAAATCAACTTAACGGTCTTTGCGATTAGCTTTATCGTGCTCGGATATCTTGGCTTAAAGCCAGCGACAGATGTGTACACATTCTTCGCACGAGTGTTCACTTTCTTGTACTTCGCATTCTTCGTGTTGTTGTTCTTCTACAGTAAGAATGAGAAGTGTAAGCCAGTTCCAGAGAGGATTACTAAGTGATGAAAAAGTTAATCAAAAGCACTCTGCTGGTCGCGGCATCATTGTGGTCAGTTGCTACTTTAGCAGCTGGCCCAACAGTACCGTTGGACAAAGCGAAGATCGATTTGCATGACAAAGCCTCATTACAACGAGGCGCACAACTGTTCATGAACTACTGCTTAGGTTGTCACTCCATGCAGTACCAACGTTATAACCGGACCTTCAAAGACTTGGAGATTCCGGAAGACTTGGGAATGGAAAACCTGCAGTTTTCAGGTGAAAAAGTAGGTGACTTGATCACCAATGCCATGGATAGCACGGATGCCAGCAAATGGTTTGGTACTCCTGCACCTGACCTCACGCTAGTCGCGCGAGTTCGTGGTGCAGACTGGATTTACACTTACTTGCGTTCGTTCTACGCTGATGAGTCACGTCCTTTTGGCGTGAACAACGCGGTATTCCCGAACGTGGGGATGCCACACGTTTTAGAAGAATTACAAGGGATTCCACGACAAACAACTGAGCAGCGCTTGGTTGATGGCGAAATGAAAGACGTCTACGTGGGAATCAAAACCGATGGCTCAGGAATGCTGACCACTGAAGAATATGACAAGGCAGTCAACGATTTGACCAACTTCTTGGTTTACACCGGTGAGCCAATGATGTTGGAGCAACGTCGTATCGGTTGGTATGTCTTCGGTTTCCTTATTGTATTCTTAGTGTTCTCAGTATTACTGAAACGCGAATTCTTTAAGGACGTGAAATAGATATATGGAGATAAACATGTCGGTTGCGGCAAACAAGCGGTCAGTCATGACCTTGTATTCGAGCGTGAATGACTTACGTAGCCATCAAACGCGGATTGTGATTGCGGAAAAAGGCGTCGGTGTTGAAATTGTATTTGTGGAGCCGGATAGCTTACCGGAAGATCTCATGCAACTGAACCCGTACCCTGACGCACTCCCAACGCTGGTGGATCGTGAGTTGGTACTATACAACGCTCATATCATCATGGAATACCTTGATGAGCGTTTCCCGCATCCGCCATTGATGCCTGTCTACCCAGTCGCTCGTGGTACGAGTCGATTGATGATGTATCGCATTCAACGCGACTGGTACGCATTAGCGGATAAAATCTTAGCGGGCGGGAAAGGTGTTGAAGCAGCGCGACAAGAACTCCGTGAAGGAATCTTAGCGTTGGCTCCATTATTTGCCGATACACCGTTCTTTATGAGCGAAGAGTTTAGCTTAGTCGACTGCTATTTAGCTCCTTTATTGTGGCGTTTACCTATCTATGGCATTCAGCTTGAAGGGAACGGCGCGAAAGAAGTGAAAGCCTATATGGTTCGTATTTTTGAGCGCGAATCATTCCAGCAGTCACTCACTGAGCTTGAACGAGATATCGTCCGGTGAGTGAGCGTGTCTTAACTCCACGTCGCCCGTACATGTTACGGGCGATGTACGATTGGATGGTTGATAATCAGCTAACTCCCCATTTGTTGGTTGATGCCGAATACCCCGGCTGTGATGTTCCTCGAGACTTCGTTAACGACGGCCAAATTATCCTTAATATTTCTCCCACTGCAGTCAGTAAACTTCTGATGAACGGCGATGCCGTACAATTTGGTGCGCGTTTTGCAAATGCGCCGATGCAGGTGTTTATTCCGATGGGAGCGGTTGTTGCCCTATACGCCAGAGAAAATGGAGTGGGGACGGTGTTTGAGCCAGAAGCATATTACGATGAACTGGCCAGTCAATTACCGGACAGCGGCAATCAGGAAGCAGAAAAAACAGAAAAGCCGAAGAAAAAATCCTCCGGCTCTCATCTACGCGTCGTTAAATAGTGGCTATTTAACGACGTATTTCAAATGCGTCAATGACTCGTTTAACGTCATTGGTGTTGCGGGTGATTTCGATAGCGTGATCAGCCACTTCACGAGTGACAATCCCCATCAGAGCAACTTCCGCATTCTCGGTCACAACTTTGATTTCTGCGGCTTTCACCGTTTCATCCGTGACAAACTTCGCCTTTACCTTACTGGTAATGTAGGTGTCCTTGCTAATTTGGCCAAAAGAAATAACGGGTGCGACCTGTAATTCGTTATGAACGCGCTGAACGCCTTCCACATTGCGGACCAAATGAGTGGCTAAATCGCGCATCGAACTGTCGCTGACTTGCCCTAATAATAAAATGGAACGGTTAAAGGAAGTGACTTTAATCCGTGAATTCTCCAGACGACTTTCCCCTTTGAGGGCCGTAATTGTACGAATTTCGATGGTTTGGTCGTCCAATTGAGTCCCTACGCTACGCGTGTCGGTTGCGGCCGAAATGCCAACCGCAGTAGCCCCCACTAACGCTGCTGCACAACCACTTAACCCAAGCACAATTGCGGAACTAAGCACCGCGCTTAAAATAAACTTCCGAGAATGTGTCATCATTCTGTCTCCTGTGGAAATATTTGGTGTTCGGCCACGCTGCATAGCATATTGGCAATTTGCAATAAGTGCTCGCTAGCGCGGGCTGTGTTGTAGGTGGGGATGCGTATTTCAACGTCATCCGGGCCCAGTAATCCTGCAATATCTTCGTCACTACTTTGTGTGATTGCAATAATTAACATATTGCGACCGAGTGCGGCTTCCATGGCACGACTGACTCTAGGGGCGCGAGCTGACGCATTAAACACCACGAGCAAGTCATTGGCTTGGCCAACGGCTTGAATTTGCTGGGCAAACATGCGGTCGTAATCGAGCGCACCGTAATCGGCGTGCAATGATGTGACAGGAAAGGGCGGGCGCTCAAAGCTCAGCCCGGTTAGCATAATGTGGGCAAAATGACGGGATGTCGCATGGGCGAGGCCTTCGCCACAGCAATAAACCCGACGCCCTTGTAATAATGAATCGACGAGCAAACCACAAGCGGCTTCAATGGGCTCATGCAACATGTCTGCCGCCGCAATTTGGGTTTGGATACATTCCGTAAATAAGGTTTTAATTGGGTCTTGCATACTACCTCTTAAAATGCGTCCTGCAGCCATTGAGCTTGCTGGGTACTGTTGACCACGGTGACTACATCGAAACGAAGCGCTGTGGTATGCTCATTCAGCTGATGTTCCATCAAAAAGAACTGCGCGCAGCGCCGAATTCTTTGACATTGCGCTGCGGTGATCTGTTCCAATATATGTGCAAATACTTCATTGTCGCGACTTTTTACTTCCACAAACACCCAATGGTGGTGGTCGCGCATGATTAAATCAATTTCACCGAGATCACATCGGTAATTACTTTGAACATGTTGTAAGCCATGTTGTTCTAACAAACGCCGCGCTGCTTGCTCGCCTGCGTTTCCTGTTGTTTTCCGTGACATTCCATGTCTCCGTCAATGGATCAACGACTGACAACCTCGTGGCCTTGGTAACGCCCCCATTGTAGTTGTCGGACAATTTGCTGCTGCTGGACCGTTAGTTGGCCTGTTAAGCCTGGCGCGGAAAGTCCGGGCATGGTTTGCAGTAACGGCAGGTACTGGCTCAATAGCAGGGCATCATGGCCAAAGGCCGCTAGCCGAGCGCTGTTGTAGTTCCAGTGATTGCGCAGCGTCAATAGTTGTTCAAACTCGGCTCTTTCTGAGTGCCCGGGAAGCAACCAGGGAGCATCGGTAAATCGCACATCATCCAAGTCATTTTCACTTAAATTATTTTGCAAAATATGGTTGCTTGAGTTGGCGTAAACTGGCAACGGGTTCATGAAAGCCGAAATATTGACATCGATAAAGGGTTTGAGAAGACGGGTTTGTTCAATCCCTCCCACCAAGTATACGGCATCAATATCGGCCCGACTGCGCGCGACCGCATCGACAATAATTTTTCCCGCAGCTATTTTTACTTGGTAAATGCGAGTTTCACTATCGGTAATACCAAGTTGCTCTTGCACGGCGGTTTTCATTTCTTCCGTGGTACCATAAACCCCAACCGAAAATGACGAGTGGTCAGCAAACTGTGCCTGCCAAGCTTGTTGAAATACATTGGTTAACTGCTGCCCACGATTGGAGGCGGGGGCAAAAATAAGGGGGTGACGATGCCCTTGCTCAGCCATAAATGCCGCTGCTTGGCGAATTTCAGTTTCCGTATCTAACGCAAAAAAGTGCTGGTGTGGCAGCACGGTTTGTAGTTCGCCGCTCGGCTCATTTAAGGTGAGCCAAGGGAGTTCTGGTGGCAATTGACTGGCATCGATTTGCGCGAGGTTTGGCTTTAGTAATGGGCCAATCAAAACATCCGCTTGTCGCTGCTGCAACACCTCTGGCAAGGTTGCGAAATCGAACTGGTTGGTATCAACGAACATGGCTTGCACTTGGGGCAGCTTGCTTAGCCCTTTCACCAGTCCATCCTGTACCGCCAACCCTTGCTCCGCGTATTGCCCTGTCAGTGGGAGCAATACCAGCACGCGCTGCCGTGGTTGTGCGGTGAGCGCTAATAACTCGTTGGTCACAAAGTGCGCCGGATGTTGTGGGAAATCATGCTGCCAGCGGCTGATAAAGTCAGTCAGCTGCGCTGGTTGATGGCGGGCGCGATGCATTTGAGTCAACAAACTCACCCACCCGGCGAGCTCACGAGTACGAAGACTCACGGGCGGCAGGCTTAGCTCGCTTGGGTTACGCACCATTTTGAGGACGTCCCAGATTTGCTCAGGCGTGCGAGCCTCAGGCGCATCGTTTAGCCAAGCCAGTTGGTAAGTGGCAGCTAACTCCCATTGCCCTTGAGCCGAGGCGGCACGAATTAATAGCTCCAGCGTTTGCTGTGGAAAATATGGCGTAAGCTGATTCTCAACTAAGGGGTTGAGCAGCCGTTGGACGTAGGGCCAACGATTATCTTGAGCCGCAAAGCGTGCTTCCAGCAAGGCTAACAGGTGTTGCTGCTCAAGCGTCAATCGGGTGGCAGGGAAGTAACGTTCAAGTTGCCCTAAAATAGCAGCACTTTGCTGCCATTGTTCCGCTCGTTGGAAGGTGACGGCGGCTTGCAGCAGGGCATCAACTTGCGCGCTTCCACTTAATTGCTCTGCATCGTTTAGCCATTCGTGCGCGGTGCGTGACCGCTGCGGTGACGGCACGTCAACTAATTGCTCTTGCTGATTCACGGGGGGACTGGAAGTATCCGAACGCGGCGAGCTCGCGCACGCTGTTAAACCAAGAATAATCATGCACAGCAATAATTTCTTTGGCACAATAGCAACCGACATCTTCTATTCACCCGTCTATGTAGCAATGGGTGATACTATAAACTGTACGGTCGAACGACACAACGACACCATCTTGTTCTTACCTGGGGTTAACATGACAACTGCAACCACGGGGTGCCTTTATCTGGTTCCCACACCTATCGGTAACCTTGCTGATATCACTGAGCGAGCCATTACGGTGTTACAGCAATGTGATGCGATTGCGGCAGAAGATACCCGCCATAGCGGACAGCTGTTGCAACACTTTGGGATTCAAACACCGATGTTTGCGTTGCATGAGCATAATGAGCGCCAACGCGTCGGTCAGGTGATTGAACGTTTGCAACAGGGGCAGCAAATTGCCTTGATTTCAGATGCGGGCATGCCTTTGATCAGCGACCCTGGCTATGTGTTGGTCACGCAATGTCGTCAACTGGGTATTCCGGTATCGGCATTACCGGGTGCATGTGCCGTAGTGACAGCACTCGCTGGCTCGGGGTTACCCACCGACCGTTTCACCTTCGAAGGGTTCCTGCCAGCGAAGCCGCAGCAACGTCGCAAGCGATTGCAAGAGTTGGTGAATGAACCCCGTACCCTCATCTTTTATGAGTCACCTCACCGTATTCTGGATACCTTGGCAGATGTTGTAAGCGTGTTCGGTGTCTCGCGGCCATGCGTGCTTGCCCGTGAATTGTCGAAGCAATTTGAAACTTACCTGAGTGGCAGCGCTGAAGAAATTCAGCAGCAGGTGGCAGCAGATTCCAACCAGCAGCGTGGGGAAATTGTGTTGATGTTGGGCGGTGCACCGGCCGATGATACCGACGAAGCAACGAGTGCTGCATTACAGACTGTGGCAGTTTTACGGCGGGAGTTACCGCTCAAGAAAGCCGCGGCCTTGGCTGCTGAGATTCACGGTGTACGTAAAAATGCCCTCTATCAGCTAGCGCTGGCGTCAGATAACCAGTAGAATGCGCTCGGGAGTCAGCCAGGCAATCGCTGTCTATGAGTGATCATAGAGGGAGGAAAGTCCGGGCTCCACAGGGCAGAGTGCCAGATAACATCTGGGCGGCGCAAGCCGACGACTAGTGCAACAGAGAGCAAACCGCCGATGGCTTGGTAACAAGCTCAGGTAAGGGTGAAAGGGTGCGGTAAGAGCGCACCGCACGGCTGGTAACAGTGCGTGGCACGGTAAACTCCACTCGGAGCAAGGTCAAATAGGGGTTCATTGGCGTGGCCCGCGTTGAACCCGGGTAGACTGCTTGAACACTAAAGCGATTTAGTGGCTAGATGAATGATTGTCCACGACAGAACCCGGCTTATCGGCTGGCTCCCACCTTTCTTTTAGTTCTGGTCCTGACTGGCCAAAACCTCGCGATTATATTTCTGGGCGAAGCGAATAAACTCGCTTAATGGCATGGCACGTCCGTAGAAGAAACCTTGCTGGTAGTGACACTTTTGTTCCTGTAAGAAACTCACTTGTTGGGCGTGTTCAACCCCCTCAGCTACTACTTTCATATTGAGGGTGTGGGCAATCCGAATAAGTACTTCCACCAAGGCCGTTTGTTGGCTCTGATGGGGGACGTTGTGCAGGAAGCTGCGGTCAATTTTAATGACATCGATGGGGTAAGAGCGTAAATAGTTCAAGCTTGAATAACCGGTTCCAAAGTCGTCGATGGCTAAGCTAATTCCCGCATCACGCAGTTTGCGTAAGTTTGCGAATTGGCGTTCTTTATTCCGCATGAGCATGGATTCGGTAATTTCAAACATGAGTCGGTCGGTGGGAACTTCCGCTGCCGCAATGACATTAAGCCAGTGTGTGGCTGCTTGTCGGTCGTTAAATTCACGAGCAGAACGATTTAACGCAACGGATAAATCCAAACCACAATCCGCCATTTTCTTCCAGTCGAGTAGCACTTGGCGGAGGACAAAATCACCCAACCCGATAATTGCGCCGGTTTTCTCAGCGATTGGAATGAACTCTGCCGGAGAAATGGCGCCACGTTGGGGGTGAGTCCAACGAATCAGAGCTTCACAGCGCGTTAACAAACCAGTTTCTGTGTCAATCACCGGTTGATAATGCACTTCAAACTGTTCGGCTTCGAGGCCTTTGATAATTTGGTGGTGCAGGTTAATGTCGCGTTCCGTACTCTTACGGAGCTGTTCATCAAAGAAGTGAACACTCATGGCACCTTGGGCTTTGGCGGCATACATGGCGAGTTCAGCATGTTTCAGCAGCTGTTGTACCTCTTGGCCGTCATGGGGGAACATGGCAATGCCGGTACTGGCCGTCATATTGATATGGTTGTGTTCAATGTCCAAGGTATGCAATAAATCATTCATGATCGCTTTGGCACGAATTTCTGCTTCGCTGGGATCATTTAAATCACAAAGTACAATTGCAAACTCATCCCCGCCAATACGAGCGAGTAAATCATCTTCGCGGATACTGGTGCGAATTCGTTCCGCCACCCGTTGTAATAATGCATCGCCAACTTCATGCCCCAACACGTCGTTGATTTCGCGTAAATGGTCTAAGTCCAATACCAACAATGCGAATTTCTGCTGGTTGCGAATGGCATGGCGGATATGTACTTCAAGTTGTTCTGAGAAGTAGTTGCGGTTGGGTAAATCGGTTAGGCCATCATAGTGCGCTTGATAAGCGATGGTCGAAATAGCACCGCGCAAACGATGCTGAGTAAAAATCAGCATTAAGAAAGCCGATAAAATAACCGCGGTTAAACCAATCCCGATGGCCCAATGTAACCAAAAGTCGGCGGTGGATGCGACCCAGTGACCATTCCGTGGATAAATGGCCAGCTCCCAGCGACCATAAGGGAATTTCACATCGGTGACTAACGAATCTGTTTCAAAGAGGTGATCGATTCCTGCAAAGACCACAGGTGCTGGCGTGGTGGCGTTCGGTGCTTCACGCAGCGCAAAGGAGTAGCTGGAATGTTGATAAAACTGCACCCCATCAAGCAAATGGATGTGGTCGATAACCAGTGACGCGACGCCCCATAAAGTACGGTCATCGCGGAATACCGGCATGCGAGCGATCAGGGCGGTGGGGCCTTGGTTTAATTGAATTGGGCCAGTCAGCACGACATCTTTGACGGCGATGGCGCGTAGAATGCCGGCATACTGCTCACTGTCGAGACGGTAGTTGAATCCAATCAGCGATTGGTTGCCTTCAACAGGATAAACAAACTTCACTACCAAATCTGGGGCTAAAGCAACATGCTTGATATCGAGATTGGAACCGAGGAATTCATCCATAATGTGCTGAAGACGGACCCGATCTGGCGTATCCTGCCACAAAATTTCAGGGCGTAGCGCACGTAAGGCGAGGGTGTTTAGCTGCAGGCGTTGTTCAATTTGCCCGCGCATGGCACTGAGATGTTCGCTGGCTCGTCGCTTTTCGATTTCAAGCTTCTGTTGACGTTCGCCGTCTACCACAAGATAAACTGCGTACAGCAATGCGGATGCAATAAATAGTGCAACCACTAAGTAGCTGAGTAACCGCCAGCGTTCTGAACGTTTACCTTTATGATCAGGAATAGTTACCACGTCGTTATTTAGCTTCATCAAATGCGAACAAGCTTGTTGTTAGAATTATATGCTATCTGCCATCACTTTAGCATCATCCTTTACCAATCTTTCTCCGTCAAGCACTGTTAACTGTCGAATTCCTTTCAATTTCCCTTGACAGGTGGAAAGAACGCCACCTAGACTGTCATGTGTGGGGAAAAGTGGGTAATAGTGGATCAAAACAATGTTTCGTGGTGCAACGGCAGTCAGTCTCGATGAAAAAGGTCGACTTGCGATACCAGCAAAGTATCGCAAGAGCTTGCTGCTGGATTGCGATGGCCAAATGGTCTGCACAATCGATATTAAGCAGCCTTGCTTGTTGTTGTACCCGTTGCCACAGTGGCAAATCATTGAACAAAAACTCACTACCTTATCCAGTATGAACCCCGCAGAGCGTCGCCTGCAGCGATTACTGTTAGGTCATGCCGAAGATTGCCAAATGGACAAAAGCGGCCGTATTTTGATTGCACCAACGTTGCGTCAGCATGCGGATTTGAGCAAAAAAATCATGATGATTGGTCAGCTCAACAAATTTGAACTTTGGTCAGAAACGGCATGGCATGAGCAAATCGCAGCTGATATGGCTGCGGAGCAAGCAGACGACATGGCCCTAAGTGAACGCTTACAAGATTTCTCAATATAATGGCAACAGACGCGCAACCCCACGTCTCGGTCTTGTTGCAAGAGTCATTGACGGCACTTGCGATCAAACCAGACGGAATTTATTTAGATGCAACCTTCGGTCGAGGGGGGCATTCGCGTGCCATTTTATCGCAACTCAATGCGGCAGGGCGTTTATACGCTCTGGATCGTGACCCCACTGCGATTGCTGCCGCTGCTGAGTTTCAGCACGACCCACGCTTTACCATTATCCACACCCCATTTTCTCGGTTGGCCGATGTCTTAGAGCAACATCAACTGCATGGCCAACTCGATGGCATTCTGTTTGACCTTGGCGTGTCTTCCCCACAATTAGACGATGCCGAGCGAGGCTTTAGTTTCATGCGCGACGGTCCCCTTGATATGCGCATGGACACCACCACAGGGCTTACTGCCGCCGATTTTCTGAATACCGCCAGTGCCGATGACATTGCGTTTGCGCTGCGCGAATACGGTGAAGAGCGATTCGCTTGGCGCATTGCCCAGGCGATTGTGAAACGGCGGGAACAGCAACTGTTCCACACCACCCGTGAGTTGGCCGAGCTGATTGCTGCAACGGTGCCATTTAAAGATAAGCACAAGCATCCGGCGACTCGTAGTTTTCAAGGAATTCGAATTCATATTAACGGCGAGCTGGATGAGATAGAGCAAGCGCTGGCTGCCGCTGTGCAAGGGCTTAAGCCGGAAGGGCGCTTAGCCGTTATTAGTTTCCATAGTCTGGAAGACCGCTTGGTTAAACGCTTTATGCGCAAGCAAGCGCAAGGCCGAGCCATTCCACCGGGGCTGCCAATTCGCGATGTTGATTTCGACCGCGAACAAACCCTGCAATTGATCGGTAAAGCGATCAAACCCTCGGCACAGGAAATTCAACTGAACCCTCGGGCCCGCAGTTCGGTGCTGAGGGTGGCTGCGAGGTTACCGTCATGAAGAGCCGACGCGTTCCCGCTTTAATCAGTGTGCTTTGGGATGATTTGCGCCAACACTTTGTGTTGGTGTTGCTGTTTTTAATGGTTATCGCCAGCGCCATGGCGGTGATCTATGTTTCTCATAGTCATCGGTTATTGACCATCGAGCGCGATCAGTTGTTATCCCAGCGGGACGACATCGATATTGAATGGCGTCATTTGCAGATAGAGCAGAACACGCTGACGGAACATAACCGCGTGGAGCGTATTGCCCAGCAGCGGCTAGGCATGGTACGTCCAGAGCCTGAACAGGAGGTGCTGATCCCATGGCAATAAAACCTCCAGCGATGCGCCGCCGCAGCAAAAAAAATCCGCCGCATCTAAGCAAGGGCCGCTACGTTTTTGCCATGCTCATTGTGGCCGCAGTGTTTGGGTCGTTGGTGGCGCGTGCCGCCTATATCCAATTGATTGAACCGGAACGGCTGATTTATGAAGGCGACCGCCGCTCATTGCGAGCTGATACCACCACGGTTCAGCGGGGCAGCATTGTTGATCGAAACGGCCGTGAATTGGCGGTGAGTGTACCGGTGCAAACGGTTTGGGCCGACCCGAAGCGGGTGCATGAGGGGCAAGGGCTGGAAAATCGTGAGCGCTGGCTAGCGTTAGCCGAAGTGTTTCGGACCGATGTGAATGAATTATTAAATAAAGTGGGCGATCCAAGTCGCCGCTTCGTCTATTTGGATCGCAAGGTGACTCCCGGAGTGGCGGAGTTTGTACGCCAACTGAATATTCCTGGGGTCTATCTGAAAACTGAATCGCGTCGCTTTTATCCAGCAGGTGAAATTGCTGCCCATGTGGTGGGGTTCACCAACATCGATGGGGTGGGCATTGAAGGCTTAGAAGCGATTTATAACCAAGTATTAACCGGCATACCAGGGGAGCGGGTTTATCGCAAGGATGCGGCAGGACGGGTTGTTGAGGAAATTCGCATTACGGAACCACAACAACCACAACAATTAACATTGAGCATTGATCAACGCTTGCAGGCAGTAGCATACACTGAGGTCAAGAAAGCCGTGCGTTATCACCAAGCGACCTCAGGTTCTGCTGTGATTCTTGATGTTAAAACGGGCGAAGTATTGGCGATGGTCAACAGCCCGTCCTACAACCCGAACAACCGCAGTGACTTGCAGCCACATAAATTGCGTAATCGCGCGATTACCGACACCTACGAACCGGGCTCAACCATCAAACCGCTGGCAGTGATTGCAGGCCTTGAGGCAGGGGTGATTCAGCCCCAAGATGTGATCAATACCAGCCCAGGCTGGATGCGTTTAGGGGGGCGACGAGTCAGCGATCCGATCAATCGCGGCGAATTAACCATTACCCAGATTTTAGAGAATTCCAGCAACGTGGGAACCGCGAAAATTGCGTTAGCAACAGGCATTGAAGCGATGTTAGAAACCTATGCCGCGGTCGGGTTCGGTAATGATACCGGCGTTGCCATGCTCGGTGAGAGCTTTGGGGTGCTGCAACACCGCCAACGTTGGTCAGATTTTGAAATCGCGACCTTGTCCTATGGTTACGGGATGTCCGCAACCACCTTACAGCTGGCGCAAATGTACGCCATTATCGCCAATGGCGGCAAACGTCTACCCTTGACCATTCAACGTCGAGAAGGGGTTCCGGAGGGGCGGCAAGTGATCTCCAAAGAAACCGCTGACACGGTTTTAGCGATGCTAGAAAGCGTGGTCGCCAATGGCTCCGGACGGCGGGCGCAAGTGCGTGGCTATCGCGTGGCCGGTAAAACAGGAACCTCGCGCAAAGCCATTGCGGGGGGCTATGGGGACGAATATGTGACCTTGTTCGCCGGCATCGCACCGGTCAGTAACCCACGCATTGCGGTGGTCGTGACCATCAACGAACCTGGTGGTGATGAGTATTATGGTAGTGAAGTGTCAGCACCGGTGTTTGCTGAAATTGTGAGTAATGCTTTACGGGTGATGAATGTGCCGCCTGATAATTTAGCGGATGCGCAGCTCAAAGCTGCTGGGTTTGGAGGTTAACATGATGGATTTAATTGCTCTGTTACCTGATTACCCGCTTCCTTTACCCGCGGTCAAAGTAGGCGGCGTAAAGCTTGATAGCCGTCAGGTTGCGGCCAATGATTTGTTTGTGGCGGTACCCGGATACCAGGTGGATGGTCGCCAATTTATTGACGCGGCTATTGCCGCCGGTGCGGCGGTGGTGTTGGCGGAAGCTGAAACCGTTGGCATCGAACAGCGGGAAGGAACTTGGTTGGTGCATGTGCCGCAGTTGAAAAATCAACTGTCGCATATTGCTGGGCGATTTTTTCATGAACCTTCTCAGCATTTAACGGTGATTGGGGTTACGGGCACCAATGGCAAAACCTCAGTGACCTATATTGTGGCCCAGCTATTAACTGCGCTTGGAACTCGCTGTGGCGTGATTGGAACCACCGGCAGTGGGTTCCCCGGGCAATTATTGGCAGAAACTCATACCACACCCGATGCCGTTGCGGTTCAACACCGGTTGCATGTGCTGCACAGTGAAGGGGCGCAAGCGGTGGCAATGGAGGTTTCATCCCACGCGCTGGTTCAACGGCGTGTCGAAGCCATCCACTTCGCGGTGGGAGTTGCGACGAACATTAGCCGTGAACACCTCGACTACCATGGCACCATGGCCCACTACGCAGGTGCGAAACGCCGTTTATTGACTGAATTAAATACTGAGCGCAGCGTGCTCAATGCGGATGATGCAGCCATTGCCGCTTGGTTGCCGGATCGTCCCGAAAGCTGGCGTTTTAGTCTGATTCCACAAAGCGCAAGTCGCAGTGTGTGGGCAGAAAATATTCAGTATGCATCCGAGGGCACAGAATTTACCCTACGGGTTCAACAACATGCCGGAGATAGCACGGATTATCACGTATATTCTCCATTATTAGGCGGCTTCAACGTGTATAATCTGCTGGCTGCAATCGCCAGTTTGTTGAACTTGGGGTATGACCCCGCTGCGATTGTGACTGCCTGTCGTCAGCTCCATGCGGTGCCAGGTCGGATGGAAGCTTTTAGCGGTACGAATAAACCTCTCGTCATTGTTGATTACGCGCATACTCCAGATGCTTTACAACAGGTGCTCACCGCACTGCGCCGACATTGCCACGGAACCTTGTGGTGTGTGTTCGGCTGTGGGGGTGATCGTGACCGTGGTAAGCGTCCCCAAATGGGAGCCGTCGCTGCGGAACTCGCTGATCGCGTGGTGGTGACCGATGACAATCCACGGACCGAAGATCCGCAACAAATTGTGCGAGATATTTTGGCGGGCATGCCGCGGCAGCGTAATGTTCAGGTGATAATGGGACGGGAACATGCCGTCCAACAAGTGATTGCTCAAGCGCAACCCAATGACGTGGTGTTATTAGCAGGCAAAGGGCACGAAGACTATCAAATTATTGGCCAGCAACGAACGGATTATAACGAACGAGCATGGGTGGCAGAAATTATGGCAGCAGCAAGCGCGGAGAGTGAAGCATGATTCGCGTTGATTTGCAGTGGGTGACAGCCGCCGTGGCAGGGCAACTACAGGGCGCGAATTGCTCCATTGCCCAAGTCAGCACGGATTCTCGTCAGATTCCGGCGGAGTGCTTATTTATTGCCTTGGTTGGCGACAATCATGACGCCCATGACTTTGCGCCGCAAGCCGTGCAAGCAGGGGCGACGGCACTGCTGGTCGAGCGTCCTTTAACCGACGCCATTTGTGCCAAGGTGCCCCAGGTGATCGTGGAGAATAGCCGCTATGCTTTGGGATTATTGGGCGCTGCGGTGAAGGCCGAAGTGGCTCCTAAAACTATTGCCATTACCGGCAGTAGCGGTAAAACCACCGTGAAGGAAATGATTGCCGCCATTTTGCGTCAGCGCGGTGACGTGTTAGCAACGGCTGGCAATTTCAATAATGATATTGGCGTGCCGCTCACCTTGTTGCGGTTGGAGCCGCACCATCAGTATGCAGTGATTGAGCTGGGGGCGAATCATTTAGGTGAAATTGCGTATACCACCAAGCTTACCCGACCTGATGTAGCCATTATTAACAATGTTGCCCCAGCTCATGTAGAAGGCTTTGGTGATATTCACGGCATTTACCGAGCTAAATCAGAGATCTTTCGCGGGTTGGCGGCGGGTGGTCTCGCGCTGACGCCGCATCATTCGATGTTCGCATCATGCTGGGCCACGTTGCTCGAACAGCAGCAACACGAAACCTTTGGGCGAGTTCTTGAGCAGGACGAAGGCTCCCTCCCTGATATTCGCGCGTATCACGTTGAGTTGAATGCGCACGGATGTGCTGAATTTGAGGTGGAAATTAGCGGACCAGAGCCACAACGCGGAAAAATTAGCCTGAATTTGCCAGGTTTACACAATGTTGACAACGCGCTGGTAGCCATTCGGGCGGCACTTGCGGTAGGTTGTGCGCTGGCTGATGCGCAGGTGGCACTAGCAGAGCTGAAGCCTGTTGCTGGGCGCCTTCATGTGATGCCGCTAACTCCTCAAATTCGACTGATTGATGACGCTTACAATGCGAATGTGGGCTCGGTTAAGGCCGCACTCGATATGTTGGCCGTTTACCCAGGCTATCGCATGTTGATTTTTGGCGATATGGGCGAATTAGGAACCCGTGCGCGTGAGTACCATGAAGAAATCGGTTCTTATGCCAAAGCCGTTGGTATCGATAACTTGTTCACCCTTGGTGTGCTTAGCCAAAGTGCGAGTACGGTGTTTAACGGCTGTGGTGGGCGGCACTTTTCACAGTTACCAGCGTTGGTTGATGCCATCATCGCAACAGTGCAGCAGGCGCCTGCACCCGTAACAATTTTAGTCAAAGGTTCCCGCAGTATGCGTATGGAACGTGTCGTGGATGCCTTAACAACAAGACAGGAAGAATTAACGCCGATGACTTCTATAGAAGGAACCCCTGCATGTTAGTGTGGCTGGCAGAATACTTAACCCCTTATGCCTCAGTGTTTAACGTATTTTCGTACCTGACGATGCGGGCGATTTTGAGTGTGCTGACCGCACTGTTGATTTCGCTGTGGTTAGGGCCGGCGCTGATTAAGTATTTGCAACGACTCCAAGTCGGCCAGGCGATTCGTGATGATGGTCCGCAGAGTCATTTAGCCAAAGCGGGCACCCCGACCATGGGGGGGATTTTGATCATCGCCTCCATTGTGCTGTCGACCTTGTTGTGGGCCAATTTAAGCAACCATTACGTGCAAGTAGTACTCGCGGTGGTATTGGGCTTTGGCTTGGTGGGCTTTGTCGATGATTATCGAAAAGTGGTGCAAAAGAACCCGCGCGGCTTACCTGCGCGTTGGAAATATTTCTGGCAATCCCTGATTGCGACGTTGGCTGCGGTGTATTTATACGGCAATGCTACCGTTGGCGCAGAAACCCAGTTGTTGGTGCCGTTCTTTAAAGACGTGATGCCACAACTAGGTTTGTTCTACATTTTGCTGGCTTATTTCGTCATTGTGGGAACCAGTAACGCGGTGAATTTAACCGATGGCCTAGATGGCTTGGCGATTGTGCCTACCATTATGGTGGCTGGTGCGCTGGGGGTCTTCGCCTATGCCTCAGGGCACGCGAATTTTGCCCAGTATTTAAATATTCCTTATTTGCCGCTTTCGGGTGAATTGCTCATTGTTTGTACCGCCATTTTTGGTGCCGGGCTGGGCTTTTTATGGTTCAACACCTACCCAGCCATGGTGTTTATGGGGGATGTCGGCTCACTGACCTTGGGTGCCGCGCTAGGGGTGATCGCGGTGATGGTACGACAAGAATTAGTGTTGCTCATTATGGGGGGCGTGTTTGTGATGGAAACCGTCAGTGTCATGTTGCAAGTTGGTTCCTATAAACTGCGTGGTAAACGCGTGTTTCGAATGGCGCCCATTCATCACCATTATGAACTCAAAGGTTGGCCAGAGCCGCGGGTGATTGTGCGGTTTTGGATTTTAAGTTTGGTTTTTGTACTGATTGGCTTAGCAACGTTAAAGCTGAGATAAACGATGAAACTATTGGCACTCGAACAGTATGAATCGATTGGCGTGATCGGTCTTGGACAGACCGGGCTGTCGTGTGTCCGTTATCTCCTTGCGCGTGATATCCAGCCCGTGGTGTTCGATACGCGGTTGCAGCCTCCTGGGGTAGCTGACTTACAGGCGCTTGCGGCCGATTTGGAAATCCATACCGGGCCGTTGGAGTTGGAACATCTCTTGGCCATGGATTTGCTCATTGTGAGCCCAGGGGTTGATCTGCGGACACCTGTCCTGCAAATGGCTCGTGATGCGGCTATCCCAGTGATTGGTGATATGGATTTGTTCGCTCAGCATGCCAATAAGCCTGTGCTTGGCGTCACTGGGTCGAATGGCAAATCGACGGTCACCCGATTGGTTGCTGAGCTACTTGAAGCGGCAGGGCTGCGGGTTGCGATGGGTGGCAATATTGGCGTGCCGGTGTTGGAGTTGGTCGGACAGCCCGCTGATGTGTTTGTGATTGAGTTATCCAGTTTCCAACTAGAGTTGCTGCACAATTTGCATTTCCGTGCCGCGACGATTCTGAATATCAGTGACGACCATCTCGATCGCTATAACGATAGTCGCGACTATGCCAACGCCAAACATCGAATTTATTTGCATACCGATATTGCCGTTTGGAACCGCGATCAAGAAACCACAGCGCCGGCGTTAGTGCCTGAAAATCAGCAGCTGACCTTTGGGCTCAGCCCCACTCATGAGCAAGGGCCACATTGCTACGGCTTGGTGGAAGAAGCGGACGATTGGGTGATTACTGCGCATGGTAAGCCCGTACTTCGCGCCAGTGAACTGCAGCTCACTGGGGTGCATAACTTGCTAAACATCCAAGCGGCATTAGCGCTGGTGAGTGCTTGCGGGGTTGCTCCGGAGCACGTAGTAGCAACCATTCGCCAATTTAAAGGACTGCCCCATCGTTGTGAGCGGATCGGGGAGTTTCAGCAGGTGACCTGGGTCAATGATTCAAAAGCAACCAACATTGGCGCGGCCGAAGCGGCCATTGTCGGGTTACGACCGCTGGTGCGAGGGCAATTGATTGTCATTGCCGGAGGTGACGGCAAAGGAGCTGACTTCAGCTATTTTCGTACCGCTTTGCAGCAGGTCGATGTGTTAATTGTGCTCGGGAAAGATGGGGAGCGGATTGCAAATCAGGTGAAGCATGCCATTACGGTGACTTCACTTGAAGAAGCTGTGCAAGTGGCAGCTGAAATTGCGACCGCACACAGCATGGTGTTGTTATCGCCAGCATGTGCCAGTTGGGACATGTTTAAGAGCTATGAGGAACGTGGCGCGAAATTCCGCGCTGCAGTGGAGGCTTATTATGGTCGCGCGGGCGCGTAAAGCGCAGCTTTCACCACCAGCCGAAGAACAGTTGGAATTAACCATTCCAGCTGCGCTTGATAGTGCTGCCACGCCAATATGGCAACGCTGGTATGACTGGTGGGTACCGCGTGAACACGGCGTGTTGTTTGATCGGGTCATTTTGTGGGCGTCACTGGCGTTAATCGCGATTGGGTTAGTGATGGTGACTTCGGCTTCGTTTCCTGCGGCCGAACGGTTAACGGGGAATCCATTCTATTTTATGACACGCCATGTCATGTACGTGGTGTTGGGGCTGGGATTGTTGTTTGTGGTGATGCAGGTTCCGGTGCAATGGTGGCTGGCGGGTAGTGGAACTCTATTATTGAGTTCCTTATTGCTGCTGTCGGTGGTGTTAGTGATTGGACATGAAGTAAACGGTGCCAAGCGGTGGATTAAAATCGGCCCCATGACCTTGCAGGTGGCAGAAGTCGCCAAACTGTTTTTTGTCATCTATTTATCCAGTTATTTGACGCGGCGTGTTGGTGAGGTTCAGGAAAACATCAAGGGTTTTATTAAGCCTCTGATTGTATTGTTCTTTTTTGCTCTGCTGCTGTTGTTGCAGCCTGATTTTGGTTCCCTTGTGGTGATGTCCTGTATCGCCGTTGGAATGTTGTTTTTAGCGGGTGCGCGGCTGTGGCAGTTTTTTGCGGTGATGGTGACCTTTGCCTTCGTGATTGTGCTGTTGATTGTGAAGGAACCGTATCGGATGCGGCGCGTCGTGTCATTTTTAGACCCGTGGGAAGACCCATTCGGGAGCGGTTATCAGTTGACCCAATCACTGATGGCATTTGGCCGTGGCGATTGGTTTGGGCAAGGGCTAGGAAACAGCATTCAGAAGCTCCAGTACCTGCCCGAGGCACACACCGACTTCATTATGGCAGTGGTGGGCGAAGAATTAGGATTCTTTGGTATTTTGGTGGTGTTGCTGCTGACGTTCGCGTTGGTGGTGCGAACCATGCAACTCGGGCGTAATGCATTGCAGGCAGGGCATCAATACGGTGGGTTTGTGGCCTACGGTATTGGCATTTGGTTCGCGTTCCAAGCCATGGTCAACATTGGTGCGGCGGCTGGTTTGTTGCCGACCAAAGGGCTGACGCTGCCGTTAGTGAGTTACGGTGGCACCAGCTTATTAATTAACTGCATTGCGGTCGGTTTATTGTTACGCATTGATTATGAAATGCGTGTGAGTCAGGTCCAAGTCGCGTTACGCCGCGGCCCCACAAAATCCGGAGGCGCCACATGAAACGGGTGATGATTGCTGCCGCCGGAACTGGCGGTCATGTGTTTCCTGCCTTAGCGGTGGCGGAGCAGCTACGCCAATCGGGGTGGTACGTGGTGTGGTTAGGTACGACCGAGCAACGGCTAGAAAGCAAGGTGGTTCCGCAAGCGGGCTTTCCGTTGGAGCTAATTGCAATGCAAGGTGTCCGCGGATACGGCTGGTGGCGCAAGCTAACGAGCCCTTGGCGATTGCTCAAGGCGTTGTTACAAAGCCGAAAGCTTTTACAACACCATCAAGTACAGCTGTTGGTCACCTTTGGTGGCTATGTTTGCGGTCCGGCAGGGCTTGCGGCGCGGACGCTGGGAATTCCCGTGTTGGTCCATGAACAAAATGCTGTGGCGGGGCTCACGAACAAGTTATTAGCCCGGGTGGCGCAGCATGTCATGGTGGGCTTCGCTGCTGCCCAAGAGCAATTACCGCAGGCCGAGGTGGTGGGGAATCCGTTACGAGCTGAATGGTCGCAAACACCAGTAAAAACTAACGAACGTGGCACGTTACGGTTATTAGTGGTAGGTGGCAGCTTGGGTGCGCAAGCATTGAACGGTGCGGTTCCTGCAGCATTACAGCAGTTGGAACCGAGCCTGAAAGCTCAGTTGCAGGTGCAACACCAGTGTGGGCAAGGCAGTCGAGAACAAGTGCTTCAGGCCTACGCAGAAGTGCCGCTGGCGCAGTTGGAAGTGAGTGAATTTATTGATGATATGCATGCCGCTTATAGTGCTGCAGATGTGGTCATCTGTCGTGCCGGAGCACTTACGGTGGCAGAATTAGCAGTGATCGGGACGCCGGCAATATTTGTGCCTTTGCCCCATGCGGTGGATGACCATCAAACGGCGAATGCAAAGGAGTTGGTACGGGTGGGGGCAGCACGGTTATTACCCCAAACCGAATTGCAGCAAGTGACTCCGTTGGTTGCCTTGTTGCACGAGTTATTCATGCAACCAGAAGTGCGCCAGAAAATGCGCCAACACGCAGCTCAAGCTGCGTATCCGAACGCCACTGAAACCGTGGTGAGTCGTTGTGAACAATGGGCCAAAGTAGTGCCCGTGAAAGTAGGCAAATAGTTATGAAGCATGAGAAATCCACTCCATTTACTGTGATCAGCGTGCCGGAGATGCGTCGCGTACGTCGCATCCATTTTGTCGGCATTGGTGGCGCAGGGATGGGTGGTATCGCCGAGGTGCTGTTGAACCAAGGGTACACCATTAGTGGTTCAGACCTGGCAGAAAATGCGAATACTCAACGGTTGCGTCGCTTTGGTGCCGAGATTTTTATTGGCCACCACGCGGATAACGTTTTAAATGCGGATGTGATTGTGGTGTCATCGGCAATTCGCGCGGATAACCCGGAGTTAGTTGCGGCAGAAGAGCGAATGATTCCGCAGGTACGGCGGGCTGAAATGTTGGCTGAGTTGATGCGTTTTCGGCATGGCATTGCCATTGCTGGAACCCATGGTAAAACCACAACCACCAGCTTAATTGCCAGTATTTTTGCAGAAGCAGCGCTGGATCCCACCTTTGTGATTGGAGGCTTATTAAATAGCGCTGGCACCAATGCACGGTTGGGAACAAGCAAATATCTGATTGCGGAAGCAGATGAATCGGATGCGTCGTTTTTGCACTTACAGCCCATGGTATCGGTGGTGACCAATATTGAACCAGATCATATGGACACCTACGGGGGCGATTTTAGTAAAATGCTCGATACCTACCTCGACTTCCTTCACAACTTGCCGTTCTACGGGTTGGCAGTGATGTGTGTGGATGATCCCGTGGTTCGAGAGCTACTGCCCAGACTCGGCCGGCACTCCATTACATACGGATTTAGTGCCGATGCTGAAGTGCGTGGTTCAGATTATCAGCAGCACGCAGGGAAGTGTTCGTTTATGGTTCATCGCAATGGCCATGAACCCTTAGCAGTGACGTTAAATTTACCCGGTAAGCATAATGCATTGAATGCGCTTGCTGCGATTGCCGTCGCCACCGATGAGGGGGTTGACGATGATGCCATCACTCGTGCCTTGAGTAAGTTCGGGGGCATTGGCCGTCGTTTTGAGCCGTTGGGGGAGTTTCCTATCGCGCAGGCAGGTGAAACCGGTGATGTGATGTTAGTGGACGACTATGGACACCATCCGTCGGAAGTGGCGGCCACCGTTGCAGCAGCACGAGCAGGTTGGCCTGAGCGGCGGTTGGTGATGATTTTTCAGCCGCACCGATTTTCCCGCACGCGGGATTTGTTTGACGACTTTGTCAATGTGCTGGGAGCCGTTGACGTGTTGCTGTTAATTGATGTGTATAGTGCGGGAGAGGCCCCTGTGCCGGGCGCTGATAGTCGAGCGCTGGCGCGCGCCATTCGATTGCGCGGCCAATTGGAACCAATTTATGTCGGCGATCGGCCGACCTTGTATAAAGTATTAGCGGATGTGTTACAGCCCCAAGATTTGGTAATCGCCCAAGGGGCGGGCAATATCGGGGCCATTGCTCGCGATTTAGTCGCAGCTCAGTTGCTCCCCGCTCAGCTACGCGAAAAGGCAGAAATATTGCAAGGAGAACCACAGTAATGGCAGCCACCAAGTTTGGCAAAGTTGCCGTCCTCTACGGCGGACATTCAGCAGAGCGAGACGTTTCTTTACGCTCTGGGCAAGCAGTATTGGCAGCCTTGCAAGCACAAGGAGTGGATGCGCATGGCATTGATCCTGCGAACGTTCCTGTGACTGAATTGGTTCAGCAGCAATTTACTCGTGCGTTTATTGTGCTGCACGGGCGTGGCGGAGAAGACGGCACCATTCAAGGGGCGTTGAACACCATGGGCCTTCCTTACACGGGGAGTGGCGTGCTCGGTTGTGCGCTAGCCATGGATAAAGTCCGCACCAAACAAGTCTGGCAAGCTGCCGGCTTGCCGGTGGCGGCAAGCGTGGTGGTACGGCGTCACGAAACCCATGACTGGGCAGCCATTCTGACCCAACTGGGGGGCAAGGTCATGGTTAAGCCTGCGCAAGAAGGCAGCAGCATTGGTATGAGTTCGGCTGCAACCAGCGAGGAGTTAGCTGCCGCTGTTGCTCAAGCTCACAACTACGATCACGAAGTATTGATTGAAGCTTGGTTAAGCGGCCCCGAATACACGGTGAGTATTTTGGGGGATCAAGCACTCCCGGTGATTCGGGTGCAAGCAGCCCATGAGTTTTATGACTATGCGGCGAAATATCAGGCGACGACCACGCAGTATCATTGCCCTGCAGGGTTAGATAAAGCGCGTGAAACAGAATTACAAGAGCTCGCACAACAAGCATTCCGTGCTGTGGGCGGGCGTGGCTGGGGGCGAATTGATGCCATGTGTGATGCGGCAGGTAACTTTTATCTGTTGGAAGCCAACATGGTGCCAGGGATGACGTCAAAAAGTTTAGTGCCGATGGCAGCGAAAGCGGTAGGCATCAGTTTTGAACAGTTAGTATGGCGCATCCTCGAGCTTAGCGAGGTGTAATGTGGCGGCACTCCGCTGGCAGTTTTGGCTGGGATTTAGCTTTTTTCTCAGTGTCGTCATCGGAGCGATTGCAGGGGCGGTGTGGTTGTATTACGTCGCCATGGATGCCAATGAAGTGCCATTGCGGCGATTGGTAGTACAGGGGGAGCTGACCTATTTAACTCCCCCACAAGTGCGCGAAGCGTTAGCCGGAGAATCCTTAGGCAGTTTTTTTTCGGCAGAGGTCAATCAGGTGCAAGCACTGTTAGAAGCGCAGCCCTGGGTTGAGCAAGCATCGGTACGCAAAGAATGGCCTGATATTTTGAAAGTGTTCATTGTTGAACGGCGGCCATTAGGGCATTGGAACCCAGCGACTCGTCCTGATGCACTGGTAAGTGTGAATGGGGATGTATTTGAGGTTGATAAAGCAGTACTGACGGAGTTCTTGCCTGCATTATCGGGACCAGAACATGCGGTGAAAGAAACCGTCGAGCATTATCAGCGAGTGACCGAGTTGTTACATATGAATGGGCATCAAGTGGTAGCCCTGACGCTCACAGAGCGTTTTGCGGTGGATGTGGAGTTGTTATCCGGCATCCGCCTGCGCTTAGGCCGAGAAGGGCTGTTAGAGCGGGTACAACGATTTATCGATTTGTTCCCAACGCTCATACGGCAACGAACTCAGCCGATTGATTACGTAGATTTACGCTATGACACCGGCGTTGCGGTGGCTTGGAAAGAAGAGCAAGAGAGATAGAACATGTCGAAAGCAGCAGAACGTAACATGGTTGTTGGCCTGGATATCGGCACCAGTAAGGTCGTGACCTTAATTGGTGAAGTGATGCCTGACGGTGATATTAGCGTCATCGGTGTGGGTGCAGCGGCTGCGCGAGGCATGGATAAAGGCGGGGTGAATGATTTGAATTTGGTGGTGCAATCCATTCAACGCGCGATAGAAGAAGCAGAGTTGATGGCGGATTGCAGGATCGCCTCGGTGTATCTGAATATCTCTGGGCGGCATATTGCCTGTCAAAACGAGTCCGGCATGGTACCGATTAACGAAGCAGAAGTAACGCAAGACGACGTGGATAGCGTGATTCATGCAGCAAAATCGGTCCCGATTGCACAAGAACGTCGTATTTTGCATGTATTGCCGCAGGAATACATTATTGATTCCCAAGAAAGCATTAAAAGCCCCATTGGTATGTCAGGGGTGCGGATGGAAGCTCGGGTTCATATCATTACCTGTGCCAATGACATGGCCAAGAATATCGAAAAAGCTGTTGAACGCTGCGGACTGAAGGTGGAGCGCCTGATTTTCTCAGCCCTAGCGTCCAGCTATGCGGTTCTGACAGAAGATGAAAAAGATTTAGGCGTGGCCTTGGTGGACATGGGCGCTGGCACCATCGATATCAACATTCATACCGGGGGTGTGTTGCGTCATACGGCGGTGATTCCAGCCGCGGGTAACCAAGTGACCAGTGATATCGCCAAAATTTTCCGGACACCGTTGAATCATGCGGAAGAAATTAAGACGAAGTATGCCTGTGCACTACGAGAGTTAGTCGGGAAAGATGACCACATTGAGGTGCCTTCGGTGGGCGGACGCCCTTCCCGCAGCATGGCGCGCCATATTTTGGCTGAAGTAGTAGAGCCGCGCTACCAAGAATTGTTTGAACTCGTACGTGACGAAATTATTCAAAGTGGTTTGGAAGATCAAATCGCCGCCGGCATTGTTTTGACCGGAGGCTGTGGCCGCATGGAAGGTGCGGTTGAATTTGCGGAAGAGATTTTCCAAATGCCAGTCCGGTTAGGGGAACCGATTGGCATGCACGGCTTAAGCGATTACGTGCAGGATCCGACCTATGCGACAGCGGTCGGGTTATTACGTTATGCGCAGCAAGATGTTCAAAACCGCCAACGCGAGGACAGCTCAACCAATGTGATTGGATTAAGTAAACGTATATTGAGCTGGTTTAAAGGCGAATTTTAAGTAAAACAAAGTTTTGGATATGAAATTTGGGGTAGTACAATAAGCAGGTTAAAGGAGAAACAACATGTCTGAAGAAGTATTCGAAGTACTCAACAACTTTGATACGGACGCAGTGATTAAAGTCATTGGCGTCGGTGGGGGCGGTGGTAACGCCGTGAAACACATGATCAGTGAGTCCATCGAAGGCGTTCAGTTTTTGATTGCCAACACCGATGCACAAGCACTGCGTAACCATGGGGCGCATGTCACCATTCAGTTGGGCCAGGAAATTACCAAAGGTCTTGGTGCTGGCGCTAACCCTGAAATTGGACGTCAAGCGGCTGAAGAAGCACGGGATGAAATTCGCAAGCAATTGCAGGGTGCGGATATGATTTTCATCGCGGCTGGCATGGGTGGCGGTACCGGGACCGGAGCGGCACCAGTGGTGGCTGAAGTGGCTCGTGAGCTGGGTATTCTGACCGTGGCAGTGGTCACGAAACCTTTCCCGTTTGAAGGACAACGGCGGATGGCAGCGGCCAATGAAGGCATCGCCCAGCTGGGACGCCATGTGGACTCGTTAATTACCATTCCGAACGAGAAACTTTTGAAAGTTTTAGGTAAAGGTACCAGCTTGTTGGATGCTTTTGCTAAGGCAAACGACGTATTATTAGGGGCTGTTCAAGGCATCTCCGACTTAATCACCCGTGACGGTTTAATCAACGTGGACTTTGCTGACGTGCGTGCAGTGATGCGTGAAATGGGCACTGCCATGATGGGAACCGGCGTTGCTCGAGGTGAAGACCGTGCGCAAGAAGCGGCAGAAATGGCCATCAATAGCCCATTACTGGAAGACATCGATCTTTCTGGTGCGCGGGGCGTGTTGCTGAACATTACCGCAGGCATGGACTTGAGCATGGAAGAATTCGAGATTGTCGGTAATGTGGTGAAAGGCTTTGTGTCTGAAAATGCGACAGTGATTGTCGGAACCGTTATTGATACCGATATGTCAGAAGAACTGCGGGTAACTGTGGTGGCAACTGGCTTAGGCGGTGAGCGGAAACCGGATATTGCTCTCGTTAATCGCCGTGAGCCAGCGCCGAGTTATGCCAATAGCCGTAGCAGTGCGCATCCAAGTCACGCAGCACCAACCAGTGGTTACGGCAGTGTTGCAACTGCTCGTCAGCTGGAAGCTGAGTTTGATGATGAGCCAATGGATGAGCCGATGCCAGCGACGAAACCGACGACGAAGCCACAGCCGAGTCAAGGAAAAGACATGGACTATTTAGATATTCCAGCGTTTTTGCGACGCCAAGTCGATTAATTCGACGATTTTATTGCGGAATACAAGATAGTTCGGTAAACTATTTCGCCTTTTGCTGGTCAAAGGGTTAGAGACTTCTTCGCAAGAATGAGAAGGCAGACATGATTAAACAACGTACCATCAAACAGCCGATTGCAACCACAGGTGTGGGTTTGCATAAAGGCAACAAGGTTCAGCTTACGCTGCGTCCGGCACCTGTGAATACAGGTCTGGTCTTTCGCCGTGTCGATTTGAACCCAGCGGTTGATATTCCTGCGAACGCTGAGTTCGTGCGGGATACGCGTATGTGTACGTGTCTGATTAATGACGACAACGTACGTGTATCTACCGTTGAACACTTGTTGGCAGCGCTTGCTGCGATGGGAATTGATAACCTCATTATTGAAGTCGATAGCCACGAAATCCCGATCATGGATGGGAGCTCTCACCCCTTTATTTACCTGCTACAGAGCGCGGGAATTGAAGAGCAGAAGGCCGCAAAAAAGTTTATTAAGATCAAACAACCAGTACGTGTTGAAGAAGGTGACAAGTGGGCGGAACTCCTACCCCATGACGGGTTCCGCATCGACTTTGCCATCGATTTTGATCATCCGGCTATCGCCAACACCGGGCAGCAGCTATCGATTAATTTTAGCAGCAACAATTTCGTCAAAGAAATCAGCCGTGCTCGTACGTTTGGTTTTATGAAAGACATTGAGATGTTGCGCGCAAACAATTTGGCCTTGGGCGGTAGTTTTGACAACGCCGTGGTGCTGGATGAATTCCGCATTTTAAATACTGAAGGCTTGCGCTACGACGACGAGTTTGTCAAACACAAGGTACTCGACGCCATTGGTGACTTATATATGGGCGGACATACGATTTTAGGCCATTTACGTGCTTTTAAATCGGGCCATGCCTTAAATAATCAATTACTACGTGCGGTGTTACAACAGCAAGAAGCGTGGGAATTCGTTACCTTTGAAGATGATGCCGAAGTGGCACCAATTGTATTCAGTACCCCGGTATTAGCCTAATACCGGGGGCTTTCCAGTCGTCTTTTCTCTCTTATTCCTGTTCGTATTTATCTGCTAAAGCAAGTAGTTGTGAGCGTAAAGGCTCTTCACAACGTGCCGCCTGTTCGCGTAATTGAGTCACCACACTAACCTCCTCTGCAGGGACTTTCGGCGGGGGTGTTTTGCTGGCTGACACCGCTTGTTCACTCGCTTCAATTGGGCTCGGGCGGATACGAACTTCCAGTTGGGTGATTTGCCCCGTAGATTCATCTTGAAAATGCGTTATAATGCGCTGTTGTTGAAGTTTTAAACGGTTCGCCATAGCAGCGGAAGGAACTTCAATAATCAGGGTGTGTGCGCGAACTGACACCACCGTACAATGCTGGCTTAACGGCGCAAGCCCTAACGCAGCAAGACATTGTTGTAATTGCTGTTGCCAGTGTTGATATTGGTGGGTAAAGTCAGTAAAACGCTGAAAGCGCTGACTGCTAAAAAGTTGTTGGATATTACGTGGTCTTTTTCGGGCCATGGTAGCGTGCCATTTAAATTATAATAAGCAGCGAGAGATTGCATGAGTCTATCAGTCTTCTACCGAGGCACCAAAGTTAAATTCGGTTTAAAACTCAGTCGACGGCGTTTATTGTCGTTTATGGGAATAGCTGCGCTTGGTGTGTTGGCCGTATCAAAGCCTTGGGAATATCAAGGGCTTGCTCCTCAAATTGTCCAGGCAAAAATTGATGAGGAAAAAGTCGCTGTTGCTGCTCAGCAGCAAGTGATTCGCGACTTAAAAGATGAAACAGAGAAAAAACTTGCCGCGATGACCATCTATATTGGGGAAATGCAATCCCAATTGCGCCGCTTGGACGCGCTGGGTCGACGTTTAGCGACGGTGGCAGAGTTAGATAATGGTGAGTTTGCATTCGAGCAGCCCTTAGGAGAGATTATGGGCGGCCCAGAAGCGTCGATTGCGGACGCTCCGCGAGTTGATGGGCGTGATGTCATTGACCAGATCGAACGTTTAATGGGTGAGCTTTCCAATAAACAAAAACAATTGTCTCTCCTTGAGTCGGTGATGATGAGTCACCATATCTCTGCCGAGAGTTATATTGCGGGTCGTCCAATTAAGTCGGGTTGGTTGTCCTCGCAATATGGCATTCGCAAAGATCCGTTCAATGGCCGTCCTTCCATGCATAAAGGGCTCGATTTTGCGAGTCTCGAAGAAGGTGCTGGAGTCTATGCAACTGGGGCTGGCGTGGTAACATGGGCCGGAGATCGTTCAGGCTACGGCTTACTCATAGAAATTGATCATGGCGGTGGTTTAAAAACCCGCTATGGACATAGCAAGGAATTATTGGTGAAAGAAGGGGATGTGGTAACCCGCGGGCAAAAAATTGCTCTGATTGGTAGTACGGGACGTTCCACAGGCCCGCACGTACACTATGAAGTATTGCGTAATAATCGCCAAATCGACCCTTATAAATACGTTTATCGCACAGCTGAATAGTGACAGCGTGCTCGTGACAACAGGAAAATAAATTCACATGTTAGGTAGTCTGTTTCGTAAGCTGTTTGGTAGTCGCAATGACCGTATTTTGAAAGGTCTGCAGAAAAAAGTGGTTCTGATTAATAATCTTGAGCCGCAATTTGAAGCCCTTACTGATGAAGAACTGAAGCAAAAAACCGCTGAGTTTAAGCAACGCCTTGCTGATGGAGCCTCCCTGGACGACTTGCTTGTAGAAGCATTTGCGACCGTACGCGAGGCATCGAAGCGGGTGTTTGGTATGCGTCACTTTGATGTGCAGTTGATTGGTGGGATGATCTTAAACGACAACCGGATTGCAGAAATGCGGACGGGGGAAGGGAAAACCTTAACCGCCACGTTGCCCGCCTATTTGAATGCCCTCACGGGGAAAGGGGTGCATATTGTTACGGTGAACGATTACTTAGCACGCCGTGACGCCGAGACCAACCGCCCGCTGTTTGAATTCTTGGGAATGACCGTTGCCTTCAATATCCCGGGCATGAATCCAATTGATAAGCGCGCTGCCTACACTGCAGATATCACCTACGGCACCAACAATGAATTTGGGTTTGATTACCTGCGCGATAACATGGCTTTCAGCCCTCAAGAACGCGTCCAGAAAAGCCTGAACTACGCCATTGTGGATGAGGTTGACTCCATTTTAATCGACGAAGCTCGTACCCCATTAATTATTTCGGGTGCTGCCGAAGACAGCTCTGAGCTCTATATTAAAATGAATGACATCGTGCCTTTGTTGAAGCGACAAGAGCATGAAGATACTGAAGAAAAGCGCGGCGATGGCGACTTTACCATTGACGAAAAATCCAAACAGGTTCATTTGACCGAACATGGTCAAGAGCGTGTCGAAGAGCTGTTAAAGCAGCGCGGCATGTTAGGTGCTGAAGAATCACTTTTCTCGGCTGCCAACATTACCTTATTACACCACGTAAATGCAGCATTGCGCGCACATCATCTGTTCCAACGTGACGTTGATTACATCATTAAAGACGGTCAAGTGGTTATTGTTGATGAGCACACGGGGCGGACCATGGAAGGCCGTCGTTGGTCTGAAGGTTTGCACCAAGCCGTGGAAGCCAAAGAAGGGGTGAACATTCAAAGTGAAAACCAAACATTGGCATCCATTACCTTCCAGAATTACTTCCGACTTTATAACAAGCTGGCGGGGATGACCGGAACCGCCGATACTGAGGCATTTGAGTTCCAGCATATTTACGGTTTGGAAACCGTGGTTATCCCAACCAACCGTCCGATGATTCGTGACGACCGTGCCGACTTGATTTTCCTGACCGCGGAAGAGAAATACGAAGCCATTGTGAAAGATATCGAAACTTGCCGTGAACAAAAACGGCCAGTCTTGGTGGGAACCATTTCGATCGAAAGCTCGGAGTTACTGTCGAACTTATTGAACAAGCGAAAAATTCCTCATAGTGTCTTGAACGCTAAATTCCACGCACAAGAAGCCGAAATTGTTGCTCATGCTGGTTTACCAGGTGCTGTCACCATTGCAACAAACATGGCGGGACGGGGAACGGACATTGTTTTAGGTGGTAATTTGCAAGCCGAATTGGCGCAATTAACCGATGCTACCGCCGAGCAAATCGAGCAGGTGAAAGCCGAATGGCAGCAACGCCATGATGCGGTGATTGCAGCGGGTGGATTGCATATTATCGGGACAGAGCGTCATGAATCACGCCGGATTGATAATCAGTTGCGTGGCCGTGCGGGCCGTCAAGGTGACCCAGGTTCGTCACGCTTCTATCTCTCATTAGAAGATGCCTTAATGCGGATGTTTGCTTCTGATCGGATGGCCGGCATGATGAAGCGTTTAGGCATGAAACCCGGTGAAGCAATTGAGCACCCATGGGTTAGCCGTGCGATTGAGAACGCCCAACGTAAAGTTGAAGCACGTAACTTCGATATTCGGAAACAGTTGCTTGAGTTTGATGATGTGGCCAACGACCAACGTCGAGTGGTCTATGAGCAACGGAACGCCTTGTTGGATGAGGGCGATATTTCAGAAACCATCGAAGTCATCCGCGAAGACGTGGTCGAGCAAGTGGTTGCTGAGTATATTCCACCTCAGTCATTGGTTGAAATGTGGAATGTCGCAGGGTTAGAAGACCGCTTACGTGCTGACTTTGCGATTGAATTACCGATTCAACAATGGCTCGAAGAAGAAAGCAGCATGGATGACGTGCTGATCCGCGAGCGGGTTCTTGCTGCGTTACTGGAAGAGTATCAGCAGAAAGAGCAAGTCGTTGGCGCGCAGGTGCTCCGTCAATTTGAGAAAACCATCATGTTGCAAAGCTTGGACATGCACTGGAAGGATCACTTAGCAGCCATGGACCACTTGCGTCAAGGAATTCACTTGCGTGGCTATGCGCAGAAAAACCCGAAGCAAGAGTATAAGCGAGAAGCCTTTGAGCTCTTTGCTGATATGTTGGAAGCCTTGAAGCTCGAAGTCATTAGTATTCTGAGCAAAGTTCAAGTTCGTGCGCAAGAAGAAGTGGACGCGATTGAAGAAAAACGTCGTGCTGCCGATGCCGCACAAACGAAAGAGTTCCAACACGAAAGCTCACCCACCAGTGGTGCAGAACCATCTCCACAACAAGCTCGAGCGGCAACGGCGCAAGTCGGTCGTAATGAGCCATGTCCATGCGGTTCAGGGAAAAAATACAAGCACTGTCATGGTCGCATCTAAACGCACACATGTGGCTGTCGGGGTGATTCTGAACCCCGACGGTCAAGTGTTTATTAGCCGTCGTCACGCTCATTTGCATCAAGGAAATAAATGGGAATTTCCTGGTGGCAAGGTTGAGGCGGGGGAAGACGTCTACCAAGCCTTATGTCGAGAGCTGCTAGAAGAGTGCAATATTCAAGTTAAAACAGCAGCTCCGTTCACCCTGATTAGCCATGATTATCCGGATAAGCAAGTGTTATTGGATGTGTGGTTGGTCACGGCATTTAGCGGACAGCCGCAGCAACAAGAAGGCCAAGAGTGGCGTTGGGTCGCGCGGCATGAATTGACGGCTTATCCCTTTCCTGTGGCGAATGAAATCATTATTGAACGACTCCAAGACGCGCCTGAAATGTTAGGGGCAAAGGGCTAATTCAATTTCAATGTCTTCGTCCAATGACGCTTTACCGAGAATTGGTTCATAGCGTAAAAAGCGAATACTAAAGCGTTGTTTATGACCGGAGATAACCGGGTAGGCAGGCACCGTGGTCGGAATACGAATCCGTAAGAGACTGAGGGGCTCGATGGATTCTTGGATCAGGCCATTTTTCGCAATCACGGGACGGAAGTGTGCTTGACTGCGCATCAACTCTAATTCCAACGCCATGCCATGAGCTAAAACAGTCAGCTCTGACCACCATTGTTGGGTGTCGGCATCGCGTAGTGCTTGCGGCTGATGCAACCAGTAATGCAACTGCGGCACATCAAAGTTACAGGTTCCCCCAGGCATACCAAAACGCTGGCGCAAGGTGCTCAGCAGGCGATGCTGTTTCAATGAACTGCCCACGCGACTCATGGGTTGAATGGCGGCTAAGGCCTCACAGACTCGCGTTTGTGTTTGCTGTAGCTGCTCCAGATTAACGTCAGGATGTTGTGCCCATAGCTTGAGTTGGGTTTTACGACGCTCAAGATCTTTTTGTACATCGGTGCGGACGTCACTGCGTTCGCATAATTCAACGATATCAAACAGCGCGCTAAAATAACGGGTGTAGTTGTACTGATCGACCGGGATCGACGGCTGTAAGGCCTGTAAAATATGTTCCAAGCGCAAATAGGTGCGTACCCGCTCAAGCAGAGGGTACTCATAGATAATCGTCGGTTGTACGTGTTCTTGTGTCATCCGCTCTATCATAACCCCTTAACACTAAGATTCAATCATTGACGGCGTTGACTGTGCTAAGTGTAAGTAAAGTTCATGTAACCGTTCGACCTGTGGAATCAGATTTTGTTCAGTTGTATTGTTATCAATGATGTCGTGTGCTGCTGCAAGTCGGTCAGCGCGGCTAGCTTGAGCCGCCATAATGGCATTGACTTGCTCTAGAGGCACGCTGTCTCGCCGCTGGGTACGCTCGCGTTGCAATGCTGGGCTCACATCAACTACTGCAACCCGATCGCAAAGGGCGGTTAACCCGTTTTCCACCAACAAAGGCGCGGATAAAATCACATAAGGTGATTGGGCGCGATGAAGGGCGGCCAGTAGCTCTTGTCGGATAAGCGGATGGGTAAGCTGATTGAGCCAGGCTTTATCTTCAGGGTGAGAAAAAACCCGTTCTCGCAACCAGGCACGATTCAATTCGCCATTCTGCTGCAGCGCATCGTTGCCAAAACGCTGGGCAATTGCAGTGAGCGCTTCCCCGCCAACGTGCATGATTCCACGAGCAATGACGTCGGCATCCACCACGGTGATGCCGTATTTTTCAAAGAGCCGAGTGACTGTGGATTTGCCACTGCCAATGCCCCCAGTGATCCCAACAATAAACATTACCGCATCACCCAGTTAAGATACATGCTCAGGAGCGGGTGGCCCCATAGCAAGGCGATGGTTCCCCCAAGAATTAAAAACGGCCCGAACGGAATTGGCTGCCCCTGCCGTTGTTGAACTCGTTGCCAAATCATTCCAATCACGGCGCCCGTGACCGCGGCGGCAATCACGGTCACGGGCAACAGTTGGGCGCCATGCCAAGCGCCAAAGGCTGCCAGCAATTTAAAGTCACCGTAGCCCATGCCGTCTTTGCCAGTGAGCAATTTAAATGCCCAGAACACTGCCCATAAGGATAAGTAACCGAGCATGGCGCCGAGCACTGCATCAGCAAGTGGAATAGAGCCACCGTACCAGGCCCACGCCAGCCCTGACCATAATACCAAGTAGGTGAGTTGATCAGGCAGTAGCATGTGGTCCAAATCGATGAAGAATAAGGCGATAAGCAAACAAGCTAACCACGCATACACCAAGCTCGTTAAACTGACCCCAAAATACCAAGCAATGATGGCAAAAATAATCCCGGTAGCTAATTCAATGAGCGGATAACGAGCGGCAATTGGCGTGTGACAATGGCGGCATTTGGCCTTGAGCATCAACCAACTGAGCACCGGAATATTGTCATACCAAGCAATGAGAGTGTGGCACTGTGGGCATTGTGAACGGGGAACTGCCAGATTAAAGCGGGCACTTTCTTGAATTCCGGTACTCCCCTGTAATGCGGCACATTCGTGTGCCCATTGGCGTTGTAACATGACTGGTAAACGTGCAATCACGACATTTAAGAAGCTGCCAATGATCACGCCTAAGACCAATCCAGTGGTCGCGACCCAGAGATTATGAGTGGGGAGGGAGATTATCCAATCCATTTAGCCAATCACCTTGTTTAATGAAAAAATAGGAAGATACATTGCCACAATCAAGCTGCCGACTAAACCCCCAATCACCACCATAAAAAGTGGTTCTAGCATGCGCGTCAACTGACTGATGAGTTCTTGTGCTTCGCGTTCATAGATGGCTGCCATTTTATTAAGCATAGCATCCAAACTACCTGATTCCTCACCAATAAAAATCATTTGTATCAGTAAATCAGGAAATATTTCTTGATGTTGTAAAGCGGCATGCAGCTGAATGCCTTGGGCAACTTGATAATGCACTTGCGCCAACTGGTGTTGATAGTATTGATTGCCGCACGCATTGGCGCTTGACTGCAGGGCGGATAACATCGGTACACCAGCGTGCAGGGTGATGGCCAAGGTGCGGGTAAAGCGCGCTAAAATCATGCGCTGTATGAGCGGCCCGAGCCAGGGTAAGCGTAGTACCAGCGTGTCCCATCGTCGTTGTTGCTGGCGGTGACGCCGATAATGACGACGGGCCAACAAGATACTAAGGACACTCCCGCCTAGCAGCAGTGCCCCATAACGTTGCACCCACGCAGACAACTGCAATACCTGTTGAGTGAGCCAAGGTAAAGGCGCCCCAAAATCTGCAAACACCGCTGCGAATTGTGGGACCACATACACCAGCAACAGGCTGGTCACCAACACAGCAAAGATCAAAATAGCAACGGGATACCAGCACGCCTGCCGAACTTGCCGACGAGCCTGCGCTACTTGCTCGCGGTAATCGGCCACTTGGCTGAAGAGTTGTTCCAGTTGGCCTGTTTGCTCCCCACAGGCGATTAAATCGCAATACAGCGCATCAAAATGAATCGGGTGTTGACGCAATGCTTGGGTCAAGGTCGCCCCCATTTTAACGGCCGCCGCCAATTGCTGTAGGAGTTGTTGCACGCCGTGATGGCGATGCCCCTGAGCCATTAACTCCAAGGCGTTGACCACTGGAATGCCGGCCCCCAGTAAGGTGGCCAGTTGGCGCGTCAACGCGAGGATATCACTTGGGCGAATGGGTTCCTGACGCTGCCGGCGGCGGGGTGGGGTGAGTGTGGTCATGGTGTGCCAGCGGCCGCTGCTGAGGTTATGCCATGGCCAACCACTCGATTTGCTTCGGCCAAACTCATGACGCCTGCCGCAACGTGCATGAGCGCCGCGGTTCGCAAGTGAATAAAGCCCGCTTCGGCGGCGTAGGTTTGAATGGCTGTGGCACTGGCTTGCTGCAAAATAAGATCCCGTAATACAGGTGTCATGGGGAGCACTTCAAAGATGCCAATGCGGGCGCGGTATCCATCCGTGCAATGGTCGCAACCGACGGCTTGGTACAAGTTAAGGGGCGGCAAATCTGGGTGGTTGAGCCCTTGACGAGTCAGCTCTGCTGCAGGGAGTAACTCGGGCGCTTTGCATGCCTGACACAAACACCGAGCGAGGCGTTGGGCGATAATAAATTGCAATGAGCTGGCTAAGTTGTAGGCCGCTAACCCCATTTGCTGCAATCGGATTACTGCTTCTGCGGCTGAATTGGTATGCAGGGTGGATAATACCAGGTGCCCCGTTTGCGCTGCTTTGACGGCGATTTCGGCGGTATCCTGATCACGGATCTCGCCCACCATAATCACGTCAGGGTCTTGGCGTAAAAACGCCCGCAAAGCGTGGCTGAAGGTTAGCCCGGTTTTTACGTGAATGGCGACTTGGTTCACCCCCGGCACGCTCATTTCTACGGGGTCTTCGGCGGTGGCGATATTGCGGCTGCTGGTATTCAGTAGAGCTAATCCGGCATATAAGGTTAAGGTTTTACCGGAACCGGTAGGGCCGGTCACTAAAATCATCCCTTGGGGTTGATGCAAGGCTTGTCGGTAGAGGGTTTGCTGGGACTCCGTTAAACCCAATTGCTCTAAACCGGGAATGGCAGTTGCTTGCTGTTGCACCCGCAACACAATTTTTTCTCCATGCTGAGTCGGTAGCGTGCTGATTCGGAAGTCAACAGAGCCATGCTGCGGAGAACTCAATTGCAAGCGCCCGTCTTGAGGCAAGCGGCGTTCGGCAATATCGAGTTGGGCCATGACTTTAAGACGGGCAGCTATTTGACTCGCTTGTTGCAACGGGGGGCGAGCGACCTCATACAAGATACCATCAATCCGAAAACGGATTCGATAATGCTCGGCGTAGGGTTCAAAGTGCAGATCCGAAGCGCCGCGTTGAATGGCTTGCTGCAGGAGCTCATCGAGGTAATGAATCATTCGCTTAGCCCCTTTAATAGCTGGGCGCGGTTGGGCGATGCCCCAGCGAATTACGACAGCCGTCAACGCGCGATTCATGGTGTTGTGGATCCCAATCTGAGCAGTTCAAATGCCAACTCATGCCAATGCCAGCAAGGGGAATTGGAATGAGCTCAACCTGCAGGAAAGCGCCGGTGGCCGCAACGGCATCAAGGGTGGCTTGCACAACATAAGCGCTGCCGAGGGTCCATTGTTGGGGAATAACCACCTGCTGTAACCCTTGTACTTGCTGGGCTTGGGTAATCGCTGGGGGAATACCTGCCTGCCCAGCCACACAGCGTTGCCAGCTGCCATGGGTTTGATAGCACATGGTTAACGCGGTTTTATAGGAGGCCAAGGCAACGAGCCCTGTCGCTGCTTTAGCGCGTTGGGTATAGTCACTGTACATGGGAATTGCAACTGCGGCTAAGATGCCAATGATGGCAACCACAATCATTAATTCAATGAGGGTAAATCCGTGAAGGCGATAGCTGCTCATGCCAAACTCCTAAATCCATTTGGGAGGTGCGGGTGGACGGCAACCACCTTACCACCCGCTGAGCAGCCGTCAAATGCTGGGAGCTATTGCAAACGTAACGACAGGTCGATTGCTTGAATGTTTTTCGTAATGGCGCCTGACGAAATAAAGTCCACGCCGGTGGCTGCTAATTCTTGCAAACGAGCGTCGGTAATATTGCCTGATACTTCTAACTTGGTGTGCCCGGTGCGTTGCTCCACCGCCGTGTAGATATCGGCTAGCGTGAAGTTGTCGAGCATAATAATGTCGGCCCCAGCAGCTAACGCAGCTTGATATTCCGTGAGGTTTTCAACTTCCACTTCCACGGCTTTTCCGGGGTTTAATTCACGCGCTTTTTGAATGGCTTGTGCGATTCCACCACATGCCATAATGTGATTTTCCTTAATCAAATAGGCGTCATATAAACCAACACGATGGTTATCGCCGCCGCCACAAGTGACTGCATACTTTAATGCCGTGCGTAAACCGGGAATGGTTTTACGCGTATCGAGTAGGCGTGTTGTTGAACCCTGTAGATGTTTGACGTAATGGGCGGTGGTGGTAGCAACCCCTGATAAGGTTTGCAAAAAATTCAGTGCGGTACGCTCGCCAGTGAGAATAACTTGGGTCGGTCCACTGAGTTGACAGAGCACGCTGTTGGCACTCACGTGATCGCCATCTTTCACCTGCCATTGCACGGTGACGCTCCCACCCAATTGTCGGTATACTTCATTCACCCACTCAATGCCGCTGATAACGGCATCTTCACGAGTGATAACGGTTGCGGTAGCCGTGTCATCGGTAGCAATGAGCTGGGCGGTGATATCGAGCTCGGCTTGTAAACCATTTAAATCTTCAAGCAAGGCACGCTGAACCATGTGCTCTCGGTCAGCGGCAAGTAAGGTGGGATCAACTCGGGTCGTCATAGGTGTGGCTATCCATTGGTGTTACTAAATTGTGGCATGGTTCCTATTGTAGGGCGGTGATGAACGGTACACAAGAACCGCTTGCATTACTTTGTGAAGAAGAAAGTTGACAGGCAGGGTTCTGATCGGGTTAATGGAGAACCTAAATGGCGAAACAGAAATCAGAATCTATGCTTAATAATGGCTGGTTAACAGATGCGGTGCAGCGGCCATCCCCTCACGCCGACGAGCGACCTGATCCCCATGATATTAGTTTGTTGGTCGTGCATGGGATTAGCCTTCCGGCCGGTGAGTTTGGGGGGCCTTATGTGGATGACTTGTTTATGGGAACCTTGGATCCTCAAGCACATCCCGACTTTGCTCCCTTAGCAGGGCTGCGAGTATCGGCCCATTGTTTTATTCGGCGTGACGGTGAACTCGTGCAATATGTGCCTTTTCATCGGCGCGCGTGGCACGCAGGACGCTCGCATTATTGTGGACGGCGGCGGTGTAACGATTTTAGTATAGGCATTGAGCTGGAAGGAACGGACCATACGCCTTATACCGAGGCTCAATATCAGCGTTTGGCTGACGTTGCTGCATTACTGATTCAGCACTATCCTGCTTTAACGCGGCATCGTATTGTGGGGCATCAACATATTGCCCCAGTGCGTAAAACAGACCCAGGTCCCGCGTTTGAATGGGCGCATTTTTATCACTTGGTGAACAAAAAGGTAGCATCATGTACTTGTTAACAATCTTGCTGGCGTATTCGTTGGAACGAACCTTTAGGTTTACCCGAAACCTGCATTGGCGACGGATTATTTTACGTTGGCAACATTGGCAAATTAGCCATACCAAGCTCGAAAATTGGCGCCAGCACGAATTAGGATATGTGCTGTGGGCGCTGATTCCTGCGTTAGGAATCGGGTTCCTGTTACTGCTGTTCAATCATACCTTGTTGACGTTTATCGTGAGTGTGGCGGGCATGTTAAGTGCCATTCAAGCACCTACCGCACGGCACGCGTACCAGCGCTACCTTGCCGCAACAGCGGACGATGATGAGGACGAACAAGAACGTCAGTATCAACGCTTACGGCAAGCCTCGGGTCGGCATGAGTCAGCGCCGGTGGAACATTATCTATTATGGATTCATTTGCGGCATTATTTTGCCGTGATGATTTATTTTATGCTGTTCGGCGTGACCGGAGCGTTGGTTTATGCCACGTTGCGCGATATGCGCCATAGCCGCCATCCCCATTGGCAGACCGTGAACCAAGTGATTGATTGGTTGCCGACACGGTTAATGACGCTGGGCATGTTGTTGGTGGGGAACTTCTCTGCCGCGGCGGCGAGTTGGTTAAATTCAATTGGCAATAAGCCCCAGAATAACTTTATTGCGCTCACAAAAGTTGCAGAAAAAGCCGAATCATTGACTGCTCTGACCACTGTGGCACTCATAAAACGTAATTTCTTGTTGTATATCGTATTTGCCGCACTTTTAACCATCGGTGGATGGCTTTAGTCGCATTCTAGTTGGCTTTTTCTGAGGTCTGATCTACAATTGCTGGTATATTGGTATGACCAATGGCTAAAGTAGCATCGTTAGATCTCAGGAAAGCTATGACATTTCAGCGCATACAACCGACCAAATTGTCTGACGTCATCATGGAACGGATTGAGGCCATGATTGTGGACGGCACTTTGAAAGCGGGCACGCGGTTGCCTTCTGAGCGTGATCTTGCCGCGCAGTTTTCGGTCTCTCGACCCAGCCTGCGCGAAGCCATTCAAAAATTGGAAGCGCGGGGACTGGTAGAACGTCGCCAAGGAGGGGGAACCTTCGTTAGCGATAATCTGCAAGAACGTGTCGCGGAACCTTTATTAGAGCTGTTATTGCAGCATCCTGAATCACAGTTCGACTTACTTGAATTTCGCCACGCACTGGAAGGAATTTCTTCCTATTATGCAGCGCTACGAGGCACGCCGCCTGACATCGAAGCCATTCATGGCGCCTTCGCGAAGTTAAAAAAAGAATCCGGCCAAGATCCGGCTGAACAAGCACAGACTTTGATGGATTTTAACCTGCGCATTACCGAGGCCTCCCACAATGTGGTGTTGCTGCACTTAGTGCGTAGTATGCAGGGAATTTTGCAGCGCAATATTCAACAAAACTTGCAGGACCTTGCACATAAAGCAGGGGTGATGCAGCAACTTCATGAACACCGCCGCCACATCGTGGCCGCTATTGCGGCGGGTGAACCTGAGCAGGCGCGAGAGGCGTGCCATCAGTTACTCGCTTACATTGAACATGCGTTGTTAGCCTCGAATCGAGAGCAATCTCGTATTCAACGCTCACTACGCCGAACTCAGCAAGGGTAAGGACAGAAGTATGACCGACCATTTGAACGTAGATATTGATCCGCAAGAAACCCGCGAGTGGTTAGAAGCCCTCGAAGTTGTGTTAGAGGAAGATGGCCCGGAACGAGGTCATTTTCTATTAGAAAACCTGATTGATAAGGCGCGTCGCAGTGGTGCCTACTTACCCTTTACTGCGACCACCGCTTATTTAAATACCATTCCGGCCAGCCAAGAGCCGACCATGCCGGGTAACCGCACCATTGAAGCGCGCATTCGTGCTGCCATTCGTTGGAACGCGTTAGCGATGGTATTACGTGCCTCACAAAAGGAATTGGAATTAGGCGGGCACATTTCCAGCTTTTCGTCATCGGCGATGTTATACGATGTGGGCTTTAACCACTTTTTCCGCGCGGCGACAGAAGAAGGCGGCGGTGACTTTTTATTCATCCAAGGGCACGTTAGCCCAGGAATTTATGCGCGCGCTTTCTTAGAAGGTCGCCTTACGGAAGAGCAGCTGATTAACTTCCGTCAAGAAGTGGGCGGCAATGGCCTGTCATCCTACCCGCATCCTCATTTAATGCCGGAGTTTTGGCAATTCCCAACGGTATCGATGGGCTTAGGACCGATTCAAGCCATTTATCAAGCACGTTACCTGAAATACCTCACGGATCGCGGCATTAAAGATTGCTCGAATCAGCGGGTGTATTGCTTCCTGGGTGATGGTGAAGTGGACGAGCCAGAAAGCTTGGGTGCGATTGGTTTGGCAAGCCGTGAAGGCCTCGACAACCTGACCTTTATTGTCAACTGTAACTTGCAGCGCTTGGATGGCCCAGTGCGCGGCAATGGCAAGATCATTCAAGAACTGGAAGGCACCTTCCGTGGAGCGGGTTGGGAAGTCATCAAGGTGATTTGGGGCCGCTACTGGGATCCGTTATTACACCGTGACACCGACGGCGCCCTTGCTGAGATCATGCAAGAAACCGTTGATGGTGAGTATCAGAACTACAAAGCCAAAGGCGGTGCTTATACACGTGAACACTTCTTTGGTAAGAGCGAAGCCACCAAAGCGATGGTTGCGAACCTCACCGATGAAGACATTTGGCGCCTCAACCGCGGTGGTCACGACCCAATGAAGGTGTATGCAGCGTACGATCGTGCGGTGAACACCAAGGGCCGTCCAACCGTGATTCTAGCCAAAACCGTAAAAGGTTACGGCATGGGTGAAGCGGGTGAAGGGAAAAACATTGCGCACCAAGTGAAGAAAATGGACTTGGATGCGATTAAGCACTTCCGTGATCGTTTTAATATTCCGATCAAAGACGAAGAATTGGCATCGATTCCATTCTATCGCTTCCCAGAAGATAGCGAAGAAATGCAATACATCCGTGAGCGCCGCGAAGCGCTTGGTGGTTACTTGCCAAAACGCCGCAAACAAACCAGTGTTGAGTTGGAAATTCCGTCATTAAAAGCATTCGAAGCCATTACTAAAGGTTCGGGCGAGCGTGAAATTTCTAGCACCATGGCGTTTGTTCGCGTGCTGAATGCGCTGCTTAAAGATAAAAATATTGGGAAGCGAATTGTTCCGATTATTCCTGATGAAGCACGGACATTTGGGATGGAAGGTTTATTCCGCCAAGTAGGAATTTACTCCAGCCAAGGCCAGAAATATGTGCCTCAAGATGCGGACCAAGTTGCCTATTATCGTGAAGATAAGAAAGGCCAGGTGTTGCAAGAAGGGATTAACGAACTCGGTGCAATGGCATCGTGGGTCGCGGCTGCAACAAGTTATTCCACCAACAACGAGCCGATGATTCCATTCTATATTTACTACTCGATGTTCGGTTTCCAGCGCGTAGGCGATTTGGTGTGGGCAGCGGGTGATAGTCATGCACGCGGGTTCTTAGTGGGGGGTACGGCAGGTCGTACAACGTTAAACGGCGAAGGGTTACAGCACCAAGATGGCAGCAGCCATATCCTATTTAACACAGTCCCTAACTGTATTACCTATGATCCGACCTATGGCTACGAAGTGGCCGTGATCGTACAAGATGGTCTCCGTCGCATGTATGGTGACCAAGAGAACGTGTTCTATTACCTCACCGTGATGAACGAAAACTACGTTCAACCGGCGATGCCTGAAGGGGTTGAAGAAGGCATCTTGAAAGGCTTGTACTTGCTTGAAACCCAAACAGCGAAAAATGCTCAAGGCGAAGTACAGTTGTTAGGCTCAGGCACGATTCTGCAACAAGTCCGTAAAGCGGCCACCCTACTCGCCAATGACTTTGGCATTAACGCCAAAGTTTATAGCGCAACGTCATTCAATGAGCTGGCGCGTGATGGCTATGATGTGGAGCGCTACAACATGTTGCATCCTGATGAACAGCCTAAGCAAGCGTACATCACGCAAGTACTAAGCGATGCAAAAGGGCCGACCGTTGCGGCAACCGATTACATGAAGCAATACGCGGACCAAGTTCGTGCATGGGTCCCAACACCTTATAAAGTGTTAGGTACCGATGGGTATGGTCGTTCTGATAGCCGTGAGAATTTGCGCCGTCACTTCGAGGTGAGTGCTGAATACGTGGTCGTTGCTGCGCTCAGCGAGTTGGCCAAAGCAGGCACCATCGATAGCAAAGTGGTCGCGAAAGCGATTGCGGATTACGGCATCGATACCAACAAAATCAACCCATTGTATGCGTAAGCAAGGGCTGCGGAGGTAACCATGGCAGAATTACATGAAGTGAAAGCCCCAGATGTGGGTGGTGATGAAGTTGAAATCATCGAAGTCTTAGTGAGTCAAGGCGACGAAGTGGCCGTTGAGGACTCATTAATCACGGTTGAAACCGATAAAGCAACAATGGATATTCCAGCACCGATCAGTGGTGTGGTTGCTGAATTGAAGGTGAAAGTAGGTGATAAAATTAAAGAGGGCGACTTGATCGCTCTCTTTGAAGCGGCTGCACCAGCAGAGGAAGCAGCTCCTGCAGCGCCTGCAGCGAGTGAGGAACCAGCTCCAGCTCCAGCTGAAGCCGAGGCCGAACCAGAAACAGCAGCGCCAGCTACAGACGTTGCCGCAGCACCCGCAGCAACCGTGAGTGAAACCATTGAAGTGACAGTGCCTGATATCGGCACTGATAGCGAAGTGGATGTCATCGAAGTGTTGGTGAGCGTGGGCGACGAAATCGAGGCCGAAGCAGGTTTAATTACGCTTGAAACGGATAAGGCAACGATGGACGTGCCAAGTCCAGCGGCGGGTGTGGTTGAATCGGTTGCTGTTAAAGTGGGTGATAAAGTTGGCCAAGGGGCGTTGGTGATTACCTTAACCACGCAAGCGACGGCTCCAGCTGCTGCTACAGCGCCTGCGCCGGCAGCTTCCACAGAAACCAACACGGTGAGCGAACCAGCTCCGGTTGAAGCACCACGCAAACCACCGGTTCCTGACCATCCATTGGATAAGAAGGAAAAAGTCGATGGGTTGGCGTATGCATCTCCTGCGGTTCGTCGATTAGCCAATGAGTTTGGGGTCGACTTATTGCAAGTTACCGGAACCGGGCGTAAACAGCGTATTCTTAAGGAAGACGTGCAAGAGTACGTGAAATACGAATTATCGCGTCCGAAAGCCACTGCTGCAGCGGGTGTTGCACAAGGCGCGGGTGGCTTGCAAGTGATTGCCCAACCCAAAGTTGATTTCAGCAAATTTGGGGAAGTGGAAGAAGTTGCCCTCACGCGCATCCAAAAAATCTCAGGTCCTAACTTGCATCGCAACTGGGTCACCATTCCTCATGTGACACAATTTGACGAAGCCGACATCACTGAGATGGAAGCATTCCGCAAGCAAGAAAATGAGTTGCAAGCGAAGAAAAAAGACGGTGTTAAAATCACCCCATTGGTGTTCATTATGAAGGCGGCCGCCAAAGCACTGCGTGAATTCCCAGTGTTTAACTCCTCATTGTCTGAGGATGGCGAACATCTCATTATGAAGAAATATGTTCATATCGGGATTGCGGTCGACACCCCTAACGGTCTCGTGGTTCCGGTGATTCGTGATGTGGACACCAAAGGCATTTATGAGTTATCCGAAGAGTTGGTCGAAATCAGTACCAAAGCTCGTGATGGGAAACTGAAAGCCACCGATATGCAGGGCGGATGTTTCTCTATTTCAAGTCTAGGTGGTATAGGTGGAACGGCATTTACACCGATTGTGAACGCTCCTGAAGTGGCCATCTTAGGCGTTTCGCGGAGTGAAATGAAACCACAATGGAACGGCAGCGAGTTTGTTCCTCGGTTAATGTTGCCATTAAGCTTAAGCTACGACCATCGTGTGATTGACGGCGCGTTGGCGGCACGGTTTAGTGTGTACTTAAGCGCAGTACTCTCAGATATTCGTAAATTGATTCTATAAGTTCAACAAATCGTCGCGGGGCTGTTATAATCAGCCCCAACGTTTTTACCGAATCCAAACGAGGTTGATATGAGCAAAGAAGTGAAGGCCCAAGTTGTCGTTCTTGGTGGCGGCCCAGGTGGTTACTCCGCAGCATTCCGCGCTGCCGATCTAGGTTTAGAGACCGTAATTGTAGAGCGTTATAGCACGTTAGGTGGGGTGTGCTTAAACGTTGGCTGTATCCCTTCCAAAGCATTGTTGCACTTGGCCAAGCATATTGAAGACGCGAAACACACAGGTGCGCAAGGAATTGATTTCGGTGCTCCTAAAATTGACCTCGACAAAATTCGTCAGCACAAAGAAAACGTGATTGGCCAATTAACCGGCGGCTTGTCGCAAATGTCTAAACTGCGCAAAGTGAAAGTGGTCACCGGTGTGGGTGAGTTTGCCAGTGATAAGCAGCTCAAAGTTACCGATAACGATGGTCAAGTGACCGTCGTGAATTTCGAGCACGCAATTATTGCTGCAGGCTCGCAATCAATTAAACTGCCATTTGTGCCACATGATGACGAGCGCGTTTGGGATTCTACCGCAGCTCTTGAACTACGCTATATTCCAGAGCGTATGTTGATTCTAGGTGGCGGTATTATTGGTTTGGAAATGGGCTGTGTTTACAGTGCCTTAGGGGCGAAAGTTGATGTCGTAGAAATGACTGAACAACTGATCCCACCTGCTGATAAAGACATTATTAAAGCTTTCACTAAGTCAATTTCGAAGAAGTTCGACAACATTATGTTGAACACGAAAGCGGCGAAAGTTGAAGCGAAAAAAGATGGCATTTATGTCACTTTTGAAGGCGACAAAGCGCCAGAGAAGCCAGTTAAGTATGATGCCGTTCTCGTGGCGGTAGGTCGTGCACCAAACGGTAACAAAATTGGTGCCGAAAATGCAGGGATTAAGGTATCTGACCGTGGCTTTATTGAAGTGGATAAGCAACAGCGTACCAACGTTAGCAATATCTTCGCCATCGGCGATATTGTTGGCCAACCCATGTTAGCGCACAAAGCTGCTCACGAAGGTCACGTTGCCGCTGAGGTGATTGCGGGTAAGAAGCACTACTTCGATCCAAAATTAATTCCATCCATCGCTTACACAGATCCAGAAGTTGCGTGGGCGGGCTTAACCGAGAAAGAAGCCAAAGCACAAGGCATTGAATACGAAGCAGCGGTATTCCCATGGGCAGCCTCTGGCCGCGCCATCGCACAAGGTGCAACCGACGGTTTCACCAAGCTATTGTTTGACAAAAACAATCGGATTATCGGTGGCGCCATTGTTGGTTCCAATGCCGGTGAATTGTTGGGTGAAATCTGTTTAGCGATTGAAATGGGTTGTGATGCAGAAGACATCGCGTTAACCGTTCATGCGCACCCAACATTGCACGAGTCAATTGGCATGGCTGCGCAAATTTTTGAAGGCAGTATTACCGACCTGCCAAATAAAAAGGCCAACAAAAAGGCGAAGTAATTCAGCCACAAGCCTTAATTTGATGCATCCGTTGATGCATAAAAGCCCAACCTTAGTGTTGGGCTTTTGTTTTTGCGATAAAGAAATAAGCCCATGCGATACATCGCAAAGCTTTTCAGTTGTACCAAGGCGTTACTTGGCTTAAGGTAAGCAAGTGATTATTTCAATGAACAACGGGGAACCCCAATGACTAAATTAAGTACCATAGCCTTGAGCGTTGCGCTGGCCTTAGGTGTCGCTGCTTGCTCACCACAGCAAACTGAACAACAGCAAACGTCAGCCGCTGCTCAGCAAGAGCAACAGCAATTGACTTCAGGATTACGCTTAGACGCCTTTAACACCAATGTTCGCCCACAGGATAACCTGTTCCAATATGTGAATGGCACTTGGTATGACAACACTGAAATGCCTGCGGATAAGTCCCGTATTGGTTCATTCCTTGAATTGCGCGAACTTAACCAGGAGCGCTTACGTGGCTTGATTGAAAAAGCCTCTGCGCAAAATGCTGCGGCAGGCACGAATGAACAAAAAATTGGTGACTTTTTTAACAGCTATATGGACGTTGAGACACTGAATGAGCTGGGGTATCAGCCAATCGCTGACGATTTAGCTGCTATTGCGGCAATTGAAACCCATGACGATGTCGTTGAACGGTTTGCAGAGTTAACCAAAATGGGTGTTGGCGGTCCGTTTGGTTTCTATGTCTACGGCGATAAGAAAAATCCAACCCACAACGGCTTGTACATGTCGCAGTCAGGCTTGAACTTACCTGACCGTGATTATTACTTGAAAGATGATGAAAAGTCGGTCGAAATTCGTGCGGCCTACAAAGCCTACATCCAAGATGTTCTTGACTTAGTTGATTATGCAGACGCAGCCGCCGCTGCCGATGCGGTGTTAGCCCTTGAGACCCAAATTGCTGAGGTGCAGTGGAGCCGCGTTGAAAGTCGTAACGCAGATAAAACTTATAACCCGCAGTCACGGGAAGACATGCGCCAACTGCTGAACACCTTTGATTTCGACCGTTATGCGGAAATTACGGGCATTGATGCAGCCGATGAATACATCGTGTCACAATTGAGCTACTTCGAGAAATTCGGCGAAATGTTCACCGATATTGATGTTGAAACTTGGAAGCATTACCTGACGTTACGTACGGTGAACCGCTACGCGTCACTCCTGAGTGAAGAAATCAGCGATCGTCGCTTCGAGTTCTATGGCAAAGTTCTGAATGGTACACCAGAGCAAGAACCACGCTGGAAGCGCGGGGTTGATGCAACCAACGGTGCGCTGGGTGAAGTTTTAGGCCAAATGTATGTTGAGAAATACTTCCCGCCGGCAGCTAAAAAGCGCATGGAAGAATTGGTCGCGAACTTAATTGAAGCGTACGGCGAATCCATTCAAGAATTGGAGTGGATGTCTCCCGAAACGAAAGAAAAAGCGCTGGAAAAATTAGGCAAGTTCAAGCCGTACGTTGGTTATCCAAGCGAATGGCGCGATTACTCAAAGTTGTCCGTTGATAACAACCTCCTTGACAACGTCAAACGTTCATACGCGTTTGAATACGCCGAGCAAATCGCAGAAATTGGCCAACCAGTGAAAGAAGAAGACTGGGGCATGACACCGCAAACTGTGAATGCGTATTACAGCCCAGTGCGTAATGAAATCGTGTTCCCTGCGGGTATTTTGCAGCCGCCATTCTTTGATATGGAAGCCGAAGATGCGGTGAACTACGGTGGTATCGGTGCAGTGATTGGCCACGAGTTGGGTCATGGATTTGATGACCAGGGTTCAAAATACGATGGTGATGGCAACCTGAATAGCTGGTGGACAGAATCAGACCGTGTTGCATTTGATGAGCGTGGTGCGAAGTTAGCAGCGCAATACTCCAGCTACGAAGTCATTCCAGATGTCTTCATCAACGGCAAGTTAACCTTAGGTGAAAACATTGGTGACTTAGCCGGCTTAACCATCGCGTATCGCGCGTATATTAACTCATTAGACGGTAAACCATCGCCAGTAATGGATGGCTTCACTGGTGAGCAACGCGTGTTCCTTGGTTGGGCACAAGTATGGAAAAACAAATCACGTGATGAGTTTGTCCGTAACCAAGTGTTGAGCGATCCACACTCACCTGCGGACTTCCGTGTGAACGGTACCGTGGTGAACATCCCAGCTTTCTATGAAGCCTTTGATGTGAAGCCAGGCGATAAGTTGTACTTAGCACCGGAAGAGCGCGTGACCATCTGGTAATTCGCACTCGGTGATGACGTAACAAACCCACTGCTAGCGTTTTGTTGGTAGTGGGTTTATACTTTGTGCCATGCGAATACTGATGCTCGTTTGGTTGATGATTGGACTGATGCTGGCGCCGATGGCGATACCGGCCAGTGCCGATGTGCATGATTCACCAACGCTGCAGACGTTACCTACCTTTGACCACCACGAACTTCAATCCAGCCATGATTGCTGTCCGGAAGATGCTCCAGGCATCACCTCTCAGTCGGACCATCAATGCGAACAAGACTGTCTGGATTGCCCCCATTTATGTCATGTCACAGGAAGTGCACTGGTGCGTCATCCAACACCCTTGCTGAACTTATCCCAGACCCTTGCAAGATTGGGGGATAGCGGGAAGCCGGGCAATCATCCTGACGATCAATTACGCCCTCCAATGCTGCTGTAACTTCATGCTAGTAATACGCATCGCGTGATCGCGATGTTCTTTATATTGTCTAGAAGAAACAGGGGTTTACCATGTCAGCAAGAAAGTGGAGTGGTGCCTTATTGGCATTGCTTTTCATAGGGGTGCCAACAACGGTCACTAGCCAACAGCACTCGCACCATCATCAGCCTCAGCATCAGCACGAGCAAACGCAATATATGTGCCCCATGCACCCACAAATTGTGAGTGAGCAGCCTGGAACCTGCCCGATTTGTGGGATGGATCTTGAGTTACAGGGCGGCACCCAACACCAACAAGAAGTTTGGGTGAGCGGTGCGATGCAACAGAATCTCGCTATCCAAACCGAGCCAGTACAAATTGAAACCTTAAGGCCCCAATTAACCAGTGTTGCGCAAATCCAATGGAATGGTAATAGTGCCCATCATATCCACAGTCGCGCCGCAGGATGGATTGAGAAGCTTCATGTGCGCAGTGAAGGAACCCAAGTGACTCTTGGTCAACCTTTGTATGAAATTTATAGCCGTGAATTGGTGGTGGCGCAGCAGGACTTGCTGCAGGCAATACGGAGTAACGCTAGTCAAACGCTGATTCATGATGCCAAGCTACGCTTGCAGTTGTTGGGCTTTGCACCGCAATTAATTGCTGCCTTAGAGCGAGATCAGACCATACGGTATCGGGTGCCAGTCTATGCCAATCATGCGGGTGTCGTTACCGCTATGAATATTGCCCAAGGGATGTATGTCGAGCCTGGGGTTGCCATCATGTCGATTAATGAAATCGATCCCTATTGGGTCATTGCGGATGTTCCTGAACAATATGCAGATTGGTTCTTGAGTGGTGCTCCGGTTCAGCTTGATTTACCGGCAGCTGGGGTTCACCAATACGATACCGTCATCGATTATATCTATCCGCAGCTCGATCCACAGGCACGGACCCAACGGGTACGCATCTTGCTCCCTCATCCCCAAGGGAATTCACAGGTGTTGGTGGGCATGCAAGTGCAAGCAACCTTGTTTGGCGCTCCTCGCGAGCAGGTACTGACAGTGCCGCGCAGTAGTTTGTTGATCACGGGGCATGAGAATCGAGTGATTGTGAAAACAGCGGCGGAGACCTTCGCACAACGTCAAGTTCAGGTCGGCCATATCGTCGGGGAGCGAGCGGAAATTTTGCAGGGGCTTCATCCTGGCGAACAGGTTGTGGTAGCGGGACAGTTTTTGTTGGATTCCGAAGCCACTTTGCTACAAGCACGGTTTGGCTCAACAGCGCAGGAGGCTCCCCATGCTCACGCCCATCATTGAAGGCTCTATTCGCAATCGCGTGGTGGTCCTGATTGCTGCCATCATTGTTGCTTGGCTCGGTTGGCGAGCAATGGTAACAACTCCGTTAGATGCGATTCCTGATTTGTCGGATGTGCAGGTCATTGTCAAAACCAGCTACCCAGGGCAAGCGCCACAGCTGGTAGAAGAGCAAGTGACCTGGCCGCTGGCGAATGTCATGCTGGCCGTTCCTGGGGCAACCGAAGTGAGGGGTTACTCCTTCTTTGGTGATTCCTATCTGTACATTTTATTCGATGATGGGACGGATATTTATTGGGCGCGTAGCCGTGTGTTGGAGTACTTAAATCAGGCGCAGCAGCGGTTACCAGCAGGCGTCACGCCAACCTTAGGCCCTGATGCCAGTGGGGTGGGCTGGATTTATCAATATGTGCTAACGGATCCTACGGGGCAACATGACTTAGGGGCGTTAACAAGTTTGCAGAATTGGTTTCTCAAACAAGAGTTACAAAGCGTGCCCGGAGTTGCTGAAGTTGCCACGGTAGGTGGGATGATTCAAGCGTACCAAGTGGTTGTTGAGCCAGCCCGTTTAAATGCCTATGGGTTAACGCTTAGCCAGATTCGTGATGCGATTCAAACTGCCAACCAAGAAGTTGGGGGCGGTATTGTAGAAATGGCAGAAGCGGAATATATGGTGCGGGGTACCGGTTACCTCCAATCGCTCAATGATCTACGGCAATTGCCGTTGCCGGTCCGCAGTGCGGCAGGGAGCGCTATCACGCTCGAGGACGTCGCAACCATTCGCCGAGGACCAATGAGCCGCCGTGGGATGGCAGAACTCAATGGTGAAGGGGAAGTGGTTGGTGGCATTGTGGTGATGCGCCATGGCGAGAATGCGTTGGCGACTATTGAACGGGTTCAAGCAAAACTTGCTGTTTTGCAACAAGGGCTGCCAGATGGCGTGACGCTAACCACCGTCTATGATCGGTCCCAACTGATTGAGCGCGCAGTGGAAAATCTAGAACAGCAACTCATGAAAGAGATGCTATGGGTTGCAGGCGTTTGTGTGCTCTTTTTATTGCATTTGCGTTCTTCGTTGGTGGCCGTCATAACCTTGCCGTTGGCGGTGTTGATGAGCTTTTTAGTCATGCGCTGGTTAGGTATTAACGCCAATATTATGAGTTTAGGTGGCATTGCGATTGCTATCGGAGCTCTTGTGGATGCTGCCATCGTGATGGTGGAGAACGCCCACAAACACCTTGAGCGCTATGAGCAGCAACATCAGCAACGCCCCCAAGGTGAGGAACATTGGCGGGTTATCCGTGCTGCGGCGAGCGAGGTAGGCCCAACCTTATTCTTATCCTTGCTGATTATTACGTTAAGTTTTTTACCGATTTTCGCGTTTGATCAGCAAGAAGGACGTTTGTTCTCCCCCTTGGCTTATACCAAGACATTTGCGATGGCCGCAGCCGCCTTGTTAGCTGTGACCCTCGTTCCCGTGTTAATGGGATATTGTGTGCGTGGTCGTCTTGTTAGCGAGCAACGAAATCCGTTAACGCGCATGTTGATCACGCTTTACCGCCCGCTGTTGTTGGTGGTATTGCGTTGGCCCAAGCTGACTTTGGTGCTCGCTTTATTTGCTGTGGTGAGCGCTTACTACCCTTGGAGCAAGCTCGGTACCGAGCTGATGCCGACCATGCAAGAAGGGGATTTGTTGTATATGCCCTCAACGCTACCGGGGATAAGTCCTGCGGCTGCGGTGACCTTATTGCAACAAACCGATCGCCTCATCAAGCAAGTTCCGGAAGTGGCGACTGTATTCGGTAAAGTAGGTCGTGCTGACACTGCCACTGATCCGGCGCCATTAACGATGTTAGAAACAACCATTCAATTCAAGCCGAAGTCGCAATGGCGGCCAGCAATGACCATGGAAAAGATCATTGCTGAATTGGATGCGGTGGTCCAAATGCCCGGCGTAACAAATGCATGGGTGCAGCCCATCAAAACCCGTATTGATATGCTGTCGACGGGCCTAAAAACCCCCTTGGGTATCAAAATAGCAGGGCCTGAATTGACTGAAATTCAACGGATTGGCAGTGAGCTAGAGGGGTTAATCAAGCCATTGCCGGGCGTGCAATCTGTCCTCGCGGAGCGGCCCGCCAGCGGTCGTTATATCGAGATTCGCCCTCGGTTGGAAGCAGCGGCCCGTTACGGCATTGATCAAGCAGCAATTCACCGCATGATTCAGTGGGCGATTGGTGGAGGAGTGATTGCTGAAACCATTGAAGGTACAGAGCGTTACCCGATTACATTGCGTTACCCACGGGCCGAGCGTGACCACCTAGCGTCCCTGAAAACATTGCCCATGTTAAGCCACGATGGGGCTTGGGTTACTTTGGAACAAGTTGCTGACATCCAGGTGACCGAAGGTCCTGCCATGATTCGTAGTGAAAATGCGCGTCCCAATGGCTGGGTCTTTGTTGATGTTGCGGAAGGAGTCGCTTTAGGGGATGTCATTCACGCGGCGGAATCCGTGTTGGCTGATTATGTTCTCCCTCCTAAATATAGTCTTGAGTGGTCAGGTCAATATGAGTCCATGCAACGGGTGCAAGGGAAGTTACAGCAGCTAGTTCCGGCAACGCTTGCCGTTATCTTTTTGCTGCTGTATCTAACGTTCCATTCGGTTAAACAGGCTCTGTTGATTTTGACCCTGGTCCCTATGGCGCTTGCTGGTAGCCTTTGGCTCATTTGGGCGTTAGGTTTTCACCTCTCGCTGGCTGTGGTTGTTGGCATGATCGCCCTTGCCGGGGTGGCGGCAGAGTTTGGCGTGATTATGCTGCTTTATTTAAATCAGGCTTGGCGTGATAGCCCGCAAATGAGTATTGCGGACTTGCGGCAAGCGGTTTTAGAAGGGGCAGTACAACGAGTGCGGCCAAAGGCGATGACAGTGATGACTATTATTGCGGGATTATTGCCTATTATGCTCACCGACGGCACCGGTAGTGAGGTTATGCAACGCATTGCTGCCCCGATGATTGGGGGGATGATTGCCGCACCATTGCTGAGTTTATTTTTAATCCCTGCGGTATTTTGGCTCTATCACCAACACCGTTTAGCGAAGCAATAACGCTTAAAGCAGTACCTGCCAGCCTTGTGTAGGTGCTGCTTTTCTTAATTGCTGGTGAATCATATCGGCCAAATCAGGCTTAAGATGATTGATCCAGATTGCTTGGGGCGGTTGAGTGAGTTCGTTGACCAGTTGTAAGCACAACGCTGGGGTCAAATGGTAACTTTTTCGTGCCACGCTTGCTAATTCGTTGGGGAACGAACATTCAAGTACTAAATGATCCGCGCGGTCAAACTCGTTGAGCCGTTTCACCAAGGCGGCAGAATAGCCGGTATCACTCACCCAAAGGGTTGTTTGTTGGTCTTTCACAATGGCAAAACCCAAGGTTGGCACACCGTGGTGTGTGAGAAACGGAGTGAAGGTGACGCCAGCGATGGTTATCGCGGTATCGGGCTGGAGTTCATGCCAGCGAATCACAGGGGCATCATTGGGTTGTGTTTGCTCAAAATCAGGCCAAATTTGCCAATTAAAGACATGTTGCCGCAGCGAGAGGATGGTATCGGGGTGCGCATAAATGGTCACCGGATCCTTGGCTGATGTGGTGGCTGCGAGCATGGCCAACAATTGTGGCAAACAGCAAATATGATCGCTATGGCTATGCGTCAGAACAATATTCCGAATCCGTTGCAATGATTTTAACGGCAATTGCATGAGTCCTGTTCCTGCATCGAGGATCAGCTGGTTATTGATTTGTACACAAATACTGCCAGTGAGACCGCCCAGACCACCACTGGCTCCTAATACCGTTAAATTCATTTTACTCGCATCACCACGGCGTACATGATGGGCACCACCACCAAGGTCAACAGGGTGGCAAAGCCTAGTCCAAACATAATTACGACCGCCATACTGACAAAGAATTCATCAAACAACAACGGTGCCATGCCAACAATTGTTGTGGCGGCCGCCATGGTCACTGGGCGTACCCGTGACACGGAGGCATCCAGCAATGCTTGTAGAGCGTTCTTTCCGGCATGCAACTCTGCCCGCACCTGTTCGAGTAATACCACCCCATTTTTAATCAGCATGCCCGATAAGCTCAGGAATCCCAGTAATGCCATAAAGCCAAATGGCTGCTGCGTGATGATTAAGCCAAAGGTCACGCCAATTAAACTGAGTGGCACTGCCGTCCATAAGACAAATGCTTGGCGGATTGAGCTAAATAACAGCACGGTAATAATAAACATGACCATAAATGCGACCGGCAAGGCATCAAACACGGCTTTGGTCGCCTTCTGTGAAGCTTCCAGTTCACCCCCCCAGTGCAGCTCATAGCCCAAGGGGAGCGGAATGGCTTCAATGTCGGCTCGAACACGTGCGAGCACCATGCTTGCTGTTTCATTCCCAAAAATATCGTGGTCCGCCATGACCGTGAGCGTTCGCTTCCGATCGCGGCGAATAATCAGGTGGTCTTCTGCTTGTAACTGAATGTCTTGGACCACTTGGCCGAGCGGAATCGAGCGTTGCAATACGGAGCTATAAACTTGCAGTTCTTGCCAGTTATCAATATCTTGGCGCTCAGCAAGCGGGGCGCGCATCACAATGGGGAGTAACTCGGTGCCATCGCGATACACCCCAACGGTTTGGCCACTGAAGTTACGCTGTAAGACGCTATCAATGTCCGCTTTTGTCACTCCCAGTCGGCGGGCGGCGGCTTCATTAAACTGAGGCTGCAACACCTTGGTACGCTGGCGCCAATTATCACGTAAATTACGGACGCCACTGTCAGCGGCGAGGATTGCATGGGCCTGTGCCGCCAGTTGCCGTAAGACGACGGGGTCGGGGCCGCTAAACCGCGCTTCAATCTTAGCTGCTTGCGTCGGCCCTAATTCCAGAGGCTTCATTTGATATTCCACGTCAGGCTGACGTTGCTGAATAAAGGTCTCAAAATCTTGCAACACTGCACGCATTTGTTCGGTCGTCGCGGTACGAACGATGAGTTGGGCATAGCTTTCGTACGCTTTTTCGACCATGTAGGTTAACGTAAAGCGCGGCCCCCCTTGGCCAATGGTGCTGGCAACATAATCAATGCCATAGTCTGCCTCGTGAGCCGTTAAATAATCTTCTAACTCTCGCAGTTGGGTTGCCGTGGCTCGAATATCTGTGCCTTGCGGGTACCAGATATCAATAAAGGCCATCGGCGTGGTACTCGGAGGGAAAAACGACTGTTTGATGGTCGTGAACCCAAATCCGGCCGCAATTAACAAGGCAAGCAGGACGGTCAGCGTGGTTTTGCGCCAGTGGAGGAACCATTGCAGTAATCGCCGATAGCCTTGAAAAATCCAGTGGTCATACACATCGTCAGTATCAGTCGGCTGTTCTCGTGCTGTGCGTGCTCGTGCATCCTTGCGAAAGAGAATGTTTCCTAAGAAAGGCGTGAGCGTGATGGCGGTGAACCAGCTTAGTAGGAGCGAAATAAACAGCACCCAAAACAAGGAATTGGCATATTCACCGCTGGCATCACTGGATAAACCAATGGGGGCAAAGGCAATGATGGCGATGGCGGTGGCACCGAGTAAAGGCCAAAGATTCTGCTGCACCACAGTGCTGGCGGCTTGAATCCGGGATAGCCCGCGACGTACACCGACCAGCATACCTTCGGCAATCACAATGGCATTATCAACCAGCATCCCGAGCGCGATAATTAAGGCACCCAGCGACACGCGTTGCAATTGAATACCCATGGCGGACATAAAAATAAAGCTTCCGAGTACGGTGACCAGCAACACCCCCCCAATCAAAATGCCCGAGCGGAGCCCCATGGTGAGCAGCAGCACCAGCACCACAATCACCACTGCTTCAACTAAGTTGAGTAAAAAGCTATTGACCGAGGCCTGTACTTCGTTCGGCTGGTTGTAAAGCTCGGTCATTGTCATTCCCACCGGCTGGGCATAGCGTAACTCTTGAATGCGCTGTTGAACTCGCGCGCCCACCTCAACCACGTTCACGTTTTCCGCAAATGACACTGCCAGCCAAAGGGAATCGTCGCCATTAAAGCGCACAATATGGGAGGGGATTTCCTGAAATTCCCGAGTCACTGTGGCGACGTCCCGCAGCAAAATACGTTCGTCAGCGCCGGGGTTGCTGATAATTAAGTCAGCCAGTTCAGACACGCTACTAAATTCGCCGCTGGTTTGGAGACGGATGCGCTCATGACCGAGCATAAACCGACCTGCATCAGTGACGGCATTTTGGGTTTGCAATAAATTCATAACTTGTTGCGGTGGAATGCCAAAATTGGCGAGCTTCGAACGGGAAACTTCGACCACCACCTGGGGTTGCTGCTTCCCCACCACGGTCACTTTGCCGACGCCAGGCACTAAGACCAATTCTCGCCGCATGTAATCTGCATAATCGGCGATATCTTGATAACTGTAGCCTGCGCCTGTCACCGCAAAGGTCATGCCGAACACATCAGAGAAGTCATCTTTGACCATGGGGTCAGCGCTACCGGGAGGAAGGAATTTACGCGTGTCATTCACTTTACGTCGGAGTTCATCCCACACTTGGGGCATTTGGTGCTTCCGCAAGGTGGCATGCATTTCGACCGTGATTTGGCTTAACCCGGGCTGCGAAATGGAGGTAACAAAGTCCACGTAAGGAAGTTCTTGAATCGCGTTTTCTAGCCGATAAGTGACTTCTTCTTCAACCTGCTGACTCGTCGCGCCAGGATATTGCGTGATCACCATGGCTTGTTTAAGCGTAAATTCTGGATCTTCTAAGCGTCCCATTTGCAGCAGGGTGAACGTTCCACCCACCAATAAAATTAACAGCAACAACCAACTGGTAGTGGTACGCTTCATGAAATAGCGAGCAATTTTCATTATAAGCCTCGCTCTTTAAGCCATGGGCGAACTTGTTGTTGGTCTGTCAGCGCATGGACTCCAGCGACCACAATTTGCTCACCTGCCTGTAATCCTGCACTGATTTCAGCCCCCTTGTTGGTGATGGCATGCACGGTAACGGCGCGCAGACTGACGCGCTGATTGCTTGGGTTATAAACCCATACCGAATAACTCTCTGAAGGTGCCTGGTGCGTTGGCGAGAACAATGCCGAAGCAGGCACCAACTGCGTGAGCTGGCTTGCGGAAGCGGCAAGATTGGCGCCGATCATCACAGTGGCAGACATGCCAGGCAAAATATTGACGTCGCTGGGGGTTGGTAGTGTAAAAACAACGCGATAGGTATTGGTTGCTGGATCAGCGGTGCTGTCCCACTCTTTCAGTCGCGCGGTAAAAGATCGCTCTGGAAGCGCTGGGAAAATGACTTCGGGTTGATAATCTACTTGGCGCTGTACCCGTGCAAAAAGTGTCTCAGGGACACGAATACTGACATCAATGGCGTCATCCAATTGCAAGGTAGCAATCGGCCGTTGGGGTTGGACGGTTTCAAATTGTTCGACCAAAACATTTGCAATGGTGCCCGCAAAGGGGGCGCGCAACTCGGTGTAACGCAAATTGGCGCGGGCAGTTTCCAAGTTCGCCCGAGCGATTTCAAGGTTGGATTTAACTTCGTCAAATTGTTGCGGCGAAATAACGCCTTCGGTGACTAAGTTGTAAGTCCGTTGGTATTGCGCTTCGGCAAGGTTGAAGCGAGCGGTTGCTTGATCCACCACCAGTTGATAGTCGGTTGGATCGAGTTGCGCAATGAGCTCACCGGGCTCGACTTGGACGCCGGGTTTGGCAGGGAAGGCAATAATTTCTCCCCCTACGCGGAATGCCAGTTGTGCCACTTTGGCAGCTTCAACAACGGCCGGAAATTGGCGAACTAAAGGTTCATCCGCGGCGCCCACCGTATAGAGCTTTACCGGTTGAACCAGCGGTTCGTGGGGCGCTAACTCCGAGCGTTCGCCGCATCCACTGATTGCCAGTGACAAGGTTAACGTTGCAGTACCGATTAAAATATAACGTCGAAGATGCATGCAGTACTCCTTGGAATAAGAACTCGTGTTAAACCGATCACTGAAATTTTCGTCAACTGATTGAGTCGTTCATTGCTTTAGTTGTTAGTTGCTTTAGTTTAGCGCATTGAACGTAAAGTTATATTGAATTAATCTTCACACCATGTTCAATAAAACTTAATATACTTGTGGGTTGGGCCGTCGATGATAAAAATTCAGCAACTACAAATGCTTAATGCGTTAAGCGAAACCGGAACTTTGCAAGGTGCTGCGGAGCAACTGCATCGAACTCAAGCTGCTGTCAGTATGGCACTAAAAAAGCTTGAGGACGATGCAGGGTTCCCGTTATTTAATCGCCAGAGTTACCGCTTGCAACTCACTGCCTATGGTGAGCAGTTTTTGCGCCAGGCACGGGAAGTGCTGCGGCAACAGCAACGCCTGCAATCACTGACCCAACAGCTCCGCGAGGGAGCCGAATCAATTGTCCGTATTTCTTATGATAGAACCTGTGCCCCCAGCTGTTTATTTCCAGCGGTGCAGGCCATGCATGAGCGATATCCAGCCACGGATTTGCACTTATCCGGAGAAGCCCAATTGCGTTCGTTGCGAGCCGTCAGGGAAGGGGATGCCGATTTAGCATTAATTCCGTGGTTACCAGTGTTTCGGCAACACGGTGACTTTGAAACCAAGCGTATCCGCCCGTTTGAGTTGCTGGTCGCTGTTGCCCCGGCACTGGTAGCACGCTATGGCATGCCGGTGCATCGCCGCGATTTGCTGGATATTCCGATGCTCATTCCACAAAACCAAGACATCGGGATTGATCTTGATCAAATGGTTCGGATGCCGGGGCTGCAGCGTATTCGGGTGAATGATTCCATTGCGCAACGAGAGTTATTGGTCGCCGGCATGGGATGGGGGATTATTCCGGGAGATATTGTGCAGGGGGAATTAAGTCGTGGCGAGTTGATTGCCGTTGATATTCCAGATTTTATTCATCAGGTTTATCTCGAAATCCATTTGGTGCGCTCGGCGGAACGAATTGCAGGCCCAGCCGTGCAGCAAATTTGGGAGCATTTCTAGCATTCACCCCATTTATCACAAAGATACACACTTATAGTGTCAGATGAATTTAATTCAGACCTGAAATCACGTATAATTCCAGATACATTATTAACCACAACGGCAAAAGGGGTACCCAGTGCTGCAAGAGTATCGTAAGCATGTTGAAGAGCGGGCTGCAGAAGGCATTCCGCCAAAGCCACTCACCGCAGAGCAAGTGGCTGCATTAGTCGAATTATTGAAGAACCCACCAGCGGGCGAAGAGGATTTCCTGTTTGAACTGCTTGCTGAACGCGTACCACCTGGTGTTGATGAAGCCGCTTATGTGAAAGCTGGTTTTTTATCGGCCATCGTGAAAGGCGAAACAACAAGCCCAGTGATCAGCAAAGAAGCGGCAGTTTCCTTGCTAGGAAACATGCATGGTGGTTACAACATCACCACGTTAATTGAGTTGCTTGATGACGCTGAATTAGCGGAGCTCGCGGCGGCTGAATTAAAGCATACGTTGTTGATGTTTGATGCATTCCACGACGTGGAAGAAAAAATGAAAGCTGGGAATGCCCTAGCGAAAGAAGTGGTTGAATCATGGGCGAACGGGGAATGGTTCACCAGCAATGAACCGTTACCACAGAGCATTAAAGCCACGGTATTTAAAGTAACGGGCGAAACTAATACGGATGACCTGTCACCAGCGCCTGATGCTTGGTCACGTCCAGACATTCCGTTGCATGCCAAAGCCATGTACAAAATGCCACGTGAAGGCATTACCGATGCCGCGAAGCAAATTGAAGAGCTGAAAAAGAAAGGCCACCCAGTTGCTTTCGTTGGTGACGTTGTCGGTACCGGGTCATCACGGAAATCAGCCACTAACTCGGTCTTGTGGTATATCGGTGAAGACATGCCGGGCACTCCAAACAAGCGTGCTGGCGGTATCTGTATTGGTGGGAAAGTTGCACCAATCTTCTTCAACACCATGAAAGACGCGGGTGCGTTAGTGTTTGAAGCCAACGTTGATAAAATGAATATGGGTGATGTCATCACCATTTATCCATACGATGGCAAAATTGAAAATGAAGCGGGCGAAGTCATTGCTGAGTATGATTACTCATCACGGGTAATTTTAGATGAAGTACGCGCAGGTGGTCGGATTAACCTGATCATTGGCCGTGGCTTAACTGAAAAAGCGCGTGAAGCATTAGGTTGGGGCCCATCCGATTTATTCTTGAAGCCTGAGCAACCAGCTGATACAGGCAAAGGTTATACCTTAGCTCAGAAGATGGTTGGTAAGGCATGTGGATTACCAGGCGTGCGCCCAGGTACCTACTGCGAGCCTAAGATGACCACCGTTGGTTCACAAGACACCACCGGCCCAATGACTCGTGATGAATTGAAAGATTTAGCCTGCTTAGGCTTTACTGCCGATTTAACCATGCAGTCATTCTGTCACACCGCGGCGTATCCAAAGCCAGTCGACATTGAAACTCAGCACACGCTGCCAGACTTTATTATGAACCGTGGTGGTGTGAGCTTACGTCCAGGTGACGGGATCATTCACAGCTGGTTGAACCGCATGTTATTGCCTGACACTGTGGGAACAGGTGGCGACTCACACACCCGTTTCCCATTAGGTATTTCCTTCCCAGCAGGTTCTGGTTTAGTCGCGTTTGCGGCTGCCACCGGAGTGATGCCACTAGATATGCCTGAGTCAGTGCTGGTACGTTTCACCGGTGAAATGCAACCTGGTATTACGCTACGTGACTTGGTTCACGCGATTCCATTGTTTGCGATTAAGAAAGGGTTACTGACCGTTGAAAAACGCGGTAAGAAAAACGTTTTCTCAGGACGCATTTTGGAAATTGAAGGCCTTGACCATTTAACGGTTGAGCAAGCGTTTGAGTTGTCTGACGCATCTGCTGAGCGTTCTGCTGCAGGTTGTACCATCAACTTGTCAGAAGAGTCAGTCGCTGAATACTTACGCTCCAACATCACCATGTTACGTTGGATGATCAACGAAGGTTACGGCGATGCGCGTACACTTGAGCGCCGTGCACGGAAGATGGAAGAGTGGTTGGCTAATCCGCAATTGATGCGTGCCGATGCTGATGCTGAATATGCAGAAGTGATCGAAATTGATATGTCGACCATTAAAGAGCCGATTGTGTGCTGTCCAAATGACCCAGATGACGCGAAATTCTTAAGCGATGTCGCGGGTGATAAGGTCGATGAAGTCTTCATTGGTTCATGCATGACCAACATCGGACATTTCCGTGCGGCAGGGAAACTGCTTGAGAAAAACACGCAGGAATTGAGTACCCGCTTGTGGATTGCACCACCAACGAAAATGGATGAGGCACAACTGCGCGAAGAAGGGTATTACGAGATTTACGAGAAGAATGGCGTCCGTACTGAAATGCCAGGCTGCTCACTGTGCATGGGGAACCAAGCGCGTGTTGAGCCAGGTGCGACGGTGCTGTCAACGTCTACTCGGAACTTCCCGAACCGTTTAGGTGATGGTGCGAACGTGTACTTGACCTCTGCTGAATTGGCAGCCGTTGGTGCAATTCTAGGCAAGCTTCCGACTCCGGAAGAGTACATGGTCTATGCGAAAGACATTGATGCCATGGCCGATGAAGTATTCCGCTACCTGAACTTTGACCAAATGGATGCGTTCCGCGAAGCAGAAGCTGCTGCTAAAGCAACGATTATTCCGACCATTCAGTTGTCATAAGTTCGAGCACAACCTTGTAATAAAAAGCCGAGTCAATGACTCGGCTTTTTTATTGTTACCTTTTAGTGCTGAAACACAGCCAGGTATTATTGAGCGTGAGCTTGCACTTGGCTGTCAATCCAATCACGAACTTCTTGTTCCAATACGTCGAGTGGAATGCTGCCATTTTTCAGCACCACGTAGTGGAATTCACGCAAATCAAAGTGACCCCCTAAGGCTGTTTCTGCTTCTTCACGCAACTGGCGAATGAGCATTTCACCCAGCTTGTAAGATAACGCTTGGCCGGGCCAGGTGATATAGCGGTCGATTTCAGTCCGCACGTTGTGCAGGCTGAGGGCAGTGTTGGATGCCATAAACTCCATCGCTTGGTCACGCGACCAACCCATGGCATGCATTCCGGTATCCACGACTAAGCGCGCTGCCCGCCACATTTCATAACTGAGGCGGCCAAAATCGCTATAAGGGTCTTGGTAAAAGCCCATTTCTTGCCCTAACCATTCTGCATACAGCCCCCAGCCTTCACCGAACGCTGAAATGTAGGTGTAACGACGATAGTCGGGTAAGTTTTCCATTTCCCGGGCTAAGGCGCCTTGGAGGTGATGTCCGGGCACTGCTTCATGCAGGGTTAAAGCTTCCATTTGATACAACGGACGGCGCTCTAACGCATAAGTGTTCACCCAATAAAAGCTAGCGCGATCGCTGCGGTTAGTTCCGGCATAGCGGCCCGTGGTGTATTTAGGAGCAATTTCTGCTGGAACTGGCGCAATGCCGTATGGCTGGCGCGGTAATAATTTGAAAAACTTAGGCAATTCGCCATCAGCTTTCTTAGCAATGAAGGCCGCTTCTTTTAATAACTCGGCTTCAGTTTTTGGATAGAACTGCGGGTCATTACGAAGGAAGTCAGTGAACTCTTCGAAGGTTCCTTTAAACCCGGTTTTTTCAATAACCACCGCCATTTCATTGCGAATCCGTTGGACTTCAGCCAACCCGCGCTGGTGAATTTCTGCCGGCGTTAAGTCTAACGTGGTGAAGTGACGAATGCGGTTTTGATAATAGTCCAAGCCGTTCGGTAACTCGCTGGCGCCGACTGATTCACGGCTATTGGGTAAGTAGTCCATCACCATGAAATCAAAAAATGCTTGGTAAGCAGGTACTACGGCTTCGTCAATGACTAGGGCGGCTTGTTGTTGCAACGCTTGCCAATCATCGGCACTGACAAAGATCGGCTTGGGACCACTGAATGGTTGATAAAATAAGCTATCTTGAGGATTTTGCGCGATAAAGGCGGTAATACTTTCTTCAAACCCTTGCATGGCTGCTTTCGGTTGGGTGTAGCCTTTTGCCATGCCCACTTTCAACCAGCCGGTTTGTTGTTCCATGTATCGTGGAATATCTTTCAACCGCGCAACATAGTTGCGGTAGTCATCGACGCTGCGGAAGCTGGCATTGCGCACCATGAAGCCAAGATTACTGTGGAATCCACCCTCGGCGTTCAGCGGCATGTAATGTTCGTTGTAAGTGAAGCCATCAACCTCATTTTTTAGACGATAGGTAATCATGCGGTGGTTAATTTGATTTTGACGTGAGAGCGCGCTGACATCGATCTGTTCAAGTTGGGCTAACCATACACGCTGCTCCGCCGCGCGTTTGGCGAGTGCGTCCGCAGACATATCGGGTAGACGATCACTGGCCCAGGGGTTTTGCGCTTGCAACTGCTTAAAAATGTTATTGGCGAGGGCTTCGTATTGATGATCTGCACTGGCCTGAACTTGGGCTACGTTCGCAGCAGAAGGTGCTTCGGTGGTTGCACACCCTGCTAGGGAAAAGGCAATGGCAGCGGCGATAATTTTGAAACGCATGATTTCTCCGGCTATTCGCTCTATGAATGATATCGTTATAATGTAAAAGATATTTGTTAGACTATGACAGCGACTCCTGTCAATAATAATGGTAGATATGGCATAGCATAAGGGAGACCACAAGCCGATTGCGATTGATGCGCCACTTTTGGCGAGGAACCGCAGCACATCGTGGGATGGATGAGGAAACTATGAACCAACCGCAAACGGGCGTCTACGCAGAACCGAATTTACATGGCATGACCATGCTACTCAATGTCATGACGGACGATGTTGAAGTGATGCAACGCAAGGTTGCGCGAATTCCACAATTACTGGATGAGTTAGAGCGTCGTTTTTCGGAAGCGATGTTGAATGGTTTTGTCGCCATTGGGAGTGATTACTGGGATATTCTTTATCCGTCGGTACGGCCCCTGCAATTAGGCGGCTTTCCGGATTGCAGTGACGGTGATCGACAAACGCCACGCGAGTCTGCTGATTTATTGATCAGCATACGTTCTGACCGCTACGATGTGAATTATCTGGCCGGCCGCACACTCTTGGAGTGGCTTGGGTATGATGTTGAAGTCATTGAGCAGATTACCAGTTTTCGCTATCTCGATGGGCGTGACTTATTTGGTTTTATTGAGGCGCCTGATAATCCTCGCGGGATCCGCCGTCGTGATGTTGCCGTGATTCAAGATGACCCGGTATTTCAAGGGGGGAGTTACTTGTTCACCCAAAAATTTCGTTATGACTTGCGCCGCTGGGAACAATTAAGTGTGACCATTCAAGAGCATGTCATGGGGCGTAAAAAGGTGTCTGGGGAGCGAATCAGCGAGGCAACGTTGAGCCTCGTCACCCATGCCCAAAAGAATCGATTATTGGACGCTAATGAGCAGCCATTAGAGCTGCTCCGACAAAATATGCCTTGGGGAAATTTGCGTGAGCAAGGGCAGTTTGCCATGTACCTCAGCCATCAACCACAGCATGTGGTGCAGTGGTTACGTACGCGCTATCAGGCCGATGACCAAGGGGATTACGACCCCTTATTGGATTACATGGAAGCGGTGGCTAACGCGGCTTATTTTGTACCAGCTATTGAGTTTCTCCAACGCCGTTAGCGTGGTTCTTCAAACAGTTGGCGGACATTTTGTAAGGTAAACTCAATGTCTGCCACTTTCATGGGCGCAATAAAAATTGTGTCGTCACCGGCAATGGTTCCAAGAACGCCTTCTTTTTGTCCCACCGAATCAAGTAATCGAGCGATCAATTGAGCGGCTCCTGGCGTGGTCCGAATAATCACCATCACATCATTGTGCTGTATATCCAAAACAAGTTGATTTAATGGTGCTCGGGTACTTGGGATGCCCAGTTCAGGGGGCAGGCAGTAGACCATTTCTTGGCGTGCGTTGCGCGTGCGAACAGCACCGTACTTGCTCAACATGCGTGAAACTTTGGATTGACTTACGTTGGTAAACCCTTGTTCTTTAAGGGCATCTACAATTTCGCCTTGAGAACCATAGCATTCTTCTTTGAGTAATGCTTTGAAGGCCTCAATCATATCTTCTGGTTTTTTTTGGGGCATGAACTTCGCTCAATTGTTCTAACATCACGTCGTCATCTTAACCTTGAACAACGGGATTGCAACACTTTCGATCGCTGAAACCATGTCGGTTTAGTTGTAATTTTAGCGTAAAAGGAGTAGAGTTTTTTGCCTGAATTTCCCAAATAACTGGATGGAGTCTGAGATGAAAGTTGCAGTTTTAGGTGCGGCTGGTGGTATCGGTCAAGCACTGTCATTGCTTTTAAAAACCCAATTGCCGGTTGGTTCTGAATTAGCCTTGTATGACGTGGCGCCAGTAGTTCCTGGTGTTGCCGTTGATCTCAGTCACATTCCAACCTCAGTGAAAGTCACTGGTTATGGCAAAGACGATTTGAGTACCGCATTGGTGGGCAGCGATGTTGTCCTGATCCCAGCAGGTGTGCCACGTAAGCCTGGCATGGACCGTTCTGACTTGTTTAATATCAACGCAGGAATTGTTGCCAGCTTAGTTGAAGCGATTGCTGATAACTGCCCAAATGCATGCATTGGGATTATCACGAACCCGGTGAATACCACGGTAGCGATTGCGAAGAAAGTGCTCGAGAAGAAAGGTGTGTATAACAAGAACAAACTGTTCGGTGTGACCACCCTTGACGTGATTCGTGCGGAAACCTTTGTTGCTGAAATTCACGGTAAAAACCCAAGTGAAGTGACTGTTCCAGTGATTGGCGGGCACAGCGGTACAACCATTCTGCCGTTGCTGTCACAAACTGGCTTAAGCTTTACCGATGAGCAAATCGAGCAGTTAACTAAGCGAATTCAAAATGCGGGCACCGAAGTGGTTGAAGCAAAAGCTGGCGGTGGTTCAGCAACGCTTTCCATGGGGCAAGCCGCAGCACGTTTTTGCTTATCGCTTGTTAAAGCACTGCAAGGTGATAACAGCGTGGTGGAATACACTTATGTTGAAACCGATGGCGCAGATGCCTTGTTCTTCGCTCACCCAGTTCGTTTGGGCACCAATGGCGTTGAAGAAATTCTGTCCTATGGTGAATTAAGCGACTACGAAGCAAGCGCAAAAGCTGCGATGTTGGATGGTCTTAAAGCAGATATCCAGCTCGGTTTGGACTTCGTTAAGTAAGTTCATCTCTATGGCCGCTAAGCAGAGCCTGTTCGTCCCAATTGGCATCAGTGTTCTGCTTATTGTTGGCTACTATCTCCTAGCGCCTTGGCATCCACAATTGATGTTGCAGGCGCCACAGTTTTATCAAGGCGCTTGGTGGCAGCTCGTCACCGCTCAATTACTTCACCACAACCCACCGCATCTTTGGTTTAATCTTGCCGGGTTGTGGATTCTATGGCTACTCTTTCCGCAGCAGTTTCGTCGCAACCAAGATTGGTGGGTGGTGCTGCCTATTGGTATCGCAAGTAGTCTATTTGAAGTATTATTAAGCCCAGTGAGTTTGACGTATGCCGGTTTTTCCGGTGCTTTATATGGGCTTTATTTTTACGCAGCCGGAAAGGATGCAGTCAATAAACAATGGATTGGTATGCTTGTGATGGTCGGTCTCGCGCTTAAATTAGGCTGGGATTTTATGTACCCTAGTGAAACCGTCCAGCTTGCAGTTTTTGCCCACCTCGGCGGGGTCGTGGCAGCCATGGTGCTGATTCTGCTGGAGCAATATCGGCAGCATTCAGCTTAGGTTGGTCTCACAAAGGGTACGCAATGAGATAAATTGGTGTACACTGAAGACCTTCAATTTATTGTGATAGTGATGCTATGAAGTTATCCGAAATCAATGCCTTAATGGCTGATGATATGGCTGGTGTGAACCAGCTGATTAGCTCCCAGCTGCAGTCTGATGTCGCACTGGTGAATCAATTAGGCATGTATATTGTGAATAGTGGCGGCAAACGCTTGCGACCATTATTAGCGGTCACAGCAGCTCGTGCCGTGGGGTACCGTGGTGAAGGGCATTTAACCTTGGCCACCATCATCGAATTCATTCACACCGCTACCCTGTTACATGATGATGTGGTTGATGCCTCAGAGTTGCGTCGCGGGAAAGAAACAGCGAATGCACTGTTTGGCAACGAAGCCAGTGTCTTGGTCGGTGACTTCCTTTATACCCGAGCGTTTCAACTTATGGTGACGCTAAACTCGATGAAGGTCATGGGCATTTTAGCCGATGCCACCAACATGATTTCGGAAGGTGAAGTATTGCAGTTGATGAACTGCAATGACCCCGATACGACGGAAGCCAGCTACTTTGAAGTGATTTACGGAAAAACTGGAAAGTTGTTTGAAGCAGCGACTCAATTGGGTGCGGTGTTAGCAGAACAACCACCTGCCGTTGAAGTCGCATTAGCTGCCTATGGTCGTCATTTGGGAACCGCATTCCAATTGGTGGATGACTTACTGGACTACACCTCCAACAGCGAAACCATGGGCAAAGAGGCCGGTGATGATCTCGCTGAAGGGAAACCGACCTTGCCGTTGCTCTATGCCATGTGGAATGGCGACGAGGCTGAATCTGCGTTAATTCGTAGTGCCATTGAACAAGGCAATGGGCGCGAGCTATTAGGAGAAGTCTTGACCATTATGGAGCGGACTGGAGCTCTAGATTACACACGAGAGCACGCATTGAAAGAAGCCGCTTTGGCACAAGAGCAGCTGATTGCATTACCTGACTCGCCCTATCGCGATGCTCTGTATGCGCTGGCCGATATTGCCGTAGAACGGGTGGCGTAATCGAGAGCCAATTGGGGCTTTACTCACCGCATGAGTTCGAGTACAATTCGCGGCCTGAATTTATTTCAATTTAAGCCCCTCAGGGGGATCGGAGAAAAACATGTACGCAGTATTCCAAAGTGGCGGTAAGCAACACCGTGTAACTGAAGGCCAAATCGTCCGCCTGGAAAAACTGGAAGCAGCCACAGGTGATGTGGTTGAGTTCGACCAAGTATTGATGGTGTCGAACGGTGACGACGTTAAAATCGGCGCACCTTTTGTTTCTGGTGGCTCTGTTAAGGCGGAAATTATCAATCATGGTCGTGCTGACAAAGTGAACATTATCAAGTTCCGTCGTCGTAAGCATCACATGAAGCGTCAAGGTCATCGTCAGTGGTTCACCGAAGTGAAAATCACTGGTATCAACGGTTAATTTAAGGAGTAACGACAGATGGCACACAAGAAAGCCGCAGGTTCCACACGTAACGGTCGTGACTCAGAAAGTAAGCGTCTTGGTGTTAAGCGCTTCGGTGGTGAGTCGGTATTAGCTGGTAGCATCATTGTTCGTCAACGTGGTACTAAGTTCCACGCTGGTGACAACGTTGGTATCGGTCGTGACCACACTTTGTTCGCATTAGTGGACGGTAAAGTTTCCTTCGCGGAAAAAGGTCCGAACAACCGTAAGTTCGTTAGCATCGTTACTGAATAATCAGCAATGATGTCGTAGCCGCCCCATAAGGCAGGCGCGAACGAGCCTTTACGGTGATAGATGAAATAGACAAACCCCGTCCGCAGTGACGGGGTTTTTTGCTTGTTAGCAGGTAGGTTTAAGATGAAGTTTGTAGATGAAGCCGAAATTCGCGTCGAAGCCGGTGATGGTGGTAACGGCGTCGTTAGCTTCCGTCGTGAAAAGTATATCCCTAAAGGCGGACCTGATGGGGGTGATGGCGGCGATGGCGGCGATGTGTATCTTGAGGCGGATGAAAATCTTAATACCTTAATCGACTACCGTTTTGAACGCTTTCACCGTGCTGAGCGGGGTGAAAATGGCGCAGGCAAAAACTGCACGGGTAAACGTGGCGCAGATTTAGTGCTTAAGGTGCCTGTGGGAACACGGGCAACGGATGTGGATACCGGTGAAGTGATTGGTGATCTTACCAAGCATGGTCAACGGCGCATGGTGGCCAAAGGCGGCTTCCATGGGTTAGGGAATGCCCGTTTTAAAAGTTCAACCAACCGCGCGCCACGCCAAAAAACCATGGGTACTCCCGGTGAAATTCGAACCTTGAAGTTAGAATTGATGTTGTTGGCGGACGTGGGTTTGTTAGGCATGCCGAATGCGGGTAAATCCACCTTTATTCGTTCCGTGTCCGCAGCGAAACCTAAAGTTGCGGATTATCCGTTTACCACCTTGGTGCCTAACCTAGGAGTGGTGCGGCCAGCTCCGCATGCAACCTTTGTGATTGCTGACATTCCTGGCCTGATTGAAGGGGCCGCGGAAGGGGCTGGGTTAGGGATCCGGTTTTTAAAGCACTTGGAACGTTGTCGCTTGCTGTTGCATTTGGTGGATATTGCTCCTTATGATGAAAGCGATCCTGCTGAACAGGCTGTGAAAATTGTCAATGAATTAGAAAAGTATGATGCTGAGTTAGCCAGTAAGCCGCGTTGGTTGGTGGTGAATAAGGTTGATTTATTGACGGCTGAAGAAGTGAACGAACGGATTCAACAAATTAAAGATGCATTAGCTTGGGATGGCCCTGTGTACCAAATTTCCGGTTTGACGCACCAAGGCACTGAAGCGCTCTGTAAAGAAATCCTGCATTACCTTGAAAGCTTGCCAAAACCAGAAGTGGCTGACGAAGAAGCTGCTCCGGTTGAGTTTAAGTGGGACGATTATCATCGTCAGCAACTCGCTGATTTCGACGATTTTGATGACGATTACGATGACGATGATTACGATGATGATGACGGTACTGAAGTTATCTATCAGAAGTAATTATGCACGCGATTGAAGGGAGAGCGGATTCATGCGAATAGCACTGGTTGCGGCAATGGCTGCCAATCGTGTCATCGGTAAAGATGGTCGTATGCCTTGGCACTTGCCGGCTGAATTACAGCATTTCAAACGGGTGACCTTAGGCAAACCCGTGGTAATGGGGCGGACAACCTTTGAATCCATTGGTCGGCCGTTACCAGGGCGGACCAATATCGTGCTAAGCCGCCAAGTCGCAGCACCTCGGATTGATTCGCAAGGGGTGGTGTGGGTCAATTCGCCTGCCCAAGCCATTGCCGCGGCAGCAGACGCTGAAGAATTGATGGTGATTGGCGGCGGTCATATTTATCGTGAGTTCCTCCCCCACGCCACACGTCTTTATCTGACGGAAATTGAGCTTGAGACAGCAGGGGATACCTTTTTCCCTGATTTTCAGGCTGAAGCAACCTGGAGCTGTGTTGAGCAGGAACTCCATCCCGCTGATACGAACAATGCTTATTCGTTTGTTACAAAAATATTTGATCGGTGCTGATTCTTCGGCTATCGCAATTTGATTGTAAACACGCTGTTAAATAACGGATATTGTTAACAATATAATCCGTTGCAGAGCGAATACAGGCTGGCTAACATAGTTTGCAATCTTAGTAACTGTGAGTAGCTATGACGAGTCGCAAGTTGGTTCAGCAAGGCCTCATTGGGGCGTTGGGTTTCGTGCTTTATGCGGGAGCACAAGCGGCGGTTGCCCAAACTTATATCACGTCGATTGGTGATGAGCTCGCATTGTTATTTTGTAGCCAAGTTCGTTATAACAACACCAGTCAGTTCCGTAATACCCTCCGTGAATACCGGTTGCGTATTCGTGATATATATCCACGCGTACGCTGTAACGGTGAAACCATGATTCAATTTGCCCAGCGCCATCAAGCTGTGGACATGGGGTTATTCTTAGCGGCGAGTGTCCCATTACGTGAGCTTGAAGCTTCGGATGATAGAACATGGTCAGAGAAACTTCCCGAGCATAATGTTATTCGGCAAGCCATTGAACAGCGCTTTGAATAGCGCCGCCTAAGTCATCTATACAAAGATTTACAGTTTGTTACTTCCCCCTCTTCGTGACACCCGCTAAACTAGTGCTAATTGTTACAACTGGATAACAAACTATGCATTATCAGGGATTGTTAGGGATTATATTTCTCGTTGCTATGGCGACGCCACTCGCTCCAGCCCATGCGCAAGCAGCAGCGAAGTTAGAGTCATGCTATTTACCTCGAATTAAGGAGCAAGTGCTTTGTGGGCAACTGCAAGTCCCCGAGGATTATGAGCAACCTTCGGCGCGACAAATCAGTATCAATTACGCCGTACTACCCGCGATAAGAGAAAACAAGAAACCGGATCCTTTGGTGATTTTGGCAGGTGGCCCAGGCCAAGCTGCAACTGAATTAGCCGCAATGATCGATCGCGTGTTTAGTGACGTTCGTAAGCAGCGGGATATCGTCTTAATCGATCAGCGGGGCACCGGAAAATCCAATCCCCTGTCGTGTCAATTAAGTTATGTCGACGAGTTGGTCAAGGCTGATGACGATGTCGAGCTGACGCGCATTGCCGGTGAATGTTTAGCGCAGTTTAACGACATTGATTTAACTCAATACCATACCGTGAATGCCGTGCGCGATTTTGAAGCGGTACGGGAACATTTAGGCTACTCCCAAGTGAACCTTTATGGCGGTTCGTATGGCAGTCGTGTTGGGCTGGTCTATTTACGTGAAGCGCCGGCCTCGGTTCGCGCCACCATCCTCGATGCCGTGGCGCCGCCAGAAGTGGTGGTGGGGCCATTTGGTTTACACGGTGCGCAGTCATTTAATATGCTCTTAGACCAATGTGCCGCATCACCCGATTGCGCGAAAACTTTCCCCAATTTGTCACAACTGTATCAAGAGACGTTACAGCAATTAACCGACCATCCAGTGGCATTAACGGTTAAGGACCCGCTCTCCAACGAACCTACCGATATGTTAATTACCGCAGGGCGCTTTACCTCGGTGATGCGGGTTGGGTTATATCATCCCATGACACGGCAACTGCTCCCTTATGTGATTCAGCAAACCCATCTGGGTAATTACACGCCATTAGTTGGGTTATTAGGCAGCACGATGGCCCAAGCTGAAATGTATATGGGTTTAACCTTATCCGTATTGTGTAGCGAAGATTTACCGCGGGCAACGGACGAAATACTGGCTGCGGATGGTGATAATGATTTTATTGGCAGTCGTACTGCTGACGCTTTCATTGAAATGTGTTCTGTGTGGCCGCAAGCGTTTCGTCCGAACTCTTGGTTTGAGCCGGTCGTAAGTGATGTGCCTAGTTTATTGTTGTCGGGCCGTTTGGACCCAGTTACTCCACCTACATGGGGAGCGTTGGCGGCGCAAACATTAACGCAGAGTCGTCACCTGATTGCACCGCAAGGTTCTCACACGATTGTGAGCCATACCTGTGCGAATAAGTTAGTGGCACAGTTTCTTGATACTCTCGACTTGGCAGCTTTGGATGAGAGCTGTCTGCACCAACAAAAACCTTTACCCTTTGTGCTTAACGCCAACGGTAAAGGAATGTAAGGCCGCGTAGCATGATAGAAGTGAACGAACTTAGAAAACAATTTGGTCAAGTGACTGCGTTGGATGGGCTCTCTTTTACTGCGCCCGAAGGCCAAATTACCGGCTTGCTGGGCCCCAATGGCGCAGGCAAAACTACTTGCTTACGTACCATTTATGGACTGTTGAAAGCCGATTTAGGACAGGCGTTAATTGATGGCGTTGATGCGAGTGCAGAGCCGTTAGCGGCGCGGAAGAAAATTGGTATTTTCCCGGATAAATTTGGCTTATATGAGCGGCTGACAGCACGTGAGCAAGTGGCTTATTTTGCGCAACTACACGGGATGAACAAAGTCGATGCGGCGGTGGCTGTACAACAGGTGTTTGAACGTTTAGATATGTTAGCCATTGCAGATCGACGGGCCACCGGGTTTTCTCAAGGGCAACGAATGAAAGTGGCGTTAGCACAAGCCATTGTGCACCATCCTAAACATTTAATCTTGGACGAACCAAGCCGAGGCTTGGATGTGATGAGTACACGCATTTTGCGTGACTTATTGCGCGAACTACGTCAGCAAGGTACCAGTATTTTGTTTTCCAGCCACGTGATGCAAGAAGTCGCCGCCTTGTGTGACCAAGTGGTGGTTGTTGCAGGTGGTAAAGTGGCGGCTCAAGGGACCCCAGAAGAGCTGTGTGAATTAACGGGTGAAACCGCATTGGAAGAAGCCTTTGTGAAAATTATTGGTACTGATGAAGGAATTGCGGCATGAGTGGTCGGTCTCGTAAGTTTTCACAAAGCCTCACCCGAATTGTTTTAATGAAAGAGCTGCGTGACGCCATCCGTGACAAACGGTCGGTCATGGCGGCGATGTCCTACGCCTTTTTTGGACCCTTGTTGATGGCTGTTGCGTTTTTCTTTTTAATTAGCCAATTAACCGATCCCAGTGATGTCGAAATTGATATTCAAGGGGCCGAGCATGCGCCAGCTTTCATCGACTTTTTAGCGCAACGTGGGATTGTCGAACGCCAACAGGCGTGGCCAGCAGGGCAACATCCAATTACGCTTGAAATTGGTGCTGATTGGGCCTCAAACATCGCGCAAGCGTTGCCTGCTCCGGTAACGCTGACGGCTGATTTTAGCTCAACCAAACAGCGCTCGGACATTCGTCGGATTGAGCAAGCTCTGGAAGGCTACAGTCAGCAAATCGCTTATGTTCGGTTGCAAATGCGTGGGCTTGATCCCCGTGTGATGCAGCCCATTGATGTGATCAAACAAGATACCGCCACCAAGGGGTCACGGTCGGCGCTGATTATGGGCAGTGCGATGATTTTTATCCTGTTGTCTGTGTTTTTCTCAGGAATGAACGTGGCCATCGACATTAGCGCTGGTGAGCGCGAGCGTAATTCACTGGAACTTTTGTTGTCCCAACCCATTCCCACGCAGCAATTGGTCATGGGGAAAGCCCTTGCCGCAAGTTGCTTTGCGATGGCAGGCGGCGTGCTGAGTGTGGTGCTGATCCCTTGGGTATTCCAATTCCTGCCGTTACATGAAATAGGCATTAGTGTGGTGATTTCGGCAAGTGATATTTTGCTCATGGCGGTGATGTTATTGCCTTTAGCGCTGTTTGCCACCGCTTTGCAATTGTTTGTGAGTTTCCGGGCCAAAAGCTTTAAAGAGGCGCAAACTTATATTTCCTTTGTGCTGATGCTGCCAATGATGGTGGTATTCGGGGTGGAATTTACGAACACTAAGAATCCGCTCCTCTATTATGCACCGCTCACAGGTCAGCACCAGGCTCTCTTAGATATCATCAAAGGTGAAATGATTCAGTGGCTACCGCTGGCTATCAGTAGCCTGGTGACGCTCTTGGTTGGCTGGATTATTTTGCGCTTGATTGGTCGTATGTTGGCTAGCGAGAAAGTGGTATTTGGTCTATAAGACCGTACCAGCCATAGTAGAGTCGCTGCGCGATACGCCGCAACCGAGGCAAGGGAAAGCGAGGTAGCGGCGTTTGATAGAAGGGCAATGCAGGCAATGGTTCGCCCATGGCTAATTGCGCGACTCGTTGCCCTGCCAGTTGCGCAAAGGTAACGCCAGCACCACAATAGCCCATACTGGTAAAGACACCGTCGGCTGGTTGATACACCCTGGGGTAGTTATCAAATGCGGCGGCAACCCACCCGCTCCAAAAATAAGCGGGCGGCTCTAGCAGTAAATCTTGCAAGGTTGGGAAGGTCGCGACTAACGCCCGCAACAACCGATCCGCATAACGTGAATGTTCTGCGTCTTTGCCCCGCACTGCACCACGCCCTCCAAATAATAACCGTCCATCAGGCAACAATCGAAAATAGTACTTGAGGGTGCGGGTATCCATCACCAGTTCACGTGGGCTCAGTGCAATGGATTGTTGCTCTAATGCAGTTAATGGGCGAGTTACCAATACACTGGAGAGAATGGGTAAGGTTCGGCCATGAACACTGGCGTGTAGCTGGTTAGGCGTGTAACCGTTGGTAGCAATAATCACTTTGGCGGCCTGAATGCCCCCCCGTGAGGTTTGCAGGTGGTGTGGATAGGCACCGCCGGGCATGGTCTGCCAATCGGTCACGGTGGCATGAGTGACCAATTGAACATTCGCTGCCGCTGCTTGACGGGCGATGCTCGCCAAGAGCAGTAATGGATTCAGTCCAAAGCTTTGAGGATAGTGAATAGCTGCATAAGCGTTGGGACTGCGCACGCGCGTTTGAATGTCGGCTTGGTTGAGCCAGCTGGTCGCGGGCTCATAGTGGACTAATCGTTCATACTGACGATATAACTCCGCCACAGTACGAGGGTGATGGGCGATTTTTAAGTAGCCACCCAGTTGTGCTTGTAATTGTTCCGGGCAGGCCTGCTGATGGCGTTCGAGCCGAGCAAATGCTGCTTGGTATTCGTGTTGAATGGCTTGAGCAACAGCCTCGCCATACTTTGTTTGCCAATGGGAGTAACCTAAACGACCAGTGCCCGGCATCGCAAAGCCTGCATTACGTGTTGAACAGCCCCAGCCTAAGTCATTGGCCTCGACCACCACAACTTCCTGTTGGTAGCGTTCAGCGAGCTCTAAGGCCGCATTTAAGCCGGTGTAGCCAGCGCCTATCACAACTACTTCAGCAGTGGCAGGAAGTATCGCAGAGGTTGATGGCCAGAGAGGTTGGGTATGGGCATGCCAGTAACTTGGTGCTGGTGCTGCCTGCGGGCCGGGAGCGACATGGTACAGAGGGTCGTACATCCAACCTCCTAGGGTTCGGTGACGCTTAGAAGATTAAGAGCATCTCTGCTGCACTGCAATAGCAGATGCCATCACAGACTGGGCAGTGATAGCCTTCGTAGAGGGAAAGATCATGCCAGCGGTTAGGATGCTCACGAATGAGTTGACCACCACAATGTGTAAAGTATTCAAAGGCAGCGTTGCCGGGGCTTTGCATCCAGATATGAGCGAGGCCTGCGCGGCAGCCCAAGGTTTTTGCCCCAGCAATGGAACGGTTTAAGAGTTCACGGCCGATGCCGGTGCCGCGGGTTTTGGGATCCACGGCAGCACATTTAAAGTAACACAGTTGTTCGGCAGGGAAGGGCCACTGGCCGGGGCTACATTGCGCATCCAGCTCCCATTGGCCGGGGGCAAAGGTTAACCGAATTCCCGCCAACTCGCCGTCGAGAAACGCCAGCCAATTGAGATTCGCTGCGCCAACACGACCGCGACGGTCATAGTCGGCGAGCGATTCCAAGGTCAAGTAATTGTCGCCGTGAATGCGATTGCCAAGCTCGATCACGGCGTCATAGTCAGTAGTGGTTAAGTGTCGATACTCAATCATGCACGTTAGTAGCGATAATCATCGGTTTTAAATGGACCATCGATATCAACATGAATGTAGTCAGCCTGAGTTTGAGTGAGGCGTGTCATGACACCACCAAACCCTTGCACCATGTAACGTGCGACCTCTTCATCCAGTTGTTTCGGTAACACTTCAACCCGTAGCTTGACAGCTTTTTCTGCTGCTGGCAACTGTGCAAACTTCTCGCTAAATAAATGAATTTGCGCCAATACTTGGTTAGCAAACGAACCATCCATGACCCGGCTTGGGTGCCCAGTAGCGTTGCCTAAGTTCACCAAACGACCTTCGGACAACAGCAAAAGATAATCATTGATGTCGTCGCTGCGGTAAACTTTGTGGACTTGCGGCTTCACTTCTTCCCAGCGCCAGTTGTCACGCATGAACTTGGTATCGATTTCGTTATCGAAGTGACCAATATTGCACACCACCGCAGTTGGTTTTAAGGCCGCTAACATGTACTGATCACAAACATTCACGTTGCCTGTTGTGGTCACGATCAGATCGGTGTTTTCCAGCAACTGGCGGTTAATTCCTTCCGCTGATTGGGTATTGATGCCGTTTAAGTACGGAGAGACCACTTCGTAGCCATCCATGCAAGCTTGCATGGCACAAATCGGGTCAATCTCGGTGACTTTAACAATCATGCCTTCCTGACGTAAGCTGGCTGCAGAGCCTTTACCCACATCACCGTAACCAATCACTAATGCTTTTTTACCTGCCAGCAGATGGTCGGTGGCACGCTTGATAGCGTCATTAAGGGAGTGGCGGCAACCGTATTTATTGTCATTTTTAGACTTGGTAACGGAATCATTCACGTTGATAGCTGGAACTTTTAGGGTGCCTTGCTTCAGCATTTCTAGCAAACGGTGAACACCCGTAGTGGTTTCTTCCGTGATGCCGTGAATTTTGTCCAGCATTTGTGGGTATTTTTCATGGATAAGCAGGGTTAAGTCGCCCCCGTCATCCAAAATCATATTGGCGTCCCACAGCTCGCCATCTTTATGACAGGTTTGCTCTAAACACCACAAGTATTCCTCCTCGGTTTCACCTTTCCAGGCAAACACAGGAACTCCTGCAGCAGCCATCGCTGCAGCGGCGTGATCTTGGGTTGAGAAAATATTACATGATGACCAGCGTACTTCTGCGCCCAGTTCTAATAAGGTTTCAATTAATACCGCGGTTTGGATGGTCATATGAATACAACCTATAATACGAGCACCTGCCAATGGTTGGCTCGCAGCGTATTTCCGGCGAATGGCCATCAACGCGGGCATCTCTGATTCGGCAATGGCGATTTCTTTACGCCCCCAATCAGCTAAATTGATATCTGCGACTTTATAATCTTGCATAACAACCTCTTAATTCGTTGATGACAGCTTAAATTCAGGCTCATGTTGTAACCGAATGAGCAATTGCTGTTGTTTATCACGGGTCAAGCGCGGGCCAAAATTAGAAACAACTTCGGCAGCAGCGTGACTCGCTAATAGGCCACATGCGGCCAATGAATAATTTCGGATCAGGCCAAACATCATGGCCCCGGCAAACATGTCGCCGGCACCATTGGTATCAATGGCTTTAACTTTCACACCCGGAACGGCAACTTGGCGTTCGCCATCGCCGACCAAAGCTCCATTCTTACCTAAGGTTAAGGCAACGAGTTTGGCTTTTTGTTGCAACAGTTGCAGTGCTTCTTGCGCATCGTCGGTGCCCGTTAGCAACTTGCCTTCTTCTTCGTTACAGAACAATACATCGACACCGCCTTCTAGGATCAAATCAATGCCATCGCGAAAGTACTTCACCATGGCTGGATCGGAACAAGTTACGGCGATTTTAGTGCCGTTCGCGCGGGCAATTTCCTTCGCACGAACAATGGCTTGGCGAGCAATAGGAGAGGTAACCAAATAGCCTTCAATGTATAAGTATTTGGCGCGTGCAATGGCATTTTCATCGAGCTCATCGACGGATAAATCTGCGGTGATGCCTAAATAGGTGCGCATGGTCCGCTCTGCATCAGCGGTGACCATGACCAGACAGCGACCGGTTTTGCCTTCATGCTTCTTATGACCAATGCTCGTGGTGATACCAATTCGCTCTAAATCATCACAATAGAATTGACCGGCTTGATCATCGGCGACTTTACAGCAATAAAATGCCTTCCCGCCAAATTGTGCAAACCCTACCAATGAGTTGGCTGCAGAACCGCCACCTGACTGTTTTTTCAACTCGCCTTGTTGGCTGAGTAATTGAATGAGACGCTCTTGGTCTTCATCTTCAATAAGGGTCATTAATCCCTTTTCAATACGGTGCTGCTGCAAAAACTCGTCAGTGACTTCAAATTCTTGGTCAACCAACGCGTTACCAATGCCAACAATGTCAATCGGTTCCATGCCTTTCTCGTGTAGGGTTTTCATTATGTTCTAAAACAAAAAATCCGGCTGCAAAGTATACCGCAGCCGGATTGGGAGGTCGATAAATAGGTTAAGCTTTATATCCGCCAGTGACGCCTTTGGTGGTGATGCTGACCGCATCATGGGCGTGTAATGATTCATAGTGATTCACGCGAATCCAGAAATCGGTGTATTGTGGCAGCTGATTTAGGGTGTGCTGCAGCCGGCGGGCGGCGTCTTCACAAAACATCAAGTTTTGGCCATTCAAGCGCGCAAACTCTTGTTCGTCTTCACGTTTTACCGCTGCTTGAACCGGAGTTTTCAATGAATCTTCAATCGCGTCAATGAGTAAGCTAATGGGTAATTCGGTCATGTCGTTGCTCATGATGACTTTCACTTGCGCGACCGAACGTTGACTGTGCGGGGTGGCAACAATCCCTTGTGTGGTACCTAGCCAACGGTGTACCATTTCAGCATCAATGTCAGTATCGGTGCCAAACTTCTCGGCAAAGGCGTCTTGAATGAGCTGACGTGCCAGAGCAGCCGAGCATGGGCAAGTACTGGAGTAAGGAACGTCAACGCCTAATTCAAGCACTAATTGACCGTTATCATAACGTCCAGTGACAGTAACAGGGTATGCTTTCCAGCCTTGTTTTTTACTGATCAAGGATTTACGACGTAAGTGATAATCGAAACTAAAACGCACATAGGCTTGATCTGACAGCCCTTCGTGGCTATCTATAAAGTCATGCAGTAATTTTTTTAACGACTGGTGATTAAGCACGTCATTGTTGGAAAGCTCTTCCAACAACAAGTACAAGCGCGACATGTGAATGCCTTTGGCTTTGGGGTCAGTCAGGTTGACGAAAGCGTCAACATGGGCGCTGACAGGGCGCTCAAGTTCTTGTGCAGCACCGACCACCAGTGGCATCTCGATATTGCTCATGCCGACCCAATCAAGAGTGCCTTCAGTTTGGGCACGGGTTTGATTGGCAATATCTGGCATCATTGTTGGGGTAGCTGTTGACATGCTAATACAACTCCAAACGGTAAATAAACGAGTCCCTTACTAAGGGGGCGATAGTATACAAGAATTAATCTCAATACGATAGTTTGCCAGATTGGGTTTACAACCCAAGGACAAAAATTCGATTGCTTGTATCGAATTTTATGGATAATAAAGCAAGGATGAGGTACCCATCATGTTAGATGAAACACTGCTTGAGCAGTTTTTAGAGTTACTTGGACCACCAGGTGTTCAAGAAATGTACGCGACATTTGATGACAACATTAGCGGGTACATTGACCATATGCAAGATGTGGTGGCGAAACGCAATGAGGAAGAAACACGGCGTCAAGCTCATCGTATTAAAGGCGCATGTCGCTCGGTCGGTTTAAGCCAACTAGCGCTGCCGATGGAGCGTCTTGAACGCGATGCGTGGGAATGGAACGAAGTGGATGATGTGCTGGAACAGTGGGTACTTGAAGTCCCACTGCATCAGCATCAATTGAAACGTTGGTTAAAGGTCCGGGCTGTTTAGCGACGGTTGTTCTAAATGGCGGATGCTCACATCACCGACAAACCGATAACCTTCGCCATGAATGGTGGTGATCAGGTTGGGGGAGTCTGGTAACGCCTCAAAGTGCCGTCGAATACGACGAATCGCAACGTCGACGGTACGGTCATTGGGGCGTAATTCCCGATCCAGCATTTTCTTTACCAAGGTTTCCCGGTCTAAAATTTTACCCGGGTTTGTTAAAAAGAGTTCCATTGCGCGGTATTCACTTTTGGGCAGGCGGAACATTTTGCCATCGGGTGAAAACAGGCAACGGCTATCGCTTTCTAAGCGCCAACCGTTAAACTCATACACCACGCTGTCGTGACCAACACTTTGTTGTTGGCTTTTCAATACTTCAATTCGACGATAAAGATTACGTACCCGAATAATGAGTTCCTTCGGGTTATACGGCTTGATCAAATAATCATCGGCTCCTAGCTCAAGTGCGAGAAGACGGTCTTCATCCGCATCACGGCCAGTCAAAAACACCAAACCAATGTTTTCGTTTTCACGCAACTTCTCGGCCAGCTCAAGACCACTTTTACCGGGTAAGTTAACGTCCATAATGACCAAGTCAATTTGTTGACGAGCCATGATTCGTTGCATCTGCATACCGTCAGCTGCATCGAACACATCGTATCCCTCTTGTTGAAACAACCGAGTGAGGGTATTTCGTGTGACGACTTCGTCTTCGACGATTAATAATCTGGCGCTCATATAAGGTTCCGAAAGTTCAGAAAATCCGATAACATCTGTTGGAATTTGGTGAAAAGTAATAGTTTAGCATGTAATTTTATATACAGCGGGCGCAACCTGCAACCTTTGCGCGAAAGTTTACTTTGCGAAGGTGGCACGTCGCACGGGGATGGTCAAGTGAAACTCGGTTCCTTGGTCGGCTGCGCTTTGATACTTAATATGCCCTTGTAGGATGACGGTGACCAAGTTAAATACGTAGTGCAGCCCAAGCCCCGTGGCGCCTGCGAAGCGTTTCGTGGTAACGAATGGAGTGAATACTTCGTTCCGAATTTCTGGCGGGATGCCATCCCCATTATCGCGATAAATAATGGTTAGCTCAACACGCTCATCCTCATTTGGTAGGGCAGCAATGCTCATGGTTAATTCAATTCGCGGCTGTTCAGTGCGGGTAAACGCGTGTTGCAATGAATTGAGTAGGAGCTGGGTGAGCACTTGCTGCATGGGCGCTGCCCGCACAATCACGGTCAGCTCAGCGGGAATGGTTGGGGTAATGGTAACCTGGGCAAGCTCAGGATAACGTTTGATGAGTGATTGGATCATCTCCTGCCAAAAGTTGGCCAAATTAACCACGCGCTCATCTTGGTTGATTTGGTCCATCGACAAACTACTGAAACGACTGATAAGGTTTGCGGTACGCTTAATATTTCGAATGACCACATCCAGGTTTTCTTTGAACGCCCCAAGATGGCGCTCGAATTCCTTACTGGTCAGACTCTTATCAAAAAACTTCTTTTCAAGCGCCGCTAAATGGTCTTGCAGAATGGATGACGAGGTAACCGCGAGGCCGACTGGCGTGTTGACTTCATGAGCAACCCCCGCCACGAGCACGGTTAAACTTTTCATTTTTTTCGCTTCAACCAGCTCGTTGTGGTACTGGTGGGCGGTATCGAGAGCTTCTTGTAAATCCGAGATAGAACGTTTCCATTGTTCCGTTCGTTGTTCCACTTGCTGCTCTAATTCGGCATTCAATTCATTGGCTTGCTGTTCGGCAAGCTGTTGCCGTTGGATGTGTTGCTGAATGCGATGCAATAAGCCATTAAACGCTTGAGCTACCCGATCAAGCTCTTGTAATTCGAAGCTCTGCAGGGTTTTGTCGTAGTGCTTTTGGCGGGCAATGTCTTGAATGCTATTGACCATAACATCGAGCGGGTGCGTAATGCTGCGCCGTAACCACAACGACATCACCCAACTCAGGATCAAGCTCGCGATGGTGACTGCCACACTGATCACCAGCGATAAGGTTCGCGCTTCATCGTAGGCTGCTCTGGAAGTGCGCACATACACATAGCCCTGGAGCGAATCTTGCAGCTTCACGGCGCGTGCGGCTTCAATATAGTTATCCGTCATCACTGCGCCGGAGAGTTCAGCGACTCGGTCAAAGCGCACCGGAATGGGCGCTTCCTGGATATGGTAATAACTGGCTAAAAAGTTTAGCGAGTCGTCACTGAGCTCGTAGCGATATAAGTGAATGTGTTCGACTTCGTCAAAGGCTGCGAATGGCTGTAACCAGCGGTTGGCATTTTCCGCTTGTGCATAAACCATAAATGGCGCGCTATGGCTTGCCACTAAATCAGTGATGTGTTCCGTCAACTCAATGGAGCGAGTGTAGGTTTGATGAATGAAATTTAAACTCACTACCAAACAAGACAAGGCCACCAGTAAGGTTGTGATAAGAATCACAAGGGTGGTGACACTGCGCTTGATGGAGCTGACTTTAAAGATCAACATGGCTACTTAGCTTCGCTGTTGGGCCCGGTAAACCGCAAATTTATTGTCCTCGGCGACGCGCTCACAATGGCCGAAGGCCTGTTCGATTAACTCTGGCCAAGGTAAAAAACGATTCGCAACGAGCCAAAGCTCGCCATTTTTGCGTAAATGTTGAGCCACTTGCCCTAAAAACTGTTGCCCAATTACATAGTCGGTCGCTAAACCGGTATGAAAGGGAGGGTGACTCACCACGTAATCAAATTTCCCCAGGGACGTCTGTAGCCCTTCACTGGCAACACAGTCTCCTTGCAACTGGTTTAATGCCAAGGTGCGCTTGGTCGCGGCTAACGCAATGGCGCTGACATCTAAATAAGTGATTTGGAGTGCCGGTGCTTGGCGATTGAGCCAGGCTCCTAACACACCATGGCCACAGGCAAAGTCGAGTACCTGACCCTGCTGCCAGTGGGGCAGGTGCTGGAGTAACATCGCACTACCAGCATCAATGCCAGGAAACGCAAATACTCCGGGCAAACTGGCTAGTTGTAATGGCGTGTCTTGGCCGGGTTGCGGTAGCTCACAATATTCAAAGTAACTTTGGTAATCAAAGTGCTTGGTCGACTGCACAACCTGGGTGCAGATCAGCAAGGAATGACAGCCTACGGCAACCTTTTGTGAGGGGGCCACCGCATCCGTGAATTGTTTATGGATGCTTTTGATGCCGCTACGATTTTCCCCTACCAGCCAAATTGGCGCGCCGGGCGGTAGTAAATGGCATAAAGCATCGAGGACATAAAGTGTGAGTTGTTTTTCTTTTGGCAGCCAGACCAGTGCTGCTTCGGCCGTGGTCGTGGCTGGTGGCGCGACATCGAAATGATGGGCTACTTCGTGCTGCTGGTGTTGCCAGCGTTCGGCATAGCCTGCATGCCATTGCCAATGGGCTACCACAGGTAAAATATCGGCAACTTCCGGATCGGGAGCGTTCACCACTAACAATGATTGTTGCGTGAGACGCTCATGTTGGCGAATCACTAATTGAGAAGGAAGACTTAAATGTTTCAACCGCAAATTCTCCACAAAGTTAGAGGATGAGTTAAATCGGTTTTAGTTGGTACGCTTCAACAAACACATCAACATTTTCGCTCGCGGACTCGATTCGCTCGCCATTAAATTGAGCAACGTTAAATAGGGCCTCACCTTCATTGGCGACAGGAATATTGCTAATGCCAATTACAATCCCATGATAAGGGCTGCGGATGGCATGCACTTCGTCACCATGCGGGTTGACTGTTTGAGCAACAACTTGCCCTTTGTTAATGGTTTGGCCTAATTCAACTTTAGGCAACACCAAACCGTCGTATTCGTTGCGGATCCAAGCGCTGCGCTGAGCAATCACCGGCTGTACTTTCTTGCGGGTACGGCGGCCTTTGATCATTTTTAAACTTTTCATCACGTTTTGTACACCGGTGACGCCGGCTTTAATGGCGGCATAATCAAACCGCAACGCTTCACCCGCTTCATAAAGAATCAATGGGATACCAAGTTCGGAGGCCAACGCACGTAGAGAACCATCTCGTTCTTTGCTGTTTAAAATAACGGGTGTGCCGAACGCCTCAGCCATTTGTAACGCTTCTGCATTATCCACATCAACTCTAATTTGGGGCAAATTACTGCGATGGATTGCCCCGGTATGCAAGTCGATAACATGGGTGGCATTTTGTACCAAGGTTTCATTAAACAAATGGGCCAGACGGCTGCCTAATGCTCCGCGCTCTGAGCCGGGGAAGCAGCGATTGAGATCACGGCGGTCGGGAAGATAGCGTGATTGATGAATGAACCCATAAATATTCACGATAGGTACAATAATCACGGTTCCGGTCAGTTGCAACGGATCCAATTCGCTCATCAGTTGACGGCAAATTTCAATCCCGTTGAGTTCATCGCCATGAATCGCGGCACACACCAATAACGTGGGACCCGGCTTGACCCCGTGAAACACCTCAGCATGTAAATCCAACGGGGTATCGTTATACAAACGCGCTGCAGGAATTTTAACGCTATGACGTGAGCCTGGAGCGACGCGTTGGTTGGCGAGCTGATAGGAGCGGTGCTTCATACCGAAATTACCCTCGACCTTTGGTGCGGGTTTTATTCGCCTTGGCATTTTTTTCAATAAAGCTAATGATTTGGTCAGCCACGTCTTTACCGGTGGCCCCTTCAATACCTTCTAGCCCAGGTGAGGAGTTCACTTCCATGACGAGCGGACCATGGTTGGAGCGCAAAATATCCACACCGGCCACATTTAAGCCCATGGTTTTGGCTGCTTTAACTGCGGTGGCACGTTCGGCCGGAGTTAATTTCACTAAGCTGGCCGTTCCACCACGATGCAAGTTTGACCGGAACTCGCCAGATTTGGCTTGACGTTTCATGGCGGCAATCACTTTATCGCCAATCACAAAACAGCGGATATCTGCCCCACCGGCCTCTTTAATATATTCCTGCACCATGATGTGCGACTCGAGCCCCATAAAGGCTTCAATCACACTTTCTGCTGCTTGTCGTGTTTCGGCCAACACCACCCCAATGCCTTGCGTGCCTTCAAGCAACTTAATGACCAGCGGAGCGCCGCCGACCATTTCAATTAAATCGGGAATATCTTGGGGTTGGCTCGCGAAACCAGTAATGGGTAACCCGATGCCTTTACGGCTCAGCAATTGCAACGAACGCAACTTGTCGCGGCTGCGAGAAATCGCGACCGACTCATTGAGAGGGTAAGTACCAATCATTTCAAATTGGCGTAAGACAGCCGTACCGAAGAAAGTAATAGACGCACCAATCCGCGGAATAACCGCGTCGTATTGCGGAAGGTCTTTTCCTTTCATATGGATGGATGATTCGCGCGCGTTGATATTCATATAACAACGAAGCGGATCCAAAACATCAACAGTGTGTCCTCGTGCTTCGCCGGCTTCCACTAAACGACGTGTGGAATAGAGGCGGGGGTTGCGCGATAAAATTGCAATTCTCATGCGATGGCTCCAGGCTGGCCAAGTAAATAAGATTTATCGGGGTCGACGATAAAATGTTGACGCATCGCTTGGCGCCCTAACAACATCCGAAACTTCATGGTGTCACGGTTGGTTAACGTCAACTCTATCGGTTGTGAAAAATCCCCTAAGACAAGAGTGGATAGAATAACATATCGTAGCTCACTATGACCGCCTGAATCGGTGACTTTACGTTGATCATGTATTTTTGCTTCACACACTTGCTCACGGAGCGAATCTTGTTCCGGGTGTAGCCAAATACGGAGCCAAGCTTCCCCATTTTTTTCAAATGGTTCTAATTTGAACGCATGCAAGCACGATGTCCGTGCGCCGGTATCCACTTTCATTTTTATGGCTTGAATGCCGAGCTCTGGAAGCGCTCCCCACTCTCGCCAACCTAGTGTTTGCATCATATTGTTACTCGTTGTTTGATTCGGTGTCACCGTTAGAGACTGGTTGACGACTCCTTTCTAGGGTTTGTAACCAACCGATAAATTCTTCTAAATCACGGTCTAACGTGGTGGCCGATAGCACTAAATCATACCCCAATAATTCCCGAAAGTGTTCACATCTTTTTGCGAACATAGCCTGCACCCCGTAGTAGGTCGTGCCAGAATTACCAAGGAAACGGTCTGGTACTTCGTAGTAGGGCGTAAAGTCATTTAAATGCGGCTTTTCCGAGCGGAGTGCGGTGGCGAGCAAATGGCGTTGTTCGCGTAATAGATAAACGGCTAAACGAGGCGTAATGGCGATAATCACGGGTTCAATATCACGAACACGAAAGCCCAAATAGGGTAAGGACTCATGCCCTAAGCCCTGCTGTATGGTAGGCACGCCATAGCGCAGAATATTCTCCCAACGTAGTTGCCAGCTGCCGCGTCGATGCAGGTAGGTAATTTCCTGCGGTGTAATGGCGAGGCTGATTGGAGGTTCGATAAGTTTGGCACAGCCTAACAAAAATAACACCGCACTGGCGAGCCAGAGCAACCCATAGGCGGCAGGTGCTAACGCTGTATTGGTCAACCACAGGAACATCGTAACGGCAAAAATAGCCACCCCGAAACAGCAGAAAAAGACGGCGTAAGCACGGGTAAAGGGGTGCACATACACGATCCGATCATCGTGCGGGCGGGGCATGAGGAACCTCAAAGGTTTGCGCGATAATTTGGGCAGTAAAGTGCGTTTTCAAATAAAAACCACGGGGTAACGTTTGAATCAGCTGGCCATCCGGACCAATGGCATCGGTTAATACGCGACTATTGGCTGCTTTGGGGCGAAGCTGAAGCACTTCGCCTTGATGCGCGGTAATCGTTTCCACCTCGCCTAATGCAATTTTATCCATATGTTCTTGCCAATCCGCTTTCAGCTGAGCATCTTGCGCTGGGGTAGGTTGCCATAAAAACGCCGTCCCAATTCGCCGCTCGGCTAACGGCACATCGCGGCGGCCATCCACAGGAATCCACAGCACACATTGTAATTTATTACGGACATTGCTGGTTTCCCAGGTTAGTTGGTCAATATCTACTAACGGGGTGGTGCAAACAAAGGTGGTTTCTAAGGGTTTCCCCTGTGCATCTAAAGGGATGGTTTTTAACTCCACCCCGAGCTCCGGGAAGTCCTGCAATGCTTGTGAACCGGCGCTGGCGCCAAGTGCAGCTTCTAATAATTGCCCTACCCAGCCTTTGTTGCGCCGCAGGTTTTCTGGCATCGGAATATTCAACGCGGCGGCAACATCGGCAAAGCGATGCCCAGCGAGGGCGCTTGCACGTTCAAAGAGTTGGTTCAGTTGCACTTTTCACTCCGCCTTTATGGATTAGTCCTTTCATTCATGTCGCGATTATGGAAAAATCCTAGCAAGATGTCGAATTTATGAGGGCGCTCGCGTGATAGACGCAGAAGGATTCCGAGCCAATGTAGGAATCATTATCTGTAACGAACAAGGACAGGTATTTTGGGCGCGTCGATTTGGACAACATAGTTGGCAATTTCCGCAGGGCGGAATTGACGGGGGCGAAACCCCTGAACAAGCCATGTATCGAGAACTATGGGAAGAGGTTGGTTTAAAACCTGAGCAAGTCGAAATTATTTACGCCAGCCGTCATTGGTTACGTTATCGGTTACCCAAGCGGTTGGTACGACGCGAACAACGGCCAACCTGTATTGGTCAAAAGCAGAAGTGGTTCTTACTACGGCTTAAGTGTAGTGAGAAAGATGTGAATGTGATGCAGTCTCAGCATCCAGAGTTTGATGATTGGCGTTGGGTCAGTTACTGGTACCCAGTCCGGCAGGTGGTGTCGTTCAAACGGGAAGTATATCGGCGAGTGTTGAAGGAATTCGCGCCCATGGTGATTCACACTATGGCTCGTCGGTCACGACCAGCTCGTCGTCGCCGCAATTCCTAAACAAGGCCGTGTATGCTGCGAGTATTACAACGAATCGTTGAAGCCGTGAATCAGGCGCCAGATTTTAATGTGGCGCTGCAGACCATGGTGCGCCAAGTAAAGGAAGCTTTGGTGACAGATTCGTGTACCGTGTACCTAGCGAATCACGATCAGCAGCAATTTGTGTTAGCGGCAACAGACGGCCTGGAAATCAAATCTAAAAAACCGATTTATGTCCCCTTCGGCGAAGGGGTCATTAGTATGGCAGCATTTCGAGAAGAGCCGCTAAATATTCCGAATGCCCCTGAGCATCCTGCGTTTTATAAACTGAAACAGGTGGACGAACAACGCTATAAAGCAATGTTGGCCACACCCTTGATTCATCGTCGCCGCTTGTTTGGAGTGCTCGTGGTACAACAAGCGGAAGAGCGCGCTTTTACCCGTGATGAAGAGGCATTTATTATGACCTTGGCGGCGCAGCTTGCAGTGGTCATTGCTCATGCTGATGCGAAGGGTATTTTGCAGCTCACGCAACCGAAAACGACCTTGCATACGCTAAAGGGAATCCCTGCCGCACCTGGTGTGGCAATTGGTGAGGCTTTGGTGTTAACACCGCCAGCACGACTGAGTGAAGTGGTAGCGAAACGCACTGATATGCCGGAGCATGAAATTCGCGCATTTCGAGCTGCGGTGGCGCGAACACGCCACGAGCTAAGTACTATCAGTGAGAGCATGCGCGGACAAGTTGCTGAAGAGACCTTGGCAATTTTTGATGCGTACCATGCCATGATTGATTCGGCCAGTTTGGGGGCTGACGTTGAAAAAGCGATCAATGAAGGCTGGCGCGCACAAACTGCCTTGAAAATCGTCGTGGAACAGCTCGTCACGCAGTTTGAAAGTCTGGATGATGAATATATTCGAGAACGTGCGAGCGATGTGCGCGATTTAGGGAATCGTATCTTAGCGCATTTACAACATCGTGAAACACGCCGTCTCAACCCTCCTGCGCAGTGTATTTTGGTTGCCGATGAAGTCACGCCGACCATGTTGGCAGAATTGCCTCATACCGAGTTTTTAGGAATCGTTTCACTACGTGGTTCAAGCAATTCTCATGCTGCTATTCTGGCGCGTAGTATGGGCATTCCAGCTGTGCTGGGGGCTGATAACGTCCAATTAAGCGACGTGAACGGTGAGTTGCTAGTGGTTGATGGCTATGTGGGAGATGTGTTTATCAATCCTCCCTTGCAGTTGGAACAAGAATATCGACTGTTAGCCGATGAAGAGTTGGTATTGCGCCAAAAAATTATGAGCGCACGTGGGTTGCCAATAGAAACAACCGATGGCGTTCCAGTCCAATTACACCTCAATTGGGGGTTAAATACGGAACGTGGTTGGCTGAATGAACTGGACGTCAATGGTGTGGGACTATACCGCACCGAAATTCCTTTTATGATGCGTGATCGATTGCCCAGTGAATCGGAGCAGGAAGAGATTTACCGGCAAGTGCTGCAACAGTTTTGTGGCGCTCCAGTGGTTATGCGCACACTGGATGTTGGGGGGGATAAACCCTTACCTTATTTGCGCCTGCATGAAGAAAATCCATTCTTAGGTTGGCGTGGCATCCGCTTAACTCTGGACCATCCAGAGATTTTTTTGGTCCAGATTCGGGCCATGTTACGCGCTTCGCTGGACTGTAATAATCTGCAGATTTTGTTGCCAATGGTGACCAGTGCAGAAGAGGTCGATGAGTCCATTCGTCTCATTCATCAAGCGTATTATGAAGTCTCTGATGAGTTGGGTGATGATCGTTTGCAACAGCCACAAATCGGGGTGATGATTGAAGTGCCTGGGGTGATCTATCAGTTACAGAACATTGCTAGTAAAGTCGATTTTTTTTCAATTGGTACCAATGATCTCACCCAGTATTTATTGGCGGTCGATCGCAATAACAGCCGTGTCGCAAACTTGTATGATGCCTTTCATCCCGGCGTGTTACATGCACTAAAAGCAATTTTAGATCGGTGTACGGCGCTAGGAAAACCCGTTTCTGTGTGTGGTGAGCTTGCTGGCGAACCGGGTGGCGCAATGTTGTTGGTGGCGATGGGTTATCGCGACTTAAGTATGAATAGTTATAACGTGGATCGAATCCGCTGGATTATCCGTCATCTCGCTGCTGCTGACTTAGAAGAGGTTCTGGCCCGCGCATTGCGTGCACGAACCGTTGAAGAAGTTCATCAAATCGTCGTGTTGGCACTTGAAAATGCTGGTTTAGGCGGGTTCGTCCGAGCTGGTTCTTAAGATAAGAACAGAAGGAGTTGACGTGCTCTTAACGGGCTGGTTGTGGTGTTTAGGGGGCGGTATGTTCGCTGGCCTATTAGCTGGCTTGCTTGGCATTGGCGGCGGCTTGGTGATTGTCCCTTTACTCATTTATTTATTGCCCATTTTGGGCGTGCCGCAAGAACTTGTGGTGCAAATGGCAGTTGCGACATCGCTAGGCACAATTGTCATGACCACCATGAGCTCTGCTCGTTCCCATCTGCGTCATGGTCAAGTGAGCTTTTTCTGGGTACGGCGGTTGGTACCTGGGCTCATGGTGGGAGCTGCCCTTGGTGCGTGGCTGGCCACCATAATGAATCCTGCATGGTTACAACGAATCCTGGCTGTGGTGCTGTTGCTGTTAGCAGTCCGCATGTTGATTCCGCAGCGGGGCGGGGCGCCGCTAACCGGGGTATCAAAACGGCTCATTGCGCTGATAGCAAGCGCCATGGGGTCGCTCTCTGGGTTGGTTGGTATTGGTGGAGGCTCGTTAACGGTACCGTTGCTGCAACGGTTGAATGTTCCCATTCGTCAAGCCATTGCGGTATCCTCTGTGGGGAGTTTAAGTATTGGAGTGGCGGGAGTATTGACCTATATCCTGCTTGGCCAGCAGCACGCGGCAACAGATAGCTTGTTCGGTTACGTTCATGGGCCTGCATGGTTCGCTATTTCCATCACTTCCATCATTTTTGCGCCATTGGGTGCCCACCTGACACAGAAATTACCGGTAACATATTTGCAGCGTGGTTTTGCCGTACTGCTAGCAGTGTTGTCATTAAAGTTGGTTATAGGATAAGTCATGCAAACAAACTATCTCGTACACCCTAACATTGACCCCATTATTATCAGTATTGGGCCCCTGGATTTGCGTTGGTATGGCTTGATGTATCTCGTGGGTTTTTTGTTTGCTTGGTGGTGGGGAAATCGCCAGTGCCGTCAACCACACTATGTGGCCCAAGGGTGGAATGAAAAGCTCTTTAGCGATCTTTTGTTCTGGGCATTTATTGGGGTCATTGTCGGGGGCCGAGTTGGCTATGTGCTGTTTTATCAATGGCAATACTTCCTCGATAACCCACTCTATTTGTTCGATATTACCAGTGGTGGTATGTCTTTCCATGGTGGCTTGCTAGGCGTGATTGCGGTCCTTTGGTGGTTTGCTTGGCGTAATCAGCGTTCGCTCTTAGCCGTCGGTGATTTTATTGCGCCACTAGTCCCCATTGGTTTAGGCGCTGGCCGCATTGGTAACTTTATTAATGGTGAGCTGTGGGGACGAGTCACTGAGGTGCCGTGGGGAATGGTGTTTCCGGCTGCCGGGGAGCTCCCTCGCCATCCTTCGCAGTTATATCAAGCAGGGCTGGAAGGGCTGCTACTGTTCGTGATTCTTGCGCTTTACAGTCGTAAACCACGCCCGGTTGGCAGTATTGGAGGCTTATTCTTGGTCGGCTATGGTTGCGCTCGATTTGTGGTGGAGTATGCTCGTGAGCCCGATAGCCATTTGGGACTGTTAGCCTTTGGTTGGTCTATGGGACAATGGTTGTCGATGCCGATGATTGTGATTGGCTTAGGCTTGATAGTGCTGGCTTACAAACAACAAAATAAACAATAAGGAGCCGCTGCATGAAACAATATCTTGAGCTTTGTCAGCGCATTGTTGATGAAGGTGTATGGGTGAGTAACGAACGGACGGGGAAGCGTTGTTTAACCGTTATCAATGCCGATTTAGAATACCGAGTTGATCGCAATGAATTCCCGCTCATCACCACGCGTAAAAGTTATTGGAAAGCGGCTATTGCTGAATTACTGGGATACATTCGTGGCTACAGCAGTGCCGCAGATTTTCGCGCGTTAGGCACGCCTACTTGGGATGCCAATGCGAATCAAAACGAAGCTTGGTTGGCCAACCCCCATCGGCAAGGTCCGGATGATATGGGGCGAGTTTATGGCGTGCAAGCGCGCGCTTGGGCCAAGCCCGATGGCGGCACTCTTGATCAGTTGCGTAAGGTGGTCGATAACTTGCGCCGTGGTATAGATGATCGGGGGGAAATTATCACCTTCTATAACCCCGGTGAATTTCATTTAGGCTGCCTGCGACCGTGCATGCATACTCATAACTTCTCGTTGCTCGGCGATACACTTTACCTGACCAGCTATCAGCGTTCATGCGACGTGCCATTAGGCTTGAACTTTAACCAAGTACAAGTGTTTACCTTGTTGGCTTTGATGGCACAGATCACCGGCCATCAAGCAGGCACAGCCTACCATAAAATTGTCAATGCCCACATTTATGAAGACCAGTTAGCACTCATGCGTGATGTGCAACTGAAGCGGCAGCCTTTTGCAGCCCCCCAATTGGAGATCAATCCTGATATTCGTACCCTTGAGGATCTCGAAACTTGGGTTACCGTGGACGATTTTATGGTTCACAACTATCAATCTCATCCAGCCATTGCCTATCCATTCAGTGTATAGAGGCAGAGGATAACAATCATTATTAAGTGAGTCTGAGATGTCTGTTGTCGCATGGATCGCATTAGAAGCTAGAATTTCAGCCTGAAATTCCAAAGGGGAAAGCTCGTAACACATTGTTGAAGTTAGCTTTTCCCTTTTTTTCGATTTTTATTCCCGGCCGGATTTTGGGGTGATTGGGTCTTTAGCAAAAACCGCGTAAACCCTCGCCCAATCGGGAGGGGAGCAGTCAAAAGCCCTTGTTACAGCCGCAACAGATAGTCTGGTTATTCAGTAACAACCGCTCTAAGCAGCGGTATATTCATGCATTTTTTGTGTTAAACTATCTCCGGTTTTTTAACAGTCATTTAAGGAAATACGATTATGAAAAAACTGGGTTTGATTGCCGCTCTAAGTGCAGTAATGGGTTTGACTTCAACAGCAGTACTTGCGGCTGAATCACAACCGTCATTCGATTATATGAGCGCCTCATACTTGAACGCTGATGTAAGCGATATTCACGTTGGTGGTGCCAAGATTGATTATTCTCAGTCATTCAATGACAAGATCTTTGGCTACGCACAAGCGAGCTTCCTAACAAAAGGCGACCTTGACAACATTCAAGCGGTCGTTGGTTTCGGCTACAAGCACGCTATTGCGCCAGCAACAGCTTTATATGGTGTTATTGGGGTGGCTCATGATCGGATTGAGCTGGGCTCACTAAGCGATAGTGACACAGGTTACACGGCACTCGCAGGGGTACGTCATGCCTTCAATAACAAGTTTGAACTTGATGCCCACATTCAACACTTAGATGTGTGGGACGAAAGCGACCAAAGCTACGTTGTAGGTGGTAAGTATTACCTGAACCCATCATGGGCTTTGCAGGCCAATTACTCCTACATTGATAGCGACACAAGCATGCTGTCTTTTGGTGTGAGCTACAACTTCTAATTCCATCCGTGAATGATTCCTTGTTGGTTTAGGCACTCCTCTTGGGGTGCCTTTTTATTTAGGTTTCGGTTCATAGAGGTTTTTCAACGCCAAGACAGCAAAGCCCAATCGGTAGCGTGAATGACTGTTCTTGATAGTATTTTTCATGATGACTTAACACACCAAGAAGGAAATTTATCATGAGCAGTCACGCTACGTTCATGAAAGTTTACTGGTACCTATCGAGGAATAAATCCACTTCCAAGAGCGTGTGAATACTGGGTGACACCTGCTAGAATAGGGCGCTGGCGGTTACGGAGTAAGGTTTTCATGAGTAAAGAACGGTTTGCGGGAATACAGCGCGTTTACGGGACGGCAGCAGCCCAATCATTTCAATCCCAGCATGTGGCCGTGATCGGTCTTGGCGGCGTTGGCTCGTGGGCGGTGGAGGCACTTGCCCGTTCTGGCGTGGCGGGGTTAACCCTCATTGATCTTGATGATGTTTGTGTCACCAACATCAACCGCCAATTACCGGCCTTAACAAGCACCGTGGGGCAGCTGAAAACGGAAGTATTGGCCGCGCGGGTGAAAGATATTAACCCTGAATGCGACGTGCGCGTTATCGACGACTTCTTGACCGCTGATAACCTTGATGACTATTTGGGAGCGCCCGTTACTGCCGTGCTCGATGCTATTGATAGTGTGCCCGTCAAAGCCGCACTCATTGCTTGGTGTAAACGTCACAAGTTGCCACTAGTAATTTGTGGGGGTGCTGGGGGACAAATTGATCCCAACCAAGTCACCGCCACAGATTTAGCCAAAGTCACCCAAGATCCCTTGTTAGCCAAGGTTCGCTCCTTACTTCGTCGTGACTATCATTTTACCAGAACCCCCGGTCGCAACTTTGGCGTCACCGCAGTGTATTCGACGGAACAGCTTCGCTACCCCACCGCGGATGGTGGGTGGACCCATCAAAAGCCTGGCTCTGGAAGTATGCGGATGGATTGTGCGACAGGGTTTGGGGCGGCGATGCCGGTGACCGCGACCTTTGCGATGCACGCCGTCGCCTTATTATTACAAAAACTGCAGAACCTCAGAGTTCCCTCTGCTTAAGCACAGCGTTGAATGGCCTGCACCACTTGCTGCAGGCCATTGCGGCGTGAACTGCTTACAAACTCCGTTAACCCCAACGCTTGTAAGTAAGCGGTTAAGTTAAATGCTTGTACTTCGGCTGGGCTGGCGCCTTGCAACGCTTTGGCGAGCAACTGCAATAAACCAAGAATGGTTCGTGACTCACTGTCGAGTTGTAGCATCAACCCCTGTGCTGACCAGGTTACCTGAACCCATACCCGCGCCTCGCAGCCAAACACTTCCCGTTCCGACTGGCGAAAGTCATCGGGCAGTTTCGTTTGGCGTGCCAATTGGACCAAATAACGCAGCCGCTGTTCGCGCTCACCGAGAGCCTGGCGAAGTTGTTTGAGATCAAGTTCCGAGAGTTTGCCGTACATGAAAAGCCTAATAAAAACTATGTGATTGGAGGGTTTCATCAATAAAATCGTGCATAAGAGTACCATTATTGCTGCGAAAAATGTTAATCTTGCAGCGAGTTAAAAACCTCTAAACAGAACTCTAAACAACAGGAACGATAACATGAAAGTATTAGTGGCGGTCAAACGCGTCATTGATTACAACGTGAAGGTACGCGTGAAGGCGGACCAATCCGACGTTGATCTCGCTAACGTGAAAATGGCCCTGAACCCGTTCTGTGAAATCGCGGTTGAAGAAGCCGTTCGTTTGAAAGAGAAAGGGATTGCTAGTGAAGTGGTGGTTGTGAGTATTGGTCCAAAAACCGTACAAGAGCAACTTCGTACAGCACTTGCGCTCGGTGCTGATCGCGCCATTCACGTTGAAACCGATGACATGCCAGATTCACTGGCAGTCGCAAAATTGCTGCAAGCAGTGGTTGCCAATGAACAACCGCAATTGGTGATTTTGGGCAAACAAGCCATCGATTCCGATAACAACCAAACCGGCCAGATGTTGGGTGCTTTGACCGGCATGCCGCAAGGCACCTTCGCGTCTAAAGTCTCGGTTGAAGAAGGGGTGGTGAAGGTTACCCGTGAGGTTGATGGTGGCTTGCAAACCGTGCAACTTCAATTACCAGCCATTGTGACTACCGACCTTCGTTTGAATGAGCCGCGTTATGCGTCATTACCAAACATTATGAAAGCGAAGAAAAAACCACTCGATGTGACGACTCCTGCTGATTTAGGAGTGACCGTGGCGCGCACGGTGAAAGTGTTAAAGGTTGAAGCGCCTGCAGAACGGAGCGCCGGTGTGAAAGTTGCCGATGTCGCTGAGTTGGTTGAAAAATTAAAGAATGAGGCAAAAGTGCTATGAGTATTCTTGTCATTGCCGAACACGATAATGCTCGCTTAAATGCGGCAACATTGAAGACCATTGCGGCCGCAACCCAAATTGGTGGCGATATTACTGTCTTAGTGGCAGGACATCAGTGCCAAGCGGTGGTCACCGAAGCTGCGCAAGTTGCTCAAGTAAATAAAGTATTGCACGCTGATCATGCGGCCTATGAGCATTTTTTAGCGGAAAACTTGAGTGAGTTAGTGGTGGCATTGGGAGCTGGCTATCAACACATTTTAGCGCCAGCCACGACGACCGGTAAAAACTTTATGCCGCGGGTGGCAGCGTTGTTAGATGTTGCCCAAATCTCCGACATTATTGCGGTGGAAAGTGCGGACACCTTTAAACGCCCTATCTATGCGGGTAATGCGATTGCTACCGTACAGTCGAGCGATCCGGTGAAAGTGATTACTGTGCGTTCAACCGCATTTGATCCCGTTGTAGCAACAGGCGGCAATGCCTCTGTAGAGGTGATCAGCGAAGTGAAAGAAACAGCACAAGCTCAATTCGTTGGTGAAGAGTTAGCCCAGTCTGAACGTCCTGATTTAACGGCTGCTCGGGTTGTCATTTCGGGCGGACGAGGCATGCAAAACGGTGAAAACTTCCAAATGCTGGAGCGGATTGCCGATAAGTTAGGAGCTGCGGTTGGAGCGTCACGCGCTGCAGTTGATGCTGGCTTTGTACCGAACGATATGCAAGTGGGGCAAACCGGTAAAATTGTTGCACCTGAATTGTATATTGCCGTTGGGATTAGCGGCGCGATTCAGCACTTAGCGGGGATGAAAGACTCGAAAGTGATCGTGGCCATTAATAAAGATGAAGAAGCACCTATCTTCCAAGTGGCAGATTACGGCCTTGTTGCCGATTTGTTCGAAGTATTACCAGAGCTAGAGCAACAACTGTAACTGATTCATCAGTCGTTTATCGAGGAATCTCCGTCCACACTTTGTGGGCGGAGATTTTTTATTTTGGGTTAATAACGAGTTAATTTTTCCACACGAATCACTTGCATATTTGCAACTCATCGGACATGATTGTTGCTATAACATCCTAATTGGATTAGGTGGCTAACATGAAAAGAAGAACAACTATGCTTAAAAAATTACCGATCGCGTCAGCAATCGCGCTGGCATTAGCAGGCACAGCAAGCGTTCAGGCAGCGGATTTCGAAGTGGGTGATTTCCGTATTAAGTTTGATTCTATCATCTCTTATGGTGCAGCTTGGCGGATGGAAGACCAAGACCTTCGCTTTATTCATCCAGGAAATATGGCAGGTGGTACAGGGCAATCAGGTGTTGCTGATGATGGTAACTTGAACTATGACAAAGGCGATATGGTATCGTCGGTGATCAAAGGGGTTCATGACTTGAGTATTGATGGCGGTAACATCGGTGCTTTCGTACGTTTTAAATATTGGTATGACGACGTAATTAGAAATCAAGAAGTTGCACACGGTCATACAGCCACGAATTATTATCCAGATGTGACGTTAGATCATGATGGTCTCGATAGCTGGTCCAGCGGTTCTGGTATTAAGCTACTCGATGCTTTCGTCTATGGCTATTTTGACCTAGGTGATATGCCAGTCAACGTACGCTTGGGGCGTCAAGTTCTGAGTTGGGGTGAAAGTACCTTTATCCTGAACGGCATCAACGCGATCAACCCAATTGACGTGAACTCGACTCGTCGACCTGGGGTGGAAATTAAAGAAGCGTTATTGCCGGTAGGCATGTTAAACGTGAACTTGGGCTTAGGTGACAACACCAGCTTAGACATGTTCTACCAATATGAGTGGGATGACTACAAGTTGGATGGTTGTGGTACCTTCTTCTCTACCGTAGATATTTTAGGCGGACCAGGTTGTAACAAGGTGACGTTAAACCCTACCTTGGTGCCGAACGATCCTAGTTCTAACTTAAGTGACCGTGACTCAGTCATGTACGGTACTTATATTGATCGCCGTGCGGACATTACCCCGGATGATGGCGGCCAATACGGTTTCGCGCTGCGTCATTATGCCACCAGCATTGATACTGAGTTTGGTCTTTACTTCATGAATATCCATACTCAAACGCCAATTATTTCGGCGTACAACTGGATTGAGCAACCGTCACCGGCGTTGAACCACCCAAATGGCCTTCCAATTGCAGGGCCTGACTATGTGTTGGAGTTCCCGGAAGATCAGAAAATCTTCGGTGTGAGTGCGTCAACCTTAGTTGGTAGCTGGTCAGTAGGTGCTGAAGTGAGCCACCGATTGGATATGCCGGTACAGATTAATACGACTGAAATCTTGACCGCTGGTTTACGTGCGGGTGTGCCAAGCACTTTCAGCAACCGCATCAAGTATGACAACGCCGGTAACATGACCAACTTGGGTGAATTGCAACACGGCTATGATGAGTATGATGTCACTCAGTGGCAGTTGACCGGGGTACGCTTCTTTGAGCGTTTCTTGGGTGCTGACCGTTACACCTTTATTGGTGAAGTTGCGGTGAGCAAGGTGCATGGTCTGGTCGGTCTGGACGAGCAACGTTATGGTCGTAACCCAGTGTTTGGTAAGTGTTTAACGGTTGCAGATCAAAACGCATTGGGGAACCCAACAGCAGCGTTAGACATTAACTGTGAAGGCTTTGTCACCTCATCCTCATGGGGTTATCGGACGCGTTTAGTGGGTGAATACAACAACGTATTTGCTGGTTGGAACGTTAGCCCGACTATCGCTTTCGGCCATGACGTTCATGGTTACTCTGCCAACTCGAACTTTATTGAAGGTCGTAAGACCATTGGTTTGAGCGTTGATTTCAGCTACTTGTCGAAGTACAAAATTGGTGTGGCGTACAACATCACCGATGGTGCTGCTTACGATCCAGCGGATGACCGTGATTTTGCAGCAATTAGCTTTAGCTACAGTTTCTAAACGACTGTGATGAAAAAAACCGCCATTACGGCGGTTTTTTTTTACCATTAGTCGCGTTCGGCATGAACTTCGGTGCCATATTTCCGATAGTAACCTCACCAACCAATAAAAAAGACAACAAGGATATCCACCATGAAAAGGTTTTTACCCCTGCTGATGGTATTCGCCACCACGAATGCGGTTGCTCAGCCTGCTGATACCAGTGCAGCTCAACACCAGTTGTTTCAGCTCGAGGATGTGTTTCAACTAGAATATGCATCACAACCAGCCGTTCACCCGGACGGAAGTTACACGGTGTTTGTGCGTAATTACATGGATATTATGTCCGACCGCCGGCTAGGAAACTTATGGCGAGTGGATCATCAAGGTGAGATGCGCCCATTAACCGGTGGGGTTGCCAATGATCATTCGCCTACCTGGTCACCGGACGGCAGTGTGCTCGCTTTTGTCTCCAATCGTACCGGCAGCAATCAAATTCACCTGTACTGGACGGATACGCGTGATCATGCGCCTATGACACGTTTAACCGGCAGTCCGAGTCAATTAACTTGGTCACCTGACGGGCAATGGTTGGCGTTTACGATGTTTACTCCGCAGCAGAAGTCTGCTCCGGTGAAGCTGCCAGGGAAACCCAAAGGTGCAAATTGGGCGGAGCCGGCCATATACATTGATAAAGACAATTACCGATTCGATGGGGCTGGTTATGCAGCTGATGGCTATACGCAGATTTATGTGGTTCCCGCTGCTGGAGGAACCCCTCGTCAGTTAACCCATGACGAATTCAACCATGGGGGACAGCTCACTTGGACAGGCGATAGCAAGCACATTATTTTTTCGGCGAATCGTCGAGACGATGCATTCCATCAACCGAATAACTCTGAGCTTTACCAAGTATCAGTCACCGATGGTGCAATTGTTCAGCTCACCGACCGCAACGGTCCCGATCGCTCTCCACAAGTTAGCCCTGACGGTAAAAAGTTGGCATGGCTGGGGTACGACGACGGCTATATGAGTTATCAGCTGACTCATCTGTATGTCATGGAATTAGACGGTAAAAGTTCGCCCAAACTGCTCACTGCTGATTTAGATTATGCGGTGGCCAATGTGAAATGGTCGGCCGATAGCAAGGGGGTGTATTACAGCTTTGACCGTGAAGGGAAGGGGGTGATTGCGTATCAAACTCTCACCGGCGAACGTCGAGAGTTGACCGATGCCATGGGTGGTTTAAGTTACACGCGCCCCTACAGTGGGGGTACCTATGATGTCAGTAAACACGGTGACCTGGTGTATACCCTTGCCCACCCTTATCGACCTGCCGATTTAATGTTGCAGGCTGGCACCGCAACCCGTCAACTGACTCAGTTGAATGAGGATGCGTTGGCGCATAAGACGTTGGGACGGGTGGAGGAAATTTGGTATGACTCACAGCATGGAGATTACAAAATTCAAGGCTGGATTGCTTATCCACCTAACTTTGATCCGCAACAAAAATACCCACTGATTCTTGAAATCCACGGCGGTCCTCATACGGCGTATGCCGGTTCGTTTGCGGCAGAAATCCAATTAATGGCAGCCAACGGCTATGTGGTGTTATATACCAACCCGCGCGGGAGCACGAGTTACGGTGAAAAGTTTGCGCAAGAGATCCATCATAACTACCCGAGCAAAGATTACACGGATTTAATGGATGGTGTTGATGCGGTTATCGCCAAAGGCTTTATCGATGAGCAGCGTCTGTATGTGACTGGTGGCAGTGGCGGTGGCGTACTGACCGCATGGACGGTATCACACACCGATCGCTTCGCCGCTGCGGTGGTGGCAAAGCCGGTGATTAACTGGTACAGCTTTGTGTTAACGGCCGATAGCTATAACTACTTTAGTAAGTACTGGTTTCCGGGCAAGCCTTGGGAGCATCAGGAACATTACATGAAGTACTCACCGATTAGCTACGTGGGGCAAGTGAAAACACCCACCATGTTGTTGACCGGCGACGCGGATTATCGAACGCCTATTTCAGAAACAGAGCAGTACTATCAAGCCCTGAAATTAGCAGGGGTCAAAACAGCGATGGTTCGTGTGCCAGATGCCCCTCATGGGATTGCCAACCGACCGTCAAACTTAATGGCGAAAGTGGCTTATATTCTGCACTGGTTTAATGAGCACGCAGAGCAAAAATAAGTCTTTTGGGAATCGTTCAGCTGGGTGGCGCAACCGTTATTGCGCCACCAATTCCTGTAGTAACTGTTCATAACGCTCATTCATGAGCTCTTTGCTGTAATTCACAAAGGCATGTTCGCGGGCGCGCTGGGCCATTGCTGCCGCACTTTCATCCTGTTCCATCAGTTGACGCAATTGAGACGCTAAGTGGTCAGCATCACGATGACGATGCAGTAAGCCGAAGGATTGCTCCGCCAGCACCTCTTGCACACCAGGCACGGCACTGCCGATAACCGCACAGCCTGCCGCCATGGCCTCTAATAAAGTAAGCGGCATGCCTTCATAATGGGTGCACTGGACAAAGTATTTATGTTCAGCCAGTAATTCTGGAACTTGATTGGAATACCCCCGCCAATCGATTAAGTCCGCAACACCTAAGTCGGCGCCCAGTCGCTGCAAGGCGTCAACCATGCGCGACTTTCCTTTGCCGACAATGGTAAGCGGTAACTCAATGCCTTGTTGGCGTAATTTGGCGATTGCGGCAATTAAGGTGGCATGATCTTTTTGCTTGGCAATTCGCGCTACCATTAATACTTTGGGCAAGCGACTGGACCATGGCGGTGGCTCCGCGGCAAACGGCTGAAGATTGATGCCATTAGGAATGGCGATGCATTTTTCGGCAGGCAACCCTTGTTGCAATAACGCCAGCCGTACCCCTTCGGAACACCCCACAATTTTATCGGTGTATTGTGCCAACCAACGTGATTGAGCAAGTCGCCAGTGGGTGTAGCGTTCCTTGGTATTATGTTCCACTTGAACCACCACCGGTACTTTGGCGAGTAAAGCGGCATAGCGTCCCCACAAGTGCTCACTGAAGCCGTGTGCTAACACCACATCCGGTTTGAATTGGCGACAGAATGCCGCCAGTTCCCAAATGGTGGTGAGGTGGGTCCAGTTATTCACTTGATGCAAGGGCACCCCTGCCGCTTTCAGCTCTTGCACACGACGTTGATCGCCTCGCGCTTTCTTGCGCAAAACCAACATGGGCTCTTGGTCATTCGATTCCATACCAGCGCGGACGAGACCTAGGGCGACTTGGGTCGCGCCGCCGGAAAAACCGCCGGTGACAAAATGCAGCACCCGAATCTTTTTCAAGCCATTCATTTGTGGGAGTAGTTTCCGTATGATGTTGAGAGTGTCAAAACTATACCACAGGTTGAGAACGATGATCAGTTGGACAGACGTGCTAGATTGTGAAAAACAGCAACCCTATTTCCAAGAATTGTTAGCGCGTGTTGCCAGTGCACGAGAGCAGGGGAAAGTCATTTATCCGCCCCAGCAGCAAGTTTTTGCTGCGTTCAAGGCCACGCCTTTACAGCAGTTACGCGTGGTGATTTTAGGGCAGGATCCGTATCACGGCCCTGGCCAAGCCCATGGTTTGAGCTTTTCAGTGCCTGCCGGGGTGCCGCACCCACCGTCGTTACGTAATATTTTCAAAGCGATTCAACAGGATTATCCCGAGTTTCAAATCCCACAATCGGGTGACTTAAGTCATTGGGCTGCTCAGGGCGTGTTATTGCTGAATACGGTGTTAACTGTGGAACAAGGCAAAGCGCATTCACATGCCACGTGGGGGTGGGAGCAATTTACGGATACCGTGATTGCCGGCATTAATGACCATTGTCAGGGCATTATCTTTTTGCTGTGGGGGGCACATGCGCAAAAGAAAGGGGCGTTGATTGATCGTCAACGGCACCATGTTTTAGAGACAGCACATCCCTCGCCCTTATCGGCACACCGTGGCTTTTTTAGTGCTGGGCACTTTCGCCGAACGAATGAACTACTTGCTGCTCAGGGCAAGGGAGTCATTCAGTTTTAGAAATCGAAGTCGTCCAGGTCGCCATCGAAATCCAAGTTAATGTCTTGGAGTTCTTCGCGTAGGCGATACTTTTCTTTCAGCATTTCAATTTCGCGCCATTTGCCTGCTGATGACTTCTTACGTGACTTAGATGCAACTTGCTTGAGCTCTTCTGAATGATCCATGGGACCCTCCGGCTATTCTGTTTATTGTTTTAATGTGATGCATCGAGCATCATTCTTATAACATGGGTTGGTGGAAATGTGAACACTTGCATCCTTCCCCCTAAAAAACGTATAATTCGCGCCCATTAAAATTGTTCTTTTACAGCACAGGTAATTGGTATGCATCCGATGTTAAACATAGCGGTGCGCGCAGCGCGTGTGGCCGGCAAAATTTTAGTCAAAAGCTTTGGTGTCGAAGTGGACCTTAATGTCACGACGAAAAGCCAAAACGATTTCGTGAGTGAGCTCGACCGTGTTGCCGAAGATGCAATTATTAACGTCATTCGCAAAGCCTATCCTGATCACGCCATCATGGCGGAGGAAAGTGGTCATAACGAAGGGCGCGATAACGACCATCAATGGATTATTGATCCCTTAGATGGCACCACCAATTACGTGCGCGGTATCCCTCACTTTGCCATCTCCATTGCATACGCCTATAAGGGTGTGGTGCAGGCTGGAGTGGTGTATGACCCATTACGCGAAGAACTATTCACTGCGAGCCGTGGCCAAGGGGCCCAATTGAATGGCAGACGGATTCGTGTCACCAATCATAAAGATTTAAATGGCGCCTTACTGGCGACTGGCTTCCCGTTCAAACGCAAAGATTTAGTCGCAGATTACACCGCTTTGTTTACGGAATTATTTCAACATACTGCCGACATGCGTCGAGCGGGTTCTGCGGCGTTAGATTTAGCCTACGTGGCCAATGGCCGGATTGACGGGTACTGGGAGTTCAGCCTACAGCCGTGGGATATTGCAGCCGGTCAACTCATTGCGCGTGAAGCAGGAGCCATCGTGACTGATTTCGGTGGCGGTCATCACTTTATGAAAACCGGCCATGTGGTTGCTGGCGCGCCAAAAGTTGTTCAGCACTTACTGATGATCGCAAAAAACAAACTACCAGAGTCCTTGCGTTAATATGTTACAGCAGATTCGTATTGTGCTGGTGAATACCAGTCATACCGGCAACATTGGCTCAGTGGCTCGGGCGATGAAAACAATGGGCTTGAGCCAGCTGTATTTAGTGGATCCAGTTCAGCCTCCCGATAGCCATGCTTCTGCCTTGGCTGCGGGAGCAACGGATGTGCTTTATAGCGCGGTGCAAGTCGAGACCCTTGCGGAAGCCATTCATGATTGCGGGTTGGTTGTGGGCACCAGTGCTCGTAACCGTACGTTAGACTGGCCTTTGCTAGGCCCGCGTGAAGCAGCGAGCAAAGTGTTGGCGGAAGCATCTCATTATCCTGTGGCATTGGTGTTTGGGCGAGAAAGTAGCGGCCTGACCAATGATGAGCTGCATCAATGTACGCATCATGTGCATATTCCTACGAATCCTGATTACAGCTCTCTCAATTTGGCCATGGCGGTGCAAACCCTTGCGTATGAAATACGCATGCAATATTTAGAGGCGCACCAGCAACCAGAGCCGGACACGACGGTTTACCCCCGCGCTGAAGATCTCGAGCGTTTTTATGTGCATTTGGAAGCGACGTTAAAAGATACTGGCTTTATTATTAAAAACCATCCGGGCCATGTGATGACTAAATTACGCCGCCTGTTTAGCCGAGCACGCCCCGAAGAAGTCGAGTTGAATATACTGCGCGGAATCCTCACTTCGATTGATAAGAAAATCCGATAAGCGCTATCGATTTGCTCCCTGAATAATAGTTGACTAAATTGGTCGGGAATGACAAAATAAGGGCCTAACTAATTGGAGGCATCGCTATGCGCTTAACCTCAAAAGGCCGTTATGCAGTTACTGCAATGATCGACGTGGCGCTTCATACAGACCAAGGTCCGGTTCCGTTGGCAGATATTTCTGAGCGCCAGGGAATCTCCTTAAGTTATTTAGAGCAATTGTTTGCGCGTTTACGCAAGCATGGCTTGGTCAGTAGTGTTCGAGGCCCCGGCGGCGGTTATCGGCTGGGGTTAGAACCTCAACTTATTTCTATTAGTGCGGTCATTCAGGCCGTGGACGAAAGCTTTGATGCAACCCGTTGCCAAGGTAAAGGGGACTGTCAAGGCGGTAGCCGGTGTTTAACACACTCATTGTGGACCGGTTTAAGCGAACGAATTGAAGATTTTCTCGCCGGCATTAGTTTGGCTGAGTTGGTCCAGCAAGAAGATGTGGCAACGGTCGCAAAGCGCCAAAGTCAACGTATGGCCGACCAGAAAAAACGCGAGAACCAAATTGCATTGAGCCAGTAAGCAGTCTGGCAAGAGGAGTAGCTTGATGAAATTACCGATTTATTTAGATTACGCAGCAACCACGCCGGCCGATCCGCGCGTTGCTGAGAAAATGATGCAGTACTTGACCCTTGATGGGCAGTTCGGTAACCCGGCATCGCGGTCACACCGGTTTGGCTGGCAAGCGGAAGAAGCGGTGGACATTGCTCGTAACCACATTGCCGATTTAATCAATGCCGACCCTCGTGAAATTGTGTTCACTTCCGGTGCGACTGAGTCAGATAACTTAGCTATTAAAGGCGCGGCCCAGTTTTACAGTAAAAAAGGCAAGCACATTATTACCGTGAAAACTGAGCATAAAGCCGTGTTAGATACGTGCCGTGAGCTCGAGCGCGAGGGCTATGAAGTCACCTACTTAGACGTAAAAAGTGATGGGTTAATTGACCTTGACGTATTCAAGGCAGCCCTGCGTGAAGACACTGTTTTGGTCAGTGTAATGCACGTTAATAACGAAGTGGGTGTAGTACAAGATATTGAAACCATTGGAAACTTATGTCGCGCAAATGGCACTATTTTCCACGTCGACGGAGCGCAGAGCACCGGGAAGATTCCAGTCGATATGGCCACCATGCCAATCGATTTGTTTAGTATTTCTGGGCATAAAATGTACGGGCCAAAAGGAATCGGTGCCTTGTATGTACGCCGTAAACCACGGGTGCGTTTAAATGCTCAAATGCATGGCGGTGGTCACGAGCGTGGCATGCGTTCAGGCACTTTAGCGACGCATCAAATTGTCGGTTTCGGTGAAGCTGCGCGAATTGCGAAAGAAGAAATGGCTGCCGATCAAGAACGTTTCAAGCAGCTGCGTGAGCGGTTGTGGAACGGCATTAAAGACATTGAAGAAGTGTATATCAATGGTAGCCAAACCCATAGCGTTCCCAACATCTTCAACGTGAGTTTTAACTATGTGGAAGGTGAAAGCTTGATTATGGCATTGAAAGATCTTGCCGTATCATCAGGCTCTGCATGTACTTCGGCCAGTTTAGAGCCTTCGTATGTGCTGCGCGCACTTGGTCGTGATGATGAGTTAGCGCATAGCTCCATTCGCTTTAGCTTTGGCCGGTTTACGACAGAAGCTGAGATTGACTACGCCATCGCACAAATTAATCAATCGATTGGTCGTCTACGTGACATGTCACCCCTTTGGGATATGTATAAAGACGGCGTCGACCTGAGCAAGGTCGAATGGGTGGCACACTAAGAGAGGTAACAGGTTATGGCATACAGTGACAAAGTAATCGACCATTATGAGAATCCACGTAACGTTGGCTCATTTGATAAAGATGACCCGAATGTTGCAACCGGCATGGTAGGTGCACCAGCGTGTGGTGACGTCATGCGGTTACAGTTGAAAATTAGCGATGACGGCATCATTGAAGATGCGAAGTTTAAAACTTATGGATGTGGTTCAGCGATTGCGTCGAGCTCCCTGGTCACCGAGTGGGTGAAAGGCAAATCAGTGGAAGAAGCTGAGCAACTGAAAAATACCGCAATTGCAGAAGAACTTGCATTACCACCGGTAAAAATTCACTGCTCAATTTTGGCAGAAGATGCAATCAAAGCGGCGATTGCCGATTATCGCAACAAGAAGCAAGCAGGTTAATTGGGTTAGCAGATGGCAATTACCATGACTGAAGCGGCGGCCAAACGCGCACGGACGTTCCTCGAACAACGTGGCAAAGGAGTCGGTATCCGCTTAGGCGTAAAAACAACAGGCTGTTCAGGCTTGGCGTACGTGATGGAGTTCGTTGACGAAGTTGAGGATACCGACACCGTTATTGAAGACAAAGGCATTAACATCATTATTGATGGTAAAAGCTTGGTCTACCTAGACGGGACTGAAATCGATTTCGTCAAAGAAGGGCTGAACGAAGGCTTTGAGTTCCGCAACCCGAACGCCAAAGGCGAGTGTGGTTGTGGAGAAAGCTTCAACGTATAACAATGCCTGAATCGCATTAGGTAAGTCATGAATCATTTTGAACTGTTTGATCTTCCCGCCGCATTCAATATTGATGCGGCGGTATTGCAACAGCGTTACCGAAAATTGCAACAAACCATGCATCCAGACCGTTTTGCTCACGGCACGGATCGGGAAAAGTTACTTGCCGTGCAGCGAACAGCTCAGCTGAATGATGCATATCAAACGCTGCGCTCTCCCTTAACACGTGCAGAATATTTACTGGCCATGCGCGGGGTTGAATTAGCGCATGAGCAAACCACGGTGAAAGATCCTGAGTTTTTGATGGCCCAAATGGAATGGCGGGAACGCATTGCGACAGTGAAAGACTGGTCCATGCTGGAATCAGCCTATAAAGATTTGCAAGAAGAAATGCGTGATTTACAGGTCGCGCTGGAGCAATTCTTAGCGGCTGGCGCGGATCAAGACGCCGCGTTAACTGTGCGTAAATTAAAGTTTATGCATAAACTCCATCAAGAGCTGGAGCGGATTGAAGATCGACTCGACTAACGACTCACGAACCACGCCAAGAATTTAGAGGTACCCATGGCATTATTACAAATCGCCGAACCGGGGCAAAGTACCGCGCCTCACCAACATCGTCTCGCAGCAGGAATCGATTTAGGCACGACCAATTCATTGGTGGCGAGTGTCCGTAGTGGCTCGGCGACCATCTTGCGTGATGAACAGGATCGCGCCATGTTACCTTCGGTGGTGCATTATGGCGCAGCCACCCCGGTGGTTGGCTATGAAGCCATCAGCAAACAAGCTGACGCTTCCATCGCCACCCAAGATACCATCGTCTCAGTAAAACGTTTTATTGGCCGCACAGTGGCCGATGTTCAACGTCATTTTAGTAATCTCCCCTACCATATGAGCGAAACCGAGCACGGGGTTCCGGTGTTTCACACCAGTGCTGGTGAAAAAAATGCGGTGGAAGTCTCAGCCGATATTTTGCGAGCACTTGCGGCACGTGCGGAAGCATCATTAGGAGGGGAACTCACGGGTGTGGTGATTACCGTTCCTGCCTACTTTGATGATGCCCAACGTCAAGGAACGAAAGATGCTGCTCAGTTAGCGGGCTTAAATGTATTACGCTTGCTTAATGAACCAACGGCGGCTGCAGTCGCCTATGGCTTGGATTCAGGCCGAGAAGGCATTATTGCCGTGTATGATTTGGGTGGCGGAACCTTTGATATCTCTATTTTGCGTTTGCAGGGTGGTGTCTTTGAGGTGCTCGCAACTGGCGGTGATAGCGCGTTAGGTGGGGATGACTTTGACCAAAGCATTGTGCGTTGGCTGAAAGAACAATGGCAGCTTCCTGAGCAGGTTGAAGCACGCACCGAGCGCGAATTAATTAATGCCGCGAAGCAAGCCAAAGAACAATTAACAGAATTAGACAGCACGCTGATTGATTGGAATGGACAGCAGCTTGAGCTGACGCGTAGCCATCTCAATGCGCTGATTGAAAATCTTATCCGGCGTACCTTAACTGCATGTCGACGCGCATTGAAAGACGCTGGCGTGACCGCTGATGATGTCCTCGATGTGGTGATGGTAGGGGGCTCAACCCGCGTTCCTTTGGTGCGTGAGTTGGTGGGCGAGTTTTTTCAACGCGAACCGCTTACTTCCATTAACCCCGATCAAGTGGTTGCCATCGGGGCTGCCATCCAAGCAGATATTCTTGCGGGTAATAAACCCGATTCAGACATGTTATTGCTGGACGTGATTCCACTTTCCCTTGGGCTGGAAACCATGGGCGGGTTGGTCGAGAAAGTGATTTCACGCAATACCACAATTCCAGTCGCCAAAGCACAAGAATTCACCACCTTTAAAGATGGTCAAACCGCCATGATGATTCATGTGGTGCAAGGCGAGCGCGAGCTGGTGGACGATTGCCGTAGCTTAGCAAGGTTTGTGTTGACGGATATTCCGCCGATGGCAGCTGGAGCAGCTCATATTCGGGTCACTTTCCAAGTGGATGCCGACGGGTTGTTAAGTGTTACCGCAATGGAAAAATCAAGTGGAGTGAGTGCTTCGGTACAGGTGAAGCCGTCTTATGGCTTGGCCGAAGAAGAAATCACCCAGATGATTCGCTCGTCCATGACCCATGCGAAAGAAGACATGGAAGCACGGATGTTGCGCGAGCAACAAGTCGAAGCCGACCGTGTGCTTGAAGCACTCATGAGTGCATTAGCCGCAGATGCAGAATTATTATCAGCAGCTGAACGAGACACCTTAGCGCAAGCCATGGACGAACTACGCCACGCGCGTCAGGGAAGCTCTGCTGAGGTGATTGAGCAAGCCATCGAACGGGTTGATCAAGCCAGTGCCGATTTTGCTGCTCGCCGAATGGATGCAGGAATACGTAAAGCGCTCGCTGGTAGCAACATTGACGATATGTAAGCGTGACCAAGTTAGTTTTTACCAGCTGGGAAACGTCGAGCTGGTCCAGATGAGGTAGTTAGAATGCCAAAAATTATTTTTCTTCCCCACCATGAGCTGTGCCCTGAAGGGGCGGTGGTCGAAGCGCAAGATGGTGAGAGTGTATTGGATGCTGCACTACGGAGTGGCATTGGAATCGAGCATGCGTGTGAGAAAGTTTGCGCATGCACGACCTGTCACGTGCATATTCGTGAAGGCGGCGATTCGCTCAATGATATCGAAGAAAATGAAGATGATATGCTCGATAAAGCATGGGGCTTAGATCCTGACTCACGGTTAGGATGCCAAGCCCGTGTAAATGGCGAAGATTTAGTGGTTGAAATACCGAAATACAGTATTAACCACGCACGCGAAGGTTAAGCTAATTTGCTGGCAAAGGTGCGTCGAAACTTCGCGAGTTTCGGCTGCACCACGGCTTGGCAATACGCATTTTCAGGATTACGCTCAACGTAATTCTCATGGTAGGATTCCGCGGGCCAAAATACCGTGATCGCTTCGAGTGCTGTAACGATAGGTTGAGGCCACACCTGTTCTTGCTCCATTTCAGCAATGATTGCTTCTGCCGCTAGGCGTTGTTCGTCTGTATGATAAAAAATTGCGGACCGATATTGCGTTCCAATGTCATTCCCTTGCCGATTTAATTGGGTGGGATCGTGGATCGCAAAGAATATTTCTAAAATTTCCCGTACTGAAATAACGGTTGGATCAAAGGTTAACTGTACGACTTCCGCATGCCCCGTTTGTCCGGTACATACTTCTTCATAGGTTGGGTGTTCCGTGTGCCCACCGGCATAACCTGATTGCACTTCGGTAATGCCCCGTACTTGCTTATAGGCACCCTCGGTGCACCAAAAGCAGCCCCCGCCTAAGGTAATTTGTTGCGTCATAGTGACTCCATGAAAGAATGATTGGCCGTCTAAGCGGCCAAATTATTTTTTCAAGATACGCCTTTGCAGGGGCTTTGTAAAGCATTGAACTCGACCTTTAGGCCCGTTCTTTAAATGGGGACGTGCCAGGTCAACACCCAAAAGTCGAGACCGTCGTTAGGGCGTGCTAAATCAGCTTGTGAATAGTGTGCATAACTAAAACTTAGCCGTGCTTCAGAGATGGGGTCGTATTGCCAGCTTAAGCCAATGCGGTCTTCGAACTGGAAAGAAATGGATAAATCACGATCAGAGATCTGTTGGTCATCCAATAGGGACACACCAATCCCAGCTTCAAGGAAAAGTGGGCGATTCGATTGCGTTAACGTCCATTGCAAGACCGGGCTAAAGGTTAATGCATTCAGGCGGTCGTCGGAATGACGCGAGTTGACCCAAGTATTTAAGCCCAGCTCCCAGTGGACACGCGGTGAGCCCACCAAGGCGAACCACGACTCTGGCAAAATTTTGGGGCCATCAGTCCAGCGATAACCGACGCGTAGCCCATTTAAATGATCGGTGGAATAGCTGGCGGCAACATGCAATTCATCGGCCTGCACAGGGGAGCTTAACAGGGCTGGCAAGAGCAACCCTCCCAACAGCACCCCAAATGTTTTGTTCTTAATATTTTTCATACGCCTACATCCTTACAACAAGCGTTCCTTGCAAAACAAAAGGGCTATTATTTTACATACATTCATGCATGTATGTAAGTTTTGGGGGTGTTATTTAATCGAACGCAGCAATCGATTTTTTCGAATGAGTGAGAATTGACAAAACGGTGGATTCACTAGCTCTAAAGCTGGCTTTTCGGTATAATCCGCGCGATTTCAATTTTGCTTATTAATTCAACTTAATCGGAGAAAACCATGGCTTTAGAGCGCACTCTTTCAATCATCAAGCCAGATGCCGTTGCTAAAAACGTCATCGGCGCAATCTATCACCGTTTTGAAACAGCAGGTTTCCGTATTGTTGCTGCTAAAATGATGCACTTAAGCACCGAGCAAGCCGAAGGCTTCTATGCTGAGCACAAAGAGCGTCCTTTCTTCCGTGCTCTGGTTGATTTCATGACCTCTGGTCCAATCATGGTACAAGTGTTAGAAGGCGAAAATGCGGTTAAACGCCATCGTGACATCATGGGTGCAACCAACCCAGCCGACGCATTGGCGGGAACCTTACGTGCAGACTATGCTGTATCTATTGATGAAAACGCAGTGCACGGTTCAGACGCACTCGAATCAGCGGCTCGTGAAATCGCCTACTTCTTCACTGAAGAAGAGCTTTGCTCACGCACTCGTTAATTCATTAACATCACACACAGCAAGCCATTTACGACAACGACTAACGGTTATCCATGAACATTAATGATAAGAAAGTAAATCTCCTTGATTTGAACCGTCACGCCATGCGTCAGTTCTTCGAGGAATTGGGAGAAAAACCATTTCGAGCCGATCAGGTGATGAAGTGGTTGTATCATTATTGCGTGGATGACTTTGAGCAAATGACGAATCTCAATAAGGGATTACGTGAAAAGCTCAGCCAAGTGGCCGAGATTCGTGCTCCGGAAGTTCGTCTGCAACAACAGTCAGCGGACGGCACGATCAAGTTTGCGATGACGTTATTCGATGGTCAAGATGTCGAAACTGTCTGGATTCCAGAACGGGATCGGGCCACGCTGTGTGTGAGTTCGCAGGTTGGGTGCGCGTTAGAGTGCACCTTCTGCTCAACCGCCCAACAAGGGTTTAACCGTAACCTTCGGGTGGCGGAAATTATCGGCCAAGTTTGGCGGGTGAATAAATTATTGGGGCCATTTGGGGAAACTGGGGTGAAACCCGTGACCAACGTGGTCATGATGGGCATGGGAGAACCCTTGCTCAACTTGGCGAATGTGGTTCCTGCCATGGATTTAATGCTGGATGACAATGCTTTTGGTTTGTCAAAACGCCGCGTGACCCTGAGTACCTCAGGGGTGGTGCCGGCCCTTTATAAATTAAAGGAAGAAATTGACGTTGCTTTAGCCATTTCGTTGCATGCTCCGAATGATGAATTGCGTAACGAAATTGTGCCGATCAATAAAAAATATAATATTCAAGAGTTTCTACAAGCTAGCCGCGATTATATTGAAGGCTCGAAAGCCAATAAAACCATTACCATCGAATACGTGATGTTGGATCATATTAATGACTCCATGGAACAGGCGGCAGAATTAGCGGAATTATTGAAAGATACTCCTTGCAAGATTAACCTCATTCCATTTAATCCATTCCCAGGTTCTGATTATGGTCGTTCGTCGAATTCGAGAATCGACCGATTCGCAAAAGTGTTGATGGAAAAAGGCTACATTGTTGTGGTGCGTCGCACGCGTGGCGACGATATCGACGCTGCTTGTGGTCAGCTGGTGGGTGATGTGATTGACCGGACCAAGCGCATTGTCAAGAAACAACAGGCCCAACGGGGTGGTGCCGAAATTTCTGTGAAACCCGTTTAACTGCCGTTGATAACTGTCCGCGATAACTTAGTGAGCCAGTAGTGATTGGCTCCTCCTTACCAAAACTTCCTCAATGGATTGCTTCTGATAGCTTGATCTGACCTGAATAACCGTTAAGATAACGGTCTTTACAGGGGATTCGTGATGCGAATAATGCTGCTGATGGTGTTGGCTGGGATGCTGACCACAGGGTGTGCGCAACCAAGGTCGCACAATGATGCGGCCGCAAACACGCGGTTAGCGCTGGGCTTACAGTATTTGCAAGGGGGCAACCTGGAGCAAGCAAAAGCAAATTTAGTGCGAGCCCTGCAGCATAGTCCTCAATCCGCCAATGTTCAGGCTGGGTTGGCGCATTATTACCAGCATGTTCATGATTGGCCAAAAGCAGAGCAGCATTATCAACGTGCCATTGAATTAGCTCCAGAAAATGGTGATAACTATAACAATTTAGGCGTATTATTATGTCGCCAACAACGCTATGCCGCGGCGCAGCGAATGTTTCAGCGAGCATTGACGCAGCCCAGTTATGCAAAACTGGCCACCACGTACCAAAATGCGGCCCATTGTGCGCAACAACAAGGTGATTCAGCTCAGGCAAGAGCATTGCTAAAACTTGCTCGTATTCATAGTACGGGTGAACGTCAGTAGGCATCTCGCCACCACTGATGAATTTTGATAGACAATTAAACAGCGATAAATTATGGCATCTGAACACGAACAAGAGCACGACCACGTACAAGAACAAGATCAAGAACAGCAGGTTGCGTCGGGTCCGGCGAGTGTCACTCCGGGGCAGCTATTGCGGGCTGCACGAGAAGAAAAGCAGTGGACCACACATCAAGTGGCCGCCATGCTGCGGCTGCGCGTGAGTCTGGTGGAGCAATTAGAAGCTGATAATTACGATAAAATTGAACCGACGGCGTATGTGCGTGGTTATTTGCGCATGCTTTGCAAAGTGTTAGAGCTTGACGAAGGTCAATTGATGGCTGCGTACCAGCAGATGGGCTTTGCAGAAGTTGCCCCTGCTGCCATTAACATGAAAAGCTTTTCAAAACGCAAAACCCGCGAGCGCAATGATCATCGATTAATGCTGATCAGCTATGCTGTTATTGGGGTTGTGATTGCAATGGCGGTAATTTGGTGGTGGCAAGATATGCAAGCCGAAGGGCTGTTTGGTGGCGAAGACGCTGATGCTCGTTCCACGGTTGCGGTTGAAACAGTGACGCAGCCTGCCCCTGTGGTGACACCGCAAGTAGAAGAAACGGCTCCGCCGGAAGCCGCCGTAGTCGATGACTTGTTTGAGCTGACGGAAGATGAGCCTGTGTTCGAGCCAGTGGTCGAGGATGCGCCACCGGCCGATGAAATGATTGCAGACGTCATTGCGGAAACCACTGAGGACACGACTGAGGAAGCTGCGGCAGAAACTGTACGCGCTACCGAGAATCCATTGGTCGATGAGCCACTGGCGAACTTACATTTCACCTTCAGCGGCGAGTGCTGGGTGAAAGTGACGGATGCGACGGGCCGGGAGATTGCTATTGGAGTGAAAGCAGCGGGCTATGAAATGCCGCTGACGGGAACGCCGCCGTTTGATATTATTGTGTGCAAACCTGAATTCGTCACATTAATCTATAATGATGAGCCGGTCGATTTGAGTGGTTATCGCCGTAATCGAAGCGTTAGCCTCACGCTCGACTAATCGTTACGAACCCAACACGCGAAATGAGCATGACTTATACACCCCCAATTCAGCGCCGTCCTTCACGTCGTATTTATGTCGGTAACATTCCAATTGGGGATGGTGCCCCGATTGCTGTCCAATCCATGACGAATACTGAAACCACCGATGTGGCGGCAACAGTGAAGCAAATTCAAGCCATCGCTAATGTCGGGGCTGACTTAGTACGAGTCAGTGTTCCTACCATGGACGCTGCCGAAGCATTTCGGTTGATCAAAGAGCAAAGCCCGATTCCCGTGGTGGCCGACATTCATTTCGATTATCGGATTGCTTTAAAAGTAGCTGAGTACGGGGCAGATTGCTTGCGTATTAACCCAGGGAATATCGGTAATGAAGAACGCATTCGTGCTGTTGTTGATGCGGCTCGTGACCGCAATATCCCGATTCGGATTGGTGTCAATGGCGGGTCGTTAGAGCGCGAATTGCAGGAAAAATATGGTGAGCCTACGCCTGCAGCCCTAGTCGAATCAGCCATGCGTCACGTGGATATTTTAGATCGCCTTAACTTTCATGATTTTAAAGTTAGCGTGAAAGCATCGGATGTATTCCTTGCCGTTGAGTCGTATCGATTGCTCGCGCAACAAATTGAACAGCCGCTGCACCTTGGAATTACTGAAGCGGGTGGCATGCGTAGTGGTGCCGTGAAGTCAGCGATTGGGCTCGGCATGCTGTTGGCGGAAGGCATTGGTGACACCTTGCGAATTTCGCTAGCGGCTGACCCGGTGGAAGAAATAAAAGTTGGTTTTGATATTCTTAAATCCTTGCGCATACGTAGCCGCGGCATCAACTTTATAGCCTGTCCGAGTTGTTCGCGCCAGGAATTTGATGTGATTGGTACCGTCAATGCGCTGGAACAACGGCTCGAAGATATTACTACGCCAATGGATGTTTCCATTATCGGCTGTGTGGTTAATGGTCCTGGTGAGGCGTTGATTTCTCACGTGGGTTTAGCAGGCGCCAAAAATAAAAGCGGATTTTACCTGAACGGTGAGCGGCAAAAAGATCGGCTCGATAACGAGAACTTGGTGGATGAATTAGAAAAACGCATCCGTGACCAAGTAAAACGGCTATCTGCCGAACAGATTCCCGTGAAGCAAAAATAAAGCTGCGGTATACTGTGCGCCATTTTTCGTATTAGGTTAATCGAACGTGGCAAAAAATATTCAAGCAATTCGCGGTATGAACGACATTTTGCCGAGTGACACGCCAGCGTGGCAATACGTTGAAGGCGTGCTTCGGCGCGTGGCCGCACAATACAGTTATCAAGAAATTCGGATGCCGGTGCTGGAAAGCACCGATCTCTTCAAACGCTCTATTGGCGAAGTCACTGATATCGTTGAAAAGGAAATGTATACCTTTGACGATCGAAACGGTGATAGCCTTACTCTACGTCCCGAAGGAACCGCAAGCTGTGTTCGTGCTGGCAACGAGCACGGGTTGTTGTATAACCAAATACAACGCTTGTGGTACTTAGGTCCGATGTTTCGTCATGAGCGCCCTCAAAAAGGTCGCTATCGTCAGTTCCATCAATTTGGCATTGAAGCATTTGGGATGGAAGGCCCGGATATCGATGCTGAAATCATTTTACTCACCGCTCGGTTGTGGCAAGAATTTGGGATTGCTGAGCAAGTTGAGCTGCAATTAAATTCACTTGCCTCGAATGAAGCACGCGCTGCCTACCGTGAAGCATTGCGCGAATTTTTGCGCGCCCATGAAGATGGTTTAGATGAGGACTCCAAGCGTCGCTTAGACACGAACGTGTTAAGGGTTCTTGATAGTAAATCACCAGAGACTCAAGCGATTTTAGCCGATGCTCCCAAGCTGTCTGATTATTGGGATGATGAATCACGCGCTCACTTTGATGGTTTATGTCAACGTTTGGATGCAGCCGGCATTCGTTACGTGTTGAATGAACGCCTAGTGCGTGGCCTTGATTATTATAACCGTACGGTATTCGAGTGGGTCACGACTGAGTTGGGTGCTCAAGGGACAGTGTGCGCTGGCGGTCGTTATGATGGCCTGGTCGAACAATTGGGTGGTAAAGCAACACCAGCGGTTGGTTTTGCGATGGGAATGGAGCGATTAGTCCTGTTATTAGAAGCGCAGGGCAAAATTCCGCCGTCACCCACGCTTGATTTATACGTGATGGCCGTGACACCCGCAGCGGAACTAAATGCACCTGCTGTTGCCGAACAGATTCGGACAGCACAGCCGCAATTACGTGTTCAGCTGCATAGTGGCAGCCAAAACATCAAGAAAAAACTAGCACGTGCTGATAAATCTGGGGCAACCTATGCTTTGTTAGTCCGTGATACGGATTTTGAGTTAAAGCATTTACGTCAGCGTGAGATTGAACCGGTAGTGTTGACGTCACTCAGCGATTTGAACCTGGGAGTAAACGGATGAATACCGAAGAACAACAAATTGAACAAATAAAAGATTTTTGGCAGGAGCATGGCAAAGGCATTGTGGCGGGGCTGGTGATTGGCTTTGCGATTTTTTATGGCTGGCGTTATTACGGTGATCATGTCCGTACCGAACAGGAAGCAGCATCGGAGCAATTTGAACAAGTCGCGGCTCAATTGTTTGCCGGAGACGGATTGACTGAAGCACAGACGTTTGTCACGTCAAGTAACAGTGCTTATCGCCATTTAGCAGCGATGCAATTGGCAAAAGCTGCCATTGATGCCGGTGATTACGCAACTGCGGTGAGTGCGCTGCAACAAGTGCGTGACGCTGGTGAGCCGGAGTTGGCAGCATTGGCTGCGATTCGTCAGGCGCGTGTGTTGTTGGCGCAAGAGCAATATGATGCTGCGATTGAAGCGGCCACGGCAGCGACTCAGGTGAAAGCATTTGCTGCCAGTGCGTATGAATTGCAGGGTGATATTCTGCTAGCCAAAGGCGATTACGCTGGTGCACGCCAAGCCTACTTGGCTGCTCAGCAGCAGGGGGCTGATGGGTTAGCTGAACTTAAACTGAACAGTATTGTGGCGGGTTCATGAAACACGTAAAAAAACTCGGACTGATTGGTGCGATAGCAGTTTTATTGTCAGGGTGCTCAATTTTCTCTAAAGAAGAAATCACCTACAAGTTACTGCAACCGATTGATGCCCAAATACAACCCCAGGTCGCCTGGAAAACAAGTGTCGGGAAGGGGGTTGGTCATTATTATTCCCAGCTAAACCCCGTGTTTGTCGACGATAACTTAATCGCTGCCGATCGTGACGGTGTGGTCATGGCAATCAACCCCTCCACTGGTAAAACACTGTGGCGTGTTGATTTGCGGACCGACGTTGGGCAGCAGGGTAGCTCTTGGTGGCGTAAAGGCGAACCTTTTCGTATTGCTGGCGGGCTAACCGCAGCAGACGGCGTGGTTTATCTTGGGACTGAGAACGGCGATGTGGTTGCACTTGAGGCTAGTACGGGTGCAGTAAAATGGCATCAAAGTGTCCGTGCTGAAATTCTCGCAGACCCCGCCGTGGGTGGTGGCATGGTTTATCTGGCCGGTTCCACCGGTGAGGTGATTGCACTGGATGATGAATCCGGTGCGGTCAAGTGGCGCAACACCTCTGAAACGCCATCACTTTCATTGCGTGGCACGGCTGCCCCCACATACGCGCAAGGCGGGGTGTTTGTTGGCACCGCGAATGGTAAGTTGGTTGTGTTGGTGTCAGAAAACGGACAACCAGCGTGGGAAACACGGTTAGCGATTCCAACGGGCACGACCGAGCTACACCGCTTGGTGGACGTTGATACGCGCCCAGTTATTTCGGGGCGTCAAGTCTATAGCGTGGCCTACAACGGTGCCCTGTATGCGCTGGACGCAGGTTCGGGCCAAGTGATTTGGCGTCGTGATTACTCGTCTTATCAGAATTTACTATTCGCTGGCGGCCGCTTATTCGTCACCGACGTTGAAGACACAGTGACAGCGCTCGACGCTCAAGGGGGCGTGGAAATCTGGTCTAACAATGATTATACCGGGCGTCATTTAACCGCCCCAGTGCGCTTTAATAATTATATTGTCGTAGGCGATCGGCATGGTTATTTGCATTTTATCAATATCCTCACAGGGGTCACCGAAGGGCGTCTTGAGGTAGGTCAAGATGTGTACACTGCGCCGGTAGCTAGTGATGATACCCTTTATGTACAGTTACGCGACGGCACGTTACTCGCGGTAAGGATTTAACTTAGCATGTTACCAGTCGTTGCTTTGGTCGGGCGCCCGAATGTGGGCAAATCAACCTTATTTAACCGGCTCACCCGTACTCGGGATGCGCTGGTTGCAGATTTTCCCGGGTTAACGCGTGATCGTAAATACGGTCAGGCCAACTACGATGGGTTTCAATTTATCGTTATCGACACTGCCGGGGTGCATGGCGAGGAAGTGGGCATTGACGCTGAAATGGCGGCTCAGTCCATGCGCGCCATTGATGAAGCCGATGTGGTGTTGTTTATGGTGGACGCTCGTGAAGGGGTGACCGCAGCGGATCAAAACATTGCGGACCATTTACGGCGTATCAACAAGACTGCGTTTGTGGTGGCTAATAAAATTGATGGCATTGATGCCGATGCTGCCCGTGCGGACTTCTATGAATTAGGCTTAGGCGAAGTTCACGGCATTGCTGCAGCACATGGTCGAGGCGTTGAGCAACTCTTGAAGACCTGTTTCACTCCGTTGCTTGAAGACTATCCTGATATCTTAGTGCAAGCCCCGAAAGAAGCCACCGTCATCACCCACGATAAAGACGGCAATGTCATTGATGCGGATGGTGCTATCCTTGACGCCGACGGCCAAATCATTGGGCAAGTAAGTGATCATGCCGAAGCCGCGATCGATTATGACAGTTTACCCTTAAAGCTTGCGATAGTCGGACGTCCCAACGTTGGTAAGTCCACACTAACCAACCGAATTCTAGGGGAAGAGCGGGTGGTGGTCTATGATTTGCCTGGAACCACACGTGATTCAATTTATATCCCCATGGAGCGCGATGGGCGCGAATACATTCTTATTGATACCGCTGGCGTTCGTCGTCGTGGACGCATTGATGAGATTGTTGAAAAGTTTTCGGTGATTAAAACCCTGCAAGCCATTGAAGATGCCAACGTGGTGATTGTCGTCATTGATGCGCGTGAGACCGTGTCGGACCAAGATCTGAACTTGATCGGTTTTGCCATTAATGCAGGGCGTTCAATTGTAATTGCGGTGAATAAATGGGACGGCTTAGACCAAGACCATCGTGACGAAATTAAACGCGAACTCGACCGTCGTCTTGGTTTTGTTGATTTTGCTCGAGTGCATTTTATTTCTGCGTTACACGGCAGTGGCGTGGGGAACTTATTTGAGTCGGTGCTTGAAGCCTACGCATCTGCAACGGCTCGTGTGGGTGCCGCAAAGCTGACTCGGATTCTGGAAGCCGCCGTAGATGACCATCAGCCGCCGTTAGTTGGAGGCCGTCGGGTTAAGCTCAAATATGCGCACGCGGGTGGCTATAATCCGCCACGGGTCATTATTCATGGCAACCAAGTGGATTCATTGCCAGGCTCATACAAACGTTATTTAACGAATTATTTTCGGAAGTCACTGGGTGTGATGGGTACGCCGATTAAAGTTGAGTTTCGTGAGTCGGTGAACCCTTATGCGGGGAAGAAAAACCAATTAACCTTGTCGCAGCAGCGCAAGCGGCGACGTCTGATGAAACACCTGAAACGAAGCTAACCTTCGTTTCAGGGGCTATCATTCGTGCTTGAGTTTAGCGATGAACGGTCGCAACATCCTCTGCGGTAAACTCATAAACATTCTGACAGTAGTCACAGGTCATCGTAATGTGACCATCTTCAATTAAAATCTCTTCCAATTCTGCGGGGGAAACGGATGCCAACGCATTCAAGGTGTTCTCTCGCGAACAACCGCACTTGAACTGAACCGGTTGTGCAGGATAAAGCTCGACCTCTTCTTCGTGATACAGGCGATGCAGAACTTCCACCCCCGGTAGGGTAAATAGCTCATTAGCCGTGATTGTTGCGGTCAAATGCTCTAAGTGTTCGAAGTCTGCTGCCGACGTACCCGCTGCAGGCAATACCTGTAGCATCATTCCCGCTGCATGTTCTCCGTCAGCATCTAACCACAACCGCGTATGCAATTGTTCAGACTGCGCAAAGTAGGCTTCTAAGAATGCCGCTATCGAGTCCCCTTCAGCATTCACCACCCCTTGGTAGCGTTCACCCACCAAAGGCGTTATGGTAATGACTAATAGGGCCTTTGCACCTAATAGCTCTTTAAGCGTTTGCGCCTCGGCGGGTAACTCGTCACGCATTCGGGCTACGCCGCGTAACTCTTGCTGATGAGTGCCGTTCACAGTAATAAAGTTAACGGGACCATCGCCATGAATTTGCAGGCTAATTTGACCTTCAAATTTCAAGGTAGCGGTGAGCAATGAGGTTGCAGCCATGAGTTCGCCAAGTAAACGTTGAACCGGTGCAGGGTAATCGTGTCCAAGCATCATGCGCTGGTAACTTGTGCTTAATTGCACCAGTTCGCCCCGCACGTCTTTGTCGATAAAAGTGTAGCGTAATAGCTGATCAGTAGGGTAATGATTCGTTTGCTTACTCATGATTGTTGGGCGTCTGTCATACGAATGAAAAAAAGTTAACGCAGTATACCAGATTCCGCAAATTTGATCTGTTCTCTTGAGGTGAGTAAGGCTAGAATGACTAAAAGACGAATGTGTCACATAATTATAACGAAAGTGTAGTTTTCATCCATGCAAATACAGAACACCCACGTCAACACTGTCCTTACCATCGTGTTTGCTGTGGCCGCAACTTGGCTCGCAGCACAACTGACGTGGCGTTTGGTGACGCCGTCGCCGACCATTGCTGCGGGGCCTATCCGTATGACCGAAACCCCCGCTCATCAGCAAAATTCTGTTCGACCGTTATTGGCCTTGAACCTATTTGGCACGGCCAATGCCGAAGCACCTGTCACAACCGTTAACGCCCCCCGCACCTCACTAAATATTCGCTTGCTGGGAGTTTCTGCTGCGACGGTCGCGTCACGTTCGGCCGCAATTATTGAGCGCAACGGTACGCAACAGGTCTATGGGGTGGGTGAAAAGCTGGATGGCACTGCCGTCGAAATTAAAGAAATTTATGCTGACCGACTCATTCTGGACAATAACGGCCGTTTAGAAACTCTGGAATTGGAAGATATTGGCGAATTAAGTCCAGGCTTATCACTCAGCATGGCGAATAGCGCCAATACCGAAGTTCGGACATCACAGCGGGCGGCAGCGCGCAACCCGAATGTGCAAGCACAAATTGTGTCGAATGAACGCCTTAGCGATGGGTCGATTTTGGATGTCGTACGCATTACCCCAGTACGAGCTGGCAATCGTTTGACAGGTTATCGATTACAAGCCGGACGGCAGCCACAGTGGTTTGAGCAGGTCGGATTCAAAGATGGCGATATTGCCATTGTGATTAATGGCAAGGACTTAACCGACGTCAGGGGGGCGATGGCGATAACCGGGCAACTCGGACAGTTGACGGAAGCGACGGTCACCGTTTTACGAGATGGCGAGACGTTAGATATCCCCATCAGTATGACTGAATTACTTACTGCACTCCCGACCGTCGAACCAGAACAAGAGAATTAAGGGAACCCTATGCAAAAAACGTCATTGGCATTCGCGATTTTACTCAGCTTAGCGCTGGCGAGCTCTCTTCCTGAAGTGAGCGCTCAACAATCGCGTCAGCTGAGCCCGGGCAGTGAGCCAGTGGAATATGCAGCCAGCTTCAAAAATACGGATATTACCGAATTCATTCAAGTGGTTGGTCGAAACTTAGAACGCACCATTATTATTGACCCAGACGTGCGTGGTCGTATCGATGTACGTAGCTACGACGTCATGAATGAACAACAATATTGGCAATTCTTTTTGAATGTGCTGGAAGTGTATGGGTTTGCCACCGTTGAAATGGAATCCGGTGTCATTAAAGTCATGCGTGATAAAGACGCGCGCAATGGGGCGATTCCAGTGGTGGATGATAACTCCCTAGGCGGTGATACTTTAGTCACGCGAGTGGTGCCTGTGGCGAACGTGAGTGTGCGTGAATTAGCGCCATTGTTACGCTTGCTCAATGACCAAAGCGGTGGTGGCAACGTGGTGAGTTATGACCCATCGAACGTGATTATGCTGACCGGCCGTAGTGAGACCGTCCAGCGCCTGGTCGAAATTATTGAACGGGTTGACCGCGCGGGCAACCAAGACGTGACCGTGGTGAAATTGAATCATGCGTCGGCGGCGGAAGTTGTGCGTATTGCGATTAGTTTGTACGAGCGAGTTACTGATGGGACCCCTCCATTATTGATTCCAAAAATTGTTGCTGATGAGCGTACCAATAGTGTGGTGATCAGTGGCGACCCGCGTGCTCGTGAACGCGTGATGGGGCTCATTAAGCAATTGGACCAAGATTTAAAAAGTGAAGGCAATACGCGCGTCTATTACCTGAAATATGCGAAAGCCACAGAGTTGGTCGATGTATTACAAGGAGTGAGCCAGTCGTTACAGGCTGAGCGCGATGGAAGCACCGCGGCGCCTACTCAGGGCGTACCAGGGGCACGCCGTGCTGCCTTGGGGCGCAATAATAGTGCGGTTTCGATTAATGCCCATGAGTCGTCGAACTCGTTAGTTATTACGGCACAGCCTGACTTGTTAGCAAACTTAGAAGGTGTCATTCGCCAGCTCGATATCCGCCGTGCACAAGTGCATGTGGAAGCCATTATTGTCGAAATTATGGAAGGCGATGGCATGGATTTTGGGCTGCAATGGATCAGTGAAGACGGCGGGATGGTTCAATACAACAACGGTCGTCAAGCTGGGATTGGGCAAATTGCAGCGGGAGCTTACCTAGCGCGTGAAGAAGAAGGCCGCGAAACCACCACGGTAGTGGATGGCAATATGGTGACTACCAAAGAACCGAATCGCCGAGGCGATATGACGTTGCTGGCGCAAACATTGCAAAATGTGAATGGCATGATGGTTGGGGTGGTGAAAAATGATTGGGGCGCGATTCTGCAAGCCGTCAGTACCAATACCAACTCAAATATTCTCGCTACTCCTTCATTGATGACCGTCGATAACGAAGAAGCATCCTTTATTGTTGGCCAATCCGTGCCAACCATTACCGGTTCCACCACCGGGGCTAACAATGATAATCCGTATCAGACAGTCAAACGTGAAGATGTGGGGATCAAGCTGAAAGTGACGCCACAAATTAACGAGGGCAGTGGGGTGCAGCTGATTATTGAGCAAGAAGTCTCCAGTATCAGCGGCGCGACAGCAGTCGACATTACCATCAGCAAGCGTGAGTTGAAAACTGTGGTCATGGCGGATGATGGTGAAACCATTGTGCTGGGCGGATTGATTGACGAAGACGTGCAAGAATCGATCTCAAAGGTGCCGATCCTAGGAGATATTCCAGTGTTGGGGCATTTATTTAAAAGCACCTCAACCACCAAAAGTAAGCGCAACTTAATGATCTTTTTAAAGCCGACCATTGTGCGCGATGGCTTAACCGCGTCACAGCTGTCTTCGCGGAAGTACAACTACATTCGGGCAGAGCAAATCAAAGCAGATGATAAAGGAATTTCGTTGATGCCCTTCACGGCGCAACCGGTGTTACCTGAATGGGATGGCCCGCTGACATTGCCGCCGAGCTTTGATGAATATATGCAACAGCAGGAAAGCACCGCGGTCAAAGACGAAGGTGACAATCATGACTGATATCGCGAATGTGGCCGCGCAAGTGGCTCCGCGACGGTTACCCTTTTCTTTTGCTAAACGTTACGGGGTGGTCGTGGCCTATACGGCGAACGAAGACACCCCTGAAGCTGTGGTGCATGCGCGTGAGTCAGTGAGTGCTGCCGCCTTGTTAGAAGTCCGTCGGGTATTAGGGACACCCTTTACCTTGCAACGCCATCCTGACGAGGAATTCGAGGCCATTCTGACCCAAGCGTATCAACGTGATTCCTCCGAAGCGAAACAGCTGATGGAGGATATTGGCAACGAAAGCAATTTATTTTCGTTGGCGGATGAGTTGCCGCAAACCGAAGATTTATTAGAAAGTGAAGATGATGCGCCCATCATCAAATTAATCAACGCCATGCTATCAGAAGCGATTAAAGAAGGTGCGTCAGATATTCACATTGAAACCTTCGAAAAAGAATTGGTCGTGCGCTTCCGGATTGATGGAGTGTTGCGGGAGATTATTCGACCGAACCGCAAGCTAAGTTCATTGTTGGTATCCCGGATTAAAGTCATGGCGCAATTAGACATTGCCGAGAAGCGTGTTCCGCAGGATGGCCGGATCAGTTTATTGATTGCTGGACGAGCGGTGGATGTGCGGGTATCGACCATGCCATCCAATCATGGTGAACGGGTGGTGTTGCGGTTATTAGATAAAAATAATGCACGGTTGAATTTGAAGCAACTGGGAATGACGGAAGCCAACCGTAAGATTTTTGCGGAACTGATTAAAAAGCCCCATGGCATTATTTTAGTGACTGGCCCTACGGGCTCTGGGAAATCGACCACCTTATATGCAGGGTTAACCGATATTAACTCGCGCGACCGTAATATTTTAACGGTGGAAGACCCCATTGAATACGCGATTGATGGCATTGGGCAGATGCAGGTAAACCCCAAGGTAGATATGACCTTTGCCCGAGGGTTGCGTGCTATTTTGCGGCAAGACCCCGATGTGGTCATGGTGGGGGAAATCCGGGACGTTGAAACTGCCCAGATTGCGGTGCAAGCGTCATTAACGGGGCACTTGGTGCTTTCGACATTGCACACCAATACCGCCGCCGGCGCCATTACCCGCTTAGAGGATATGGGGGTTGAACCTTTTTTACTGAGTTCGTCATTGTTAGCGGTGCTTGCGCAACGGTTAGTGCGGACGCTCTGTGATGAATGCAAGGAAACTTATCCTGCTAGCGCGGAAGAATTAGCCTATGTGGCCGGCCTGAACGTGGCGGGGCAAACTCACCTGTATCGTGCCGTTGGTTGCGATAAGTGTAGTCATACGGGCTATCGTGGGCGTACCGGAATTCATGAAATGCTGGTGGTGGATGAGCAAATACGATCGTTGATTCACAACGGCCATGGCGAACAAGCCATTGAGAAATATTTACGTGGCCGCGCACCTTCTATTCGTGATGATGGCTTAGTAAAGGCGTTAGCTGGAATCACCACACTGGAAGAAGTGTTGCGTGTGACGCGTGAGGAGTAAGCGGTGGCAGCCTACTCATTTCAAGCGTTAAACGCCAGTGGTCGCACCACGAAAGGGGTGATGGAAGCAGACACCGAACGTCAGGTACGCGCACAATTGCGTGACCAAGGGCTGATTCCAATTAAGGTGGAACTGGCCGAAAGCACCACCTCAGGCGCCACATCGACCAGCCAAAAGCCCCTCTCAAATTGGCGCAAACGCTTACAAACCCGAGGCGTGAGTGCAGCTGATTTAGCGCTAATTACACGTCAGTTGGCCACCTTGGTTGCCGCTGCGTTGCCGATTGAGCAAGCGTTGCTGGCGGTGTCGGAGCAGACCGATAAACCGCGTCTCCAAAAACTATTGATGGCCGTCCGCTCGAAAGTGGTGGAGGGGTATTCCTTGGCTGAAGCCATGGCCGAGTACGCCCACGTATTCGACCGGCTGTACACCGCGATGGTGGCAGCGGGTGAGCGTTCTGGGCACTTAGATGAGGTATTGAGTCGGCTGGCAGATTACACCGAGCAGCGTAACCGATTGAAAGGGCAATTGATTCAGGCGTTGGTGTACCCGAGTATTTTGACCTTGGTCGCTATCGGTGTCATTATTTTTTTATTGGTCAGCGTGGTACCACAAATTGTCGATCAGTTTACCGGCTTGGGCCAAACTCTCCCGCCGACTACCACATTTTTATTGGCCGTAAGCGAGTTTCTACAACGCTTTGGCATGTATCTACTGGTGGCGTTAGTAGCGGGCTTAACGCTTGGTGCTCAGCTTTTAAAAAAGCCAGAACGGCGTGATCGCTTCGATGCCTGGTTGTTAAAAGTACCTGTCTTTGGGCGAGTGATTAAAGGGGTTAACACCGCGCGCTTGGCACGCACGCTAAGTATTCTGACCGCCTCAGCGGTGCCGTTATTAGATGGTCTGCGGATTTCTGGCCGGGTGTTAAGTAACCGTGCGATGCAAATTGCGGTGGAGGAAGCCGCGGATCGGGTGCGAGAAGGGTCCTCGTTACGAGCGGCTCTTGCGCAAACCAAACTGTTCCCGCCAATGATGTTGCATATGATTGCGGCTGGTGAAAAATCGGGAGAACTTGAACAGTTGCTGGGTCGCGCCGCCGATAACCAAGATCGTGACTTTGAAACTACCATGAACGTGGCACTAAAAATATTTGAACCTGCGTTGATCGTGGTGATGGCTGGGGTAGTCTTATTTATTGTGCTGGCGATTATTCAGCCCATATTGGCATTGAATCAAAGCGTTGGCTTGTAACAACAAGAGGTTGAAGATGAAACGAAATCATGGATTTAGCTTGATCGAAGTGATGGTAGTCATTGCGATTCTCGGATTATTGGCATCCTTAATTTTACCAAACGTATTAGGGTCAGCTGATCAAGCCAACCGACAAAAAGCACGGACTGATATTGTCGCGTTGGAAAATGCCTTAGCGCAATATCGACTAGATAACGGCACTTTCCCCAGCACTGAGCAGGGCTTGGATGCGTTAATTAATGAGCCGACGGTTGAACCGCGGCCGCGTAATTATCGTCGGGGTGGCTATATTCAACGCTTACCGCAAGATCCATGGGGCAACGATTATTTGCTGCTTAGCCCAGGTGAATATGGCGATTTTGACGTGTTTTCGGCAGGTCCGGATGGTCAAACCGGCACCGATGACGATATTGGTAACTGGAATATTGAGTAATTAATGCTGCGGCGCTGGCAAGGGTTTACCTTAGTTGAAGTGATGGTGACGATTGCGGTGATCGCCATGCTGGCGCTGACCGTGAGTTTTGTGGTTCCTAGTCGTCAGCAAGATACCACTGCCGAAGCGGCACATACCCTCTATGAACGCCTCCGTTATGCGCGCGATTATGCGTTACTTCGTCATGCCGTGATTGGCCTTAGAATCGATAATGGCGATCACTATCGATTTTTGGAATTTACCGAGGGGCGTTGGCAAAACCTCCAGCATCGCGCGCTGCCACCGACGACGGTCGAAGGTCTCGATCTGATGATTGCGACCGATGACTTGGCATTGCTCGCACAAGACGGCACTCGCGTCGAAGATGTGTTTGGGGAAGAAGAAAAAGATTACGGGGTGCGTCGTGACAGCGATGAAGATCCGCGCGAACCACCCCCGCAATTAATGATCTTGGGCAGCGGAGAGCTCCCGCTATTTGAACTCGTGCTGCGGCATTTTGACCGCTTAGGCGATAGCCATAGCTGGCGCATTGCCAGTGATGACGGGTTGCATCTTACCTTAGAGCGAATCGACTAATGCTAGGGCAGCGAATGCAGGGATTCACCTTGGTGGAAGTGATGTTCGCCTTGGGGCTGTTTGCACTGGCTGCTCTGGCTGGCGTGGTGGCCACCAGCCAACATTTGGCGAGTCTCACGCAACTCCAACAAAAAACCTTTGCTCAATACGCTGCCAGCAATGCGTTGGCACGAGCTAGCTTGGCCTATCCCCCTACGGATAAACAGACGGGGATGGAACTCATTGCCGATCAAGAATGGGGCTGGCAAATTGAGGTAACGGAAACTGCGACGGATAAGGTGTTTTACCTGACTGTGCGAGTTTATGCAGGCGAGGTGGATACCAATAACAACCCAGTGGTGGTGATGAGCCGTTATCTTGGTCCACGCAACGGCACGGCACCCACAACCGAGGCCATGCCATGAAGAGAAACGCCGGCTTTACGTTAGTGGAAGTCCTAGTGGCCGTCGTGGTAATGGCCATCATTGGGCTGGCCTCTGCCGCGGTGATTCATACCATGATGCGCGCCAGTGAACAAAGTGAAGCCGCGCTGCTTGAATTGGAAGAATTACAGTTTGCCATGCTGACACTGGAACAGGATGTGCGCCAGATCATCAAGCGCAGTAATATCACGCGTAGTTATTTGCTGATCGATGAAAATCGACTGGCATTTATCCGCACTGGCTGGCTCAACCCACAAGGATTATTCCCGCGCAGTGAGCTGCAACCCGTGGCCTATTTCATTCGTGATGACGCGTTAATCCGAGAGCATTATTATTACGTGGATGTTAGTGAGTCGACCGAGCCTATCGCGCGGCAATTATTGACCGGCGTGACAGGGCTTGAGGTGACACCGTTGAGCGACGCTGAGGTGCGCAATTGGTCTAAACGCAATGCTGGACTCAGTGCTGGGCCACGATTCACTCACCAACTTCCTCCTGCACTTGAAGTAACCCTGACGACTGAACGCTGGGGCACCATGACGCGGGTGTTTTTGATTGCTGAAGGAGGGGATGATGTCACCTCAGAGAATTAGCAATTGCGCCCGTCCTCAGCAGCAACAAGGCGTCGCTTTATTGATGGTGCTCCTTGTGATTGCACTGGTGACGGTGCTCGCGGTGAGTCTAAGCGGGCGTTCACACCATGCGGTACAGCGCACCCTCAATTTGGGACAAGCCGAGCAAGCGTATTGGTATTGGTTAAGTGCAGAAGACATTGTGCGTGAGTTGGTGCAAACTGAGATTAAAGAAGATGACGGCATCGCTCATCTGCAGCAATTATGGGCGCAGCAAAGTACCGGAGCAGGAATGGCGTTCCCAGTTGAGGGGGGCGTGATTCAAGGAAAAGTCAAAGATTTGCGAAGTTGTTTCAACTTGAACTCGCTTGCTTTCGGGGCAAGTGAGGATGATGCTTTGTTACCAAGACGGAAAGCTCAATTACGGCATTTATTGCTGGCCGTTGTCACGGAGATTGATGCTTATACGGCGGATGTCATTGTGGACTCGGTGGCCGATTGGTTGGATGAAGACAGTGATATTGGGGGCAGTTATGGCAGTGAGTCCATTGATTATTTGAGCCTGCCGTTCCCCTATCAGGCGGCGAATGCGTGGTTTGCTCAGGTGAGTGAATTGCGTTTAATTCGAGGGGTCAGCGCGAGTATTTATCAGCAACTGCGGCCTTATATCTGTGTTTTACCCAAGGATAATAGCTTGCGTATCAATGTGAATACCGTCAGCCCAGACCACCCAGAGTTATTACATGCGGTAACCGTCGGCGCCATGACAGAAGATGATGCGACGAGTTTTTTAGCAAACCGTCAGCACGGGGGGTATGATTCGATTGATGCTGCCCGCCAGCAAGGTGCATTAAATCATGCTGCTGGACGCGAGCTTGAGGCAAATCTGGGGCAGCCATTGGATGATTTGGATGTGAGCAGTAATTATTTTCAATTGAATGCAACCATTGGTGTCGGCGATTTCAAACTACCCGTAGAAAGCCAATTGATGATCACGCAAGACACCACGGCCGTGATTTACCGCGGTTTAGGAGAGCCCTAACATCATGGAACAATTATTCATTCGCTTAAGTGCTGCGCCGCAAACTGTGGTGCATTGGCTGATTTGGAACCCGTTGCATCAGGAACTCATTGCCAGCGGCACCTTGGCGCAGGTTGAGGAACTGACCCAGCTAACTGAGCATGCGCGGAGTCGTCAGGTGATTGTCTATGCCAGTGGGACAGAAATCCTAATGACCCAAGTTGAGTTGCCCAGCAGCGCCTTGCGCATGTTAACGCAGGTAATTCCGAACGCGTTAGAGGATGAGCTGGCACAAGATATTACTGAGCTTCACTTTGCTTGGCCGCCGATTAAAAAAACCGGACCAATGGTTACCGTGCCGGTGGCGGTGGTTGGGAAACAGCAAATGCACGCATGGTTGGACGCCTTGCAACAAGCGCAGATTATTTGTGATGCCATTTACCCGGATATTTATTTTCTACCCAAACCAGAGGAAGCAGACCACGCAACCACGTTAACTTTGGGTAACCAAATGGTGGTGCGAACAGGCGAGCATCAGGGCTTTGCGTGCGAAGCGCATTTGGCCGAGGCGCTCACTGAAGGATGCACTCTTAATCCGGTGGAGCAGCAAGATATTGAAGTTCCCTTGAGTGTGATGGCAAGTACTTACTACGCGGCTATCCAATCAGGCGCGCTGCCATGGATTAATTTACGGCAGCAACAATTTCGAGCGCTCCGGCAGCGCAGCAGCCACTCAGGCTGGCGAAACTATCGAGGTGCAGCCATTGCAGCCAGTGTGTTGGTGGTGATCGCGTACGCCACTCAATGGGTCCATTACTGGCAATTGGGGCAACAGCAAGCACAATTGCAAACCGCCATTGAAGCAACCTACCGCACCACCTTTCCTGATGAAACGCGCATTGTGAACGTGCGAACTCAGTTAAATAGACATTTGGAAAGCCTTGGCGCGCAGCGAGAAGGTCGTTCTCCGCTGGAGCTCTTGTTGTATCTCGAAAGCGCCTTTCAAGCGAATCGAGATATTCAGCTCGAGTTATTGCGTTATGATAATCACACTTTACGTCTCCAGGTGAGGGCAGATAGCTTTGCGAGTTTGGAAAAATTTCTAAAAATTGCGAACGAGAGTGGTGCAGTGTTGGTGGAGCAAGGGCCGGTATCCAATCAAAATGGGGCCGTGAGTGGCACGTTGACGGTGAAGAAGGAAGCGTAATGGCGATGAAACAACAATGGTTACAGCCCTTATTACAGCGCTTTCCAACCTTGGATGAGCGATTACGACAACTCAACCCGCGGGAACGTATCTTGTTAAGCGTCGCCGGTGCTTTGCTGGTGCTGCTCTGTCTTTACTTAATTTGCTGGCAGCCATTGCAAAGTGGTCTCCAACAGCGAGCCATGCAAGTTGAAGCGCAGCAGCAATTATTACAATGGGTGCGAGAAAACACCGGGCGTTATCAGTCATTACAGCAAGCACAAGGTCCTGGTGGAGCCGCCGCAACCCAGCGGCAAGTAACGATTACCGGCAGCCTGACCGAGCGCATGACTCGGTTAGCGAGTGTTCTCGACATTGAATTGACACGCTTACAACCGCAAAACGACAGTCTCGTTATTGTGATTGATCAAGCGCCTTTTGATGCCCTGCTGAAACTCCTGGAAGCAACGGAGCAGCAGGCAGGATTAACCATTGAACAACTGGATGTCGCACCGGCCTCCCAACCTGGCGAAGTTCGCGTGCGCCGACTACAGGTGCGGTTATGATGAAATGGTGGTGGTTGTTGCCGTTATTTATTCTTGGGTTGGTGGTACAAGCACCTGCGCAATTGTTGCCTTGGGTGCTCCAGCAGGTGAATGGCGCCGATGCTGTGCAATTAACGCACGTGCAAGGAACGCTTTGGAAGGGCTCCACGAATGTCAGTGCGCCCCTTAGTACGGGGGGCCAGGTTGAATTCCAACAGGTGCAATGGCAACTGAGCCCGTGGCATTTATTGTTGGGGCGCGCGGTGGTTCAACTACAGATTCCACAGCGTGCTGGGAATGAGCTGTATGGCGAAGCAAATGTGCAGCTACGGGCCACTGAAGTCAGTGTCAGCAGTCAGTTGCATGGACAACTACAACCGCTTATCCAGCAGTGGCGACTCCCGGTCCCGATTACGGTGGCAGGGCAATTGGAGTTACGCCTTGATGATTATGGTCTGAGCGACTTTGACAGCCAGCAGTGGTGTCATCGACTAGCGGGGCAACTGATCACCCGCAATACTGAAATGCGAATTAACCATGTTTGGCATCCCCTCGGTGATTTTAATACGCAACTTGGCTGCGTCACTGATGGCAATCAGCAGGCAGTGCAGCTGCGGGTCGAGCCACCGAATTTAATCGGGTTGACGGTTGCGGCACAAGTGGGGGGAAGTTGGCGTGCTCCGCGAGTGAAAGTCAATGGTACGCTCCAACCAACCGCGCAGACCCCTGCGCCGATCCGTGAGCTCTTGGTGTTTTTAGGGCAAGCTGATGCGCAAGGGCGCTATCCATTCTCGTGGTAATGCTGCGGTAACAATGCAAACTTCTTCTATAAGCCGCAATTGCCACTTGCGAGTGTGCCTACAGGCGCTTAAAATAACCCGTTTCGATTAACAAATTTACAAAGATTCATATCATACTACAAGGATGAGGTCGTCATGAAAATTGCAGTTGCGGGAACCGGTTATGTCGGTCTTTCTAATGCCGTGTTATTAGCCCAGCATAACCATGTGGTGGCAGTTGATATTGTCGAAGCGAAAGTCGCTCAAATTATGCAACGGCAGTCACCCATCGTTGACGCAGAAATCCAAGACTTCCTAACGCATAAAAATTTACACTTAACCGCGACCACTGATACCAATGCGGCCTACCGGGACGCTGATTTTGTGGTGGTGGCAACCCCGACTGATTACGACCCTAAAACTAATTATTTTAATACCAGCAGCGTTGAAGCAGCCATCGATGCGGTGCGTGCGGTGAACACAAGCTGCACCATCATTATTAAATCCACGGTGCCGGTTGGCTATACGAAGCAATTGCGTGAAGAACGCAATGATGAAAACATCATTTTCTCACCTGAATTCTTACGTGAAGGCCGCGCACTATACGATAATCTTCATCCTAGCCGTATTATTGTTGGCGCACAAACGGCGGCTGCGCACCAGTTTGCAGAGCTGTTGCAACAAGGCGCAATCAAGCAGGATGTTCCGGTTTTATTCACCGACTCAACGGAAGCTGAAGCCATTAAATTATTTGCGAATACCTATTTGGCAATGCGTGTGGCGTATTTTAACGAGTTGGACTCTTATGCGGAAACCCACGGGTTGAACGCCCGTCAGATTATTGATGGGGTGTGTTTAGATCCACGAATTGGTGACCACTATAACAACCCGAGCTTTGGCTATGGCGGTTACTGTTTGCCGAAAGACACCAAACAATTATTAGCCAACTATCAAGATGTTCCGCAAACCTTAATTAAAGCCATTGTGGATGCCAACCGTACGCGCAAAGATTTTGTCGCCGAAAGTATTTTAAAACGCCAACCGAAATGCGTGGGCATTTATCGCTTGGTGATGAAGTCAGGCTCGGATAATTTCCGTGCATCGGCCGTGCAAGGCATTATGAAACGCCTCAAAGCCAAAGGGGTTGAGGTGATTGTTTATGAACCCGTATTGCAAGAACCAACCTTCTTCAATTCCAAAGTGGTGAATGACCTCGATGAGTTTAAGCGTTCATGCTGTATGATCGTTTCGAATCGACTCACGGAAGAACTTAGCGACGTCGCTGATCGCGTGTACACCCGCGATTTGTTCGGCTCGGATTAAAACAAGGAGTAGGGCGATGGTAAACAACCCCCCAGTAACAGCAGCACAGTGCATCGAAACCGAATGGTTAAACTTGGACTATAGCTATCAAGGGTTGACCGACGAACAATTGCGCGCTTATGCGCAGCAAAAACTGCCGGCTAATTTTACGGCCTTAAAGCAGCAGTTGGTGACCGGTGAATTTGAAAACAAAACGGAGCAGCGGAAAGTCACTCATGTGTTGAACCGTAGCATCCATAATGTTGTGAAAGCAGCGAATGGGAAAAACCGTTTTGTCGAAATTGTACGCTTATTGCGTAGTGGTAATTGGTTAGGAGCAACAGGCAAGCCGATTACTGATGTGGTCAATATCGGTGTTGGCGGCTCGGACCTTGGGCCAATGATGGGGGCCTTTGCCCTGCATGAATTTGCCGATGACTATAGCTTACATACCTTGCATACGCACTTTGTTAGTTCGATGGATGGCGGGCAATTGTATGCAGTACTGCCAATTGTTGATCCTGAAACGACACTTTTTATCATTGCGAGTAAAAGCTTTAGTACGGTCGATACACTCGCCAACGTACAGACGGTTAAAGAGTGGATTAAGCCGGTATTGAGCGAAGCCGATTGGTTGCAGCATCACGTGATTGGAGTTAGCTCCAATAACCAGGCGATGATGGAATTTGGTATTCCTCCGAACCAGCAATTAAGTTTCGCTGATTCAGTGGGTGGGCGCTTCAGTATTTGGTCAGCCATTGGTTTGCCCATCGCGTTGTCCATTGGCAGTAACCAGTTCAGTAAAATGCTCGAGGGGGCACAAGCCATCGATGAGCACTTTGCCCAAACCGACGACATTACCCAGAATATTCCAGTGATGTTAGCGCTGCTGGGGGTGTATAACCGCGAAGAGCGGGGCATTAACAACCTTGCGATTTTGCCTTATGACGGGCGTCTGCGGTATTTGCCTAACTACATGCAACAATTGGATATGGAGAGTAATGGCAAGCAAGCAACCCATGACAATCAGCCGTTAACAACTCCCACGGGACCGATTATTTGGGGAGGCTATGGCCCCAACGGGCAGCACGCGTTTTTCCAACATTTGCACCAAGGTTGGGATAGCTTCACGGCAGACTTTATTGCGGTCCTGCATCGCGCTGCGCCAGGTTTTACGCCGCCCGTTCAAGACGCGTTACGTGAACAACAGCGGTTAGCTGTGAGTAACTGTTTAGCGCATCGGAAACTGATGTGGGAAGGGTTTCGTGCGGTGGGGCCGGATGGTCAAGAGGACCCGCGCAATACTTACACTGGGCAACACCCCACCAATTTATTGTATGTGGATGAGCTCACGCCGCAGAGTTTTGGTGCACTGATTGCCGTCTATGAGCATAAAGTGTTTACCCAAGGGGTCATTTGGGGCATCAACAGTTTTGACCAGCCCGGTGTTGAAAAGGGTAAAAATTGTGCAAAAGATATTTTAGCAGTGATTGATGGGGTTAAATCACAAAGCTTCGATGCGAGTACAGATCGTATTATCCGACGTATGTAAGCCTTGATTCACTAATAGGTAAGAAAAAACACAATGACTTGGTACGTGGTACGCACCAAGCCACGGCAAGAGCGTCGTGCCTTGGTAAATTTGACGAATCAACAGATGGTCGCATTTTTGCCAGAGTTCACGGTACATAAAGTGCGGCGAGGGAAGCGAACTCCGGTTACGGAACCTTTATTCCCTGGGTACTTGTTTGTCAATTTAGATGATTATGCGGAGCAGTTTTATAAAATTCGTAGCACCTTTGGCGTTAACAAGTTATTAACGTTTGGTTCACGAGTGGCGACGGTGCCAGACTCGCTCATCGCGGAATTACAACAGTTGAATCAAAACTCAGATGTGGTCCAAAAAGCGACGACAGCAGCGATGCCTCAAGTGGGTGAAAAGGTTGAAATTGAAACCGGTCCTTTTGCCGGTTTTATCGCTGAAATCATTGAGTTAGATGGCGATAGTCGCTGTATCGTCTTGTTGAATTGGTTGCAGCAAGATGTTCAGGCTACCTATTCGTTTGACGAAATCAGACGAAATTAGCGTGATAGTTTCGCACTTTTAAGAATTTTCCCTAATGTAAAAGTTGTTAAATCTGCGTTGATCCATGTTTATCGATATGGTCTAATGGCGTTGCACTCTAGCGTGCAGAAATACAGGCGTTAGAGGAATACGATGAAGTATAACAATTGTTATGTATTGAATGGTTTTTAGGATGCCGCAACCTAAGGGCGGTAGCGTGCCTAAGTGATTATCGTCACACCGATATCACGAAAAATAGGTTGCAAAATGAGCAAGGCTTGTTATGCTTCTAGTGTGTGCGTGTACGACAAGCATTTTAGCAAGCAGGTTACTCTCAAGGAGTTTATGATATGAAATTATTAACAGCTTTATTAGCTGCAGCAACATTGGTATTGACGCCAGTTGCAATGGCACAACAAGAAGGTGCTGCGGGTAGCGCTGGTGGTGCTGGTGCTGGCGCCGCTGGAGCAGGCGCTGCTGCAGGTGCAGCGACTGGTGTTGGAATCACTGTTGGTGCTGCAGTTGCAACTGCGGTTGCTGTCGGTGTTGCCGTGACTGTGGCCAACGATAGCGATGACGAACAACCAACAACGCCACCTACTCCACCAAACCCACCAGTAACAACAACGACTGTAACCACGACAAACTAATTGGTTTGTGTCAAACGAAGTCGTTGAAATGATTGGAGGGTGGTTGTTTGATTAAATCAACCGCACAGAAAAAAAAGCCGCTGAATTACAGTGGCTTTTTTGTTGTCTGTAGCACATTGCTGGCCACACTTTTTATTCCAAATAGTGTAGCGCGAACCCTGCCTAATGACGCCGAAGTGCTGACCACTGAACCCCAAAAGTCTTGGTACGATTCGTTATTAGGACGGACTGCTCGCGAAAGCCTGGATTGGCTATTAAACAAGCATCAAGACGTTGAATTAACGCCAGCAGAAGCAAGAGCCTTACCTTACGCTGCGCAATACATGCGAATGGGCGAAGGTGCACGGAACCTTGTGGTTTTAGGGGAAGTGGATAACGTGGCAGGCGAACCCCGCTTGCAGTGGTATTCAGCCACCGATGAAGTGATCGATACGTATCAAGGACGTATCCTTAGTATTGAAAATTTAAAACATGCGCAGGTGAAGGCTGTGTGGCTCGCTGCAGTCAGCGCGGACCAACTGGTGTTCGATAAACGGATAACCTCCCCGTATCATACCGAGCACGTTCCTCACCTGATGACCATGCGCGAAAGTTATCGAGTGCAACGGCATCAAGAAAGCTCAAGCTTAACCATGCCAAATGGTGATCAGGTGACAACGCGGGTGGTGCTTGAATCCTTATATCCCGCAACTGAACCAACAGATACGGCGGTGAAAACGCCAATAGCCGTGAACGAGTTTCATTACGATGTGGTTAGTGGTCGCGCGGTTAAAACAAAACAATGGCTGGGGACTGAGTTAGGCTATCTCGAGTCTCTGGAAGTGCAACCCTACCTTGCCTCAGCGCCGAACAATCATTCGGTAGCTTGGGGGTTTGAGCCTGCTGCTGGCGTGGTCGATTTAAAACGCCAAGACGGTGGCAACCCAACGGATTACCTTCAAATTCATGTGCTGTGTGGAGTGTGTAGCGATGAGGTTAACGACCCGACACAGCACCATTTTAGTGGCTTGTTTTATAGCCATAAAATGCGCCTGAACACCGTTGTCACCGAGTTTCATCAACAAGGCTTCGCACAACTCCCTTATGAGCCGCTAACCCGTCTTCATAGTCCGAAGCTCGATCAATGGTTTGCCGGCCGTAAATCCGGTATGCTGATGCGTCTGCGCATGCTCGAACAAACGTATCGGAGCGATGGTGAAGAGCAACTCGCAGCGCAAGCTGCTGAATTAGCCGAAGCATTTCTAACTTGGCCGCTACGGGCGACTTACCTCCATGGCTGGTCACTTGGTACCGCCCGGTTGTATCAATCTGATAACCCGATGTTATCGGTCGCTGATGCTGTCGCTGATGTGCGCACCACGGCAGTGATCCCTCGTTATGAAGTGAGTTTTCAACCAGCCCCTCCTGCAGCGGTTCACGTGGGGCTTGCAACACCATTAGCAGCTCATGAATTAGTGTATGTGACTGATGTCACCGGCAAGATCACACGAGTGCCCGTGCAGGGGTATAACAGCACACCTGCGCTGCGAACCATGACAGAACAACCTGGGGCTATTGTTTTACACAGTATTGCCGATAAAGACTTACCCAAGGGGTTTCGTGACTTAAATGAACAATTGGCACTGTTTTTACAACATTGGGACTGGTCGGTTCGTCCCGAATAACAACGATGCATAAAACTTTATCCCAAGTAATTCCACAGCCCAAAGGTAATCGATACAGCGCTGCTCTGGCTTGCGTGGTCGGTGGACTGTTATTGCTGAGTGGCAACGCTTACGCTACATCGGCCCATGGCCCCTACGCCCAAAATGATTTCGGCGTGGTAGGATTATTGCAAACGCCAACAGCGCGGATGAACGCCCACGGCGAGTTCTCAATTAACTACAGTGATACCAATGAATACCGTCGCAGCGCAGTGAGTTTACAGGTATTTCCTTGGCTAACAGCTACTGCACGCTATACGGATATTCGTAATCGACTGTATAGTGAAGACCCCAACTTTAGTGGCGATCAAACCCTCAAAGATAAGGCGTTTGACGGTAAATTATTGTTGTGGCAAGAGTCACGATATATTCCACAAATCGCGTTAGGCCTCCAAGACGTAGGGGGCACGGGAATCTTTGCAGCGGAATATTTTGTTGCGAATAAGCGTTGGGATTTAGACAGTTTCGGCTTCAACAACTGGGGTGGCATTGATGTCAGCCTAGGAATTGGGTGGGGCTATTTGGGCCAACGCGATAATATTACCAACCCTTTTTGTGAAATTGCCGACCGCATGTGTGACCGTGAACGTGGGTTCAGCGGGCGGGGCGGTAAGTTTGAAATCGATAAGTGGTTTCGAGGGCCTGCCGCGTTATTTGGTGGCATTCAGTACCATACGCCTATCCAAGGATTAAGCGTGATAGCCGAGTATGAGGGGAACAACTATCGTTATGATAATGCTGGGGTTCCTATCGTACCTGACTCACCGTGGAACTTTGGGGTTCATTACGCATTAAATCCAAACGTTAGCATGAAGCTTGGCTATGAGCGTGGCAATACGTTCACGTTTGGTTTTACCTTTAATTTCAATTTCAACGAACTTCACCAATTAAAAATTGAGCCGGAAAAGCGGCAAGCCCGTGCCGAATCAGAACAAGCACGCCCGACCGATTGGTCGCAAGTGAATTACGCACAAATAGCGAATGATCTGATTGAAGAGGCAGGCTGGAGCGTTGGTTGTATCGCAAATGAGCTCAATGACGGTGGGAGTGATTGTGATCAGCGAGCCATCCAAGTGGTCGAACAACCGCAAGGAGCGGTGGTTGAGATTGCCGCACAACAAGCCCGTTTTCGCGATACCGACGATGCTGTTGACCGCGCGGCTCGGATTCTGAGTGATTCACTCCCGCGTGACGGCGTGGCGGAGTATCGGATCACGGAATACCAAGGGAACTTGGGATTAGCAACCCACGTCATTCAAGTGCCTGCGTTTGAAACCGCTTACCGCGGTGAACGCTTTTTTGCGGATGAGCAAGATGCCATTCGCACGACCAGTGCCCAACCGATGCAAGAGCGTCCCAACCTGTTAGAGCCGCATTGGAATAAAAATCGGTTTGGTTGGGCAATTCAACCTGACCTAGAGCAAAGCTTCGGTAACGCTGAAGCGTTTTATATGTATCAGTTAAGTTTGAAAGCGGTCGGTTGGTATGTGTTTGATGACTCGCTGATGGCTGTCGGTGAAATGGGAATTAACTTAATCAATAACTATGATAAGTTTAATTACCTGATTGACGGCAGCGATACTCCATTGCCACGGGTTCGTACGCGGGTACGAGAATACGCTGAAAACCAAGATGTGTGGGTGAATAGTCTGTATTTATACAATACGCATCACCTTTCTAAAAACGTTTATGCGGCTGCGTATGCGGGCTATTTAGAACGTATGTTTGGGGGCGTTGGTGCGGAGCTTCTCCACCAAGCGCCGAATAGTCGCTGGGCCTATGGTTTCGATATTAACTACGTGAAGCAACGTGATCCTTATCGGGACTTTGGATTTGACGATTATGAAGCCTTTACTGGGCACGCATCGGTGTATTGGCGCCCAACGTGGCTAGAAAATACGACCTTGATTGCGCGTGCAGGACGTTTCCTAGCGAAGGATGACGGGGTTCACCTCGAGTTACAACATGAGTTTGACTCGGGCATTATTGCGGGGGCTTTCGCCGCATTCACCAATGTTAGTTCAGAAGACTTTGGCGAAGGGAGCTTCACCAAAGGGTTCTATTTGAGCATTCCGTTTGATTTATTTATGCTACGACGGACGAAATCGCGAGGCACCATTGCTTGGATGCCAATCATGCGAGACGGAGGCCAGTTGCTTGGTCGCCCGCAACTTTATCGATAGTTGGAAGAACGCTAATGACACCCATGAAATTAACTCTACTCTCTTTGTCTGCTCTGCTGTGTGCTAGTTGTGCGTTTGCTCCTGGCAGTCATATCGATACCAAAAGCTCGTTGTTTGAAGATTCGAATAACGAATTCAGCGAGGCTGATCTCAGTAAGTTGGTGGCGACTCATAGCATTTCACCGATGTTACTCGCCGAGCTTAACACGCCGAATACGGCACCGCAGTTCAATGAGCAATTGCAAGCTGCGCTGGGCAATTATGACTACCAAGTCGGTAAGGGCGATGTCCTGTTAATCACGGTGTGGAACCACCCCGAATTGACGATTCCAGCTGGTTCAATGCGAAACCCTATTGATGCGGGTAACTGGGTGCATAATGACGGAACCATTTTTTATCCTTACGTGGGTAAGGTCAAAGTTGAAGGTCTGAAAGTCACCGAAATTCGCGATATTCTTGCCAAAAAATTGGCCAAGTATATCGAAAGCCCGCAAGTCGATGTCACGGTGGCAGGGTTCCGAAGCCAGCGCGTGTACGTCACGGGAGAAGTTAACAAGCCGGGCGTATTGCCGGTAACTAACGTGCCGATGACACTGATTGAAGCCGTCAGCGCGGCGGGTGGATTAAATCCTGAAGCCGACTGGACCAATGTGACCCTCACTCGAAATGGTCAAGAACGACAGTTTAATTTGCGTGAGTTGTATCAGCAGGGGAACACCGACCAAAACATTCTTTTGCAGCCGAATGATGTGGTGCATGTGGCACGGAATGACCAAAACAAAGTGTTTGTCTTGGGTGAAGTCCGCCAGCCACGGAGTTACATGATTGGTCGCAATGGCATGAGCTTAGCCGAAGCCTTGGCTGAAGCAGGCGGTTGGTTTGAAGCAACGGCGAATGCTGAAGGTGTGTTTGTGATTCGAGCGGCGGATCCAAATTCCGGTCGCATTGCTGATATCTATCAACTGCATGCAAAAAATGCGACTGCCCTGGTCCTAGCGGAGCAGTTCCCACTGCAACAGCGTGATATCATTTATGTCACGGCCGCACCAGTGGCGCGTTGGAACCGTGTAATTAGCCAAATCCTGCCATCAATTTCTGGGCTTTATAACTTAAGCCGTACGCGCGATGAAATGAGGTAATCGGGAGTATGTTTGATCGAATTTTAGTGGTGTGTTTGGGCAATATCTGTCGCAGCCCCACCGGTCAATTTTTATTGCAACAAAAGTTACCGCACAAAACCATTGATAGTGCTGGAATTACGGCGATGATTCATAGTGAAGGGCACGGCTGGGATATGTGCCCGAAAGCTCGTGCTGTGGCGCAAAAGCATGGTTACGATTTCCCCGTGCATGAGGCGCAGCAGTTAACGCGAGAACTCATTAGCCAGTATGATTTGATTTTGGTCATGGAACAGGCCCATCGACGTCACATTGCCCAGCGTTACCCTGAAGCGCAAGCAAAGACAATGCTGTTAGGGCAATGGCTCGAAGCGGGTGGCAAGGAAATTCCAGACCCGTATAAGAAAAGTGAAGAAGTGTACGATCATGTGCTTAAGCTGATTGTACAAGCAGTGGATTTATGGGGTCAAAAGCTGAATTAATAGGCTGCTTCATGGACTCGAAGATGGTGTGTAACCATCGCTTTAACTAGATTTCGACACCCAACGATTTGAACAAGGTATTTTCGAATGCAACAACAAAAATCAGCTCCCGTTCAGCAGCACCATAACGATGATGAAATCGATTTGGGACGTTTGTTTGGGCTTTTAATTGACCACAAATGGCTGATTGCCATTATCACGGGTGCTTTTATGTTTTTAGGGGTGCTGTATGCGCTATTAGCCACCCCGATATACCAAGCAGATGCGTTATTGCAAGTAGAAAAGAAGTCGTCTGGCATTCCAGCGCTGGGTGAAATGGCGGATATGTTCGCCAGCGAAAGCGAAGCCGCAACAGAAATCGAAATTATCAAATCACGGATGGTGATTGGTGCCGTGGTTGATCAATTGAAATTAACCAACGTGGTGCAGCCGAATTATTATCCAGTAATCGGAAAGTTTTTGGCGCGCCGTGCTGAAGAAGAAGATCGGTTATTGATTGACGTACTCCAAGTGCCAGCTGATCAGCTAGGAGAACCACTGAAGCTTGAATTTGATCGCTTGGGTGGCACTAGCTACACCTTGTACAACAGTACCGGCGACGAGGTGTTAACAGGTGAAGTCGGCAACCGTGCAGAACAGGGTGACTGGGTATTACACATCACCGACGCAGTGGTGGCCAATACGGATTCCTTTACTCTGGTTAAACGGAGTCGTTTGAGAGCCATTCAGCTGATTCAGCAAGAATTAGCGGTCAGCGAGCGTGGCCGTCAAACGGGCATTCTCAACGCCAGCATCCAGCACGCGGACGGGCAACTTGCCGCACAAGTGTTGAATGCGGTCACGCAAGAGTACATGTTGCAAAATATTCGCCGCAACGCTGCGGAAGCTGAGAATAGCCTGGAGTTTTTGCAAGAACAGGTTCCTAGTATCCAAAAAAATCTGCGGGAAGCCGAAGATGAGCTAAACCGCTATCGGTTGGAAAGCAGTTCGGTTGACTTAACACTCGAGACTAAAGGTATTTTGGATCGTGTTGTTGAGCTAGAGAAAGGCATTAATGAGCTGACGCTTAAAGAAGCGGAACTCAGTCGTTTATATACGAAACAGCACCCGACCTATCAAGCCCTCATTCAGCAAAAGCAAGAGCTGATCGCTGACCGTGAGCGGTTATCAAGTCAAGTGAAAGAGTTGCCTGAAACCCAACAGCAAGTGTTACGTTTAGCGCGTGATGTGGAAGTAAACCAAGAGATTTATCTGCAATTATTGAACCGCATGCAAGAGCTGAATGTTCTGAAAGCTGGCACTGTGGGGAATGTGAGAATTCTTGATGAAGCCATGGTCAACCCAATAGCTGTCGCGCCGCGTAAAGCTCTTATTGTCGTGCTTGCAACCATGTTGGGTGGCATGATTGCAGTTGGCTTCGTGTTTGTCCGTTCACTCTTGAATCGTGGTTTAGAAAGCTCGGAAGAGCTGGAGCAAGAAGGAATTAACGTTTATGCGTCAGTTCCTAAATCAGAAACGCAAGATGCGATTAACGAAAAATTACTGAAGCTTTCCAAACGCCGCTCCAATGAAGTCATACGAGCTCCGTTGCTGGCGAACGAAGATCCAACCGATTTGGCGATTGAAGCATTGCGTGGTTTACGGACCAGCTTACACTTTGCCATGTTGGAAGCGCGCAATAACATTATTATGATTTCGGGCCCGAGTCCGGGCGTTGGAAAGAGCTTTGTCACCGCGAACTTGGCTGCAGTTTTGGCCCAAGGTGGTTCGAAAGTTTTATTGATTGATGGCGATATTCGTCGTGGCTATCTGCATAACATGATGAAAGCAGATAACATTAAAGGCTTAGCGGATTACTTGGCTGGCACCTCTGACAATGATGATTATCATGAGTTCGTACAGTCTGGGTATATTGAAAACCTTCACTTTATGCCGCGTGGAACGAGTGCGCCAAACCCTGCAGAATTGCTCATGCATACCCGCATGACTCAATTAATGGAAAAATCAGCGCAGGAGTTTGATTACGTGTTAGTGGATACTCCGCCGATTCTTGCAGTCACCGACCCAGCGATCGTTGGTCGTTATGCGGGAACGACGTTGCTCGTGGCACGTTTTGGTATGACGCCAGTGAAAGAAATGATGTATACGGTCAAACGTTTTGAACAAAACGGTATTGAGGTGAAAGGCGCTATCCTGAACGGTGTTGAGCGTAAAGCAAGCTCTTATTACGGATATGGTTATAACTACCATTACGGTTACGCCTATAAAAGCGAATAATTAATGTGATTCAAAGCCAAGCACGGGGTAAGGTGAACGCACTCAACCCGTTGCTTGGCTAAGCTTATTTAATTCTCCTCTCCCCCTCTCTTGCGATTCTGCTTTCCTGCTTACTAAGCTCTTCCCCCTTAACAGATTCCTACTTTTAAGTTATAACACCTCCCAGTAAGATATTTCGATCAGCGCCTTGGTGTTGCAAACAGGGCAGGAGGGTTCCATGAATATCGATGTTTTCAACGGGGATGCCGATGGAATATTCTCCTTAATTCAACTACGGCGCTACGCTCCCGTTGCGACCTCGCAGCAACAGCTCATTACCGGTGTTAAACGCGATCATGCCTTATTGCAAACGATCACGGATGCACAAGCCAAGGATGCGGAGCTGTGGGTGTTGGATTTACCCTTCGACAAAAATAGCGTGGCGTTACCGCGGCTACTTCAGCAAGTTCGCCATATTCACTATGTGGATCATCATTTTACCAAGTCACGGTTTCACCATGAGCGGCTGACGACGGTCTTCGATTTTTCTCCTACCGTTTGCACGGGGCTGTTGGTGAGCGCACACTTAGGCTATCAGCAGCATGTGTGGGCGTTGCCCGCCGCATTCGGAGACAACTTGTTTGATGTGGCTTATCGTGATTGCCAAGCGTTAGGGCTCTCAACTGCGCAGACTGAACAGCTTCGGGAGCTGGGCATGCTGGTCAATTACAATAGCTACGGTGCCACGGTCGCGGATTTACACATGCATCCAGCCCAACTGTATTGCCAATTAATGGCCTATGAGTCGCCGTTTGCGGTGGTGGCAGATAATGATCGGGAAGCTCCTTTTCTGTTGCTACAGCAAGGTTATGTGAACGATCGTGAACAAGCGCGAAATGCACAAAATTTGGAACACCATCAAACCATACTGGCCATTCGGTTACCTGCCACCGCGTGGGCGCGTCGCATTAATGGTTCCCTCGCGAACGAACTAGCGCAAGAGCACCCGGACCAAGCCATTTTAATTGCGACTGAAAATATGGATGGCAAAACCTATTCCATTAACCTACGAGCTCCGCAAACGAACCGAGTGGGAGCAGGCTCCATCTGTGAGCGCTACCCACATGGTGGGGGGCGTGCAGGGGCAGGTGGCATCAACCACCTGCCGGAGCATGAGCTGGATGGCTTGTTGCGGATCGTGTCAGATTATTACAGCAAGGGGTCAATCGGCAACAATGAGAAAAAGCCGATCAGCAAGCGTTGAAGCCAGCTTGTTTCAGGCTCAATATGATATACCGCAATAATATCCCCTTGCTCATTCCGTTCATGCCATTCTAGCTTGTCTTTCTCGTTTAACACCACTTCATAGGCATGATAGGGGGTGTTATTAAGAAACGTTTGAGCCATCTGTTGTCCCAACGCCTCACTTTCGACGACTAAGCCGAGTTCCGTATTGAGATTGGCGGAACGCGGGTCAAAGTTGAATGAACCGACAAAGACACGATGGCGATCAATGATAAAGGTTTTTGCGTGCAAGCTACTTGCCGACACACTGGAAAATGGCAAATCATTGTCTTCTGGCTCTTCCACCAAAGGGATCGCTAGGGCGGTGGGGCGCAATTCAAAGAGACGCACCCCAGCACGTAGCAACTCTTTGCGATGTTTGGCGTAGCCCGAATGGACCAAGGTGACGTCATTGGTGGCATAAGCATTGGTTAATACCTGCACGTTTACCCCGTGTTCGACCAGAGCGCCCAATGACTGAATCAGCTCAGTGCTCGGTATAAAGTACGGGGAGATCAATAACATCTCTTGCTGAGGCTCATCGAACACAATTCTAAATTTATGGGTAATGAGTTCTTCGGGCGCTGCGTGGCCTAATAGTTTGGTCGGAGAATCGCTGACCACCACGGCATGAACGCCATACCAAGTGGCATTGGAAAAAAAGGTTTGCAAGTGGGGTAAGCGCGGTTGGTAATCAAAGATGACTGCCGCAGGTGCTTTGCTCGGTGGATTTTCTAGCAGCTCGAGTGGGTAAGCCGAATCGCTGTTCCAGTAATTATCAAAGCGCACCGAAATATCCTGCACGATAGGCCCAACAGCAAGCAAATCCATATCCGAAAATAAGATATCAGTATGACCGTTCAGAAAGTAATCATTGCCAATATTCCGGCCCCCAACAATGGATGCTTGGTTGTCTACCGTAAGTGATTTGTTGTGCATGCGGCGATTCGAACGATCAAAGTCGGTGAGAAACCCTAACACCAGAGCCCCTCGCGGCATAAAGGGGTTCATTAAGCGAATTTCCACATTGGGGTAACGATTTAACTCATGCAAAAAAGGCGTGACCGCGCCACTATGAATATCATCGAGGAGCACACGCACGCGCACGCCACGCTGTGCAGCTTGCTCTAAGGCTTGGATGATTAGCACCCCAGAGGTGTCATCACGCCAAATATAGTATTGAATATCGATGCTACGCTCGGCGTTTTCGATCAACAGCAAGCGTGCCGTCAACGAAGGTTCGGCTTCGTCCAATACCAGGACTCCCGCATTGACTCGGGAGTGAGGGTCTGCCTTGATCTCGAAGGCACGAGCAATCAAGGAGCCCAGTTGGGTTTGCGCGGTATCGACAGGATGAATGGCATAACTTGCCTGGCGTTGAGATAAATCGGGTAGGCTAGCACAGCCGGGAGCACCGACCAGCGAGGTCATGAGGATTAACACTTGAATGAATCGCAACAACGTCTTTTAGCTCTCATCAATAATTACTTTGTGTAGTTATAGCATACTGTTAACATTGGCGAAACATTCTCAATGTGACAGAGGACCTAGGGAAGCTTGTTATGTTGTTGAAAGAAAAAGTTTTTCTTTCGAACTGTGATTCAGTTCGAGCGCTTGAACCCACGGAGCTTTATAAGCGCTTATTGCTGGGTTTAACCATGGCATCCGGGGTGGTGGTGTCCCCCAATACGTTATTAGATAATCGTGATGTGGGGGCGTTTTTACGTCGTGCAAATGTCGTGAAATATCTGAATGAGGAAGGGGCAGGGCAACTGGTTGTGCGCGGCTTAAATTTTACCGCCGACCTCACTCTGGAAGACTATTTTGCGGGGCTGCCGGGGGACTACATTGTCTCAAGTATGGATGGTGCTCCGCAAAAACAACAGTTAACCCGGGTGCAAGTGCAGCACTTGAATGCCCGTTTACGCGAAACTCAAAATGCCCTTACAGCATTGCAGCCCGTTTATCATCCGCTGGAGTTACATGCTGATAGTCTGCAACGAGCGATTCACGAGCGGTTACAAGATCCGGCCATTGTTGGACACTTTTTTGCGGATGCCGAGCAGCAATATCAGTTTCTGCAGCAAACGGTGGGCTTGATCAGCCGCTCACAGTGGTATCAAGCCACTCAATCACTGGGCGACGCGTTTCGCAGCGAAGTGATTGACCCTGCTTATCACTCATTGTTTGTCGAACGTGGTGAAGGGTTTTTACAAGATCATATTCGTCATCTCTCCATGATTCCAGCAAGCTTCCTGAACACTGGGTTAACCATTAAATCACTCCAGCGTGAGTTGAGTGTTTTACAATTGCCTTATAAGCTGTTCCAACTCATCAGTAGCTTGGGAAGTACTGAATTGCTCCATTTCATTGCGGATGAAACGATGAGCTATATCGAAGATAAAGCCACAGAAAAAGGGTATGATTTTGCCACCCGTAAAAACTGGTTTGGGCTGTATCCGAAATTACGCCATTATATTGGTTTGGAAATAAAAAAATGACTGCCAAAACTGTCTATCAAAATCCTTGGTTTGAGGTGGTTCAAGATGGCCGCTGGCATTATATTTATGAACCTAATGCGCAGCAGGGGGCGGTGATTATTGCCCGTCAGGAGCAAGAATTTATTTTAGTTCGGGTACCGCGTCACGCTCAGCAAAGTTTGCAGTTGGAATTTCCTCGTGGCTACGGTGAGCCCAACGAACCAGCTGTTCATGCAGCGGTGCGTGAATTACGTGAAGAAACCGGGTTTACCGTGGCGCCGGATACGTTGATTGAGCTAGGGCAAGTCCGGCCAAACACAGCAATACTGGCGAGTCGACTGCCGGTTTTTTACGTGGACATTCCACCTGGCCAAGTACCTGAGCCGCATGATGAAGAAGCAGTTGCAGTGGTACGGCTCACTGGGGAACAACTTGATCAACAAATTGCCGCAGGGGCGATTAGCTGCGGGATAACCTTAGCGGCGCTGCAATTATTATATGTTAAACAACGCACGGATTTTTCAGCGAACGGATAGAGCAAAGGAAATAGTATGATTTTAGTCACAGGCGGTGCAGGTTACATTGGATCCCACACGGTTGTTGAGTTGTTGACGGCAGGGCAGCAGGTATTAGTGCTGGATAATTTTTGTAATAGTTCTGTCGAAAGCCTTCGCCGGGTGGAACAAATCACCAACCAGCCCGTACCGTATATTCACGGTGATGTACGCGATTTATCACAATTAGAGCAGGTATTTGCAGAGCATCCGATCAGCTCCGTGATTCACTTTGCCGGCTTAAAAGCTGTGGGTGAGAGTGTTGCGAAACCCCTTGAATATTACGAAACCAACGTGCAAGGCACACTTAACTTACTGAAAGTGATGGCCGCAAACGGTATTAAAAAGTTCGTATTTAGTTCCTCCGCAACGGTCTATGGCGATCCAGCCACGGTTCCGATTCAAGAACATTTTCCAACCGGCGGCACCACGAATCCGTATGGCACCTCAAAATATATGGCGGAGCGGATCCTTGCGGACTTATGCAACGCGGATCCTGAATGGTCGGTCTTTGTGCTACGCTACTTTAATCCGGTTGGCGCCCATGCGTCTGGGTTGATTGGGGAAGATCCCAACGACATCCCTAATAACCTGCTCCCTTATATTTCTCAGGTAGCCGTGGGGCGGTTGTCGCAATTGAGTGTGTTTGGCAATGATTATCCCACCCAAGATGGCACGGGTGTTCGCGATTATATTCATGTGGTCGATTTAGCACTCGGTCATTTGGCAGCACTGAAGCAATTGGCCCATCGGACTGGCTTTGAGGCGGTCAATTTAGGGACTGGCAACGGGTATTCTGTCTTGGAAATGGTGAAAGCTTTTGAACTGGCTTCAGGTCGCACCGTGCCCTACCAAATTGTCGCTCGCCGGCCTGGCGATATCGCTGTTTGTTATGCGGACCCGAGCAATGCGGAGCGCGTGTTAGACTGGCGTGCAACTCGAGGGCTCGATGAAATGATGGCCGATACTTGGCGTTGGCAACATCAGAACCCGCATGGCTATAAAGTCGACTAAATAAAGACCTCTCCGGTAATGATATTGCTCGCTGTAATGGCTTTCTGAAGAGCCATTTTGGCGGGCAACTCTCCATGCACTAGGCGAACATGATGAACGGGTTTGATTTGCGTTGCTAAGAACTCGATGAGTCCAAGTTGATCGGCATGGGCACTGTACCCTCCTAGTTGATGGACATAAGCTTTAATGGTGTAACGCTGTCCGTCTAACTCCACATAACCACCTCGGGGGCCATAGGTTAAAATATCCCGTCCTGGTGTTCCTTCCGCTTGATACCCCACAAAGATAATATCGGTAATATCTTGTTCGATGAGCGCTTTCAGATAGTTCACGATGCGTCCGCCGGTACACATGCCGCTGGCCGCAATCACGATGGCTGGATAATGTTTGGTACGTAATAACTCGACAATATCGAGATGTTGCTGATGACTTTCGACCACGTGCAAGCGTTCAAAGTTTAACGGGTGGCGCTCATCAGCCAAACGCTCTTTAGCCTCGTCATCCCAGAGTCGCTTTAAACGTCGATACTGAGCAGTGTATTGGCTTGCTAACGGTGAGTCGAGAATGACGGTCACCTTCTGCCAGCTGGGTTCATGATGAATAATGTCTTCAATTTCGTACAGCAGCTCTTGGGTGCGGCCAATGCTAAAGGCTGGAATTAAAACGGTCCCACCGTCTGCAAATGCTTTATTAATGGCTCGTTTTAATCGGTCTTGGCGATCTTCCCGATTTTCATGAACCGAGTCACCGTAGGTGCTTTCCAAGATTAAATAATCGGCATACTCTAACGGTGTGGGGTCCGGCAACAGGGGAGTGTGTTTGCAACCCAAGTCACCGGAGAATACCACTCGAGTTGGCAGTTGTTGTCCCGGCTCGAGGTGCCGCTGCTCCAGTTCAACATAGGCTGAGCCCATAATATGCCCAGCATTTCGAAAGCGAAGTCGCCAGTGATGGTGAACGTCATACCAGGTGTCGTAGGGGATGGGTTCCAGTCGTTGCTGAATTTCGGTGAGAACCTGATCGGCGTTCGCAACCTTGGTGATCTGCATGGCATCGCGGAGCACAATCGGGAGCAGCGATGCAGTGGCTGGTGTGCAATAAATGGGTTCACGGAATCCCTTCGCCCATAAACTGGGTAAACGTCCCACGTGATCTAAATGGCAGTGGGTAATGACCAACCCGACTAGTTGTTGAATCGGGAAATCAATGTCGTTATTACGAGACGATTGACTCCCGCGGAATAGTTCGTCATTGCCTTGAAATTGGCCACAGTCGATGAGCAGCGATGCCGTACGTGATAGTAAAAACTCATGACACGAACCTGTGACCCCCTGATGAGCTCCATGATGAAGAACCCGTTGATGAACCTCCATGACCCACCCTTAATATATTTTTAACCTATTGATATGACAAATTAACATGAATGTCATGAAAAATCTTATTTTTGTTTTAATATTAATCAGCTATTATTTACAAGTGGGTTAAGGAAGATATGAATTAGGTATGAAACCTAATGGGATACCAATATGGAGAATGCGGACGTGAGTGGCTCTGAAAACGTACAAACAAAACAAATAAAACAAGTACAAGCGCCCAAGTCATACTTGCGTCGCAAACTATCCCTTTATAATGGCACTGAGAAGCTGTCAGACTTGGGCGTTCCCAGTCATGAATCGAATCGTGCGGTGGTGCGACGGGCGTTACAGGAACTGAGAAGTTCACCGATTGTGACCCATGTTGTCTTCCGCGATCGGAAGGGCCGTGAATGGAAAATATCGAGAGCGACCTCATTGATAGAACGGCTGAAAATACAACTGCTTGCTAACTAATCATTTTTTGATTTAGCGCTAGTTATTCCTGTGCCGTTATGGTTATATTGAATCTATAACAAAAATAACAGAGCGCAGGGGCTGTGTGATGCGAATCATACAAGTGGATCAACAGGCCAGATCGGTCGTTAACTTGGTGCTGAGCGCCTCGTTGCTTGTTGCTGCCTTGGTGATACTCTGTTACCGCTTTATCGAGACCAGCCAACTCCAACTCTATCAATCATTTAGTGTTTCTTTCCTAGTAGGGATTGCTGCTATTGGTGCGGCGTTGCTGCTGTTTGATCTGAATAGCAAACGCGAATGGTTGAATCTGGGGTCAAGATGCTTTGCGTTGATCGCGATTGCCGCCGCGGCGGACGGGTTAACGGGCGGTATTTTTGATATCCATGATGCCCAAATCCATCCTGCTCTTTATTACGCCATCGGCATCACAGGTGGCTGGGTTTTCCTCCGCTTAAAATCCGCTTGGGCCGTTCGCCTGCAATCCATCGTGGCGGGATTGGCCGCAATTGCTACGCTGATTATCATCCTGCTGCATTTTAATTACTCCACCCCGTTGCTCGCGCGTCACCCTTCAGGAAGTTTGATTTCGGCATCGCTGCTATTGATTCTATTTGGTGCACTGTGGAATTTAAGTACCGCGGCAGCAAGTGAATTACCGCGTGTTAGTGGATTGACGATGTTACTAGCAATCGGCGGTTTAGTGATTGCAACATCTGCCGGAATCGTTTTATTTCACCACGACATGACGGAAGCCCGCTCACGTGGTGAAGAGGCAGCGAAAGCGCTCGCAGCAAGCCGTTCGGTGTTAGGGCGTGAACAAATGAGTTTGTTGCTGCGAGTAGCGGAGCGTTGGGAGCACTATCCGGCTGGCATTCACGATGACATGATGGAACTCGACATCAAGGCGATATTCCGTGATGTGGCTTATCTTGAGAGCTTAATATTGCGGCGCGGGGATAAATTGGTTTGGGAACGGGCCCGCGCAGAGGATTATCGCTTCCGTGAGCATCTGCTCAATGATGCGTTTATTAATGAGCAGTTTGATGAACACCGTAAGGATGCGGTGCAGATGATGATTGGTTCACATCCAGAACCTGACAAAGGAGCACTCCTGTACGTGCATGTTCCCGTCACATTCGATGCCCAAGATTATGAAAATGGGTATTGGGGAGTGTTCGCGGTGTTAAATATCCCACGCATGTTAGCCAACCAAGTGGCTTTGCGTTCGCCTATCTTTACCTACACTGCCGTGAGTGAAGATTTGTTGCTGGATCAGGCGGGCTTTTGGGTGACACCAGAAACGCTGGATTATTTACAAAATCATGCGCTGTTTCTATACCAAGGGAAAATGGTCACGGAGTATATTATTGACCGCCCGGTCTACTCCTTTATGTATGACTTAACCGATTTACAAGCTCGGGCGCTGTTGCAAATGCTGATCAGCGTTGCGGGGATTATCATCGTGTTGTTTATGGCCTTAACAGTCGAACGCAACCGAGAATTAGTGATTCAAGGGCGGCAGTTAAAATTTCAAGCGGAGCATGATGCGCTCACCGGGCTTTATAATCGCACTACCATTGAAAATGCCATTGCCGATCGCTTCCACCACAAACGCGATTTGACGGTTCTCTTTATCGACTTGGATGGTTTCACCCTGATCAATGATAGCTTGGGGCTCCACGTGGGTGACCGCTTACTTCAAGTGTTGGCGCAACGGCTGACCAAAATTGTCGGTAAGATAGGAACCTTGGCACGGTTTGGTGGCGATGAATTTTTATTCGTCACGGTGAAGATGCATGGCGATGCCGAAGCCGTGGCTCATTTGACCCAAGAAATTCTGCAAGCGGTGGCGCAACCATATCGCATTATGCATCACAAAATTTATCTAACCGCGAGTATTGGCGTTGCTCATCAATCTGCTGAACAACACACGCCGCTTGAATTGATTCAACATGCAGATATGGCCATGCACCAAGCTAAACGCTTAGGGCATAACCACGTCCAAATTTATCAAGATAGTATGAGTTTGCAGCTGAAAGCATCTGCTGTCATGCGCTCTAGTTTGCAAGAGGCCATCGAGCGTAATCAGCTCACCTTGCATTATCAGCCCATTGTCCGCTGTAGTGATAGTGCGACGGTGGGGTATGAAGCGTTATTACGTTGGGAGCGAGAACCGGGCAAGTTTGTTTCCCCCGGCGAGTTTATCCCGCTTGCTGAAATGACCGGTCAAATTATTCCACTGAGTGAGTGGGTATTCCGACGTGCGTGTGAAACTGCGGTACGACTGCAAGAAGCTGAAAGTACCGTGAAGATTGCGGTGAACTTATCCACGTTGCATTTTAATCGCACAGAATTTGCCCCATTCTTGGCGCAAACACTGGCAGAAACTGGGTGTAAGCCAGAGTGGTTAGAGCTGGAATTAACCGAAAGTATTTTAATGGATAATACCGACTACGCCGTTGAAGTATTACAAAAACTGCGCGAACAGAAGATTACCATTGCCATCGATGACTTTGGTACCGGCTTTTCATCCCTGAGTTATTTAAAGAAGTTACCGGTTGATAAAGTGAAAATTGATCGCAGTTTTGTGGCAGGCATTCGCACTCACCGTGCCGACCGAGTGCTGATTGGTTCGGTGATTAAAATTGCGCAGAGCTTGAATTTTGAAGTGGTGGCCGAAGGAATAGAAACGCCGCAACAAGCCGAATTTGTCAGTGAAATGGGCTGTGATTATATGCAGGGGTACTATTTTGGACGCCCTGTTCCCTTCGAGGAATTGTAAAACTCACGTTAATCTCGATTTTTTGGTCTATAAGTTACATACACTTAGCTGGGTAATATACATTATCAAGGCCAAATTATGTCGATACCTATTTTATTAAGTATTGTAATCCTGCTGTGGCTGGTGTTAGTCATTGCAGGTGCATTTGAAGCCATCCAACATCGTCTTCTCCTTCGTAAAATTCCCATTCGGGTGCATGTGAATGGTACCCGCGGTAAAACCAGTGTGACCCGTCTAATCGCCGCAGGACTGCGTGGTGGTGGTATGCGGGTCTGTGCAAAAACTACCGGCTCGGCTGCTGCGATGACAGATCCCGAAGGCCGAGAGTTTCCTATTTACCGCATTAGCGGAGCCAACATTATTGAACAAATGCGGATGCTAAAACGCATGGTCAGCTTACAGCCTGAAGCCGTGGTGATTGAATGCATGGCATTGCAGCCGCAATATCAGAGCTTGTGCGAGTTGCGGATGGTTCGCTCAACCGTTGGTGTGATCACCAATGCACGGGCCGACCATTTAGATGTGATGGGGCCAGGTGAACGCGACGTCGCATTGGCCTTAGCGGGAAGTACGCCAGTGCGTGGCACGCTGTTTACGGCGGAGCGGGATTTAATCGATGTTTTCCAAGAAGCCTGTCAAGACCGCCGAAGCCAGTTGCAAGGTGTCACGGAAGAAGAAGTTGCCGCAATTCCCGATTCAGTGCTCGCTCAATTTAACTATGCGGAGCATGCCGAAAATGTCGCGCTGGCACTAAAAGTGTGCGAGTTCATTGGGGTCGATAGAGCTCGCGCGTTACAAGGCATGATTGCATTGGAACCTGAAACGGGTGCCATGCAGGTGATGCATGTGCGGTACTTTGAACGGGATCTGATTTTTGTGAATGCCTTTGCTGCCAATGATCCTGAATCAACCGGACGAATTTGGGAAACCATGGTAGCGAAACACGGTGCCGGGCGGCGTACTATGATGTTGATTAACTGCCGTGCGGATCGACCGCATCGTTCTGCGCAAATGGCGGAAGCTGTCGTGCAGTGGACCGCGCCGGATAAAGTTGTGGTGATTGGCTCGGGCTCCTTCATTTTTGTGCGAGAAGTAACGAAGCAGGGCTTTGATCCTGACAAAATCATGGTGTTAGAAGGCGCTCAAATGACAGAAATCACGGAAGTATTGCTAGAACAATCGCTCGGCAAAGCGCTGATTGTTGGCATGGGTAATATTCATGGGGGCGGCGAGGATGTCGCTCGCTTTTTCCAAAACCGAGCAATGAATAAGGAAGACGTATGATTGCGCTGAACATTCTTGCGGTGGCCATTGGCATCGGGTTGTTTTTTACATTGCTACTTACCACCACCTTAGGGTTGGCAGCCGGGGGATTAGTCGTTCCCGGTTATGTTGCTCTGCAGTTGACCGACCCGCTGAGTTTATCCCTGACATTATTAGCGGCGTTTGTAACTTACTTGGTGGTAAAAATCGTGGCCAGCTTCGTGATTGTGTATGGCCGTCGGCAAACCATCATTATGATTTTAACCGGTTATATCATTGCCGGTTTACTGGATTTACTGCTGGGACATTTGGTGACCTGGGTTGATCTGCAAATGGTCGCTGGTTCAGATAATGCGCAAGCCCATGTGCAAACTCTTGAGTCTGGGTTCATGATGGCGGTGATGGAAAGCAGCATTATTGGTTACATCATTCCAGGTTTAATCGCTATTTGGTTCGAACGCCAAGGCGTTTTACAAACCTTATGTGGATTGGCGGTGACGGCCGTGTTAGTGCGGTTAGCGTTGATTGCCCTGATGCCTGAATCGCTGCAAATGTATGAAGCCAGCCGAGCCTTTCAAATGCCGGGATGGTAATTGAGCGCAGCAATAAGGAGAGCAATGAAATGAGTCGGTTTACAAAAATTTATTGGCGCTCGTCAGGAGTGCCTTTGTGGGGCCAAGTATTTTTGATTGGCTTGGCGCTCATTGCGTTATTCATGGCGGAGAACTTACGGCAGCGGGACCCCACGGTTGACAGCAATTATGCCACCATGGTGAATGCCGCCAAAACCATGCGTGAAGGCATGGATACCTTAATGCCGCTACGGGCGAGAATCGCCCCGATTAATCCCGAGTTTGATCCGCAGCGAAGTGGCCTCATTGGCTTAGAAAACTCCATCATCACCACGAACCAAGGTGGCCGAGAAGCGAAGCAAACCACCATTAACCCTAATTGGGCAGCAGTGGCAGTCAAATTACTGGCGGACGCGGGCGTCAAAGAAGGGGATCTGGTTGCAGTGACGGTTTCAGGCTCTTTCCCCGCCTTGAACTTAGCAGTGTATGCCGCTATTGAAGCGCTGGGGGCTGATGCCGTGATCATTGCTTCAGCATCGTCTTCGCAATGGGGAGCCAACGTACCACAGTTTGCTTGGCTTGATATGGAGCGTGAACTGCGCCGTGCTGGGGTGATTCGGTTGCAACCCGTTTATGCTTCGATTGGAGGTATTGAAGACCGGGGAGTAGGCATGTCGAGTGAAGGCGTGCAAGCCTTAAAAGAGAGTATTCAGCGAGCGGGAATTCGCTACTTAGAACCTCGAAATTACCAAGAAGCGGTGGCCGATCGGATTGCTATTTTCCGAGAGTATTCGGCGGGACGGAATTATCAAGCCTTTGTGAACGTGGGAGGAGGAGCGACCATCGTAGGGCCGCCAGGAATCGATGATTTATTCCGGTCAGGAATGCAACAAGATGCTCCGGCGCGCGCCTTTGCGGTGGACACGGTGATGGGCTATTTTTTACAGGAAAATATCCCCAGCATTCATTTCTCCGGCGTGAAAAACCTCGCAGAACGTTATGGGCTCCCGATTGCGCCGATTGAGCCTGTTCCAGTTGGCAATGGCGGTATTTATTCGGCGACGGTCTATAACCGATGGTTAGCGATTGTGCTTGGCCTCGCATTATTTGGCATGACGTGGTTGATAGTTCGCTCTGCGCGGATTACAAGTATTTTTGAGCGCGCCGGTCGCCATGGCAATATCACCAAACCCATGGTGTGATCAGCCGTTACTTGAGTCAGTGGTCAGAGGACCTTGCGCACGCCTAGGTGGGCTAGAACTCTGACCAAATTCCCCCCGATTTCTCACCGCTGCCGTCGAAATTTTAGATGGCTCCTCTACGTTTGCTGATCCGACTGTGGTAGATTCGCTTCATGTGTATCAGTTAAATTGATGAAAATCAGTGCTCTATTCGTAGGTAGTAGGCACTCCACAGCGGACTTAAGCATGGCGAAATTTTTAATTGCGGATGATCACCCGTTATTTCGTGAAGCCCTGCAAGGGGCTCTCGCTAACCATTATTCTGATTTACAGTTACGGGAAGCTGAGGATCTCGATAGTACGCTGGTGGCCTTGCAAGAGGACGATGATCTCGATCTGCTCTTGCTTGACCTTCATATGCCAGGGAGTGGTGATTTGTATGGATTAATTCGCATCCGCGAAGACTACCCATTGGTGCCTATTGCCATTATTTCGGGCACTGAAGAGCCAGCGGTGGTGGCCAAATGCATTGGCTTTGGTGCGCTTGGCTTTATTCCTAAATCCTTACCCTCTCTTGAAATTGCTGCTGCAATCGATGTGATTTTGCAGGGCGATACCTGGGTTCCCGCAGAAGTGCGGGGCCGGCTCGCAGAGCTGACCAATGAAGAACAAGAGCTCGCTAAAAAAGTTGCCGATTTAACCCCTCAGCAATATCGCGTGCTGCTGCTGTTGCATGAAGGATTGCTGAATAAACAAATTGCTTATCAACTAAATATCACGGAGGCCACGGTTAAAGCTCATATTACTGCTATCTTTAAAAAGTTAGGGGTTTATAGTCGTACCCAAGCTGTTTTGCTAGTCGAACGGCTGCAGTTAGAGCCCAATAAGAATGATTAAAAATATTTGTGGAATTGTTAACACAATGTGGTAACTTTTAGGAACGACTCATTGGTCAGTCGTTCTTTATTGATTTACAGAACACACAAGGGAAGAGCAATGAAAAAAATAAAAACTGCTCATTGGTCTATGGTGGCAATGGCGGTTGCGGCTGCAACATCCATTTCAACACTCACGGCCCAAGAGATTCAACAGGCGGACCTTTCGACGCTGAAGGCAACTCAAGCGATAGAAAGCAAAGCGGGCAAAAAATATAAAATGACGAATGCTGAACGTCAGCTTCAGCGCCACAATAGCAAGCGTTATATCATTGAATTTGAAGCTCCAGCGGCAGCAGTATACAAAGGCGGCGTGCCGGGGTATGCAGCAACTTCAACTCACGTGACTGGCCAAGAACGACTGGATGTCAAGTCGGCACCGGTCCAGTCTTATACGGCTTATCTGAAACAGCAACAAGAACAAACACTAGGATTGGCCGCTCGCGCAGTGCCAAACATGAGTGTGAAAGCGCAGTTAGCGCTGACATTCAACGGTGCGATTGTTGAATACCAAGGTGACGATTTAATTCAACGCTTAAAAGGCGTGCCAGGAATTAAGTCGGTTTATGAAGATTCCGTGGTTTACACTACCATGGATGCCTCCAATAGCTTGATTAACAGTGATGCTGCATGGCAAGCACTCGGTGGTCAAGATGCTGCAGGTAAAGGCATTAATGTTGCCATTATCGACACCGGGATTGATTTTGAACACCTGATGTTTGCCGACAATGGCCATGATGCGGTCATTGTTGAAACCGAGGCAGGCGAAGATTTTTGTGCCGCCAATGAGGGCATTTGTAACGACAAGATTGCCATTGCCCGCTATTACGATGTGCCGAGCTCGGTTCACCCTGAGGAATTCTTTGATTCCCCGTGGGATATGAACGGTCACGGAACCCACGTGGCAGGAACAGCTGCAGGTAACCCTGTCAGCGTCACCTATAATGGGGTGGCCATGAACATGTCCGGGGTCGCACCAGGAGCAACGTTGTTTGTCTACAAAGCGCTATGGAACACGGCTGATGGTCGTGGTTCTGGTGTAACGTCAGCGTTAGCCGAAGCCTTAGAAGACGCCGCGATGGACGGTGCGCACGTGATCAATAACTCATGGGGTGGCAATGCTGGCGCTCATCCATCAACGAGTCCTTATCAAACGATTATGCAAGCGCTTGATGAAATGGGTGTGGTGACGGTGACTTCAGCCGGTAACTCAGGGCCAGGCGCTCAGACTGTTGGCTGTCCAGGGTGTATTGAAGAAACAATTACCGTAGCGAGTACGCATACGGGCCGTGTTTTTGAAAACTGGCTGGCCGTTGACGGCATGGACCCGATTACAACAGCACCGGGTAACGGTGATTTTGAAATGACCGCTGACATTACCGGTGCCTTGCTTCCTTCTATCAGCATCGATGAAGATAATTTCGAAGGTTGTGCTGCGTTTGAAGAAGGCGCGTTTGCGGGTGGCATTGCAATGATTCCACGGGGCTCCTGTGCTTTTACTGAAAAAGCAAATAATGCCCAAGCTGCAGGTGCGATTGGCCTTATCGTTTATAACAACGTTCCTGTGGAAATGGTCAACATGGCGCTGGATGGGGTGACCTTACCGAGCGTGTTCATTTCCCTTGAGAGTGCAGAAGCTGTTCTTGAAGGATGGGAAGAAGGACTGACCGCGACTATTCAGGCAACCACAAAGGCGATTCGTGACGAACAAGTCGATATGATGTCTGACTTCAGTTCACGTGGTCCAGGTGGTGAATCAAGCTTCTTGAAGCCAGAAATTGCAGCACCAGGTCATAATATCTTGTCAGCAGCCCCGGGTGGCGGCTATCAAACCATGAGTGGTACCTCCATGGCGAGCCCACACGTGGCCGGTGCAGCAGCCTTATTGTTAGCAGCTAACTCTGATTTGTCACCGCAGCAAGTGAAGTCGGTACTGATGACTTCCAGCGTGACTGGCACCAAGAAAGAAGACGCTGAAACCCCGACGGATCCGTTCGATGTGGGCGCAGGTCGTCTTGACTTGGCGAACGCGTTCAACACCGGTCTGGTGGTCGATATTCCATCGTTTGCTCACTCCATGTGTGTGAATGTGTGTGATTTCACCCGTACCTTGACCAACTTAGGGGACGGTGAAACCACGTGGAACGTCACGGTTGAAATGAGCAATCCAGGCGTAACCGTAGAACATCCTGACAGTGTCACTGTTACTGCGGAAGGTGCCGAGTTTGCGCTTTCAATTAACGGTTCTGCTGCAGGTGAAGGTTGGCAGTTTGGTACGGTAACGCTCACTGATACCAGCGGTAATTTCGTGGATGCACGGTTACCGATTGCGGTTTATACCGCTCTTTCAGAAAACTCCAGTGCGTTAGCTGCTGCGGTGACTGAAGGGACTGTTGCTGCCAATGAGGACATGACGTTATCAGTCTATGGCGCCATGGGCTCCGTAGCTGGTGCGGAAGTCACCATTACCGCACAACTCCCGATGGATGAAGTGTTTGAGTTGAATCAGGACTCGATCAGTGTCGTCGAAACCTTATCAACCACCACTGATTTAACATTCGATCCTGACACTCGTACCATCACCTGGACGGGCACCCAAACGGATGAAGCACCAATGAATAATTTGGCACTGGTTGGTTTCCCGTTCGGTGGATTGGGTTTGGATGATTTGGAAGCACAATTTGGTATTACCCATCAGAAAGCCTGTACCGCAGGGTGTGATGAATCCGTCCTCAACCTAACTGTGCCTGGTGTGTGGAAATTTGATGGTGTCGACTATTCAGTGTTGGGTATTTGGAGTAACGGTATTGTCGAAGTGGGTGGGCGTCGTTCACCTTCTACATGGGCTTTACAAGCATTCCCGAACCCGGCTCAGCCGAATGGCGTTGTTGCTCCATTTTGGTCAGATTGGGTCACGCTCGCTGGCGAAGGTGAGCTTCGCTATACTTCAGTGAATTATGGCGGTGATCTCTATGTTATCGTCGAGTGGTATAAGGTTCGTGAGTATGATAGCACCGGCGTTTACGACGGTCCTACGTACACCTTCAACACTTGGTTCCGTATGGAGAGCAATGAGGTTCTGTTCAACTATGTTGACGTGAACACGGGCAAACCAACCGATGACATGCTGGTGATTGGTCAAGAAAGCATGGATGGTACCGTAGGTTTCTTAGCCTATGCGTTTGGCCAAGGCTATTACCCAGCGGATGGCGACGTGATGCTCGCTACCAGTGCAGCAGGTGCCGCGGCGAATGTGTTGATCAGCGTCGATGCGAAAGTAACCAGCTTTGGTGACGTTGCTGGTATGAGCGTGGTCGGCAAACATAGCCGTACAACGGCCATTGATTTGACTGCTGCGATAGGAACTCAGCAACGAGACCTGTTGACGCTCTTGAATATCACTGATGGTAACGTTGATTATGATGGCATCCTGCCGTTAGCGATTAAACCGACCGGTGAGTTAAGCATTGAAATTGTCGAAGGACCAGAACATGGAACCTTGGCAACAGACGGCTTTGTCACCAGCTTTACTCCGAACGAAGCCGGCTGGCTTGGAACGGACAGCTTCACCTACCGTGTGGTTGATGAAGCAGGAGCGGCGTCGACTGAAAACACCGTTGAAATCGCTATTGTTAACACGGCGCCAGCAGTGAAAGTCAATGCGCCAAGTTCGGTAGGTCCTGATGCGACAGTTCGCTTAGACGCGTCTGGCACCACTGATGCAGACGGTGACCAACTGACTTACAGTTGGGCCTTTGCTGGCGGCGTTACGGTGAGTTTGAGCAATGCCAATACGCCAGTTGCAACCTTCACTGCGCCACGTCTGGATGAGGCGGGTCAAGCGAAGTTTGTGTTGACAGTATCGGATGGTCTTGAAACGGTTCAACAAGCTGTGACCGTGAACATTGAGCCGCAAAAATCAAGCGGTGCAATGGGCTGGTTCTTAGTCTTGTTAGCTCTACCGTTAGTATGGTTACGTCGTCGCGCGTAATTGAATTGCTAAGTTAGCCTCAACGGCGATAGGATGATTTCTATCGCCGTTTTTTTTCTGTCTGGGAATAACATGCAGAGGTATCATGATGCTAAATAAACGAACTCAAGGTTTTGTTTTGCTTTGCTGCATTACTGCAGTACTTGGCTGCGTCGATGCTGAGCAGTCGGGTGCAGTGAGCCAAGCGGAAACAAGTGTGACGCTGAATACCGATCAGGAGCGACAAACCCAACTTGCCGCCCTCGACCAACAAATTCGCAGTACTGTGGGGTTTCCACGGGCGAGCGAGTTCAGCCAATGTCGACTGTTGGAAGTTGGCATGCGTGCGTGCGGTGGTCCTGAGTATTACATGGCATACTCCACGCAAGTGACCGATGAAGCGACATTGTTGCAGTTGGTGGAGCAATACAACCGGTTACGACAAGAACATATCGAAGCAACTCAGGAGGTCAGTACCTGTGAGATGATTCCGCGTCCGCAATTGGTCCTTGAAGGAGGCCTGTGTCAGGCCGTCTCAACCAGCTATATGTAATGGCTTAGCCGTGCCGCTCTAAATGTTTGAGCAAGGCCTTTAGAGCGGCCGGTTTTATCGGTTTGGTCAGGAAGTGCAAACCGTAATGACGCGCGCGTTTGCGTACGTCATCGTCGCTCATGGCGGTTACCAGAGCCCCTTGCAAAGGTTGTTGCCAACGTTCGCGTAGCGCTGCGGCTAGGCTGAAACCATCATGCTCATCGTCGCCCAGTTGGTAATCTAGCAGGACGCCTCCGGGCGCTGGATGCCGGCTGGCGTAATCTAACGCTGTTGCGCTGCTGGTAAAGGTTTCAACCGTACACCCCCATTTTTCGAGCAGTGCTCGCAATGCGTTCAGGTTTTCAGCATCATCGTCGACACAGATCACCACCATGCCTGGATGCAGATCAGCGGTGTATTGGTGCGCTTGCTGTTTGGCAACCTGCGCCTCATCACCAATGGGCACTTGAACGGAAAAACAGCTGCCTTTGCCTTCTTGAGTACGCAGTTGCAGTTCACAACCTAATTGCTCACTCATTCGCTTCGCCACACTTAACCCTAATCCGACACCTTCAACACGAGATTGAGAGCCTCGATAGAAGGCATCAAAAATTCGTAGCTGCTGCGCGGCATGAATGCCTGGCCCGGTATCCCACACCGCAATTTTGAGTTCATCACCGCGTGCACGTACACCCAGCAGAACTTTGCCTTGGGGACGGTTGTACTTAATGGCATTGGATAAAAAGTTTTGAATGATCCGACGCAAGTAGGTCGGGTCAGTATAGACCACTCGATTCGGGTAGGGGCGTACCCGCAAGGTGACCCCTTGCTGTTCAGCCATGACACTATATTCTTGGAGCAATGGGTCTAAAATGGTGCTGAGATGAATATTGCGGAAGTTCGGCTTCAGCGCTCCTTGTTCCATTTTCGCAATTTGCAATAAGGTGCTGAGTAGATGTTCGGTGGAAGAAAGTGCCGTATCCAGTTTCCCCAGCAGTTGGACATTGTGGGGATCCATGGTGCTCTCATCCACTGCAGACAGGTACAGACGTGCCGCATTCAATGGCTGGAGAATGTCATGGCTGGCAAGTGCCAAGAACCGAGTTTTAGAAGCATTGGCTTGCTGGGCTGCTTCGGTTGCTTTTTTAAGCTCAATTTCGACCCGTCGTCGCCGTTCTATTTCTTCCGTCAATTCATTATTGATTTCCCGGATTTTTTGCTGGCGCACGTCAATGCGTTGTTCTAAATCGATATTTGCTTCTTGCAATGCTTGCTGCGTTTCCACGTGCTCGGTGATGTCCGTAAATGATGTTACGAAACCACCGTTCGGTAGTGGATTGCCCACCATTTCAATCACTCGGCCATCACCACGGCGTCGAATAAACCGATGGGCAGAGCCCATTTGCATGTAATTTAATCGTTTTTCGACCAGTTCATCGATTTCACCAGGGCCGCATTCACCGCGTTCGGCGTTGAAGCGAATGAGTGTGGCAATGGGCTGACCGGGTTTGACCATGCCTGCGGGATAGTTGAACAGCTCTAAATAGCGTTTATTCCAGGCCACCAAACGTAATTCAGCATCAACGACCGAGATTCCTTGTGCAAGATTCTCGAGCGAGTTAAATAAAATGGCTTGTTGTGTTTTTAATGCCAGGGTGGTGTCGTCGAAGAAGTTCACCACTTCTTCTAAATGCATGCGACGGTCGCGCAGCGCTGCCTCTACGAGAGAACGCGCGGTGGCGGCGCCAAGTACGCTGGTCAGCGCATGTTCGACGTACTCGATAAACGCAGGGGTGGCTAGGGCATGACCAGGAAGCACTCCAGTCGTGGTGTCGTTCGTTGGCGCATCCGGCTCGGTAAAGTAACTCAGCAGTTGATAGGTACGCTGCTCTCCGACAAAGGTTTGCAGCAAGACGATAAGATCAGCATTGGTGGCCTGATGCGGGTACGTCAACAAATGAGCTGTTCCTCGTACTCGTGGTTTAACAAACGCAGTGGCTTGAATGCGATCGATGAGCCGTGGCGGCGATAGCAAGGAAAACACCAGATAGCATGCAAGGTTCACTGCCATACTGATTGCTGTGCCTTGGGTAATAATGCTGGTATCGTCTTGGGGCAGTGCGTTGAACATGGGCAGTGCCACGGTGAATCCCCAAGTTAGTAGACCAGCGATGAGACCGGCGTACACACCGCGCGCATGACCACGACGCCAATAAAGCCCACCCAGCATGGCGGGTAATAAATGAAGCACGACCGAAAATGCGAGTAATCCAATACTCACCAGCGCTGTTTCTGCGGCCCAAAAGTAATAGCATAAGTAGCTAAACAGCATGATCATGCCAATTGTAATACGGCGAATCTTTAGTAAATGAGGGCGAAAATTTACCGGGAGGTGACGTTTCCGCTGTAATAATATCGGCATGATGACATCATTACTGACCATGGTGCTGAGCGTGACCGAGGCAATGATCACCATGGCCGTCGCAGCCGAGAACCCGCCAATAAAAATAAACACAGCCAGCCAGGTTTGATCATGAAGAAGGGGCAACTGCAAGGCGTAGGTATCACCGCTTACGTCACCGCCAAATAATAGCCCGCCGCTAATCGCGATTGGAATAATGGCGGATGCCACCAAAAATAAATACAACGGGAAGCCCCAGCGCGCCGTTTTTAAATGATTCACTTCGGCATTGTCGACCACCAGAACGTGAAACTGGCGCGGTAAGCAAAGAATCACTCCCGCCGCCATTAAGGTCTGCACAATAAAATCAAACTCAAACAAGGTTTGCCAACGCCATTGACTGGCAGAGGCTTCCAGCACATGTTGACTCAAACTGGTGGGGGACAGATCACGAAAAATAAGATAAGCCACCACGGCTGCGGTGACCAAGGCAATGAGTTTCACTGTAGATTCAACCGCAATGGCTAAGATCATGCCGCTTCGGTATTCAGTCACTTCAATATGGCGAGTGCCAAATAACATGGCGAAGACCGCCATGATCACTGCTGCTCCGAGCTCGTTGATTGAAAATTGAGAAAGAGCGGAACTGTCTGCAGTTAAGACCGTAAAAGCTGTGCCCACGGCTTTCAGTTGCAGGGCGATATAGGGAATGGTCGCCAAGGCGGTGATTAAGGTGACGAATAACGCTAAATGGCGCCGCTTGCCATAACGACTCGCAATAAAGTCAGCAATGGAAGTGACGTTTTGTTGCTTAGCGACACTCACTAGTTTTTCTAACAGCGAGTGCCCGAAAATAAATAATAGGAAGGGGCCTAATAAAATAGCTAAAAATGCCCACCCATCCGCTGCTGCATTCCCCACCGCGCCATAATAAGTCCAACTACTGCAATAAATCGCCAATGACATGCTATAGACGAAGGGGCGATAACTAATTTGGTTGGCAAGCGTGTTGGGCTTATCCCCCCAATGGGCCACGGTAAACAGCAGGGCCACATAGGTGAGTGATGCCACTATTAAGAGGAGCGTCATGGCCTATCCGAATCCATTAAGTGAAAGCAATAATGGCTATTATGACATGCTCGGCGGAACATTGATAAAGTTCCTGTGATTAAATACCACTCAATTTAACAGGGTTCTTGACGATACAATCAATAATTTATAACATTTGATATAGGGCGTAGCATCTTGTCAACGCTTAGTTTCGAAAAAAAAACAAAAAAACCTTGTTTTTATGTGTTTACTAGGTTGCCGAGGGGAAAATTTTTGATTAGTATCGAGTACTGATCGATTGGTACTTATGAAATTTTAACGTTTCATACGTCTCGGTCGGAATGTGCACGATAGCGTTCACGTGCCGATTTTCAAAACCTAGTAAATCACTTTTAAGTGGTCCAGGGAGAAATTATGTATACTAATAACAAATTAGCTAAGTCTGTTCGCTTGGCGTTGTTGTTCGGTGGTGCATCAATTGCCATGACCGGTACTGCGGTAGCGCAAGACCAGTCAGCCGAAGCACAAGCGGAACAAGCACAAGAGCGTATCCAAGTTACTGGTTCACGTTTGAACCGTACGGATATGGAAGGCGCATTGCCAGTAACAGTCATCAGCCGCGACGATCTTGACGCGAGTGGTGACATCTCAGTTGCTGACTTCATGCGTGACACTAACTTCAACTCATTCGGTTCATACCAATCAACCTCTGGTTCATCAGGTGGCGGTGCCGCTCAGGTGAGCTTACGTGGTTTGGGTGCTCAGCGTACGTTGATCTTGATCGACGGTCGTCGTGCTCCAACAACCCCAATCTTGGGTTCTGGTCAAGACTTGAACTCCATCCCAATGGCAGCAGTAGAGCGTATCGAAGTATTGTCTGACGGTGCTTCAGCGGTTTACGGTTCTGACGCGATCGGTGGTGTTGTGAACATCATCACTCGTAAAGACTTCGACGGTGTTAGCTTCACTTATGGCGTGGGTCGTCCGACTAACGAAGGTGGTGACACTGAAGAAATGAGCGTCTTGATTGGTAGTTCAAACGCGAAGAGCCGTGTCTTACTCGGTGCTTCAATGAACAGCCGTGACGTAATCTATACCCGTGACCGTGATTACTGGTACTCACCAGATGCGCCAGGTTCCTCAGCCTACTCGAATAACTTCGGTATGATGCTGCCAATTAAAGATGATAACGATAACATCATTGGTTATGAGCATGCGTCTAGTTTAGGTGCAACCAACCGCTTGAAACACCCTACCTTCGGTGCCGCTGTTCCAGGCTTGTGTACTAACGGTGACGACAGTGACTTGTTCTATACCACAGGTATAATTGATGATGCTGAGAACATCAATACCATCACCTGTCAGTATAACCACAGTGCAACTTCTGCCAACTTGACCAGCTCGAAGAACATTTCAATGTTCGGTCGTGGTGACTACAAAATCAACAACGACTGGAACGTGTACTTCAACGCAGCTCTGAACAAAACGAAGAGCTTCGGTCGTTTCGCAGCGTTACCTTCATCACCATGGCCAGGCGGTGCAATTGAAATTACTCCAGATAGCCCGAACCATCCAGGTAACCCAAATGGCTATAACCCACACGCAACGGACCCGTACTATGCGGCATTAGCGGGTGACACTTTATCACTGTATCACCGCTTTGCATCATTAGGTCCACGTGACAACAACGTCGAAAACACCACCACCAACTTTGCGGGTGGCTTCGAGGGAATGATTGGTAACGTTGGCTTAGACTTCGGTGTGCGTTATGTTGAATCACGTGCCATCAACTTAGGTGAAAACTATGTTGTTGCTGGTTTAGCACAGCCGTACATCACTAGTGGTGCTTACAACATCTACGACCCGTTCAACGTATATGATCCAGACACTGGTGTAGCCACTGGCGAAAGCCCAGTTGGTTTAGGTATGACTACCACCACCAACCGTGACATGTACTCAACAGTTAAAGAGTTCTACGTGAACAGCAACTTTGACTTGTGGGAAATGAATGCGGGCGTAGTTTCAGCCGCTGTTGGTGCTGAGTACCGTGAAGAAACCTACCAAGATAAGTATGACTTATTGTCAGCATCTGGTCAGGTATCAGGTTCATCAGGTGCTTCTGCACGTGGTGAGCGTGACGTGACTGCATTCTACGGTGAAATGTTGTTACCAGTATTGGATACCTTAGACGTTGAATTAGCGGGCCGTTTTGACCGTTACAGCGACTACGGTAGCGACTTCTCACCTAAAGTGGCAGTTCGCTGGCGTCCAACCGACACCTTATTGATCCGTGGTTCGTGGGGTGAGGGTTTCCGTGCTCCAACACTACGTGACATGAGCTTAGAGCCTGCGTTCTCTGCAACATACACCAGCGACGAAGCTACTTGTGTTGCGTTAACTGGTGCATCGTGTGTAGGCGCTTCTAACGTTCAGGTTAACACTTACAGTATGGGTAACGTAAACCTGAAATCAGAAAACTCTGAGCAGCTTGGTTTAGGTATTGTCTGGGAAGCGACTGATTGGTTGAACATGAGTGTCGACTACTACGACATCGAAATCACCAACAGTATCACCAGCGTATCAATGGCGACGATCGTGAGCTGCTTACGTGGCTTAACCTCTGTGTGTCCAGATGGTTTGACGCGGTTTACTGAAGGAACACCAATTCCTAACCCAGCATTGGGTCTGGGTGCAGCGTTCGCGGGTAACGACGTGAATGCAGCCATCGTTGGTGCTCAAACGGGTTACGTAAACATCGGTGTTATCGAAACTGATGGTTTTGACTTCAACGCACGCACCAACTTCGATTTAGGTTGGGGTCGTTTAAGCAATAACTTCCAAGTCAGTATCGTAAATAACTATTCAAGCAATAACGGTGCTAACGCTGTTGGTGAATATGGTTATCCGAAAATCCGTGCGAACTTGAACAACGGTTTGCAAGTGGGTGACTTCTCTGTGAACTGGAACATCAACTACATGGATAGCCAGACGGAAACCCTTCAGAACGGTACGAACCATATCCCAAGCTGGACCATCCACAACCTGCAAGTTAACTACAATGCTCCGTGGAACGGTACCTTCACATTGGGTGTAAACAACTTGTTTGACCGTGATCCAGCAGATGCTCATCTGCACGGTACAAGCTATGATTACTACCTGTACAACCCGTGGGGTCGTGTACCATACTTCCGTTATACTCAAAACTTCTAATCGAGTTGTATAACGAAACGGTCTAACCTGCTACGGTGGGTTAGACACTTAAAAGCCTAGTTTCGATTGCTCGAAGCTAGGCTTTTTTATTGATACGAACAATGGTGAAGCATCATGGTGATGAAACAATGGATGAAAGGACTGCGCCTTAGTTTAATTGCGCTGTTATTGAGTACACCTATGGCGGTGATGGCTGATGCTAAGCAGCTGGCTCCGCCTACGGATGTGCGCGACTACTTTTCTAATAACGGTTATAAAAATATGGTGATATCACCGAACGGTAAGTACTTCATCGTGCATGCGGATGCCGGAGATCGTGACCGTTTGGTGGTGATTGACCGAAAAAATAATCAACCTAAAAGTAGTTTCGAGGTGGGGAAGAATAAACGCATTTCAGGTGTTCATTGGGTCACCGATGAGCGTTTTATTTTCCAAGGGCGCACCCGAGTCGGCTTGTATGATGATAAAGAGGGTTTGCCGAATTTATATGCTGCCAATGCGAATGGTCGGCAGCGCAAAGAAATATTCACCAGTGATGTCGCGGCCTTTGAAGTTTTAAGTTTGCTCCCAGATGATCCCCAGCACATCCTGATTTCACGGTATTTTTGGCGCGATGGCGGAATGCCAAAATCCTACCTCCTAAACGTTCACGATGGACGTTTACACTACCAAGCCGATCAACCTGAAAACGCGCGTGCGCTGTTCGCTGATAACGCAGGTAACTTGCGTTTAAGTGCGTTTTATGAAGAAAAAAAGAATGATGAATTTGGCAAAGGAAAATCTGAATTCTATTTCAAACGCCTGAATCATGAGACTTGGGAACGAGTTAGTTTAGATGAATTTAAACCAGGTGATTCACTACGTTTGGTAGGCTTCAGTGATGACAACCGCTATGCCTATTTCTTTTCTGATATGGGTTCGGATGTTCAAGAAGTCTTTGAATTCGACACGGTTGACGTCAAAATTAGGCCCATTACGCAAGGTAATATTGTTGATCCGGACCAGCTAATCTGGGGGCTGGATGGTAGCCTTGTCGGCGTTGAATTTACCCCAAGTAAAATTGAGCGGACTTACCTTGACGATAACTTTTCAGCCAAGCTCATCCAGGGCATTACTCATGCATTTGGCGAGCAACGGGTGATTATTGCTAGCGCTACGCGTGACCAAAAACTGGCGGTGATGCTGGTGTATTCGGATCAGAATCCCGGTGAGTTTTATTTGTTTAACACCGAAACCTTCGAAGCCAAATTTATTGCGAGTCGGTTAAATGGCATTGATCAAAAACTGATGTCACCCATGGAACCGTTCTCGCTAGAAGCTCGTGATGGGGTGACCCTCAATGGTTATTTAACCTTACCTAAATTCCGTGCTGATAACACCACCAAGCCACCGCTGATTGTTAAGGTTCATGGGGGCCCTCATGGGGTTCGGGATTACTGGGGGTTTGACCATGAAAACCAATACCTTGCAGCTCATGGTTTTGCTGTGTTGCAGGTAAACTTCCGCGGATCCGGCGGCTATGGCCGTGAGTTTTTACAAAGCGGTTATCGCCAATGGGGGCGAAAAATGCAAGATGACGTGACGGACGCGACCTTATGGGCCATTGAGCAGGGTTACGCCGATGCGGACAAAATTTGCATTTATGGAGGAAGCTATGGCGGCTATGCGGCGTTAATGGGGGTTATCCGTGAGCCGGATTTGTACCAATGTGCCGTTGGTTACGTTGGTGTCTATTCCTTACCAAATATGTATGAGGATGGCGACACGGCGGGGAATGCGAGTGCCGAACGGTACTTAACCCTTGCCATTGGGCGTGACCAAGAAGAATTGCGGGCGAACTCGCCGGCTTTCTTAGCGAATCGTATTAAGGTGCCGGTATTTTTAGTGCATGGAAGTGAAGATGTTCGGGTTCCAATGAGCCATTATCATGCGTTGGAGAAAGCCTTTAAGGAACATGGCGTCACTTATGAAACCATGGTACGCAAAGAAGGGCACGGCTTTGAAAAAGAAGAAAACAAGTTTGACTTGTATCCTCGGTTAGTCGAGTTTTTCCAGAAGCATATGGGGAATTAACCTTCCCCATTTTCTCACCCCGAGAATTGTAGCCACAAAAAAACCAGCCGTAGCTGGTTTTTTTATGTGCTGTTGACAGCAGATTACATTGCAACGATTTTCGCTGCTAAACGGCTCTTGTGACGAGCAGCTTTGTTCTTTGCGATTAAACCTTTGGTTGCATAGCGATCAAGTACCGGTTGAAGGCTAGCAAATGCCTGCTGTGCAGTCGCTTTATCGCCTGCTTCAATAGCGGCAATTACTTTCTTCATCAGGGTACGCATCATTGAGCGACGGCTCGCGTTGTGGCGACGGTTTTTTTCCGCTTGAACCGCACGCTTTTTAGCAGACTTAATATTTGCCAAGGTGAACTCCTAAAATTCGTTGTCTTTGTCTTAGTGCGTTAATACACATTCATGCATGTTCATGCAAAAGTGCAATAGGTTTTCTAGGGCGGGGAATATGCCTGTTTTTTGACTTGAAGTCAACCCTGATATTCACTATTCCTGTATGCCTACGCCTAAAAATACATTATGATTTGATCTATCAGTCAGAATAAATAGTACCGATGATAGGATACCCTCGCTGGTCGATGACAGCAATTCATTGGTCCATAATATTGAGGTTAAATTGTCCAAACAACTGGCCCGTTCAGGTTTGATTGTCAGCTTAATGACGTTGATTTCACGCGTTCTTGGGTTGGTGCGCGATGTGGTGATCGCCAATTTAATGGGCGCCGGCGCAGCGGCCGACGTGTTCTTTTTTGCCAACAAAATCCCTAATTTCCTCCGCCGCCTGTTTGCCGAAGGTGCATTTGCGCAAGCCTTTGTACCGGTCTTGACGGAATATAAACAAGGGCGAACGCTCAGCGAGCAAAAGTTATTAATCGCTCGAGTTTCCGGTACCTTAGGAACCTTGGTAACCATAGTGACATTGGTTGGCGTCATTGCTTCACCCATTGTGGCGGCGTTGTTTGGTACCGGGTGGTTCTTGGATTGGTACCATGATGGGCCGCAAGGGCATAAGTTTGTATTAGCTTCAGATTTATTGCGAATCACCTTTCCTTATTTGTGGTTTATTACCTTTACTGCGCTCGCCGGGGCAATTTTGAATACCTTAGGGCGGTTTGCCGTGGCGGCATTTACGCCAGTATTTTTAAATATCGCCATTATTGGTTTTGCTATTTGGTTAGGGCCACACTTAGAGCAACCTGAATATGCGCTCGCATGGGGTGTGTTTGTCGGTGGGGCAGTTCAGTTTCTGTTCCAGCTGCCCTTTTTAAAACGGGCAGGGCTGTTAGTGCGTCCTCGCTGGGCTTGGACTGATCCGGGCGTGACCAAAATCCGCACCCTGATGATTCCGGCGTTGTTTGGCGTGTCTGTGAGCCAAATTAACTTATTGTTGGACACGCTGATTGCGTCCTTTTTGATGACGGGCTCAATCAGCTGGCTGTATTACTCAGATCGGTTATTGGAGTTTCCGTTGGGACTCTTTGGCATTGCCATTGCCACGGTTATTTTGCCGGCCTTAAGTTCCCGCCATGTGGATAAATCGGCGGAGGAGTTTAGCAAAACCTTAGATTGGGGCATTCGCACTGTGGTGTTGTTAGGCTTACCGGCGATGGCTGGCTTACTCGTGCTGGCAGAACCCATGTTGATGGTGCTTTTTATGCGGGGCGAATTCACCCCCGAAGACGCGCGGTTTGCGTCTTACAGTTTGTATGCATACGGCTCGGGGTTGTTGAGCTTCATGTTGGTGAAAGTGCTGGCCACGGGATTTTATTCACGGCAAGACACCAAGCGCCCCGTCCGTTACGGCATTATCGCAATGGTCACCAATATGGTGTTTAACCTGATTCTCGCCATTCCTTTTGGGTACGTAGGGCTCGCCATTGCCACCTCCTTATCTGCAGCGATTAATGCCGGTTTGCTGGGCTATCACCTCTGGCGTGACGGAGTTTTGAAACGCTATCCCGGAACCGTTACTTATTTAGTTAAAGTGACCGTGGCGGTGATTGCGATGGTGACAGTGGTGCTCGTGTTACTGCCAACGCGGGAGTGGTGGCTGACTGTTGATTTTATGACGCGAGCATGGCAGCTAGCAGTGTTAATCGGGGCTGGCGCTGCAACTTATGGTATTTGCCTCTTGGTCTTACGGGTTAAATTTAGGTAAGCGCATGAGGTTCCATCGGCAGAATCAGCACAGGTGTCTGGTTAGCCTTTGGCGACCCTGTTATAATCGCCACTTTCTTTTATGACGGTAACATAGGCTTGCAAGGCAGCCATGCAATTGATTCGTGGTATCCATAATATTCGCCCAGAACACCGTGGGTGTGTACTCACTATCGGCAACTTCGATGGGGTGCATTTAGGTCATCAAGCTGTGCTCGCACAAGTGCGTGCACAAGCCCAGGCGCGTGGCTTACCTGCCATGGTGATGACCTTCGAGCCTCAGCCGCAAGAGCTGTTTCAGCCGGACCGTGCGCCAGCGCGGTTAACCAACCTTCGCGAAAAACATGATGCTTTGGCGCAGCAAGGAATTGAACGCCATTTGGTGGTCCACTTTAATCAAAGGTTTGCCAACCAACCAGCACGAGACTTTATTGAGCAAGTATTGGTTGCCCAATTAGGGGTGAAGTTTCTCGTCGTGGGTGATGACTTTCGCTTTGGCAAAGGTCGTGAAGGTGATTTTACCATGTTGCAACAAGCTGGCCGTGAGCTTGGTTTTGAAGTGGTCGACACCCAAAGCTATCGCCGTCAGCAAGAGCGCGTGAGTAGCACGGCAACTCGCCGCGCCCTAGCGGCCGGTGATTTTGCTCAAGCCGAGGCCCTACTAGGGCGGGCCTATGCGTTTCAGGGGCGAGTGGTGCATGGCCAGAAGAAAGGGCGCACCATTGGCTATCCAACGGCAAATATTCAACTCAAGCGCTTGCATTCACCGCTTCAAGGGGTATTTGCGGTGCAGGTTCAAATCAATGATGGCAAAATGTATGCAGGCGTTGCTAATATTGGGAGACGGCCTACATTAAATGGCAAGCAGATGCAGATTGAAGTGCATCTGTTCGATTTTAACGGCGATTTATATGGTCAGCAGCTGCGCGTCATTCCCAAACAATTTATTCGAGCCGAACAAAGGTTTGCAGACTTTCGTCAATTGCAGCAGCAAATTGCAGCCGATACAGCGGTTGCTTGGCAATCGCTTAAGCACCTAATCTAATCCAAATTACGACAAGACGTACAAGAACAGGAACCGAAATAATGACCGACTATAAACACACACTGAATCTGCCGGAAACTGAGTTTCCGATGCGCGGGAATTTAGCGCAGCGTGAACCGCAGATGTTGGAACAGTGGTACGCGGATGACGTGTACGGTTTGATTCGTCAAGCGAAAGCGGGCAAACCAGTGTTTATTTTGCACGATGGCCCTCCGTATGCGAACGGCGATATTCACATTGGTCATGCGGTCAATAAGATCTTGAAGGACATGATTGTCAAAGCGAAAACGCTGAGTGACTTTGATGCCCCCTATGTGCCTGGCTGGGATTGCCATGGGTTACCGATTGAATTACAGGTCGAGAAAAAATTTGGGAAGCCGGGGCAAAAACTGTCAACGGCGGAGTTTCGTCAGAAATGCCGTGACTATGCACTCACGCAAGTAGATGGCCAGCGCGAGAGCTTTAAGCGATTGGGTGTGTTGGGGGATTGGGACCGTCCTTACCTCACCATGGATCCGAAACAGGAAGCGGACAGTATTCGTGCGTTAGGCAAAATTATTGCCAACGGACATTTGCAGCAAGGCTTTAAGCCCGTGCATTGGTGTACAGACTGTGGTTCAGCGTTGGCGGAAGCAGAGGTTGAATATCAAGATAAACGTTCACCAGCAATCGACGTGGGTTTTGCACCGGTTGATACCAGTGCATTCGTGGCGTTATTTGACCACCCAGAACAGCATGCGGGTGAAGGGGATGTCATGGTGGTTATTTGGACCACCACGCCTTGGACGATTCCAGCCAACCGAGCGATTTCACTGCATCCAAGTTTGGATTATGCCCTAGTGCAGGTGGCGGCAACAGCCGACCGCCCTGCGCTACGTTTGGTGCTTGCCGATGAGCTTGTGAGCACCGCAATGGCACGTTGGGGGATTGATGATTACCACAAATTAGGATTTGCAAAGGGTGAGGCATTGGAGCATCAATTGGTGCAGCATCCCTTATTAGCTGATGTGCAGGTTCCACTCATTCTTGGTGAGCATGTCACCACCGACTCCGGTACCGGCTGTGTGCATACCGCCCCTGGACACGGGGTGGATGACTTTATTGTGGGCCAGCGTTATGGGCTTGAAGTGTATAACCCGGTGGGTGATAACGGTGTTTATAAGGACGATACCCCGCTGTTTGCCGGTCAACATGTGATGAAAGCGAATGACAATATTGTCGAAGCGCTGAAAGAAACGGGACGTTTAATTCATCATGAAGCGTATCATCATTCTTATCCCCATTGCTGGCGTCACAAAACGCCGATTATTTTCCGTGCGACCCCGCAATGGTTTATCAGCATGGATAAGCAAGGGCTACGGCAGACTGCTTTGGACGAAATTAAACAAGTACGTTGGGTGCCTGAGTGGGGACAAAGCCGCATTGAAAACATGGTGGATGGGCGTCCTGATTGGTGTATTTCGAGGCAACGCACTTGGGGCAACCCAATTGCGGTCTTTGTGCGACGTGATAACGACGAATTGCATCCACGCACCCTCGAGTTGATTGAAGAAGTAGCCAAGCTCGTGGAGCAGGACGGTATCCAAGCTTGGTTTGATTTAGATCCAGCAACCCTCCTTGGCGACGAAGCGAGTGAGTATCGTAAAGTGACCGACACCTTGGATGTGTGGTTTGATTCAGGGGTCACCCATGACACCGTTCTGAATACCACCGCGGGTTTACAGTGGCCAGCAGATTTATACCTAGAAGGTTCTGACCAACACCGTGGTTGGTTCCAGTCGTCACTGCTAACGGCCGTCGCCATGTATCAGCAGGCACCCTATCGACAAGTATTAACGCATGGGTTCACCGTGGATGGACAGGGGCGGAAAATGTCTAAGTCCATTGGTAACGTGGTTGCTCCGCAAGATGTCATGAATAAGCTGGGCGGTGACATTCTTCGTTTGTGGGTGGCTGCGACTGACTACTCCGCAGAAATGACCGTTTCTGACGAAATTTTAAAGCGTGCCGCGGACAGTTATCGACGGATTCGTAATACCGCGCGTTTCTTGCTAGCTAACATGAATGAATTTGAGCCACAGCAGCATGCAGTGCCAGCCGCTGACATGGTCGCAATTGACCGTTGGATTGTGGCGCGCGCGGTCGCTCTACAAGCAGAAATTTTAGCGGCGTTGGATGACTATCAGTTCCACTTAGTGGTGCAAAAAGTGATGCACTTCTGCTCGATTGAATTGGGCAGCTTCTATTTGGATGTGATTAAAGATCGCCAGTACACAGCGAAACGTAACAGTGTGGCACGTCGTTCGTGTCAAACCGCGCTCTACCATATTGCTGAAATGCTGGTGCGCTGGTTGGCACCAATCTGTAGCTTTACGGCCCAAGAGGTGTGGGTTGCGTTACCGCAACAATTAGCCGATGGGAAGCAACGTTCGCCTTATGTCTTTACGGAAAGCTGGTATCAAGTGGATGCCGGCATGCAGGTCAGTGACGATGAGCTGGCGCGCTGGCAAATGGTGCTAGAAGTACGAGACGAAGTGAACCGAGCGATTGAGCAAGCGCGTCGTGCAGACAAAGTAGGTGGCAGTTTAGAAGCCGAAGTAACGGTGTATGCAGAACCTGCAATTGCGGCCCAGTTACGTAGTTTGGAAGATGAACTGCGCTTTGCCTTTATTACCTCGGCGGTGGTGGTGAATGAAGTAACCAGTGCGCCGTCAGGTGTTGAGGCCGGTGAGTTGGCAGGAGTTTGGGTGAGTGTGCAGGAATCAAGCCACCAAAAATGTGAGCGTTGTTGGCATCACCGTGCTGAAGTCGGTACCATTACTGAGCACCCAACCTTGTGTCAGCGTTGTGTGACGAACGTTGATGGTGCCGGAGAGGAGCGACATTTTGCGTGATACAACACAACAGCAGCAATCAGCAAGTGGGCTCAAGTTTTTGTGGCTCACCTTGGTCTTGATCGTGATTGACCAGCTGACCAAACAATGGGTGATTCGGGTTTTCGATCTGTATGAAAGCATCGAAATTATGCCGTATTTGAATTTTACCTATGTGCGAAATTTTGGCGCGGCTTTCAGTTTCCTCAGCGAACAAGGTGGTTGGCAGCGTTGGTTGTTTACCTTGCTAGCGATCACCATCAGTGTGGTACTGGTTATTTGGCTACGCCGCAATCCTGGGCATTTGTGGCGGCAGAATTTAGCGTTTTCCTTGATTCTTGCAGGGGCAATTGGCAACGTTATCGACCGCTTGATATATGGGTATGTCATTGACTTTATTGATGTGTATGTCAACCAATGGCATTGGCCTGCGTTTAACGTGGCAGATTCAGCCATCACAGTTGGTGCTATCTTAATGTTAGTAGAAGCAGTTTTTGAGCCGCGGCGGGAGTCTCAGTCATGATCAGTCGTCTGGCGATCGAACATGGTCGCGAAGTGATTTTGCATTTCACCATTAAACTGACCGATGATTCGGTGGCTGATAGCACCAAAGTAGCGGGGAAGCCAGCGAAGTTTCGGATGGGAGATGGCTCGCTGACTGAAAATTTTGAAGCTTGCTTGGTGGGTCTCAAAGCTGGGGATGAACGCGAGTTCGAACTGGCCCCTGAAGATGCTTTTGGCATGCCAAATCCGGACAACTATTATCAAGTCGCGACAACGAAGTTTGGTGAGCGGCCTGACATTGGTCAGATTTTTATGTTCCCCCAGCCTGAAGGCGTGGAGCTTCCAGGTATTGTGCGTGCAGTGAACGAACAATTTGTGACCATTGATTTCAATCATCCGCTGGCGGGGCAACGGGTGCGCTTTGCGGTTGAAATTATTGCAGTGAACCCCTAATAAAAGCCTGTACTGATGCAGGCGTGATTGGAGTTTATCATGAATATTGTATTGGCAAATCCACGAGGATTTTGTGCGGGAGTTGACCGTGCGATCACCATTGTGGAACGAGCACTGGAGATCTTTGAGCCGCCCATTTATGTGCGACACGAAGTCGTGCACAACAAATACGTGGTGGATTCGTTGCGTCAGCGCGGTGCGGTGTTTGTTGATGAACTGCATGAGGTGCCAGACGATAGCATTGTGATTTTTTCTGCCCACGGGGTATCACAAGCAGTGCGCCAAGAAGCTAAAGACCGAGGGTTACGGGTGTTTGATGCCACCTGCCCACTGGTGACGAAAGTACATATGGAAGTCACGCGGGCTAGTCGTAAAGGACAAGAGTGTGTGCTGATTGGGCATGCAGGCCACCCTGAAGTTGAAGGCACCATGGGGCAATATGACAATGCCACGGGCGGGATCTACTTGGTAGAATCTGTTGAAGATGTGGCCACCTTGGAAGTAAAAGACCCCACGCAATTGCACTATATGAGCCAAACCACTTTGTCAGTGGATGATACGGCCGCTGTCATTGATGCCTTACGGGCTAAGTTTCCTACTATTCAAGGGCCTCGTAAAGATGATATCTGCTATGCCACCCAGAATCGTCAGGATGCAGTACGCGAGATTGCCGCAGAAGTCGATTTGCTCTTGGTGGTAGGAGCGCGTAATAGCTCAAACTCTAACCGGCTGCGTGAACTGGCTGAAAAAATGGGCACCACTGCCTATTTGATTGACGACGCATCTTGTATTGACCGAGCGTGGCTCAATGACTGTGAGAATATTGGTGTGACAGCCGGCGCTTCAGCTCCCGAAATTCTGGTACGGGATGTGATTGCCCAGTTGCAAGCTTGGGGTGGCAGTACTGCACAAGAGCGCAGTGGGCGCGAAGAAAACATTACTTTTTCAATTCCACCCGAGTTGCGAGTGGTCGAAGTTCAATAACACCCTACATTAGCGCCAGCACTCTGCTGGCGCTTTTTCATCTCGATGGGATAACGACAGTATCTCACATGGCCCATCACCAGCAGTGGTTGCTTGGGCAATTAAGGTATAGCTGGTAGCGCTCATGTCGGCAATCTGAAACCGATAATGCGGATTAACAGGTACCGTATTAAGCAAGTTCAGATCAGCGTAATGCCCATAAACTAGGTAGTGATGTTCTTGCGCCAGCTGCAAGGTTAACAGTTGCTGAATCGCTTCGGCGCGTCTGGCTTGGTATACCTGCGTACTCGCATTGGGGAGTAATAAGGATGTCAGGAACCCGATAATTGCGACGACCACCATCAGTTCCAGCAGTGACCAGCCCAAACTTTTGCCTCTTCTTCGCATTATTTTCTTTCCTTCGATTAAGCTTATCCTAAGGTTAGTTAAACGAATTGGAGGGCAAGCTGCAATGCCGACAGGATTCTCGTTATTGGAGTTGATGGTGGTATTGGTGATTCTGATTGTGGCCCTTGGCTGGGGGCTACCCAGTGTGCAAGCACTCACCACCACGTTGCGATTACAGGCGGCAGCCCATGATACCTATGCGTTATTGCAGCAGGCTCGATGGCAAGCAATGCAGGATCATGTGCCTCGGTTTGTGGTTTGGCAGGGCAGTGGTGAACATTGGTGTGTGGCGATTAGCTTACAGGCAGAGTGCGATTGCCGACAGCAGGAATGCGCCATCACTGATGGCGATTTCCGTCTCCACAGTCATGCTTATCCTGGGGTGATGTTACAAGGGAATACCTTTGCGCAAGGCTCCATGACCCGGTTCGATGGTCAGCGAGGGCTCACTCACGCCTATGCGGGGGGTGTGTCTTATGCAGCGAGCTTAGGAGCGCAGGACTCGAGAGGGTTGCGGGTGATTGTCAGTACCCTAGGGCGGGTACGCATCTGTCAACAAGGCGTGGTGGGGAGCTATGCTGCTTGTTAATTTCGAACAGCGGCAGCAACCGCTCTGGACCGTGACAGCGGGCTTCAGTTTGCTTGAATTGATCGTGGGCATGGCGCTTGGTTTGCTGCTAATCACTGGAATGATGACCATGGTGACGCAGGTGTTGGCCAGTCAAGCCCGCACTTTGCAATTAGCGCAAGCCCAAGAAGAGGCGAACATGGCCTTAGCATTCATGGTGCAAGAGCTTCGCCGTGCTGGCTATTGGGCTCATGCAGCACAACGTTCTAGCGAGCCAACGCCATTTGAACTGCCATCAAAGGGGCCGTTTCATTGCGTTTTGTTTAGCTACGATGCCAATGGGAATGGGCAGCATGATGGCGACTCCGAATTATTCGGCTTTCGTTTGCATCAGTATCAAATCCAACGTCGCCAACGCGGGGCAAACTGCGAACAGTCGGGTTGGGAGAGTATGACCCATTCAGCTCAGTTACGGGTATTAGCGTTGAACTTTGAATCTCTGCCACGACATCACTCTAAGCTCCCATTACTGCGCATTCGCATGACCATTAGCCATCCGCAGCAGCTGCAGTGGCTACGCGAACTCCAAATGACAGTGAGCGTGCGTAATGGGGAGCTGCAGGTCGAATGAGCGAGACAACTCCTACGCGAATGCGCGGCTTCGCCACCTTAGGCACGGCGGTGTTGCTATTGAGCATGATGGTGATGGCCACGCTCTATCGCGCTCAATTTGCTCGCTTCGAGCAACGGATCCTTACTCTCGATATTCGCCAACAGGCGTTGCTTCTCGCCGCAGATGCTGTGTTAGAGAGAGGGGTGGCGCAGGTCATGGCGGAACCTTCATTGCATGTCCCTTTACTGCAACGAGGGCAATTGAATGACATCGACTATGTGCTCGAAGTACAACGGTATGAGCCGCGGGAGGAGTTTGCTGATGAAGAATTGCTCCTGATTCGCGTTATCGTTCAGCACCCCCAGGACGGCGGGGAATTACGGCAAGAGCAACAGGTCCGCTTCAGTCCCCGAGGAATTGAGCGGGTGAGGGGGAGTTGGCGTGACTTTTGAGCGGATGAAGGGGCCTCGTTGGCAAGGGTTTAGTTTGGTTGAGGTGATGGTCACGTTACTGATTGTGAGTATTGGTATTACAGCGACGGTCACCTTTCAACGTGAGCTGGTGCGTCGTGCTGTGGCTGCCGAGCAGGTCATGTATGCGTGGCAGGTGCTCAGCGAATTTCATGAGCGCTTGCGGGCAGGCGATCACCCATTAAATGTTTCTGGGCAACAGCAGGTGGCGCGACCTCCTTATCTATTTGAGGTCAGCTGGTCATCAGCTGCAGGAAAGGGCGCTTTCGAAGTTCAAGTGCAATGGCAAAGTCAGGCACAAAAAAAGCAGACAATTACTGCGAAAAGCCATGAAATCCGTGATAAACAGTGATCCAAAATGCTGCCAGCTATGATAGTATCACATCACTTTTGTTGGCCGTATAGGTTGCCCTAAGACACATGTCCGCAGTAATAGAAGCCAAACAATTAACCTCGGTACGCGCTGAGCGCTTATTATTCTCTGAACTCTCTTTTCAGTTGCAGACCGGCGAGATTCTCCATGTTGAAGGCCCCAATGGCGCCGGGAAATCCACCTTGTTGCGGATCATCGCCGGGCTTTTAGAACCTTTGGCAGGTAGCATTCATTTATTTGGCCAACCTCAATGGGGTGATCCTGAATGTTGGCGGCGGCAACTTCTCTTTATTGGTCATAAACCCGCGGTAAAAGCAGAGTTGTCTGCGTTGGAGAACCTTCATTTTCAAGCAACGCTTGATGGCGTGACCAATGTAGATGCTTGGGCGTTATTAGAAACTGTCGGGCTGTTAGGGCTTGAAGATATTCCTGCACAGCAGTTATCAGCGGGGCAACAACGTCGCATTGCGCTTGCACGGTTATGGTATAGCCAAGCGTCCTTATGGATTCTGGATGAGCCGTTTACCGCTTTGGATACTTATGGGATTCAATTGCTGCATGAACGCTTTCAGCATCATCTGCAGCAAGATGGAGTGATTATTTTAACCTCACACCAGCCATTGACATGGTCCGGTGATCGCCTCAAAAAAATACGAATTGAATTCCAAGATGATGGAGAGCTGCATGAATAACATGAGCATGTGGCGTCTGTTAACCACGGTGATGCGGCGGGACTTGGCGGTTGCATTGCGGCGGCGTAGCGATGTGGTGAACCCGTTATTATTCGTGGTGATTGTCGTCACGTTGTTTCCCTTAGCAGTAGGACCTGGCCCAGATATTTTGGGCCGCATTGCCACCGGGGTGATTTGGGTGGCGGCATTGTTATCATCGCTGCTGGGATCGGAGCGCTTATTTCGCGATGATTTTCTCGATGGTACGCTGGAACAGTTAGTGTTAAGCCCAGCTCCCTTACCCTTGTTGGCCTTTGGGAAGGTTGGCGTGCACTGGTTGCTGAGTGGCCTCCCTTTAGTGGTGTTAGCGCCTTTGTGTGCCATGCTCTTAAAATTGCCAATCGCTGGTTGGGGGACGCTGATGCTAACTTTACTGGTAGGAACCCCAATTTTAAGTGCGATGACGGCCATTGGAGCAGGGTTAACCGTGAGTTTAGGGCGTGGTGGAGCCTTGCTCAGTTTGCTATTACTGCCGTTATTTATTCCGTTGCTTATTTTTGCTGCAGCGGCGGTCGAGAATGCCCTGTTGGGTACCTCTGCCATCGGGCAAGTGTTATTATTAACCGGACTAATGCTATTAACGTTGCTACTGGCCCCCTTTGCGGTGGCAGCAGCACTACGAGTGAGCGTCAATTAATATGTGGAAATGGTTACATCCCTACGCCAAAGGTGAAGCTGCATATCGGTTGCTGGGTCATTGGCAGCCGTGGTTATCGGGTTTAGCACTCATTCTAGTGAGTGTTGGTGTGATCTGGGGGCTCCTATACGCACCGGCTGATTATCAGCAAGGCGATAGCTATCGGATTATTTTCATTCATGTGCCGAGCGCAATGTTTGCGATGGGTGCTTATACGGGGCTCGCCATTACGGCGTTTATCGTGTTGGTGTGGCAGATTCGTACTGCGGAGTGGGCCATTGCAGCCATCGCTCCGGTGGGTGCGGTGTTAACCTTTATTTCATTATTTACCGGTGCGGTGTGGGGTAAACCCATGTGGGGCACATGGTGGGAGTGGGATGCACGCCTCACCTCACAACTGATTCTATTCTTTTTATATGTGGGCGTGCTGGCGCTATACTATGCCTTTAATGATTCTCGTACAGGCGCGAAAGCAGCTTCAATTTTAGCCTTGGTAGGGGTGATCAACGTTCCTATCATCCATTTTTCAGTGTACTGGTGGAATTCGTTACATCAGGGGGCAACCATTACTCGGTTTGGTGACACACTGATGCCAAGCTCAATGAAAATGCCATTGTATATCAGCATCTTAGGCTTTATGTTTTTGACGGCTGCACTAATTGTCTACCGCTTACGTAATGAAATATTAAAACAAGAGTTGCATCGTCCATGGGCCATGGCCCAGTTGGGAGTGGAGAACGACCATGGCGTTTGATAGTTGGCAAGAATTAATTTGGATGGGCGGCTACGGCTGGTATGTGTGGCTGGCCTACGGCATGACCTTTTTAGCCATTGCGCTGTTAACGATTCACGGCTTACTGACGCGTAAAAAGCTACGTCAATTAGCTGTGAAAAAACAACAGCAGCAGCAACGGATTGCTCGTCGCAAACAGCAAGAACGTAATAGGAGTAAATTGGCAGATGATTCCACGTCGTAAAAAACGTCTTGTATGGGTAATTTCTCTCATTGTGGGTGTGGCCGCATCCGTTGCACTGATTTTGTTTGCCTTGACCAAGAATATCGATCTTTTTTATACCCCATCTGAAATGTTAGAAGGCAAGGGCTCGCAAAAAGTACGTCCTGAAGTAGGGCAACGTCTGCGCGTGGGTGGAATGGTCGTTGAAGGGTCGGTTAAACGTAACCCCGAAACACTGGAAGTCAGTTTTAACGTGACCGATACCGGCCCTGAAGTGACTGTTTTATACACGGGGATTCTGCCGGACTTATTCCGCGAGGGACAAGGAATTGTTGCCCAAGGTGTGCTGATTGAGCCGACGGTGCTGAAAGCGACCGAGGTGTTAGCTAAGCATGATGAAGAATACATGCCGCCGGAATTAGCCGAGGCCATGAAAGGCATTCAGCATGTGAATCCAAACCGTCCTGACTACACGGGTTCTGCCCCAGAACAGGATGATCCCCAACCGAACAATTCAGGAACAAATCCATGATTGCTGAGTTTGGACAACTCACATTAGCCGCCGCGCTGGCATTTTCTATCCTACTTGCGGTTTATCCTATGTGGGGTGCGTGGCGTGGTCATAGTGGTGCGATGTTATTGGCACGGCCGTTAGCCTATGGCCAATTTATTTTTACTGCCTTGGCTTATGGCGCATTAACCTACGGCTTTATCGTTAATGACTTTAGCATCTCCTATGTGGCCTATAACTCGAACACTGCCTTACCGCTGATTTATCGCATCACCGCAGTGTGGGGCTCCCATGAAGGCTCGTTTTTGCTGTGGATGTTGATGCAAGCTGGCTGGATTGCCGCCGTTGCGATGTTTTCACGGCGGATGCCATTGATGATGATGGCACGGGTGTTGGCGGTATTAGGCCTGATTAGCATCGGCTTTTATTTGTTTATGCTCAGCGTATCCAATCCATTTGATCGCGCATTGCCGTTGATTCCAGTGGATGGACGTGACTTAAACCCGCTGTTGCAAGACCCTGGGATGATTTTCCATCCGCCGCTATTGTATATGGGCTATGTGGGCTTTTCGGTGGCATTCGCCTTTGCTATTGCCGCACTTATCAGTGGCAAGTTGGATGCTTCATGGGCGCGCTGGTCACGCCCTTGGGCGACCGCTGCGTGGTGCTTTTTAACGCTCGGGATTGCGTTAGGAAGCTGGTGGGCGTACTACGAATTAGGCTGGGGTGGCTGGTGGTTCTGGGACCCGGTCGAAAATGCGAGCTTTATGCCATGGCTGGTCGGTACTGCCCTGATTCACTCCTTAGCCGTGACTGAAAAACGTGGCACCTTTAAATCTTGGACGGTGCTACTGGCCATTGCAACCTTTAGTTTAAGTCTGCTCGGTACCTTCTTAGTCCGTTCCGGGGTGATTGTTTCGGTGCATGCTTTTGCCACCGACCCTGCTCGTGGGCTCTTTATTTTAGGGCTACTGGCCGTCGTGATTGGTGGGTCGCTGTTGCTATTCGCCATGCGTGCAGGCGCGGTGAGTCATCAAACCAAGTATGAGCTGGTCTCGCGCGAAGTGATGTTGTTGGGTAATAATATTTTGCTCATGGCAGCGACGTTCGTGGTGCTAGTAGGCACCTTATTGCCGATGATTCACAAAGAGTTAGGGTTAGGTTCTATTTCCATCGGTGTGCCATTCTTTAATCAGATGTTTACCTGGTTGATCTTGCCCTTTGTGATCTTGATGGGGCTTGGTCCGCTGTTTCGTTGGCGTCGTCAAGAGTTACGACCGCTGGCGAAAGAGCTGATATTGGCCGTGGTGTTGGCGGTGGGGTTAGGTTATGCCTTACCGGCCATTATCGCAGACCAAATCATGGGCATGACTGTGTTTGGCTTGATTCTAGCCCTATGGTTGGTGATCACCACGGTCACGGAATTGAAGTTACGGGTACAACAACGAGGCCAAGGGCTGGCAGGGTTAGCCAAGCTAGGGCGCAGCCACTGGGGCATGGTGATTGGGCACCTTGGGTTTGCAGTGACGCTGATCGGAATTGCCGTTGTCACTCAATATGAGGTGGAGCGTGACGTTCGTTTAGCCCCCGGTGAGTCGGTGATAGTGGCTCCTTATCGAATTCAATTTGATGAATTGAGCCAGCAACAGGGCCCGAACTATATGACCGACCACGGTGAATTCAGTATTTACCGCGATGATCGAAAAGTCGCTGACGTGGTGAGTGAAAAACGGTTTTACACGGTACAACGTATGAGTATGACGGAAGTTGGGCTCGACGTGAGTTTATTGCGTGACGTTTACGTTGCTCTCGGTGAGCCTCTTGACGAAGAAATTGGTGTCGAAGGGGCCTGGGCTGTCCGTATTTATATTAAACCTATGGTGCGCTGGATTTGGCTGGGTGGCCTGATTATGGCTCTCGGTGGCGCCTTAGCGATGAGTGACAAACGTTACCGTTCACAGCGCAAAGCACGAGGTGCTTATGGGACAAACTAATCGATTAAAGTGGTTGGTGCTCGCGTTACCGCTGATTGCCTTTTTGTGGTTAACGATTTTTCTATTGCGCGGTTTGTTTTCCGACCCAACCGAACTAAGTTCGGCCTTGGTTGGTAAACCGGTACCACAGTTTTCGTTGCCGGATATCTATGATCCAAGCACCACCTATACTGAAGCCGTATTGAAAGGGCGCCCCATGTTATTGAACGTGTGGGCAACTTGGTGCCCAACCTGTCGCGCCGAGCACGCGTATTTGAATCACCTGTCTCGACAAGGGGTCTACATTGTTGGACTGAATTACAAAGATGATTCGCGCGCCAAAGCGGTGGATTGGTTGAACACTTTAGGCGACCCTTATCAACTGAACTTGTTTGATGAACGGGGGCTGGTGGCCATCGATTTCGGAGTTTACGGCGCGCCTGAAACATTTTTAATTAATGCCCAAGGCGAAGTCATGTACCGCCATGTTGGTGATGTCAATGAGCGGGTTTGGGCAACAATTTTAGGGCCACAATATGATGCGCTTATGCAGGAATTTGAACAGGCAGGAGAACAACCATGACTCGTTTTTGGGAGTTGATGACAGCGTTATTGGTCGTGTTGTTTACCAGCATCAGCGTCAGCCATGCCGTGAACTTGGAAACCTATCAATTTGATGACCCAAGCAAAGAAGCGTTATTTCGTGAGTTGATTAATGAGTTGCGCTGCCCTAAGTGCCAAAATCAATCCATTGCTGATTCTGATGCGCCGCTGGCGAAAGATTTGCGTGACCGCACCTATTTGATGGTTCAACAAGGGGCCACCAAACAAGAAGTGGTGGACTACATGGTCGCCCGTTATGGGGACTTTGCGCATTATCGTCCGCCGGTCAAGTTGAGCACAATTGTGCTCTGGGTAGGGCCGGGGCTGGTGATTTTGATTGGGGCAATTGTGATCATTGTTCGCGTTCGCCAGCAACAACCCCATGAAGCGGAGCTGAGTGACCAAGAGCGGGAGCAACTGGCCGCCTTGCAAAGCACGAAACAGGATAAACAACATGGTTAAACATCTCGCCTTAATTGCGGCGGTGGCTATCGCAGCTGCACTTTTGTTGTTAGTGACAGGTCGACGCCAGCGTGAGCAACAGCGCACTCGGTTGGATGTGAACCGTGAGCTGTATCAGCAGCGTAAGCTTGAGTTGGTGGAAGAACGTGACGAAGGCTTGTTAACGGAGAGTACGTTTGAGCGAGCCAACGCCGAGTTGGATAAGCGCTTCGTCAGTGAGAATACTGAGCTCGAGCAATTGCATGATCAGCACGTGGGACGCAGTATTTGGGTGCCAGCACTGTTGGTGATGGTTGCTACGGTGGTTCTTTACGGCTTGTTTGGGAGTTGGAGTTTGCAGCGGGAGGCCGATGACGCCTTGGCCGCACTCCCCGAGTTAGGACAAAAAGTTTTGACCCAACAAGATGCGCAGACAACCCCTGAGGAATTACAGACCTTTGCTTTGGGGTTACGTCAGCGGCTTGCCCAAGAGCCGAATGATGCGGTCGCTTGGTTGGTGTATGCACGAACCATGGTTGCTTTGGGCAGTTTCGAACAAGCGATGGAAGCTTATAAAAAATCATTGCAACTCGAGCCCAATCGCGTCGGCACCCTCTTAGGTTACGCGCAATTATTACTGCAAAGCCAAGACGATGAGCTATTGCGTGAAGCAGCGGTGCATTTAGGTCGGGCATTGGAATTGGAGCCATTCAATATGGATGGTCTTTCATTGCTTGGTTTTGTTGCGTTTCAACGTGGTGATTGGCAGCAAGCAGTGACCGCATGGGAATTATTGTTGCATCAGTTACCCACGGACGATGAGCGCTATCAGCCAATTGCTGCAGCCGTTGCTGAAAGCAAACAACGCTTAGCGACAAGTGAATTGCAGTTGACCGTCACAGTGACGTTGACTGACGCCGCTCGCGAGCAAATCCCGACTGGCGCCACTTTATTTGTCTACGTGGTGGCGGCTGAAGGGCCGCGCATGCCGGCTGCCGTGGTGCGACAACCGGTAACAGAGTTTCCGGTGACCGTAACGCTTTCTGATGCTAATGCAATGTTGCCTGATTATCGTCTGAGTCAATTGTCGCAGTGGCAAGTCATGGCTCGTATTTCTGCCGATGAGCAAATTGAAGCGGCACCCGATGATTTGGATGCTGAGCCGGTGGTGATGGACCCGGCGACCGCAGCCATTGAGCTCACCATTGATCATCCTTAATGCCTCAGCAGGTTGGAGTAATTATGAGACAAGGACTTATTCTTAGCGTATTGCTACTGCTTGGTGGCTGTGCCAGTACACCTGCTGATGATCCGTGGGCGGATCCACGCGACCCCTATGAAGAATTCAACCGGGATATGTGGGCGTTTAACGAAACCCTCGATGATGCCGTGGTGCGTCCTGCGGCAGTGGCTTACAGCAAAGTGCCACAACCGGTACGCAAAGGCTTGTACAATGTGGTGGAAAACCTGGAAGAAGTGCCATCCTTTGTGAATAACACCTTGCAGGGCAAGGTGGCCGATGCTGGTGTGACGTTTTGGCGTTTCGCCATTAACAGCACGGTTGGGGTGCTGGGGATTTTTGATGTTGCAAGTCACATTGGGCTGAATAAACGAAAAGAAGGGTTTGGGGAAACCTTGGCCTCCTATGGTGTGATGGATGGGCCTTATGTGATGCTTCCAGGCATGGGGCCAACCGTAGTCGTTGACCGCGGTGGTGACGTGGTGGATGGCATGTATTTTCCCATCGATGACTTAAGTGGCCCTACGAACATTGTCCGCTGGGTTATCAAGGGGTTGGATGCCAGAGTGAAGCTCATGGAGCTGGAGCCGATGTTAGAAGATTCTCTCGATCCTTATTCATTTGTGAAAGAAGCTTATTATCAACGTTGGCGTGATAAGGTGTATGACGGAAATCCGCCAGAGTTACCAGAAGATGAGCTGGATGACGACTTCTACGACCAGTTTTAATAGTTGAAGCCTTGCACCTAGCAAGGCTTCTGCGTTATAAAGTCGCGTCGAATAAAATCTTTACATGATAAAAAACAGAATATCTAGAGGATACGTTTATGAGTCAGGCACCTGTGAAGTCTGAACTTTGGGGGCACCCGAAGGGGCTATACGTGCTATTTACTGCCGAAATGTGGGAACGGTTTTCCTACTACGGCATGCGTGCATTGTTAGTATTAACTTTAGTTGCTGCCACTGAGTCCGCCAACCCAGGGTTCGGCATGTCCGATGCGGATGCATTGTCACTGTATGGGGTGTATACAGGTTTGGTGTATTTCACACCAATTCTAGGAGGTTGGTTAGCGGATAACTATTTAGGACAACGTCGTGCCATTATGCTTGGCGGTGTCTTGATGGCCTTGGCTCAATTTACGTTGTTTGCGGCAACTCCGCATAGTCTCGAATTATTTTATGTCGGGCTGGGCTTATTAATTGCTGGTAACGGTTTGTTTAAACCGAACATTTCCACCATTGTTGGTGATTTATACCCGCAAGGGGATGCACGCCGTGATAGTGCGTTCTCGATTTTTTATATGGGCATTAACTTAGGTGCGTTTTTTGCACCGCTCATTACTTCTACCTTAGGTGAAAGTCCGGACTTTGGTTGGCGCTGGGGTTATTTTGCGGCGGGTGTTGGCATGACCTTAGCCGTCTTAACGCAAATGTTGATGTTTCCACGTTATTTAGGAGACGTGGGGATTGTCCCTGGCGCGAAGCGTGATCGTGAATTGTCAGGTGGCGTCAAACAACCGTTATCAAAAGTCGAGCACGATCGGTTACGGGTTATCTTATTTTTGTTCGTATTCGTTACCGTATTCTGGTTGGCCTTTGAGCAAGCCGGCGGCTTAATGAATATTTACGCCGATCGCTACACCGATCGAATGATTGGTGGAACAGAAGTTCCAGCCGGTTATTTCCAATCGTTGAACCCCTTGTTTATTTTGATGTTTGCGCCGGTATTTTCCTTCTTATGGATATGGCTGAATAAGAAAGATAAAAGCCCCGATGCTCCGATTAAAGTGTTTACGGGACTCATTTTGACCTCCATCGGGTTCGTATTCTTGATTCTTGGCTTGTTTGAAATTCAGGTATCAGGCAAAGCGAACATGATGTGGTTGGTCCTTGCTTACTTGTTCCATACATTGGGTGAATTGTGTATTTCACCGGTTGGGTTATCATTAATGACCAAACTGGCACCGCTACGTTTGGCATCATTAGTCATGGGTGTTTGGTTCTTAATGCCGGCAATTGCGAGCTTCCTGGCGGGCATGGTGGGAGCCTTTAGTGAAAAGGCAGACCAATATGAGTTCTCCATTAAGTTAGCACAGAGCATTGGGTTAGAAGCACAGTACTCTGGCTTACTGGTGGTATTCGGTGGCGTTGCTGTCGGGTTATTAGTATTTGCAGTTATTTTATGGTTAATTTCAGGCATGCTAGTGAAATGGATGCATGGCGCTGAGCGTGTACAACAATAGGATTGTGAAGCATGGTTAAAAAAGTTGTGATTCCGGTGGCTGGTTTAGGAACACGGATGCTGCCGGCAACCAAAGCAATTCCAAAGGAAATGCTGCCGTTGGTAGACCGACCGTTAATTCAATATATCATCGACGAGTGTGCGGCCGCAGGGTTCACCGAAATCGTGTTGGTGACACACTCTAGTAAGGCCGCTATCGAAAACCATTTCGATGCGAACTACGAACTGGAAGATATGTTGGCAAAGCGGAATAAAGCACAACTACTCGAAGAAGTACAAGCGATTTGCCCCGCAGGGATGACGGTGGTGGCAGTTCGCCAAGCCGAAGCCAAAGGGTTAGGGCACGCAGTGTTATGTGCGCGCCCCGTGGTGGGAGATGAGCCGTTTGCCGTCGTTCTGCCTGACGTGCTGGTGGACGCTGCGAGTTGTGACTTGAGCCGTGATAATTTAGCAGAAATGGCGGCCAATTTTCAGGCCTCTGGCGCTGCTCAGGTGATGGTGGAAAAAGTGCCTGCAGAACTCGTGAATCAGTATGGCGTGGCGGATATCGACGGCGTCGTCTTGGCTCCCGGAGAGCAAGCGCCAATCAACCAGTTGGTTGAAAAACCACCGGTCGATGAAGCGCCTTCAGACTTAGCTGTGGTGGGACGTTATGTATTCCCAGCAAGCTTATGGACACTGTTAGAAAAAACGCCAGTCGGTGCTGGGAACGAAATCCAGTTAACGGATGCTATGGCGATGTTGCTACAACAGCAGCCTGTGCATGCGTATTACATGAAAGGGCGCAGCCATGATTGTGGAAATAAGCTCGGCTATACTCAAGCGTTTGTTGAACATGCGCTACGCCACCCCAGTTTTGGTGCTGACTTTAAGGCGTGGTTGGCTCAAGTGCAGTAGGTGCACATGAGCCGCGTCACCCGACTGCTCGAGTCGGCGAAATCAATTTAAACCGTCGCAAGGATAACCGCACGGCGCGGAGCGGGATAGCCTTCAATGGTCCGCGTTGGATCTTGTGGGTCAAGAAAATCCACCAATGATTGCCCGGTCATCCACTCGGTGGCTCGTTGCTCACTGAGCTCCGTCAGTGATTCATCGACCACGCGAGCTTGCTTAAAGCCACAACGATGCAACCAATGCAACAGTGCCTTTGAACTCGGAATAAACCAGACATTACGCATTTTGGCGTAGGTTTCGCCCGGTACCAACACGGTCTGTTCATCGCCTTCCACCACGATGGTTTCCAGCACTAACTCACCGCCGGGCTTTAGTTGAGCTTTGAGTTGGGTGAGAAAATCAATCGGTGAGCGCCGGTGGTAGAGCACTCCCATACTGAACACGGTATCAAAGGCTTTGAGTTCAGGCAGGTCGTCCACGCCAAGAGGGAACCAATGCACACGTTTGGCTAGCTCTGCTGGCATAAAGTGACGAATGGCAAAAAACTGGGCCATAAATAATTGGCCTGGGTCGATCCCCCATACTTGGTCAGCGCCGGCTTCTAGCATTCGCCATAAGTGATAGCCACTGCCACAGCCGATATCGAGCACTTGGCGCCCGGTTAAGTCACTAATATGAGGAAGTAAGCGTTGCCATTTAAAATCAGAGCGCCACTCGGTATCAATGGTCACCTCATGCAAATGAAAGGGTCCCTTGCGCCAAGGACTGAGTTGCATGAGCAAACCACGAATGCGGTTTTGTTCCCCTGCGGAGACGTCCGTGCTGGTGACTGTGACGGTATCCCCCAAGGAGACTTGCTCAGGGGGAAGGTGAGGGAGCTGTGCCACACAGCGTAGCCACTTATCCAACTCGCCATGTTGCTGATGCCGTTGCCATTGCTCTAACTGGGCAGGCAAGGTTGTGAGCCAATGCTGTAATGGTGATTGGGCTACAGCAATGAGGTCAGTCGCAAAATGTTTCATCTTAAGCGCCTTCTTGAGTCGCGCCTTTTACGGCGATCATGGCAGCAAAGTTATAGCATTGAAACCACACTTGGATGTGTTGGAAACCAATGTCTTGTAACCGTTGGCGGTGGGTTTCAAGCGAGTCGATACGCATAACATTCTCGATAGCCGCTCGTTTTTGCGAAATTTCTAATTCGCTGTAGCCATTGGCACGTTTAAAGTTATGGTGAATATCCACCAGTAGCTCATCCATCATTGGGTCCATGCTGTGAAACTTTTCACTTAATAAGAGCACCCCCCCTGGTCGTAATCCTGCGTAGACATTCGCTAATACTCCATAACGCTGCTCTGGTGGCACAAACTGGAGGGTGAAGTTCATGGTCACCACCGACGCATTTTCAATGGGGGTGTCTTGCACATTTTCACACCGTAAGGTGACCGGAACCGAACTGCGATACCCTTGGAGTAACAGTTGGCAGCGTTCGATCATGGCGGCTGAATTATCCACGCCGACAATGGCCACTTCGGCGATATCGGCGACTTGTTGACGCATTGCTAAGGTGGCAGCGCCGAGGGAGCAACCTAAGTCATAAAGGGTTGAGTGAGGCTGGGCATAGCGTTTGGTAAGCTGGCCAATGCCTTGTAAAATACTTTGATAGCCAGGCACCGAACGATTAATCATATCGGGAAATACTTCCACCACCGTTTGGTCAAAGGCAAAGTCACTGACGTGCGCTAATGGCTCTGCAAATATTGAGTCTTTCTGTGTCATGATGTTCACTTCATTACGGCCTGCATCTCGGGACCGCTATTCTAACGTAATCAGTTTTTTCCTGCGACAGTTACTGACTTTCAGCGCAACTCCGCTATAATGTGCAGCTTTGTAAAACCTAATTTGTGGTAGGGATCCTCCCATGCGTAGCCATTACTGTGGACAGCTGAATACTGACTTAGTCGAACAAACCGTAACCTTATGTGGTTGGGTAAATAAACGCCGCGATTTAGGCGGATTAATCTTTATCGATATGCGTGACCGCTCAGGTCTTGTGCAGGTGGTATTTGACCCTGATTTGCACGAGTTATTTGAGACAGCGAATAAGTTACGGCAAGAGTTCTGCATTCGTTTGGTAGGGACTGTTCGAGCACGTCCAGAACATCAGATTAACGCGACAATGGCGACGGGAGCCGTTGAAGTCATGGCCACTGAGCTTGAAATTATCAGCCGCTCAGAACCATTGCCCATCGACTTTAATCAGCAAGTGAGTGAAGAGCAGCGGTTACGCTATCGTTATCTTGATTTGCGCCGCCCACAGATGAGTCATCATCTTCAGTTTCGCGCTCAGGTCACCAGCACCGTGCGACGTTTCTTAGATGAGCAAGGCTTTTTAGATATCGAAACCCCCATGTTAACTCGAGCGACTCCAGAAGGAGCGCGTGACTATCTAGTCCCCAGCCGAACCCATAAAGGAAAGTTTTTTGCGTTGCCGCAATCGCCTCAGCTATTTAAACAATTACTGATGATGTCGGGCTTTGACCGCTATTATCAAATTGTGAAGTGCTTCCGCGATGAAGATTTGCGTGCGGATCGGCAGCCTGAATTTACCCAAATTGATATCGAAACCTCGTTTATGTCGGCCGACCAAGTGATGGCGGTGACAGAAACCATGGTGCGACAACTGTTCGCGCAATTGTTGCAGGTGGAATTAGGGGATTTCCCACGCATGACGTGGCATGAAGCCATGCGCCGATATGGCAGTGATAAGCCTGATTTACGGAACCCGTTAGAATTAGTCGACGTTGCTGATCTGTTGCAAGACGTCGAGTTTAAGGTGTTTTCTGGCCCAGCGAATGATCCCAATGGCCGCGTGGTTGCTCTGAAAGTACCGAGCAAAGCGGAAGCGATTTCACGTAAGAACATTGATGAATATACCCAATACGTTGGGGTTTATGGGGCGAAAGGCTTAGCTTGGATGAAAGTGAACGATCGCGCAGCGGGTCGTGACGGCATTCAATCCCCCGTCTTAAAATTCATTCCTGATGCGGCGCTGCACGGAATTTTAGAACGGACCGACGCACAGGACGGCGATATTATTTTCTTTGGCGCAGACAATGCGCTGGTGGTTGCTGAGGCTATGGGCGCCTTACGTTTGAAGTTAGGCCAAGATCACGGTCTAGTGAGCGATGCTTGGCGACCGTTGTGGGTGGTCGATTTCCCGATGTTCGAACACCACGAAGGACGCTGGCATGCTATCCACCATCCATTTACAGCACCAGTAAACGTGACTCCGGAGCAGTTGCAAGCAGACCCAGGCAATGCGTTATCCAATGCATATGATATGGTACTCAACGGCGTGGAAGTGGGCGGTGGCTCGGTACGGATTCATCGTCATGAGATGCAACAAGCAGTATTTAACATCCTTGGCATTGATGAAGAAGAAGCGACAGAAAAATTTGGCTTCTTACTCGAAGCGTTGAAGTACGGCACCCCTCCTCATGCAGGATTGGCGTTTGGGCTGGATCGGTTAGTGATGTTAATGGTTGGAGCGCAGTCGATCCGTGAGGTGATTGCCTTCCCGAAAACCACGACCGCCGCTTGTGTCATGACCGATGCTCCAGGTGTTGCGAATCCAGAAGCCTTGGCTGAATTGAATGTAGCTGTTACTGTGAAGGAACAGGACTAACATAATTAGCAAAACAGGAGCGAATCATGGCCATTATTCTGGGAATCGACCCAGGTTCGCGTATGACTGGCTATGGTGTGATTCGTCAAACCGGCAGGCAGATCACCTATTTAGGTAGCGGCTGTATTAATGTCGTGCGCAGCTTAAAAGGCGAGGAGGCAACCCTCGCCGATAAATTAAAAGTGATTCACGACGGCGTGATGGAACTGATTCAACAGTTCCAACCCACGGAATTTGCCATTGAACAGGTGTTTATGGCGCGTAACCCTGATTCTGCGTTAAAGTTAGGCCAAGCGCGGGGGGCCGCCATTGTGGCTGCGGCCGTTGCTGGTCTGCCCGTGGCAGAGTATGCCGCACGACTGGTCAAGCAGGCGGTCGTCGGCACGGGTGCCGCCGATAAGCAACAGGTTCAACACATGGTCATGGCCTTGTTGAAACTGACAAACAAACCTCAAGCAGACGCTGCGGACGCATTAGCTGTGGCGCTATGCCACGCCCACATGCGCCGCCAACCATTATTACCAACAACAAGGGGAACACTGTGATTGGTCAAATCAGCGGCATCCTCATTGCCAAGCAACCACCTGAAGTCGTCATTGATGTCAACGGGATTGGTTACGAGATTCAAATGCCGATGACGAGTTTGTATGAATTACCCGATGTCGGCGAGCCTGTCACTCTGATCACCCATTTTATCGTGCGTGAAGATGCTCAATTGCTGTATGGCTTTAATTCTTTTGCGGAACGCAGCTTATTTCGGCAGTTGATCAAAACCCAAGGAATTGGCCCGAAGTTGGCCATTACCATGATGTCAGGATTAACCGCGCATCAGTTTGTGCAAGCAGTGGTGCAAGAAGACTTCGCACGTTTAACCAAAATCCCAGGCGTGGGCCGTAAAACGGCAGAGCGGTTAGTGCTCGAATTGGCCGATAAATTTAAGCAGTGGGGTTCAGCAACCCCTGCCACAGATGCTGCCCCGATAGATACCAGCGGGCTGCAACCAACCCTCACCCCGCATCGCCCCCAAGATGATGCCTTGGATGCACTCATTGCACTCGGCTATAAGCCTGCACAAGCAGAGAAAGCCATCGCAGCGGCACTCAAAACCGAGCCTGACGCAACCAGTGAAGTCCTGATACGTTTTGCCCTAAAGAGCATGTAACCCATGATAGAGCCGGATCGCATTAATCAACCACATAAGCTGCCCGACGATGACGTGATTGATCGGGCCATTCGGCCTAAATCACTCCGTGATTACACCGGCCAAAAGCATGTGGTTGAACAAATGGAAATCTTCATTCAAGCCGCAAAACAGCGTCAAGAAGCATTGGATCACTTGTTGATTTTTGGCCCGCCTGGGTTAGGTAAAACGACGTTAGCACATATTGTAGCGAACGAGCTCAACGTAAATATCCGGCAAACATCGGGTCCAGTACTGGAAAAAGCAGGGGATCTTGCGGCATTGTTAACGAATTTAGAAGCCGATGATGTGCTGTTTATTGATGAAATTCATCGCCTTAGTCCGGTAGTCGAAGAAATTTTGTATCCGGCGATGGAAGATTATCAACTGGATATTATGATTGGTGAAGGGCCAGCGGCGCGCTCCATTAAGTTGGACTTACCACCCTTTACCTTGATTGGCGCGACCACTCGAGCAGGAGCTTTGACGGCTCCGCTACGTGACCGATTTGGGATTGTGCAACGACTTGAGTTTTATCAGGTGGAAGAATTGACCACCATTATTCAGCGGTCTGCCAAGTTTTTGAATTTAAACTTGGATGCGGCGGGTGCGTTAGAAATTGCTCGCCGCTCACGTGGAACACCGCGTATTGCCAACCGCTTATTACGGCGCGTACGCGACTTTGCCGAAGTGAAGAATCATGGCCACATCGATCAAGCGACAGCAGCAGCGGCGTTGACCATGGTGGATGTGGATGAAGCTGGTTTCGATTATATGGACCGTAAGCTGTTATTAGCCATTATTGAAAAGTTCTTTGGTGGGCCGGTGGGGTTGGAAAATTTAGCGGCCGCTATTGGTGAAGAAAAAGAAACCATTGAAGATGTGCTGGAACCTTATTTGATTCAGCAGGGCTTTTTACAGCGGACGCCACGAGGACGTATTGCGACGCCGCATGCCTATGCTCACTTTGGTTTAACGGTGCAGGAATAAAAAAAAAGCCCACTCAAAAGAGCGGGCAAAATACAGAACAACAAGGAAGTTAAATCCAGGGAACAATAACAGGAAGAAGTGACAACCGGTCTCTTCATATCTGGTATCTGGTGCCTATTATACTGAGGACTGACCAGTGTTCAAACGAGAAAAATTGCATTTCGCATTAGATAAACTAATAACCGTATATTTTTAGTGTTTAAAAAATGCGCAACAAATAAATGGTCAGACCATTATAGGCCATGTTTTGTAAGCACTTGAGAAATTATGGTCAATTATAATTGATAAAAAATATTAGGTGGTCTTTAGGTAATGTTAACATTTGAATGGCCGGTCCGAGTCTATTACGAAGATACCGATGCAGGTGGTATTGTTTATTATGCGAATTATCTCAAATTCCTTGAGCGTGCCCGTACCGAGTGGTTACGCTCATTAGGAATTGAACAAGATGCATGGCTTGCTCAAGGAGTTGGGTTTGTAGTGCGCCAGGTGCAGTTGGATTTGCTCCAACCGGCACGGTTTAATGATGAACTGATAGTGACCGTTGTGGTCGAACGGCTAGGCAAAGCATCGATGGTGTTTACCCAGCAAGTACGGCACCGTCATGGAGCTATTTTATGTCAAGCACAAGTGAAAGCGGCTTGTGTGCAATTTGGTCAATCGGGTGCGTCTGTGAAAGCAGTGCCGATGCCGCCAGCAATTTTTGAGGTGTTACAACGTGCAAACTGAATTGTCGATCACCGCATTGATTTTTGAAGCAAGTTTAGTGGTACAACTGGTTATGTTGCTGCTACTTGCGTTTTCTGTCGTGGGCTGGATGATGATTTTTCAGCGTTCAAAGGTGCTGAAAAATACCGCCGCACAAGCATTATCATTTGAAGATCGATTTTGGTCGGGAGTGGATCTTGCGCGCCTATTTCAGGAAGTCACTGCCCGCGCGCAGCATGCCTCAGGGATGGAAAAACTGTTTCATGCTGGGTTTAAAGAATTCGCACGGTTACGCAACAACTCAGCGTTATCTCAGCAACAAGTATTAGAAGCTTCCTATCGCGCCATGCGAGTGGTGCATTCGCGGGAAATGGATCGGTTGGAAAGTAACTTGTCGACGCTTGCCACCATTGGCTCGATTAGTCCCTATGTGGGCTTATTTGGCACCGTCTGGGGAATCATGAACGCATTTATTGGGTTAGGGGCGGTTCAGCAAGCGACCCTCGCCATGGTGGCGCCGGGGATTGCGGAAGCTTTGATTGCAACCGCCATGGGGTTATTCGCGGCAATTCCAGCGGTGATTGCATATAACCGATTTAGCCACAGTGTGGAGAAAATTGATAACCAGTACCTTAACTTTATGGATGAGTTATTGGCAATTTTACAACGCCAATGGGCGCAATCAAAAGCAGGTAACGCAGCATGATGACGGTGACACGCCGCCGCCGTAAGCCGGTGTCAGAAATCAACGTGGTCCCCTACATTGACGTGATGCTCGTGTTGCTGATTATTTTTATGGTAACCGCACCCCTGATCACCCAAGGTGTGGTGGTGGATTTACCAAAAGCTGCCGCTGAACCTTTGGATTCAGACAGCAAACCACCGATTGTCGCATCGGTGGATAAAGATGGGCAATATTATTTAAGTACTCATAGTGATCCGAATGCCTCCTTGGATGTGGTAGATTTGGCGGTAATGGTTCGTGCTGAACTACAAGTCAGCCCAGGGCGACCAGTGGTCGTCAAAGGGGATGGGGCAGTGCAGTACAACCAAGTGGTGCAATTGATGGTCTTACTGCAACGGGCAGGAGTGCCACAGGTAGGCTTAATGACTGATAATTCGGCGGGTGAATAACGGTGGCTAAAAAGGTTGGGTCCTGGCGCAAAGAGTGGACAGTCCCGTTACTGCTGTCCGTAGCGGTGCACCTTGGTATTGTGGTGCTACTGGCGTTCGGTATGAACTTTAAATGGCCGGTAGATAGTCTTCACATGCCTGCAACGGTCATTAGTACTGAGCAACCCGATGAAGAACAGGTGGAAATTGTGCAAGCGGTGACGGTTGATCAAGCGGCCGTTGAGCAACGCGTGCAAGAGATTCGAGAACGGGAGCGTCAACAACAGTTGCAAGAAGAACGCCGCCAAGCCGAGTTAGAGCGCCGCGCTGAGGAAGCGCGAAAAGCCCGAGAAAAAGAACAACAACAGTTACGTGAACTGCAAAAGCAGCAAGAGGAAGAGCGCCGCCGGTTAGAGCAAGAAAAAGTTGCGGCGCAGAAAGAACGTGAAGCAGCCGAAAAAGCGGCAGCGGAAGCGGCGGAGCGCCGTAAACGCGAAGAAGAAGCGGCTCGCAAAGCGGAAGAAGAACGCAAGCGGAAAGAAGCGGAAGCACGGAAAGCTGAAGAAGAACGCCAGCGCCGCGAACAAGAAGCGAAAGAACGCGCCGAACGCGAACGCCAGTTACAAGAACAATTGCAACGTGAAGCCGCACAACGGCAACGGGCACGGCAACAGCAAGTACAGAGTGAAGTGGAGCGTTATTCGGCGCTGATTCGCGAAACCGTTCGTCGTAATTGGATTGTCGATGACAGTATGCGAGGCAAAGAATGCCGGTTAAGTATTACCTTGTCGCGCAGTGGTTTTGTCACTTCCGTGAATGAAGGTCAAGGTGACCGTGCGGTGTGTGAGTCCGCACGTCGTGCAATTTTACGAATCGGTACCTTGCCCATGTCGCAAGACCCAGAAGTGTATGAACAAATGAAGAGTATTACGTTCCCATTTATCGCGGAGTAAACGAAGAAGGTTATGATGAACAAGTTATTTATACGGATTGTCGCAGCAATCAGTTTGCTGCTGGCCAGTGTATCAGCGCAAGCTTCGTTGGAAATTGTGATCACGGGGGGAATTGATTCTGCTCGTCCTATCGCAGTGGTGCCTTTTAAATGGCTGGGTGCGGGGCCAAAGCCCCAAGGGCTGACCGAGGTGGTCGCCGCGGATTTAATGCGCAGCGGTAAATTTAATCCAATCCCCGTTCACGGCATGCCGCAGCAGCCTTCGACCGCCGCTGAAATCGACTACGCACAATGGGCCAGTTTAGGGGTAGAGGCTGTATTAGTTGGCACCCTGAGTCCTCACTCCATTGACCGCTATACCGTCTCGTTTGAAATCGTGGATATCTTCCGCGGTCAAATTACCAGTGGCACGCAGATTTTGCGTAACGGCCAACTGGTAACCTCCGATGATCACATTTTGGATGCACGCTCCAGCGTGATTGCGGGCGATCAATTCCGGCAATATGCCCACCGTATTTCCGACATCTTCTACGAGACTCTGACTGGCCAGCCTGGGGCCTTTATGACTCGTATTGCCTACGTTACTGTGAACCATGATCGGGATCGTCCATACGAATTAGTGGTTGCCGATTATGATGGCTACAACGAACAGGTGCTACTCCGCAGCCCGGAACCGCTAATGTCACCTTCGTGGTCGCCGGATGGCAATAAAATTGCCTATGTGAGTTTTGAGAACCGTCGGCCAGAAATTTTCATCCAAGATATTTATACCCGTCAGCGAGAGCGGATGACGCAATTCCCCGGTATTAACAGCCGTCCCGTGTTCTCACCCGACGGCAAACAGCTCGCGATGGTGCTTTCGAAAGATGGTAATCCCGAGCTTTATGTGATGGATATTGCAACCAAACAATTGCGTCGGATAACCAACCACCATGCCATTGATACCGAGCCAAATTGGTCTCCGGATGGTAACTCGCTGATTTTTACGTCAGAAAGAGGTGGCAGACCGCAACTTTATAGCGTAAATTTAAGCTCAGGACAGGTACGTCGACTCACTTTTGAGGGCGAACAGAATTTAGGTGGGACGTTTTCACCTGATGGCAAGCAAGTGATTATGGTAAACCGTACCCAGGGGAACTATCACATTGCGCGCCAAGACTATCCAACGGGCAACCTGCAGATCTTAACGCAGACCGCGTTGGATGAATCGCCAAGCGTGGCACCCAATGGTAGTATGGTGATTTATAGCACCACTCATAATAACCAGCAGGTACTAGCGCTGGTATCCGTTGACGGACGCTTTAAGGCGCGCTTACCGGCGCGCCAAGGTGAAGTAAAGTCACCAGCGTGGTCACCGTTTTTACGCTAGTACAAAGGAACTTGTTTAACTTTTTTACCTGAAATAAGGAATGCGGACATGAACGCAAAAAATGTTTTAAGAAGCTTGTTCATTGTGGCTCCGATGCTGACGTTGGCAGCTTGTAGCTCGAATCAAGGTGCTGAAGAAATGGTTGATCAACAAACCAATCAACAGCAAATGAATCAACAAGGGCAATCAGGTGTTGATGTAGGTGCGGTTGAGCGAGCTAAAACTCCAGAAGAAATTCGGGCAGAAAAAGTCGCTGAATTGCGTCAAGAGAATACCATTTTCTTCGCTTTTGACGATTCACGCATTGCGCCAGAATATGCACAAGTATTAGCGGCACATGCTGATTTCTTGGTACAAAACCCAAACATCACGGTTACTGTGGAAGGTCACTGTGACGAGCGTGGTACTCCTGAGTACAACATTGCGTTAGGTGAGCGTCGTGCGAAAGCTGTGGCGCAGTACTTACAAAACCTGGGCGTGAGCGCTCGTCAAATCAGCACAGTATCCTATGGTGAAGAAAAACCATTGGTGAATGCATCGACTGCTGAAGCTTACGCTAAAAACCGTCGTGGTGTTCTTGTTTACTAATCACAACTGGTAGAGCCAATGCACAAACTAGTCCTCGTATTGGCCTTTCTGATGCCCGGTGTCCTGCTTGCGCAGGCGCCGGTTTCTAAGTTAGGCAGTGGTTCATTAGAAGAACGGTTGAATCAACTTGAGCGGGTGATGGATGCGCGTAATGCAGCACAAATGGCGCTGCTTGATCAAATGGCGCAGCTGCAAGATGAGGTTGCTGAATTACGTGGGCGTAGTGAAGAACATGCCTATCAAATTGAGCAAATTCTGCAACGCCAACGTGAAATCTATCAAGAGCTCGATCGGCGCTTGGCCCCGACGTCATCACCGACTGTTGCAGGCGGTTCCACGCCAGCGGTGACAACGGATACGTCGTTGCCAACGTATTCCTCGAATTTATCGGAAAATGAAGCGTATGAGCAGGCCATCCAATTGGTGCTGCGAGATAAGCGCTATGAAGCGGCGATTCCTGCGTTCGAACAGTTTATTGCCAATTATCCTAACTCTAGCTATGTTCCCAATGCCCATTATTGGCTCGGGCAATTGCTATTTGCTGAAAGTAAATATGACCAAGCCAAAGTACACTTTACGACCGTGGTAGAGAATTATCGCGACAGCAATAAGCGCGGCGATTGTATTTTGAAACTGGGAATTATTGCGCAACAACAGAATGACGCAACCACGGCGCGTCGTCTATTTGAACAGGTCGTTTCTGAGTACGCGGATTCCACGGAAGCAGGGTTAGCGAAGAAGCGCCTCGAAAGTTTGTAAACATCATGTTTAAATAAGGCTTGAGTGCTCGTTAATTAAGCAAACGAACTCAATTCTTTCAATTTTCAGTTGCAACGAGCGGCTTTTTAAGTAAACTATGCCGCCGTTGCCACTGATAAGTGCGCACGATGATGGAAATGGGTTGTTAGCTCAGTCGGTAGAGCAGTTGGCTTTTAACCAATTGGTCGCAGGTTCGAATCCTGCACAACCCACCACTTTCTTTCATCCCCTTCAGTAGTTTTTTTGTGGGTTGTTAGCTCAGTCGGTAGAGCAGTTGGCTTTTAACCAATTGGTCGCAGGTTCGAATCCTGCACAACCCACCACTTTATTTCCCTTCTGATAGCAATATGTTTTATAATCATCAAACCTTTATCTACGTTTTGAAGTGGTAGCATGAGCATTACTGAAGAAATTCAAACGCGGGTGATTAATCATTTTGATTATCCTTTCCCACCGAAACCAAAAGTTTTAAGTGACGTTGAGAAAGCTCAATACACAGCACGCATTAAGCAATTATTGCGCGAAAAAAATGCTGTGTTGGTTGCGCATTATTATACGGATCCTGAAATTCAAGCGTTAGCTGAGGAAACCGGCGGCTGTGTTGCTGACTCTCTAGAGATGGCTCGATTTGGGGCTCGGCATGATGCTGAAACCTTGATTGTTGCTGGGGTTAAATTCATGGGTGAAACCGCGAAGATTTTAACGCCAAACAAGCGTGTGTTGATGCCAACGCTAGAAGCCACCTGTTCATTAGACCTCGGCTGTCCTATTGAAGAGTTCTCGGCGTTTTGTGATGCCCACCCTGACCGCACCGTGGTGGTGTATGCCAATACCTCTGCTGCGGTCAAAGCGCGTGCAGATTGGGTGGTCACCTCCAGTATTGCGTTAGAAGTGGTGGACCATTTAGACGCCAACGGTGAAAAGATTCTGTGGGGTCCTGATATGCATTTAGGGGCTTACATCGAAAAACAAACCGGTGCCGATATGATCATGTGGCAGGGAGCTTGTATTGTCCACGATGAATTCAAAACCAAAGCGTTAGAAGATTTAAAACGCGTGTACCCGGACGCAGGGGTGCTGGTTCACCCAGAGTCTCCTCAGGCCATTGTGGATTTAGCCGATGCGGTTGGTTCAACGTCGCAATTGATTAAAGCCAGCCAAGAACTTCCTCATGAAATGTTCATTGTGGCAACGGATCGAGGCATTTTCTATAAAATGCAGCAGTTATCGCCGCACAAGCGTTTCATTGAAGCGCCAACCGCAGGAAATGGTGCAACGTGCCGTAGCTGTGCCCATTGCCCGTGGATGGCAATGAACGGCTTGGCCGCCATTGCTGCCGCTTTGGAAAATGGCGGTGCTGCGCATGAAATTCATGTGGATGAAGCATTGGCAAAGCGCGCGTTGATGCCGCTTGATCGCATGTTGAATTTCAAATTATAAGCGTACTTAAAATCGGGTCGGATAGATAAAGCGGTAGCCCGTGGCACGCATGGCATCATTGCGTAGCCGCTTGCTACCGCGTGGCCCTACTTCTGCTGATCGTGGTAGATGCGCTGTGGTGAGGCCTAACTGGGCTGCAATGCGTTGATAAACCTCTGCTTGTGGAAGCGGTTGATGATCGCTGACCACATAGACCTTTCCTTGATGCTCTTGATGCTCGAGCAGATACACAATAAAGCCCGCAATATCCGCGCTATGGATATGATTGGTCCAAGCCAGTGTCAGCGTGGCTCGACCAGATTGAATCAAGTTTGATAGCCGTTCACGTCCAGGGCCATAAATACCCGCACAGCGTAGAATGGTGACCTTCGCTGGACTTCCTAACAATACCTGTTCAGCTTGTAGAAGCATTTCACCACTGGCAGTGGTAGGTTTTGTAGGGCTGGATTCATCGACCCATTCACCGTGCCGATGCCCATACACCTGAGTGCTCGAAACATAAATGATTTGCGGCGGGTGAGGGTGCTGGTACAACAGATGCTGTAAATGCCGACAGGGCACCACATACCCTTGGTGATAGCCGTCCCGATCGATGCTGGCGGGCGTGAGAGTGATCACGATGGCATCGAAGTTCTGCGCTAATAATTCCCTTAAATCTGTTTCGCTATTTGCATCTGCACTCACCAGCTCTACGTTGGGTAGAGCTGGTTTGCGCTCAGGCTGGCGACAAGCGCCTACGACTTGCCATTGGCCGGCAGTGAGCAACTGGGCTGATTGATGGGCAATATCTCCGTAGCCAAGGAATAACACTTTTTTCATGCTTAGGCCGCCAACCACACGTCAAAGAATAGCATGAGGACTAAGCCGACCATCAACCCACCGGTGGCGCGGCGGTGGTGCCCCTGACGATGAGTTTCCGGGATGATTTCATGGCTAATCACAAACAGCATGGTCCCGGCAGCAAACACTAATGCCCAAGGCAGCAGTACGTTGGAAATATTGACAAAGATACCGCCTACCAAGCCGCCCAAGGGTTCGATCAGTCCGGTTAAACCTGCCACCCAAAATGCCTTCCAACGGCTATAACCCACGGCCACTAACCCGGCAGCAACCGCAAGCCCTTCGGGCATATTTTGCAGCCCAATTCCCATAGCAAGCGAGAACGCTTTGTCGCCTTGGTTACTGCCATAAGCAACTCCAACGGATAACCCTTCAGGAAAGTTGTGAATCGCAATGGCGATGACAAATAACCATACGCCGGTTACCTTAGAATTCCGTGCCCCCTCATGGCCTGTTACAAAATGGCGATGTGGCGATAACCGATCGGCCATGGCAATGGCTCCCGCTCCCAGTAAGATGCCAATCACAGCAATCGCTGCAGGCCAGGGCCCGGGTCCGTACATTTCGGTTGAAATATCAATGGATGGAATAATGAGGGAGAAAAACGACGCGGCCAGCATGACTCCCGCAGCAAACCCTAGCAGCGTGTCATTAAACCGCTCGGATGGCGCTCGATTAAATAAGATCGGCAGCGCACCCACAGCCGTTAAACACCCTGTGATAGTACTGGCAAACAACGCGACCAGAATCGAATCCATTACTTCATCTCCTTAAGGATTAATAACCGGCGGCATGGCCATCTTTGCGGCTTTCAGAAGCCCCATAATAGACGCCTTCTTCATGGTTCCGCCAGATTGCTTGGTAGCCTCCGTACGGCCCTACGGCTTCTTGTAAACGGTGTCCCATTTTGATCAGTTCGCGGCGGGTGTGGTCGGAGAAACCGTTCTCTAAGCTTAGTATACCGCCTTCAATCATGCGCTCTCCCGTTGGTTGGCTGGAGCCTTCATGAAGAATACGTGGAGCATCGCCTGCTTCTTGCAAGTTCATGCCAAAATCGATCATGTTAATGAGAATTTGTGCGTGCATTTGTGGCTGAGTGGCACCCCCCATCACGCCAAAACTCATCAGCGGTTTCCCATCTTTGGTAACAAATGCAGGAATAATGGTATGGAACGGACGTTTGTTCGGTGCGTACACGTTACGATGATTACGGTCGAGCGCAAATAATTCACCTCGGTTTTGGAGGACAAAGCCAAGCCCGGTGGGAGTAATCCCTGAGCCCATACCGCGATAGTTACTTTGAATCAGAGACACCATATTGCCTTGGGCATCGGCCGTGGTCAGATAGATGGTATCACCTTCCGTGGGGGGATTACCCGGCTCATAGACTTTTGCCGCACGCGTTAAATCAATGAGCTTGGCGCGTTCTTTCGCATAGTCTTTGTCAAGCAGTTGCTGGACAGGGACCTCATTAAAGTCAGGATCAGAGTAATACTTCGCGCGGTCTTCGAACGCAAGTTTCTTCGCTTCAACGAATAGATGCACGTACTCAGGGCTATCGAAGCCGAGCTCCGCAAGCGGGTAGTTTTCTAAAATATTGAGGATTTGCTGAGCCGCAATGCCTTGGGTATTCGGCGGCAATTCCCACAAGTCGTAGCCGCGGTAATTCGTGGAAACTGGTTCGATCCACGTGGAACTGTGGTTGGCGAGATCCTCATAACTTAAAAAGCCACCGTGCTCTTTCACAAAGCGGTCGATGGTTTTTGCGATATCGCCTCGATAAAAAGCATCGCGCCCCTGTTCTGCAATCAGCCGATAGCTATTTGCTAAGTCGGGGTTTTTAAATCGTTTTCCTTTTTGTGGGGGGCGTCCATCGGTCAAAAACACCTCTGCAAAACCAGGCTGATTCTTTAAGACTTCAGCATTGCGTTCGAAGTAGTAGGCTATCACTTCGGTGACCGGGAACCCTTCTTCAGCATAGGCAATGGCGGGGGCCAAAATCTGTTGCATTGGCAAACGGCCCAGCTTCTCGTGCATCTCAAACCAGCCGTCGACCGCCCCGGGCACCGATAACGGCAGCACACCCCGTGCTGGAATGGCGCTGTAGCCGTTGTCGATAAAGTAATCGAGGGTGAGAGATTGAGGGGAGCGCCCGGAAGCATTTAACCCCAACAGCTCGCCGTTTTCTGCATCCCAAATAATGGCAAACAAATCACCACCAATGCCATTGCCGGTAGGCTCAACCAAGCCTAATACGGCATTGGCGGCGATTGCAGCATCAATGGCGTTGCCTCCGGCTTGCATAATATCCAAGGCCACCTGGGTGGCTAATGGCTGGCTGGTAGCGGCCATGGCGTGAGGTGCCATGGCTTCGGAGCGAGTCGCAAAATGGTGGCCAGTGATGCGATCTGCAGCACTGCTAGAAGAGATACTCACGGCCGTTATGCCAATGGCAATAATAGTATGGGCTAGACGGGCGATTGGCTTCATGATCAGACTCCGATAAAACACGAGGATTGAAAAGTGTTGTCGTCAACTATATGGGCAGTTGAATCGATGAGCAACCTTTAATATGAGGGGCTAAAGCGATTGACTCTATTGGATATTTCTCTTACTATACGCGCCCTGTAATGGAGAGATGTCCGAGTGGTTGAAGGAGCACGCCTGGAAAGTGTGTATACGGCAACGTATCGAGGGTTCGAATCCCTCTCTCTCCGCCAATTCCCCTGGCTAGTCATTTGCAACGCATTATTTATTCCTTACATAGAAACATTTAACTTCTTCCTGAGCATCTTACGGATCGTCTGTAAGGCTCTATGTGCGATTTTGTTATGTAAGTTATAAGCTATAAGCTATAAGAGCGTGATGATGCCACTACTCAGCGGCATCATCACGCTCTTAAAATAGGAAGGGACAATGACCAGTGGGTCTAATCCGGCCTACTCAGCGTCGCTCCACCGAGGTGGAGCAGTTAGCAGAGGCGTATCCGTCATACGCAAGGCGTTAGCTCAAAGAGTTAACGGATTTGCGCTTGGAGATACAGTTCCAGTCCCAATTTTTCGATCAATTCAAGCTGCTGGCGGAGCCAGTAAGCGTGATCTTCTTCAGTATCTTTTAAGATGCTGATAAGCATATCGCGGGTGACAAAATCACCTTCTTGCTCACAAAACCGAATGGCCTGACGTAACGCCTTAGCATTGCCTTGCTCTACCGCTAAGTCATTTTTTAGCATGGTGGGCACATCGGTGGCGATAGTGTGCGGAATGCGCTGGGTTAAATTTGGTTGGCCGCCTAAAAATAGAATCCGGCGAATCAGTAAATCGGCATGTTCACGCTCATCATCGGCTTCATGACTAATACGCTCATAGAGTTTGTCTAAGCCTTGGTCTTCATAAATGCGTGAGTGGGCGAGGTACTGATCAATTGAGGTAAGTTCAATTGCCAGTAATTGATTGAGTTGGTCAACAATGGCTTGATTCTGTACTTTGTTCATGATCATGACTCGCTACTTAATTTGGATTGCAGATATTTTGGTAACCCTAAACGCTCAATGAGATCTAATTGAGTTTCTAACCAATCAAGATGCTCTTCTTGATGCTCAAGAATTTCTGTTAGCTCATCGCGGCTAACATAATCTTGGCCTTGTTCACAGACGGCAATCGCTTCTCGTATGGCCAGCACGTCGGCGAGCTGCACCTGATGGTCCAACTGCAACATTTCATGGGGTTCTTCACCAATGTAGAGTTTGCCCAACTCTTGTAAATTTGGCAGGCCACCCAGAAATAGAATGCGTTCGATGAGCTCATCGGCGTGTTTCATTTCTTCGATAGAAGCTTTGTAGATTTTGCTATTAAGCTCACTGAAGCCCCAATTTTTATACATGCGCGCATGTAGAAAATACTGGTTAATGGCGGTGAGTTTACGGGTGAGGATGCGATTCAGTTCTTGTAAAATCTTACGATCGCCTTGCATGGCTACCACTCCTAACTGTCTAAATAGAACAGCTTAAGCGTAGCATACTTCGACGGGCAATAAACCTTCGGATTCTAAGAGGGAGGTATTACGAGCAGCAATGGCATCGTTAAGAACATCTTTTGCACATTGCGTACAGCAGCCGCACTGGCCGCCAACACCAAATTCTTGTCGTAGTTCACGCATGCTACTCACGCCATGATCGACCGCTCGTCGAATGGTTTTATCCGTAACGCCTTTACATAAACATACGTACATAATCTGCTCCGTATACAAACTGAGCAAATGATAACGCAAACAAGAACGATTCGCAATAACTTTTAGCAAAATCCGCGTAAACCCTCGCCCAATCGGGCGGGGATATAAGCGGATAACTGCGAGCAGTTATGGATTGTTTTATACCCATCAACTGTTATTATATACAGTATGAATAAAGCCATTAAAGTGCGTATCTATCCAACATCTGAGCAGGCGGAATTTTTAAACCGCCAGTTCGGCGCTGTGCGCTTTGCGTACAACAAGGCTTTGCATATCATCAGCTCACAATACAAACGCCACGGACTTAAACTCAACGCCAAGAAAGACCTAAAGCCTCTGCTTTCTGTCGCAAAAAAGTCCCGTAAGTATCACTGGCTCAAAGATTTTGATTCGATTGCACTCCAGCAGGCATGTATCAATCTGGATAAAGCCTTTCAACATTTCTTTGATCCCAAACTGCCTTCTCGTTATCCCAAGTTCAAGCGCAAGCACGGCAGGCAGTCCAGCTATCATTGCATGAGCGTTGATTGTGGTGATGACTGGATTAAAGTGCCGAAGTTAAAGCAGCCCATTAAAGCGCGTATTCATCGCAAGGTTGAAGGAAAACTGAAAAGCATCACCCTGTCCCGTACCGTGACAGGTGAATACTATGCCTCACTACTGCATGAAGATGGGCAAGAAGCTCCTGCGCCCATTCAAAACCTGAATGCTGCTCAAGTGCTCGGATTGGATATGGGTTTAACACATCTTGCCATAGACTCAAACGGCACGAAAAAACCGAATCCACGCTTTTTGAAGAAAGCCAGTGCCAATCTGCGCCGAAAACAAAAAGCCTTATCACGCTGCCAAAAAGGTAGCAAAGGTCGTGCAAAAGCCCGACTTAAACTCGCTAAGGCGCATCAGCGTCTGGCGAATGCTCGTGCTGATTTTCAGCACAAGCTGTCTCGACAACTCATTGACGAAAACCAAGCGGTGATTGTCGAGACACTGAAAGTCAAAAACATGCTGAAGAACAAGAAAGTGTCCAAACACATCGCCGATGCGAGTTGGTCAGGCCTGATCCAGAAACTGGAGTACAAAGCAAAAGCACAAGGTAAGTATTTGGTCAAAATCGACCAGTGGTTTGCCAGCTCTAAAACCTGCTCTTGCTGTGGACACAAGCTGAAAGAATTGTCGCTGAACGTGCGTGATTGGCACTGTCCAGCCTGTTCAACACGGCATGATAGGGACATCAATGCAGCCTTAAATATCAAGGCGCAAGGCATTTTAAAATTAAAGACCGCAGGACTGTCGGTTTCTGCCAATGGAGGCAAGCGTCAATCTGGTCACGTACCAGTTGCTGCCTGAGAAGTTGGAAGCCCCGCCCGTGGCGCTTTAGCGCTTAGGGCGGGGAGCAGTCACGTTGAGTGGGTAATTATCATGACTACATGCAAAGCGACCGTAGTAAAAGTCTGCCGCGCACGCATCTCGAGATACCACGGATGTTCTGATAATTTACGACGTTCGTAGTTAAACCAAAACAAATGAAAAAGTGCCAATAAACTCAGCATCAAAATGACGGGGTAGGGAAGAGTGACGAGATGGCCAACCACTAAAATAGCGAAACCGGCAACAATAGGAAGTAAGCTCCAGGTGAGCCGGCGTTGTTCGTCCGAGGAGGTTGGTAAGCGCATACTAAGACCCCAGTGAATGCCGCCACAAAAGCTTAACAGGGCGGCACTGTAGAGCACGCTTAACTGAATGGCCAAGCCGCCACAGAGGTCGAGCAAGGCCATTAGAGTAAACACAACAAGGGGCGCTAACCCTAATAGACCTAGTTGTTGCGCCCGGTATTGTGAGGTTACGTTCATGCGCTGAACCCGCTATAAATGAGGTAAGTGGTATAGCCAATATAGCAGGCAAGGAATATACCGCCATGGACTCGGTTAATACGATTCGGCCGATTATTCGGACGGAACGCGAAAAGCATCAGTAATAGCGTTAAGCCCATCATCACGCTCCAGTCACGGGTTAGTAATTCAGGCTCGAGCGTGATTGGATGAATTGCGCCGGCAATCCCTACGACGACAAGTGTGTTGAAAATATTTGAGCCGATAATGTTGCCGATGGCGAGATCGTGTTCATTTTTTCGGATTGCTGCGATGGAGGAGGCAAACTCTGGCAGCGAGGTACCTATGGCGACAATGGTGAGACCAATAATGAGGTCACTCACACCGAGTGCGGTCGCCACTTCCACCGCACCCCAAACCAAAAATCGTGAACTAATGACCAAGAGAATGAGGCCTGCCACCATCCAGAACACAGCGATACCGCGTCCAAGTTCTGGAACCTTGACGTTAACTGAGAGTGAATCTGCGTCACTTTTCATGCCATTATAGGTTGTCCAACCTAAATAAAAGGCAAAGATTGCTAGCAGGGTCCATGCTTCTTGACTGGTGACTTGGCCATCAACAAGTGGCCATACGGATAATAAGGTGATGGCGATAAGAATAGGAGCTTCACGCTTTAATACAGTGCTGGTGACTAAAATAGGAGCAATGAGTGCCGTGGTTCCTAAAATCAACGCAATGTTAGTGATGTTAGAGCCGAAGGCATTTCCTAGGGCAATTCCCGGATTGTTATTTAAGGAAGCGAGTGCTGACACCATCATTTCAGGTGCCGAAGTGCCAAAACCAACCACAATGAGGCCGATAAGAAGTGGTGGCATGCCGAGGTGACCGGCAGTGGCCGCTGCGCCGTCAATGAATCGATCTGCACTCCACATCAGCAGAATCAATCCACCAATAATGGCGATAAAAGCTAATAACATAGTGTTCCTTTCAACCGTTCGAATAAGAGGGCACTATTCTACCGTGAATTATTATGCGCTCGCTAGGCTGTTTGTGCCTTTGGTAGCACAGAAGGAAGCGGTTGTACCGTCGGTGCTTGGTCATAAAAACCCGGAAGTTCGCATAAGTTGGCGGCAAAAATAACCAAATGATCGAGTTCAGGACGTAACCCAATATTTGCCCCAACTTGAAATTGCTCATGGGATGGACTCAAAGTGAGTAGTTTGATCCCTCCAGGAAGCTCAACGGTATAAAGATTATGAGCACCACGGAAGCCGCGTGCCTTGATGGTGGCGCGTAACCGCGATGTGGCATCGGGCACGATATCGTCGGGTCGGACGAGGAAACTGACTTGGGTGCCAGCTTCAATCGTTAATAAACTTGGATGGGACAATTGCCCCAAGGGGGAAGTTAATGATGCATCGTGATTCACTACACCTTGCAGTAACACTCCATGGCCAATAAAGTCAGCCACTAACTGATGCTTGGGTTGGTGATACAGTTGGTAGGGGGTATCCCACTGCAGCAGTTCGCCTTGGTACATGACCCCAGCTTTGTCAGCCATCGCAAAGGCTTCTTGTTGGTCATGGGTGACCAATAAGGCAGTAATATCTTCGTTTTTCAATAATTCACGTACTTCAACGGCCAAACGTTCCCGTAATTCTGCATCAAGACTCGAGAAAGGTTCATCAAGTAATAATAGGCGGGGACGCGGTGCTAGCGCTCGTGCTAAGGCGATTCGTTGCTGCTGGCCACCGGATAATTCATGCGGAAAACGGTGCTGATAACCGGGTAAACCAATTCGATTTAATAATTCTTCGACCCGAGCTTTACGTTCGCGAGAGGTTGCTTTGCGCATTCCAAAGCTAATGTTATCGGCAACATTTAGATGAGGGAACAGAGCAAAGTCTTGAAACACCATGCCAACTCCACGCAACTCAGGAGCAACATTCAAATGGGCACTTGCAACCAAGGAATCATCGATGTGGATAGCGCCTTGTTGCAATGTTTGAAAGCCAGCGATACTACGTAATAACGTGGTTTTACCACAGCCACTGGGCCCTAAAAGGCAGCCGATTTCACCTTGCTGTAGCTCTAAGGTAACGTTTCGGACAATGTGGGAATCGCCAAAACTCACGTTGATGTTATCAAGCTGTAACCGGGACAAACTCTTGCTCCTTTAATGCTGCTTGCTGCGATTTAAGCATGGCTCGAGACAATAAGATAACAGGGATTAACCCCACCAATACCATCATTAAAGCGGGGGGACCTGCATCTGCCAGACGCTCATCCGTTGCCATTTCATAGGCACGAACGGCTAAGGTATTAAAATCGAAGGGCCGTAATACAAGCGTGGCAGGTAATTCCTTCAGGACGTCCACTCCAACCAAAATTAAAGCAGTGAAGACACTAGGCCGCATCAGAGGTAAGTGAATTTTACGCAGGACTTGTAAAGGGGAATAACCTTGAATTTGTGCGGCTTCATCCATGCTGGGGCGAATTTCTCCCAGACCTGCTTGAATGGTTTGCAATGATACGCTTAAGAAGCGAACACAATAGGCGAATAACAGGGCGACCAGTGTGCCGGATAATAATAGACCGGGATTATAGTTAAACCAACGCTGACTGATATCGATGAGAACGTGGTCAATGCTGGTTAGAAAGACCATTAAGCCTACCGCGATCACTAGTCCTGGAATCGCGTAACCCATTCCGGCAAAGGCGACACTGGTGCGGACCGGGCGCGTTGGAATTTGACGCCGTCCATAAGCTAACCATAAGGCCATCATTACGATGATAATGGCAGCAATGACGGCTAAGCTAAAGCTATTAAAAGTCAGTCGCCAAAATTCACTATCCTGCCAAACCTCAGCACGTTCAATGGACCAATGGGTTAATTGCAACGCTGGTAAAATAAATCCAAATACGAGGGGCAACCAGCATAACACGCTGGCGCCGTATGCTCGCCAACCATGCAGCTCGAAGGGTTGTGCCGGGCGCGGGTTACGCTGATCATAGCGGGCTTGGCGACGCGAATGGCGCTCAATAAAAATCAATGCCATAACCGCAATCAATAACATACCCGCTAATTGCAATGCGCCGACTAAATCACCCAACCCGTACCAGGTTCTAAAAATACCCGTGGTAAAGGTGGTGACGCCAAAATGTTGAACCGTGCCGTAATCAGCTAAGGTTTCCATCAGGGCGAGGGTGGTGCCTGTCACGATAGCAGGACGTGCAAGCGGTAATGCTAAGCGATAAAAACATTGCCATGGGCTTAGACCTAAACTACGTCCAGCTTCGAGGGTCGTGGCCGATTGTTGAATAAAGGTCGCGCGGGCAATTAAATACACGTAGGGAAATAATACTAAACTGAGTACCACGATGGCGCCGCCAAGGCTACGCACTTCAGGGAACCAGTAGTCACCATAGCCCCAATCAAACCAATGACGGAGTGCTGTTTGGACCGGCCCAGCGTAATCGAACATGCCGGTATAGGTGTAAGCAACAATGTACGCTGGAACGGCTAACGGTAGCAATAACGCCCAACTGAGAAGACGTTGGCCGGGGAAACGACACGCGGTGGTCAGCCAAGCGGTGCTAACCCCCAACAAAATAACCCCCACTGATACGCCCAATAGCAAGATCAGTGAATGGCGAATATATTCAGGAACAACCGTATCCCATAGGTGGGAAAGGGTACTGAGATCATCTGCCCACAGTAACTGGAGCATGGACCAACAAATAATCAGCAACGGCACGCCAATCATGACGGCCGTTGTGATCAGTGTTAGTTGACGCCAGCGACTGTAGCGCATTACCGCCAGCCAGCGCGGTTCATAATTTTCACCGCAGTTGCGTTATTTTCACCTAAGTGACGCATGGGTAAATCGTCTGCTTTAAATTCACCCCAGCCGATGAGAGTTTCGCTCCACTTGGCTGACGTCACTGCAGGGTACTCACTGTTGGCAGCGGCGTACCAAGCTTGCGATTCAGGCGATAACAAGAACTCGATGAGCTGTTTCGCTTCATCTTTATTTTTAGCGTATTTTGTCAGACCAATCCCCGACACGTTCACGTGGGTGCCGAAGCTGTCTTGGTTTGGCCAAAAGATCTTTAACTTGGTGGTAACTTCGCGATCAGCGGCGTTATCACTGTTTTGCATCAGTCCAAAATAGTAGGTATTGGAGACGGCAAGATCACAAACACCCGCGGCGGCTGCTTTGAGCTGATCGCGGTCACCACCCACTGGTGGTTTTGCGAGGTTACTGACTAATCCTTTTGCCCAAGCTTCAGTTTTCTCTTCACCCCAATGTTCAATCAGCGCTGCGGTAAGTGATTGGTTGTAAATATTATCGGATGAACGAATACAGACGTTTTTCTTCCATTCCGGCTTAGCCAGATCTTCATAACCAGTTAATTGGGCTGGATCGACTCGCGCTGGATTGTAAAAGATCGGCCGTGCACGAAGGCTTAAACCAACCCATAACTGGTCCCCGCCCACTAAGTGTGACGGAACCGCTTCCAGCAGATGGGCTGCCGTAAGAGGTTGGAAGACGTCAGCCGCTGCGGCCCGGTGCAAATTCCCCGCATCGACGGTTAAGAATAAGTCGGCCGGTGTATTGGCGCCTTCATTCTGCAGCCGTGCCAACAATGCATCGCCGCCCCCAGTTAATAAGCGGACTTCAATGCCGGTCTCAGCGGTAAACTTATCGAGCAGTGGTTTGATTAACGCTTCTTTACGAGCGGAATATAAATTGACGGTGGCTGCTTCAGCAATGGTTGCGCTGAGGCTTGCGGCAACAACGGTCATGGTAAGTAGTTTGCGTAACGTGCTTGAACTCATGATGATTTACCTCGTTGGTTTGGCTGCAGTATATCTAAAAATTAAAATAAACGATATTGATTCGCATTTCTTTTCGTATTATAGTTTCGCTCAAATGAGAATCGTTATCAATAACAACTTTTCAGATTTTACATAATTTCAACAAACACGAATGAACGCTTCGCACTTTTCACCTAAAAACACGGCTAAATCAAATGGATAGGCGTTGTTATCAAAATGTAATTGAAATGATATTAATTGTTTGATATTGTGTTTTCTAGGGATTGAGGGATAGCGCTCAAGGATCGAATGCTATCATTGGAACAAGGAGGTTCCTTTAACTTTTTTATTTGCTTGTTTACCGATATACTGCATGGCTCTCTTAGTTATTGAGTTGGGGCTGTGTCATGCCGTTTTCATTATCAATTCACGTTGCCATCCCACGTTTTGCCTTGATACTCCTCGTTGGGCTCTTGTTAGGTGCGTGTCGCCCTTCATTAACAGACTCTACAGACCATTTACATACCATTACTACGCTCGACCAACAGCAACTTCCTGCGGGGCGCTGGGCCTTATCTGAAAGTGTCATTCAATTAGGTTTTTGCCGCGATCGGATCAACGCAGCACTACTCGCTGAGGAAGACGAATTGCGTCGGTGGCGGTTAATTGGAGACAATTCTGCGTTTCCGAAACATCGCCAAGAAGGGTTAGAGCAACTGGCTTATTTTTATCAGCAATATCAAGTTCGGTTGTATCAACTTCACGGGAACTTTGGGGCACAATGGTTTCGTGTCGCTTACCTTTCCCACGAGCCCGAACCTAATATTTTTGATATTTTCGCTAAACTAGGACGTGATGAGCACGTTTGTTTTAGTTCGCTAGAGCATCGCTAGGAGGAGGGTGTCATGACCGCATTACAGCAGCACTTACATCAGAAGCTGATGGCTCATTTCCAACCAGAGCACTTGCAAGTCATCAATGAAAGTCACTTGCATGGCACGCCCAGCAATGATTCCCATTACAAAGTTGTGATGGCCGCTGACGCGTTTGAAGGAATGCGTTTATTACAGCGCCATCGTGCGGTGAATCAATTATTCGTTGATGAGCTTGCAGGCCCTGTGCATGCATTAGCACTCCATTTATATACGCCGGCTGAGTGGCAAGAACTCGGAAATGTGCCGCAATCGCCACAATGTTTAGGTGGTAGCACCTTAGCAAAACCCGCGTAGACCCTCGTCCAATCGGGCGGGGATATAAGCGGGAAACGCGAAGCGTTTCTAGTCAGGTGTGGCCTGACTTTGTACATATTCTTTCAGCGTTTCAATCGTTGCACCACCTGCGCTACAGGCAAAATAGGA
>NZ_FMXN01000007.1 GCF_900104245.1 Pseudidiomarina indica
ATGTATAAGGCATGGCCGAGAATAAATTCAATATCATGGTCGTCGCAAAAGTCGGCGACCCAGTACCAACAGTGCATGCATTCAACGCCGAGGACAAGATCATCTAAATAGGGGCTGATAAGTTCAATCAGCGCGTCTGGATTCGCTGATATTTCCTTATGTAGGCGCGTTTCACCTTGTTGATTGATAATGCAAACATAGAGGCTGCGGGCGTGCAAATCGATTCCACAATAATGCTGATGGGTGCTATTGTAAAAGTTCATTGGGTCTTCTCCTTTTTGGTTTGGTTGCCTTTCAGTTTAGCCAAGCTGGCTAAATTGGGGAGAAGGCTCAATGAGTATCAAAGCGCTGCTGTCGGACAAATTTTCCGCTGCGCTCCAAATTTGCCGCAGAGCGCAACGTTAGGCGGTAAAAGTTTACGGTGCAATGGTTAAAATATGAATGAAAAATTGCTTAAAAAGTACCTCAAATATGCTGGCACAGATGAAGCGTTTGCGGTTCTGTTTGCTAAGAAACATATTGAAGATACCAGAGGGCATTGGGTTGATGTCGTTGATTGCAGACGATATGAAATGTCATCCGATAATTTACATTTCAGGCTTGTGGTTGGTGGGCTCTATCGGCGAAAAATTCAACCACAATATCCTTCAAAATCGCAATTTACAGTTGATGGAAAATTCGATGAGCACCGTTACATGTTAATGGTTCGAGCCATAACGTGGGAAACAGCACACAAAGACATTGAGCAGCAAAAATTGAAAGGAATAGCGCCAAGGAAATTCAAAATAACTGGTGTGAGCTACGATAAGAATCGAGACAACAAAAATTTTTTCCGTGACGATGCACCACCTGAAATAAAAGCTCTTGCAAAAAACATAAATGATCGAACTAATCCATTGTGGGATGCCGCCTTGCGGTATGCCAATAAGCCAGAGTTTGTTTACAAAATTAGGCAGGTGTACCTTGCGCCAAGGCGAGCCTAACAAGGTGTTCAAGATCGTTCGCCTTGCTCACTGGGACCTTCGCAGCCGCGCTGCTTCGGCCCCTTAACACGGCGTTAGGCTTACTTAGTCATATGTTGCTGTAACTTTTAACTATTAAGGACGAAAAGTGGTTGATCTCACAGAGCGGATTAAAACAATATCTGACAAAGTTTCCGCAAATGAAAACTCTATTAAAGAGATAAAAGATAGCTTAAAACCCGCTAAAAAAAGGGAGCAACTCAAAATAGGTGTATGGCCTGTTTGCGCATACCATGCGCAGATAAACCCCGAACTCAAATCAAAAACGATATTGACGGACTCTACTTGGGAATATGTTGAAATCTACTTAAAACAAAAATCAGATGGCTCAATAAAACACAAAAATGCTATCTTTTATTGGCAACAAGCAAGGAATTTTTATAAAGCTACTAAGTCACTGGACAATAACTCAAAGCCATTGACCACTTATTACTGTTTTCTTAACGCGTCAAAAGCTCTGTTAGAGATTAAAAAAATTCCATATGACTTTTCTCATGGGGTTTCAGGACGAAGTGAAAACGGTCATAACAATATAAAAAATGAATTCGTTAGGCTTAAAACTAAAGGCGTTTTATCAGGGTTGTGTTCATATTTTGAGGAGGCAGTTATTCCAAAATCGAAAGATGAACCCCATGAAGAATACTCTCTTAAGGACGTGCTTTACAATTTGGCATATATACACCGCTCATACAATGTAACGTACCCCAATCAAACTGAGTTGTTCATACCAATTTTGAATCCTAAGATAGTTAGAGATAAAATAAAAAATAAAGCGTGGATGCAATTTGAATTAGAACCAGAACATTCCAATAGAACTACTCTAACAAGGCTTGAATCCTTAAATTTTTAATTAGAGGTTATAGCTGAAAATGATGAGAACTATACAATTCGTCATAAGCGTAGATTTAAATGGGATGTCGCTCGGAATAATCCCGATGCAGCGAATTTGAATAGATTGAATAATTATTTAAAAGCCCGTCGCAAAGAGTTTCAGTATATCTATAGTGCAAACGAGCTCTGGTATGTTAAGCGAAATGATTTAACATCAGAATCTATTATAAATCGTAATCCGTTAGTTTTATCTTATGCTGCAATGCATCGTTTGAGTGAGTTAGCTAGGTATCAACCAAACGTTTTGAGGTCTCATTTGGAAAAAGATGCTTCATGGCTTCTTAATGAATTTATAGAGAAATCAATAGTGCAGTTCATAGATCAAGTCTCATCAGAAATTACGGGTAATACGTTTCGAGTTACAGGGTTTCGCTCGTAAAATAAGCCTAACAAGTTGCTTAATTTCGTTCCGGCCACAAACAGCGTGGCCTCCACTGGACTGCCTACGCTGCGCTGCGGCAGCCAATTAGCAAAGCGTTAGGCGTGGGAGAGAATTGAGATCGCGCGCGAATATCTAGAGTCATCGGAGTGCATAGACTGGAAAACACCAGAGGTGTTGGCCAACGCTTAATCCCTCCGTCCCCTTTGTTTTGCGCTGGTGGTCCAATGATTGTGCTAGACTAGTAATTAACAGACAACATCAAACTGCCTGTTTCAGGCCACGTTGCACAACCGGAGGAAACCACGATGAAAATAAAAGCGGCCGTCACCCATGCCCAGGGTAAGGATTTCAGCATTGAGGAAGTCCGCCTTAGCGGACCCAAGTCCAATGAAGTGCTGGTGAAGGTGGTTGCCACGGGGGTCTGCCATACTGACGCGGTTGCCCGGGATCTCGCCATCTCACCCTATCCCATTGTGCTGGGCCACGAAGGCTCAGGCATTGTTGAGCAGGTGGGGGAGAATGTCACCAGCTTGGCAGCCGGAGATCACGTCGTGATGTCTTTTGCCCACTGTGGCCAGTGCGAAAATTGCCTCACTGGCCACCCCACGGTTTGCGCGGCATTTAACGACCTGAACTTTGGCGGCCGCATGGAAGACCAGACCTATCGGTTGCACCAGGGCGACACCGATCTGGGCACTTTCTTCGGACAGTCGTCCTTTAGTACCCACGTGGTGGCCCACGAGCGAAACGTGGTTAAAGTGGACAAGGACGTGGATCTGGCGCTGCTGGGACCATTGGGGTGTGGCATCCAGACCGGCGCGGGCACCGTACTTAACCGCCTCAAGCCGGAGTTCGGCACTTCCATCGCGATCTACGGCTGCGGAGCGGTGGGGCTGAGCGCGATCATGGCGGCGAAGATTGCGGGCTGTCAGCAGATATTTGCCATTGACGTCCACGACAGCCGGCTGGAGTTAGCCCGAGAGCTGGGGGCGACTCATACCCTCAACGGCAAGAACGTGGATGTGGTGGGGGAGATCAGGAAGGCCGCCGATGGCGGGACCCACTACGCGGTGGAAAGCACTGGTGTGCCGCCGGTGGTGCGGCAGTGCCTGAATGCGCTACGCCCCCTGGGCCAGGCCGCCATCGTCGGGGTGACACCGGAGATGAACATCGACGTCCACAATGACCTGATGGCCGAAGGCAAGAGCATGATCGGGGTTATCGAAGGGGATTCAGTACCACGGGTGTTCATCCCCAAACTGGTGGAATTCTACAAGGCCGGCAAGTTCCCGTTCGACAAGCTGATCAAGTTCTATCCCTTCGACCAGATCAACCAGGCTTTCGAAGACTCCCAGAAGGGGGTTGTGGTCAAGCCGATTCTCAAACTCGCCTGAGCGCAATCGCTCAGGACCGGGCCTCGTGCCCGGACGCCTTGCCCCTTCGTTTGAGCCGGTAACTGATCTGGGCCCGGCTCATACCAACCATGCGCGCCGCCGCTTGGCAGATTGCTGGCAGGCAGAAAACAGCCCTAAGTTTGGCAACGGCTTCGGCGCGTAATTTGGAGTTCAGGTCGCGGGGCAATCCGGCGTAATCGTCGGGTAATTTCCGCTCATTCGGTGGCCTGGTTCCTGGCGCAATGGGTCAAGCTGGCACACAGTATCGGGAGTTGGCATTCAGCATTGGGTGCCCAATAAAAACCAAGGGTGAACAGGCCCTTAACATTCGTGCTTGTTTGATGTTCGCGGGTCAAGTACATTCCACACTCAAGAAAATTTTTTTAAAAACAGTATAATGGGGTCTTTGACCCATCGCACATCAACTATCGATGCAGCAGGTCCAATGTTATTGGAGGTGTTGCTATGTCTGGTTATGAAACGCGTAAAATTCACTTACGCGTTGGTTCACGTGAGTGGAAAATTCGCTCGTTAAAAGATACTCAACAGTACTATGATCCTCAGGGCGAAGCCAAGCGAGCAGGGATTTGCTCGGCGAGTTGGAGCTTGTTCGGGCAATTGTGGCCGGCGAGCAAAGCGTTAGCGCGAGCAGTGAAGAAAATTGACATTAGCGGACGTCGATTTATCGAGCTAGGTTGTGGCCTCGGGTTACCAAGTTTAGTATTGCGTGCGCGCGGCGCCCATGTGGTGGCCAGTGACAAACATCCGTTAAGCGAAGAGTTTCTTGACTATAACGCGGCGCTAAATCAGGTGCCCGAAGTACCATTCGTTGATTTAGATTGGGGGCTATCGCCTGCTCCTGATCAGCGCGGGCAATACGATGTCATTCTTGGTAGTGATATTCTGTATGAGCCTGATCACGCTGAAATGTTGGCAGAATTCGTAAATCAGCTTGCAGCGCCTAAAGCGAAAGTGTTGATTACGTGTCCAGGGCGTGGCTATCGCAATCGCTTTGCGCGTTACCTGCAAGACTATGGATTTGCTTTAACCGAGCAGAACATTCCGTTTATAGAAGGTGAGCCAGCACCACATCGGGGCCGGTTACTGAGCTTTCGGCGGGGTTTCTAAGTGTCCAGCGGCATGAGCCGCTGGCACTTATGTCAAAGCGCTTGCAAGTTAAGCATACAACCGTGCACGGGCGGCGTGAAGCTTCTTATAGCTGTCTAGTAATCGTAAGTGACGATCTAAACCATCTAGCTGGCTGTTGGTTTCAAACAGGCCAGGGAAGCGAACCGTTCCTTCAACTGCGCCCACCACATCCGCCATGGTTTGTTCCCCGTACATGCGTTGGAAACTACGCAGGTAGTCGGCAAGTTCCATATCATCCGACAACGTTACTTCCAAAACAGCACTCATGGCGCGGTAAAAGAGATTCCGCTCCACCGTGTTGTCGTTGTACTGTAGAAACTCTTCGGTTAGCTCAAGCGCGGTTTCATGGTCACCTAGCGCAAGATAAATCAGTAATTTGAGTTCAAGAATGGTGAGTTGGCCCCACACGGTGTTTTCATCAAACTCAATGCCGATCAGGGTAATAATATCAATGTACTGATCCAGCTGACTTTCTTCCAAGCGTTCTACCAGAGCCTGCAATTGCTCGTCACTTAAGCGGTGCAGATTGAGAATATCTTCGCGGTAATCAAGCGCCTTGTTGGTGTTGTCCCAAACGAGATCTTCAATGGGGTACACTTCGGAGTATCCGGGCACCAAGGTACGCACCACTGGAATGCCAAACTTATCGTGCACGGCCATGTACACTTCATGCCCCAGGTCGGTCAGAATGCGCATTAAGTTCTCTGCTTCGACTTCGTTGGAACCGGAAAAATCCCAGTCGCTGAACTCAAAGTCGGCACGCGCACTGAAGAAGCGCCATGAAACAATGCCTGACGAGTCAATAAAGTGTTCCACGTAGTTGTTGGGCTCCGTTACTGCCATGCTATTGAAGGTTGGTGGCAGGAAGTCATTCAGGCCTTCAAAACTACGTCCTTGCATGAGTTCGGTTAGGCTCCGCTCCAGTGCAATCCGGAAGTTCGGGTGTGCGCCAAACGACGCGAATACACCACCGGTGCGTGGGTTCATGAGGGTGACACAAGCCACCGGGAAACGTCCGCCGAGGGAGGCATCTTTAACGAAAATTGGGAACCCTTGGGCTTCTAACGCTTCAATTCCCTCAACAATGTGAGGGTAGCGAGCCAAGACGTCTGCTGGAACATCGGGCAACGCAAATTCGTTTTCGATGATTTCTTTTTTCACCGCTCGCTCGATGATTTCACACAGGCACTGCACTTTGGCTTCGGCCAAGGTATTGCCCGCACTCATACCGTTACTTAAGTAGAGGTTTTCGATTAAGTTGGTTGGGAAGTAAACAGTTTCCCCGTCGGATTGACGTTCAAACGGCAGCGCACAAATGCCGCGGTCAACCCGCCCTGAATTCGTATCAATCAGGTGTGAGCCTTGTAACTCACCCTCAGGGTTATAAATACTTAAGCAATGTCCATCCAGCAACCCCGGTGGCAAGCTATCGTCTGGGGTGAGAGGAAACCATTTTTCATTGGGATAATGCACAAACTCTGCGTTTGCAATTTCTTCACCAAAGTACTGGTCGTTGTAGAAGAAGTTACAGTTTAGTCGTTCAATAAATTCGCCTAGCGCCGATGCTAATGCGGCTTCTTTGGTGGTTCCTTTCCCGTTGGTGAAGCACATGGGCGATGCGGCATCGCGAATATGGAGCGACCAAACGTGCGGAACAATGTTACGCCAAGAAGCAATTTCAATCTTCATGCCTAAATCAGCCAAGATTTTGGTGACATTGGCGATGGTTTGTTCAAGGGGTAAATCTTTGCCTTCAATGTAGGTTAATGACCCATTCTCAGGCTGCCCCATTAATAAGGCTTGTGCGTCCTCGTCCAGATTCTCGACCACCTCAATCTGGAACTCAGGACCGGTCTGCACCACTTTCTTAACGGTGCACCGGTCAATGGCGCGTAAGATACCTTGGCGATCACGCTCGGAAATATCGTCTGGCAGTTCCACTTGGATTTTGAAAATCTGGTTGTACCGATTCTCAGGGTCCACAATGTTATTTTGTGACAAACGGATGTGTTCCGTCGAAATATTGCGGGCAACACAATAAACTTTAACGAAGTAGGCCGCACACATTGCCGACGAGGCAAGAAAATAGTCGAACGGGCTCGGTGCTGAGCCATCGCCTTTGTATCGAATCGGTTGATCGGCAATGACCGTGAAGTCATCGAACTTCGCCTCAATACGCAGGTTGTCGAGAAAGTTAACTTTAATTTCCATGAGCTAATAACCGCAATTTGATAAAAATATTGGCTATTATCCCGTGTTTAGCTGGCAAAGTCTCCGTTTGCACCAGAATTCTTTTTCGGCTTCGTCGCTGGTGCGCTTTCGGCCAGTCCAAAGGCTTCACGCAAATTGTTGGCAAAGGCAATAAACTTTTCTTTAATGGTTCGTTTCACAGAAACACTTAAGGAACCTAACACCGAAAATCCCGTAATCGTAATGTGAGGCGCTTGTTTACCGGCCATGCAAGGGGCTTTGTTTTCTGAAGAACCAACAATATCAAACATGCGAATCGTCACGTTCACGTGCTCCGGGACAAAAATATCCACGCTGCTCAAAACACTGGCAATGTTAATTTCGATTTGTTGGTGCTGGAAAATGGCATCGGTGAAATCAAGTTGGGTGCTTCCCAATACCCCGACAATGCGCAGCTTTTTAGGAGGAACCCATTGGCCTTTGCGCTGATTGGAGCCGACCAAGCTCATGATTCGTTCTTTATCTTCCTCATTTGGGTTTGCGGCGTCGTAGTTGAGGCGAAACGAGCGTTCTTTTTTGGCATCGTAGGTATCGTCCGCTTCCAAGGGTAAATCAGCAACGAGATCGACTAACTCCTGGTGAGATTCGGTTTGCATGGCGCTGTCGAGGCGGCGTTCAAAAGCTTCTGAAGAAATAATGGCATGACTGTAGTTGATGATTAATTTATCAACGGTTTCTTCTCGCACTTGCTCAATGGGACGATCTTCCAATTTAACGGCCATGTTGTTCTCCTAATCATTATTATGTTGGAATCGTGATTGATTTGATGAGAATAAATGCAAGATTCACGCCAAATAAAAACAATAATAAAATCAGATAGTTATAATTTTGATGCTGAAGTGGTAAAGGAAAACTCACCACCATTTAGTCAAATTACCCAACTTTCGCTTAAGCTGTCATCATAGTAGAATAACCTGTGACACGACAGTTTGTCGTTGAATTGATAGAAGCGGAGGAATGATGAAAAAAGTTGCAGTAATTCTTTCTGGTAGTGGTGTTTTCGATGGCTCGGAAATCAATGAAGCGGTGCTGACGCTCCTGCATTTATCGAAAGCCGGTGCGAGTTATCAGTGCTTTGCTCCAGATGCGAATCAACAGCACGTGATCAATCATTTAACCGGCGAAGAAATGAATGAAACACGGAATATTTTAGTGGAAGTTGCTCGAATTTCACGTGGGGAAGCAAAGCCACTCACTGAGCTGGATGCTACTCAATTTGATGCGGTAATTTTACCCGGTGGCTTTGGGGCAGCCAAAAACCTTTGTAACTTTGCCGAGCAAGGTGCCGCGTGTGAACTGACACAAGATGTCCGCAATGCCTGTGAAGCCTTTAAGAAGTTGGGTAAGCCAGCGGGCTATATGTGCATTGCTCCGGTCATGGTACCACTGGTGTACGGCGCTGGAGTTCAGGTCACTATTGGTAATGATAAAGATACGGCAGCAGCAATTACTGCCATGGGCGGCAAGCACGTTGATTGTGCCGTAGACGGTATTGTGGTCGATGAAACCCATCGCGTGGTGACCACCCCTGCTTATATGTTGGCGCAATCGTTAGCGGAAGCAGAGCAAGGCATTAGCAAGTTGGTTCAGCAAGTATTAGCGATGGCTTAAGCCATCGCTGCGGCATTTTTATTTTTAAGAATAACAAATAGTTATAACTTTAATTAGAAAGTCGACTACATTTTGTACAGAAAGTGAACGATACTGAAGATGAGCGGAGCGATCACGCTAAGCTCATTTATCGGAGGTATTCATTATGCGGTCGTTATTTATCTTGCTACTGTGCGCAGCCGCAATCGGGTGTTCATCAACATCAACGCCAACAACCTCTAGCAAACTAGTGGTCGATCATGACCGCGTCGAAGCTATCGAGCGCGTTGCGACGGTGACTGATGTTGAAGTTTACTGGATTAACCCACCGAAAAAGCGGGTTAATACCACCGACAATTAAACGCGGCGCTCGCCCCTAATTCTTAAAGTGAGCTTCTATCTCATGATGAAGCTCTTTTTTTAAGCCCAGCATAAAGACCACTTCAGCCACCACAAACAGTGGACCAATCGCTAAGCCCATAATATCGTCAACAAACGCGGGTTTTCGGCCCTCAAAGTAATGCCCGATAAATTGGAAGATCCAGCCAACGACAAAAAGCCCAATGCCCCAACTCAACCACAGATGAGTTTCGAGTAAGGCCACGGTGCTGCCGAGCCATACTGCTAAGCCGAGCAGCAGGGTCATCAGTATGCCGAGCGGCCGATCGAGTTTAAGATAAAACAAGGCCGCAAGGGCACTGACAATTATCGCTGGAGAGATAGGCAGGTTGGCAATAAACCAAGTTGGCCGAGATAATAAAATCTCAAGGGCAATCACGATCATTGGGATACCAATTAAGTGCGTGATAATATTTCGTTGATTGCGGTGATAGGCAGCATAGCCGATTAAGTGTTCTGTGATTGTTTTCATACTTGCTCACCTTTTGTTTTATTGTCAATATTAACCTGATTCCAATAAAGAACAAGGATATCCAATGCAAGAACAGTTTGAGCGACGAACCTTCCTTATTTTATTAGTGGTGGTGTCGATCGCGTTTGGTTTTATCCTCAAGCCATTTTGGACGGCAATTTTCTGGGCATGTGCCATTGCCGTTGTTTTTGCGCCCCTTCAGCATCGATTGGAGCAATGGTGGGGAATACGGCCGAATACCAACGCCTTGGTGACCTTGATCGTTTGTATGTTCATTGTGGTCATGCCGTTGATCTTTGTGACCAAAATTCTTGTGCAAGAAGGCGTGCAGCTGTACCAATTGCTAGAGTCGGGGGCGATTGATCCGCGTGCTATGCTCACCGAATTACGTGAGGCTTTCCCCATTATTGATGAATTGCTGGTGGAATTTGGGATCAACCCGAATAACATTCGAGAGCAAGTCATTGAACTGTCGCAGGCGCTGTCAAAGTTTCTGGCGCGGGAAACCTTATCAATCGGGCAAAACACGTTCAGCGTGTTGGTAAGCATTGGCTTGATGATGTATTTGGCTTTCTTCTTGTTGCGTGACGGCACCAAGGTGAGCCGTTCCATTGTGCACGCTCTGCCGCTGGGTGAAACACGAATTCAGGCACTGATTGAAAAGTTTGTTGAAGCCACCCGCGCAACCATCAAAGGCAACCTCGTAGTCGCCATTGTGCAAGGGGCGCTCGGGGGAGTTATCTTCTGGTTATTGGGAATTGCTGCCCCGCTATTATGGGGCGTGATCATGGCGTTCCTCTCGCTGATTCCAGCTGTTGGTGCTGCCATTGTCTGGTTCCCAGTCGCGGTTTACCTCTATGCCACAGGCCATTGGATTGATGCGACCATTTTGGTGGCATACGGCGCCGTGATTATTGGGTTGGCGGATAATGTTCTACGCCCCATTCTGGTAGGCCGAGATACGAAACTTCCTGACTATGTCGTGTTGTTCTCAACCATTGGTGGGATTTCATTGTTTGGCATTATTGGCTTTGTGATTGGTCCTCTCATTGCTGCCTTATTCATGTCTGTGTGGCAAATTTTTGTCGCAGACTTTATGCGTCGTCCGCCGCCGTCAGTCTGAGAGGGCGGCGATAACCGCTCAAGCTAGCTGGGTGCCTCAATACCCACTGCCACACTTGTAAATCGCGGGCGCGGAAGGCGCCTGCACACGACAACAGGTAGTAGCGCCACATGCGAAAGAAGCTTTCGTCATAGTCCTCACGCAAACTTGGCCAGGCTTGCTCGAAATTTTGATACCACGCCATTAACGTCGGGTCGTAATCAGCCCCGAGATTTTCAACATCCTCGGCGCGTAAGTGCTTACGAGATGCCGCATCGATATGAGCTAAACAGGGTAGTTCGCCATTGGGGAAAATATAGCGATGAATCCAAGGGTCCGTGCCGCGAACATCTCGATTACGGCCAATTGTGTGTAGCAAAAACAGTCCGTCAGGAGCTAAACAGCGCGCCGCTACTTGCATGAAATGGGAATAATTCCGTTGGCCGACATGCTCGAACATTCCCAAGCTGACTACCGCATCGAACGGCTCATGCAACGTTCGGTAATCCTGCAGCCGAAACTCAATGGGCAGCCCTTGACATAATTGCTCACCAAGCTCCACCTGCTGGCGCGAAATAGTGACGCCGACACAACTGACTCCATAGTGTTCCGCTGCGTACTTCATAAAACTGCCCCAGCCACAGCCAATATCGAGCACCCGCATGCCAGGTTGCAAGTTGAGCTTCTGACAAACCAATTCTAGCTTATCGCGTTGTGCATCTGTTAAGCTTTGGGCATGACGCCAATAACCACAGGTATACACCATGCGCTCATCAAGCATGGCTTGGTAAAGTCGATTCCCTAAATCGTAGTGACGGAATCCCACCTGCCAGGCTCGCTTTGGGGTTTGTAGGTTAAATAGATGGCTTTTTACAACATGCCAAAGCAAACGTGTCGGTTGAACGTGCTCGTGCAAGCGGTGGGTTAAAATGCGACAAAATAAGACATCCAGCGCTTCACAATCCCAGTCACCGGCCATGTATGCCTCGCCGAGAGCAAGATTACCTCGACTGAGGAGTTGCTGGAGAAAGTAATCATCTCGTAGTTGAATGTCCCAGGGGCGGTCACCGTTTAGTTGGATATCCGCTGGGGCTAATAATTCAGCAATGAGCTGGTGGGTTTTGTTCATAGCGTCTCCAACCGTGAGCTTGCTTTCAGTGTAGTCGAGGGGCGCAAAATTGCACGGAGTAAAGGGGGATTTCGCATGTACGAGGAGTTAGAGTTTGCCCTATAATGAGGCGATCTTTACATCAATCTTTACATCATAGTACAAGCGTCGTTCGCTCATTTAACTTAAGATAGGGTACTGTTATGAAACGTATATTTGTTGCGTTAATGGTGGCATTCGTTGCTGGCTGTGCCACATCACCCGCAACGGATTTGGGAATTGATATGGCGGTTGCCGATAGTGTGACCTTCATGCGCCCTTACGAATTGTCGCGTACGGATGTCAACTTTACGGCGTTGGGTGAGGTGCAGGGCGCTTCGTGCCAAGTGAACCGGTTTGCCGCAGAGCCGACCCAGCAAGAAGCCTTGCTACGGTTGAAGGTGGCAGCCGCTGAGTTAGGGGCGAATCACGTGGTGTTGCGTCAATGCCGCCAACAACAAAGTGATGAGTGCCGGAGCCAATGGCTTTGTACCGGAGACGCGTTTCAATCACAGCCACTGCGCTAAGGTTATTAAGGAGTGATCATGCAGGTTGCAAAATTATCTGCCGAACTGATTGGGCAGACCGATTTATTGCGATTAAACTCATTATCCGAACTGACTGGGTGCGATATTTTTGTGAAATTAGAGTCACAAAACCCCGGTGGTTCGATTAAAGATCGCGCTGCGTTACAGATGATCAAAGATGCGCTGGCAAGTGGTGAACTCAAGCCAGGCATGACCATTGTCGAAGGCACTGCAGGCAATACAGGGATTGGCTTGGCCGTGGTTGCCCGTTCGTTTGGCTTGAACATGGTGGCGGTAATGCCTAATGACCAGACCAAAGAAAAAGAACAAATGATTCAATTGCATGGGGCTGAGTTGGTCACGGTGGATCCGGTTCCATTCAAAGATGAACGACATTTCTACCATACAGCTCGCCGATTGGCGGAAGAGCGCCCAGATTATTGGTGGGCGAATCAGTTTGAAAACACGAGCAATGCGCGTGCTCACTACGTCACCACAGGCCCTGAAATTTGGGAACAAACCCAAGGTAAGATTGATATTTTAGTTTCCGCGGCCGGAACTGGCGGAACCATTGCTGGGAACTCCATGTTTCTTAAAGAGCAGAATCCAGCAGTTCAAGTGTGGCTTGTCGATCCGGATGGTTCGGGTATTTATAGCTACCTTAAATCGGGTGCTTATGTGAGCCAAGGCAGTTCATTTACTGAAGGGATTGGAATTATGCGCTTAGTGGAGAACTTCCGCTTAGCGCAAATTGATGCCGCAGTGAATCTCCCTGATGATGACTTAGTGAGTTTATCGCGTCATCTCGTGCAACACGAAGGGTTGGTATTGGGTAGTAGTTCATGTTTGAATGTCGCGGGCGCATTACAAGCAGCGGTGCTGCATGGTCCGGGCAAAACGATTGTGACTTTTGCTTGTGATTTGGGGGAGCGCTCAGCAAGTAAGCTCTATAACCCAGAATATTTAGCCCAACGTGGCGTTCGAACTGACGCCGAACCCATTCATGATTTAATTGCCCGTTATCGTCAACAAGGCGATCGGGTTTGGTACCGTACTCCATGAAACTGAATTTAGCAGGGCTAGCGGTCGCGACCGTTTGGCTATTGGTAACCCCCGTTGTTGCGGGACAAACGATGGCGGAAGAAACGTCTCCGCCAGTGACTGTGGAGCAAGTTGAGGGGGACATCATGGTGCAGCCAGATACTGAAATGGTGCAGCCGGATACGGAACTCGAACCCACCAAACCGATTGTGATTGCGCACCGAGGGGCATCAGGGTACGCCCCTGAACACTCGGTGGCAGCGTTAGCAATGGCCCATGTGATGGGAGCGGACTATATTGAGCAAGATATTGTGCTGACGCGTGACCACGTACCAGTGGTCTTGCATGATATTGTGCTGGACCATATTTCGAATGTTCGTGACGTGTTCCCGGACAAAAAACGCCCGGATGAGCGCTACTATGTGCTCGATTTCACCTTTGTTGAACTGCAAAAATTAAATCTAACCGAACGACAAACCGCTGCGGGAGAGCAACGTTATCCAGCTCGTTTCCCAGCAGGGACGGGGCAACTGAAAGTCATGTCCTTGGCGCAGCAAATTGAGTTGATTCTTGGTTTAAACCAAACCCGAGGGCTACAAACCGGGCTATACATTGAGTTAAAGAATGCGCGTTGGCATAAACAACAAGGTTATGACGTGCTGCAACAGACCCTTAATGTACTGGCTCGCTATGGGTTAACGGACGCTAGCAATTTAGCCGCACCGGTATTTTTGCAATGCTTTGATCCGGAAGTATTGCGGCGCATTAAACGTGAGTTTTTGCTTGAGCTACCATTAATTCAGCTCATTGCTGATAATAGCTGGAATGAAAGCGATATTGATTATCACACCATGCTTTCAGCAGCGGGAATGGAAACCCTACGCAACTATGCCGATGGCGTAGGCTTGTGGCTGGAGCAAGTCTTTTTAGGCCTTGATGAGCAGGGGCAGCCGAAGTTTTCACAAGTGGTGGAGCACGCTAAAGCAGCAGGCCTGTTAGTGCATGTTTATACGTTGCGAGCCGATGAACTGCCAGAAGGTGCTGAAAGTTACGAACAGTTGGTGCAATGGCTGACCGATATTGGCGTGGATGGGTTCTTTACCGATTTTCCAGATTATCCAGTACCGCTAAAGTCAGCGCCATCCGATACCCATCCGCTCCCCGACCATAATAGTCTGGAAGAAGATCAACAACTTCAAAATGGTGCCGACGGTATAGTTCTATAGCCGCGGTATTATCCACTTTCACTTCGAGAGTGAACTGTTCTGCGCCGCCTTGTCGAGCTTTGGACAAGGCATGTCGTAGCAATGTTTTCCCTAATCCGAGTCCACGATGCTCAGGTGCTGTAGCAATTGAATACAGTCGCCATTTCATGCTGTTTTTACGGGTCAGCAGAATGTAATACCCCAGCAGCTCTTGAGTTGCTGACAAACAGACCACGAAATGGGCAGTCGGGGAGTCAATCAGATAACGAAAGCTGCGACGCCCAATTTGACTGTAGTCAAAACACTTCTGTTCCAGCGCCACCAGCGCCGATAAATCAGTACGAGTGGCAGTTCGGATTTGCCAATTCGACGGGGAGGTCATGACTATTTCTCATCTAAACGACGGGCAAAATCACGCATAATAATATGGTAGAGTTCGTCGCCTAATAGAAGATCTTCCACGCCCGAATCGATGGAAGGGTTGTCATTGATTTCAATGATGACCGGGCCTTTCGCTGTCATTTTTACGTCCACGCCATAGAGTCCATCACCAATCAGACGCGTTGCTTGGAGTGCGGTTTTTACCACTTCCTTCGGCACTTGATGAATTCCTACCGTGGCGAAACCACCAGATTTCGCGCGGCTACTGGTGCTGGCGTGGTTATAAATTTGCCAGTGGTTACGTGCCATAAAATACTTGCACGCATAAATGGGACGATGGTTTAACACCCCAATCCGCCAATCGAACTCCGTTTTGACAAACTCTTGCGCCAACAAAATCGTGGAGGTATTGAACAGTTTTTCTGCAATTTGTTGAAATTCTTCCTCGTTCTCAGCTTTTTCAACACCAATGGAAAAGGAGCCATCCGGTATTTTTAATACCACCGGGTATCCTAAGCGCTCACCAATGGCTGCATAGTCGGTATGTTGTTGACGCAGCAGGAGCTCCGTGCGCGGAGTTGGAATTTTGTGTTTATCCAGCAACTCTTTCAGAAACACCTTATTCGCACATTGTAAAATTGAATGGGGTGCGTCAATCACCACCATGCCGTTCGCTTCGGCCTTTTTCGCAAAATGGTAGGTGTAATGGTTGATTCGGGTGGTTTCACGAATAAACAAGGCATCGAACTCTAACAGCCGGTTGTAGTCATTCGCGGTGATCAGTTCGGCGTCAATATCGGCATCTTTGGCAGCTTTAATAAACCGCTGTAAGGCCTTTTTATCGCTGGTCGGAATCGTTTCATTGGGATCATGCAAAATCGCTAAATCGTAGCGGTACTCTTTCCGTGCTCGCGCTTTGCGCCACACTCGTTTACTGAAGCTATCCAGGGCGTTGCCAAAGAATGTTTGTTGCTCATCACTCAGCTCAGTTAAGGCACCGGCTCCGATTTGATGGATAAACCAACGCCCTTGGTAGCGGAATTCCACCCAGATAATGGGGCAGGGGTAGCGGTCAAACATTTGCCGAGCGAAGTTATTGAGTAAGGGTTCAGCGGTTTGGCCGAAACAAACGAGTACCCGTAGCGGCTCATCTTGGGGCGCTTTGGACAAATATTTCAGAACGTGTTTGTCAGTTTCAGCAAGCAAGAGTTGATAGTGGCTGAAGTTTGCCAAGTCGTTAATGGTTGACACCGAAGGGAGCACTCGCTGCCCGCGAGCCTCCGCCAGCAGACTGACATAATAGCCCGTTGATAAATAGCTCAGATCACCGCACAAGTTGAGCACTTGAGTCCGGCTTTTTACTGACGATTGTAGTAAGTACTCACTGGCGGTCACCGTGGCTTGGCTAGGATAATAGGGTTGCCAATCGGTGATCTCGTCAAGAATGATCAAGGCTGAGTTTTGCATAGGGGCTCCGCTGTTTAATTGCCGCATATTCTTCGCTTATCGCACTGAAAATACAATAGGTTGCGATTTATATTTTCAGTAAAAAAGGCGTTTTGAAATAGCCGAAACATCTTCACTAAGCTATTCTTACAGTTACAAATATAGTTGGGGGTTTTGGTTATGCTTAGCTTATTAGCAAAATTTCTCAAAGCATTGAATTCGGAGTCGGGAGTTTGGGCTCTCGCTTTCGCGTTCGTGTTGGGAATGATAATGGGGTTTACGCCACTTTGGCGACTACATAATTTAGTGATTTTGTTAATTGTGTTGCTGTTTCGCATCAACTTAACAGGGTTTATTTTAAGTTTTGTGATTTGTTCAGGTATCGCTTATTTACTGGACCCTTGGTTCCATCAGATAGGCTATTCGCTGTTATCGAGTGAAAATTGGCAGCCACTTTGGCAGGGGCTCTATCAGTCCGCATTTTGGCGAGTTCTCCAATTCCACCACACTATTACACTTGGCAGCATGCTGCTTAGTTTGGCATTTGCACCAGTACTACTGGGTGTGAGCTATTTTGTGATCACGCGTTATCGAACGCATATCCAAGCTTGGTTTAACAAACTGAAGTTGGTGCAAATGCTTAAAGCCAACCGGTTTTGGATGATTTACAGCGAGTTACGGAGATAACCAGCATGTCGAAAACAAATATATCGCCGGTGGAACGCCGCAGTACCATTCGTTGGTCGGGGTTGGGGGTATTTCTGATCATTTGCGGACTGTTGTTCGCGTTTTCATGGTTATTACTCGACAGTATTTTGAAATGGACGATTGAACGCAGTGTGGGCGCAATGAATGGCGCGGAAGTGAACGTGAGTCAGGTTGACCATCGCTGGAGTCCATTGGGCATTGAAGTACGAGGAATCCAAGTGACGGACCCGGCGCAACCGGACTATAACCGTTTGGTCATTGACCAGCTGAAAGGTTCGGTGAACGTTGAACAACTGCTGCTAGGGCGGTTGCATATTGAAGATATGGTGGCGACCGGCATTCGAGTGCACCAACCACGGGCAAAAACGGGCGAGGTGTATCAAACTACCGAGGAATCTGGCGACTTAAAGCAATGGGCATTAGATAGTCTGGCAGATCTCAACATGGCGTTGCCCGACGTTGATGAGATTGTTGCTCGCATTGAACTGCAAACGCCAGCTGCCATAGAACGAGCGAAAGCGACCGTGGCTGAGCAGCGGGAAGTGTTGGCACAAATTAAGCAGGACTTACCGAGCGCTGAGTTGCTAAAAAGCTATGAAGAAGAACTGAAAAAGCTGACCGAAACAGACATTAAAACACCGCAGCAATTGCAACAGTTACAAGATCAATTTAATGCATTGAAGGAGCAGTTTGAGGCCGATAGAGAGCGTTTAAAATCCATCAAAGAACGTGCGTCACAAGCGGTGGCAACGCTAAAAGAGGATTTTGAAGCGGTGCAGCAAGCGCCCAGTCAGGACATTGAACGAGCGCAACAGTTGTTGCAGTTTAATAGTGAAGGCTTTACGGAAATCACTGCAGTCTTGTTCGGGGATCAAATGCGTCAATGGAGCCAATATATTCTTCTGGCCTATGACACGCTGGCGCCCATGTTAGCCCGCTCTGCCGATGAATCGTTGGTAGAACCCCAGCGCGGCGAAGGCGTGTGGTTTGAGTTTAGCCAAGCAGACGAACCGCCTTCCTTCTTGGTGAAAAAAGCAGTCACTGAATTTGTTTGGGGCGAAACCCGGGTTGATGCGAATTGGACCAATATCACCCATCAACATCAGCAATTGGGACAGCCGACCACCTTCCAAGTGCGTTCCGACCAGTCACCCTTGTGGCAACTGCTGAACCTTAACGGCGAGTTAGCGCTTACTGACTCCGGTGTGGATGCCAAGCAGCAATGGCAAGTAAAAGGCGTGTCATTGGAAGAAGTTGGGTTGAGTGACAGCAGTGAATTTACCGCAAGCATTGTGCAAGCCTTGGTGGACTCAGAGGGCGCGGTGTCTCTCCGTGACAGTATGTTTGATGGTGGAGCAACGGTGAAGTTTGCCGAGATGGCGGTGGCAGCACAGGCGGACAACCGTTGGGCAGAAGTTGTTGCAAGCGCATTACGGCAACTGCAGCGTCTTGATATTAATGCCAATATTGCTGGCGCATTAACCAGCCCTGAGTTCTCGTTTGCGTCCGATTTAGATCGGCAATTAGGCGCTGCCTTGAAAGATGCCGCGTTGGATGCGAGTAAAGGTGAGCTGGCTGCATTGCAAACGAAGTTGCAAGCAGAGTCCGGTGGCTTCCTCGGTGAAAACCAAGAGCTGTTAGAAGGGCTGATGGAGTTATTAGGAGATGCCGAACAGCAAGACAATAAACTTGAAGAGATGATGAAAGCTAAATTTGAGCGGCAGCTTGAAGATAAATTGAAAGATCGTCTCAAAGGGGTATTTGGACGTTAAATGAAAAACACCGGCTTAGGCCGGTGTTTTGTTATAGGCGGCTGACGATTATTGCGCTAAAAACTCAGCAATTAGCGCCGCTTTTGTTTGAATGGAGTAAAGCCCATCCAAGTGGCCAAAAACACCCTCAATTTCATCATATTGAGGTTCTTTACCAAGCTCTTTTAACGTCGCGACGGCTTGCTGTGCCAAGTAAGGTTGTAGCAACAAATCGTGCTTCGCTGGAAGGAATAAGGTTTTCGCATTGAGGTTTGCCAAACCAGCGGCCAAGTTCTCTTGATGGCCTGCAATGAATAACTGATTCGCTCTGACCAAATAAAGAATATGGTTGGCATCGGCAAGCACCGCATTTTTAGCCGCTGCGTTGAACCAAAACGCTGTTGCTGGTAAATCATTCAAGATACTTTCCAGCCCCGCCGCAGGCAAGGTTTCTTGCGTTGGTGATGCTTGGTTGAACGAAATCGGATGCATGGCTTGCTGGGTAATCATGGTTAAGGTGCTGGCTAAGCCGGCAATGGGAGCATTGCCGTCGTAGTAATTGCCTTGATTCCAATCTGGGTCCAGTTTAATGGGGCGTGCCCAATGTTCCAGCGCGGTAATGGTCCAAGCGTCCATTGCAGCGGCACCAATCACGGACACCACGCGTTCCACCATGTCGGGGTAGGCAGTGCCCCATTCAATGGCCTGTAGTGACCCCATTGAGGCGCCAATGACGGCGTGGAGCTTGGAAACTCCCAAGCTTTCTAGCAAGGCATGTTGAACGTTTACAAAATCCCGAATAGTGACCACTGGGAAATCTAAGCCGTAAGGCTTTCCGGTTGTTGGATTGATCGACGCCGGACCGGTGGTCACTACATGAGGTAAATGAGGAAACGCATTGACCAAGGTATCCGAACTAATCACGTAGTACTGATTAGTATCGATGGCTTTGCCAGGGCCAATAATGGCATCCCAATACCCTGGTTGTGGGTCGGTGGGTGAGTACTTGCCAGCCGCGTGACTATTGCCTGAAAAGAAGTGGGTGATCAGAATGACGTTATCTTTGGCGTCATTTAACTGGCCATAAGCTTCCCAGCCGATGGTGACCTCTGGAATTGTCTCACCGCTTACGGTGACAAAGTCATGGGTGGTAAAGCGCTGTTTTTCTACCAGCAGTTCAGTGGCATGAAGCCCTGGCAACCAGGCGAATGCCAATGCAATGATGATGGTTATCCGAGTTAGCATTGTGTGTTACTCCATGAATAAATTAAGGTATTTGTCTCGCAGCTCATGCTTGATGAGCTTCCCAGTGCCAGTGTGCGGAAGACTATCGACCAGAAGAACTTCATCTGGCATCCACCATTTGGCAATTTTTCCTTCTAAAAATTGATAAATCTCTTCTTTGCGGATGTCCGTGTTTTGGTTTGGCACAATGAGTAACAACGGACGTTCATCCCATTTAGGATGTTTGACGCCAATAACGCAACATTCATTGACGGCGGGGTGTTGGCTGGTGATATTTTCAATATCCAGTGAACTGATCCATTCCCCACCACTTTTAATTAAGTCTTTTTTCCGATCGATTACTTTCATATAGCCGTGGGGATCAATCACGGCGATATCGCCTGTGGCTAGCCAGCCGTCTTTGAAAACTTCTGGGTCATCACGACGATAATAACTGCTTGTTATCCAGGGGCCGCGTACTTTGAGTTCACCAGAACTGCTGCCATCGTGTGGCACCGGCTGCCCCTCACTATCGAAAATCTCCATATCTACGCCAAAACAGGCGCGTCCCGCTGTGGTTTGAATGGCATACCGTTGCTTCAATGGCAGTGCCATCAGCTCTCTCGTGGGAGGTGCCGAGGTAACCAAGGGCCCTGTTTCAGTCATGCCCCAAATAGGCTGCCAATACACCTGATAACGTTCATGATAGAGTTTGACCAAACCTAACGGTGATGCAGCGCCGCCAACGCACACCCGCGTTAAACTTGGCACGGTGAGTTGCTGGGTATGCAAATGGTTATGCAAAGTGAGCCAAATGGTCGGTACGCCTAATGCAACAGTCACTTGTTCGGTGGTGATGAGTTCGTACATATCGGCACCACTCATTCCTGCACCCGGCAAGACCAATTTGCTGCCAGCCAGTAAGGCCGCGTAAGGAGCGCCCCAAGCCCCCACGTGATACATCGCCACCATGGGCATCAGCACCACGTCACTATCCAATTGGAGTAGCTCAGGACCTGCAGCCGCTTGTGCATGCAGCACAATGGAACGGTGAGAAGACAGCACCCCTTTGGGATTCCCCGTGGTGCCGGAGGTGTAGCACAACATGGCGGCAGTGTGTTCGGGAAAAACCGGCCAAGCAAAGGTGGTCGGTTTTCCTTGAATCAAGGCCTCATAGTTGTATGAAGGTAACCATTGGCGCGCAAGCTCCGGTTGATGCTCAGGATCGGCGAGCACCACAATGCCTTTCACAGTTTTTAGTTGGTGAACAAATTCTTCCAGGAGCGGCACAAAACTTAAATCGACAAAGAGCCAGCTGGCCTCGGCATCATTAATAATCCATTGGATCTGATCGGCGAGTAAGCGGGGGTTCACGGTATGGATAACCGCACCGATTCCGCTCACGGCATAATACAGCTCAACGTGACGATAGGTGTTCCATGCCAAGGTAGCAATGCGATCACCGGGCTGAACATCCAGGTCTGTTAAGGCATGGGCCAACTGGCAAGTACGCTGGTAGCAGTGTTGATACTGGTAGCGGTGAATATCGCCCTCCAAGCGGCGCGATACGATTTCTTGTTGTGGGTGACGTCGTACCGCGTGACGTAGAATATCAATCACCATCAATTGACTCTGTTGGGCATTCCCCAAAAGTGGGGAGGAACCTGTGGTCGTGACTTCAAACATAATAAATTCCTACCTGATTCGCCCGAATTAAAACCATATAAACAAGCCAATGGCTAAGGCCACGCCTATCAAAGGAACCACCACGGTGACAGCGGCCACAGGCCAATAGGCAGCTTGGTGAGTTTCTTTACAGATACCGCGGATGGTGGTGACCACATAACCGTTATGAGGCAATGAGTCCAAGGCACCCGAAGAAATGGCGGCAATCCGGTGAAGCTGATCGGGGCTCACACCTGCATCAATGTAGTGAGGGCCTATGAAAGGAAGTGCAATCACCTGACCGCCTGAAGCCGACCCTGTTAACCCCGCAATCACACTCACTGCAATTGCTGCACCTATTAATTCATTGCCCGGTAATTGGGTCATGATAACCACCGCCTGCTCAAATGCCGGTGTGACTTTTGCAATACTGCCAAAACCTACCACTGCTGCAGTATTACCAATTGCGACTAAGGCACCGGTCGAGGCGTCGGTGAGTGCTTGGGAAATGTTTTGGAAGTAGCGGTGGTTAATGATTGCCAGCGATAATACCCCTCCCAACAAGGCAATAATTAGCGCGTTTTGTTTCAATGACTCATGAAACGTAAAGCTAAGACCAAGCACGACTAATAAAGGAATCAGTCCACTGATGGGGCTGGGGAGTTTGCGAGCAATGTTTTTCGGGTCATCGGCGCGCTCCTCAAAGTGTTCCCCTTGCGCAACTGCGCGCAGAATCATGCGCTTGAGCCACCAATAGCCAAACGAGGCCATCACAATTGCCACCACTAAGCTCACTTCCCATGCTGCATAGGGGGAGGTTCCGAGAAACTGAATGGGAATCCAGTTTTGAATTTCAGGAGAGCCAGCTGAAGTCATGGTAAAGGTAACGGAACCAAAAGCGAGTGCTGCAGGAATAAAGCGGCGCGGTAAGTTGGCGTCTTTAAAGAGCGACAAAGCCATGGGGTAAACTGAAAACGCCACCACAAAAACACTGACCCCGCCGTATGTCAAAATCGCACAGGCTAAAACCACGGCGAGCATGGCTTGCTTACGCCCTAGTTTGTCGATGATCCATTTGGCAACACTGTCCGCAGCTCCCGTATCTTCCATAAACTTGCCAAAAATTGACCCGAGCAAGAACATGAAGAACCAAGCAGCAATAAAGCTGGTAAAGCCACTCATGTATCCGGTAACAAAATTAGTCTCTCCAATAAATAAAGGGACTTGGCTCGTCAGGGCTACGACTAACGCGCAAAGGGGGGCGCTGATGAATAGATTCATTCCCCGTAGGGTGAGAATGATCAGAAGGGCAAGCCCTCCGATAAGTCCGATCATGCTTAACATGCAGTTCCTCTTATTATCATTTTATGGTTCAGGAATGCCATGACCTGAATTGCTGCAACGTTGCGCAGTATCATGCGCTACTGATTGTGATTTTTACATAGTACTAACGTACAGAATACATTCTCAATACTTTGCGCTAGGGTACTTAAGCCATGACAAATATTCGCAATTGTGTTGCATGAGATAACAAAAATAATGATGACAACGACAAAACAACAATCTATCGGGGAGAAAGACACCATGAGTCAACCCACATTTCGCCGTTCTTTATTGGCTGTGGCAATCACTACCATCATTGCGATGCCAGCCTATGCGCAAGACACACCGACTGCTGATGAAGAAGTGAAAGCTTTGGAGCGCATTGAAGTAACCGCACGCCGCAAAGTTGAAAGCCTGCAAGATGTGCCGGTCTCGGTCACGTCTTTTGGCGCAGGTGATTTGGAAGAAATTGGCGTTGAAGATATTACCGAGCTACAGCAGCGAATTCCGAACGCAACCATCCAGGTAAGCCGTGGCACCAACTCAACGTTAACCGCTTATATTCGTGGGGTGGGTCAACAAGATCCGCTCTGGGGTTTTGAGCCTGGCGTTGGGGTGTATATTGATGATGTATATATCGCCCGCCCCCAAGGTGCTGTTTTAGAAGTGTTTGATCTGGAGCGGATTGAAGTGCTGCGTGGTCCGCAAGGAACCTTATACGGTAAAAACACCATTGGTGGTGCCCTCAAATATGTTTCCAAAGAGCTGACGGGTTATAACGAGCTGTCCATTCAAGGCACCGTGGGTAGTTATAATCAACGTGATCTGAAGCTTTCAGGGCAAACAGCATTAGCAGATAACTTCTACGTTGGTGCGGCGATTGCTTCGTTGAACCGAGATGGTTTTGGCACCTTCCTGAACACGGGCGATGATAACTACGACAAAGACTTACTGACCTATCGAGTGTCGGCTAAATGGCTGCTTAACGATGACATGGATGTGAAGTTTTCGTACGACAAAACCAAAGACAAGTCGAATGCCAAAGGCGGCTATCGGTTGTTGACCAGTAGTGTCACAGGCGTTGCTCCGCTCGATGATGTGTACGACTCGAACACCGCGATGCCGGTTGATAACTTGGTTGAAACTGAAGGCTGGTCGGTTACTTATAACTGGGATATCAATGACCAGTGGGGTTTCAAGTCGATTACAGCCGGTCGCGAAGGGTATACCAACACGAATATTGACTTTAACTCGACCGGTGAACCAATTTTTATGGTTCCTGCCATCTATGAAGATGATCAATTCACTCAAGAATTCCAAGTGAGTTATAGCAATAACTCCAACTTTGACTTCGTCGGTGGGCTTTATTACTACGATGGTGAAGCTTGTGGTGTGTTTGGCACCGTGTTACCCATGTATTTAGCGGCATTGGGCGGGGTTACCGTGGATAACGGTGGTTGCGTTCAAACCGATAGTTATGCAATTTACGGTCAAGGAAACTACAAATTATCGGATGCGCTAACGTTGACCCTTGGCGGCCGCTTTACCAAAGATGAAAAAGAAGCCGATGTGTATCGTGCGACTTATCTAGGCATTCACTATATTAATGCCATCGATCCGGATTCTGTTGGCACGCCGTTTGCGGTGAACTCAGACTTTACCACCAAAGCGGATTGGAGCCGTTTCTCTCCACACGTCGCCTTGAACTACAAAGTGAATGACGACGTTATGGTTTACGGTAGTTATAGCAATGGCTTCAAGTCCGGCGGTGTGGATATGCGGGCAGACCAATCGCTGAACCCCACCATCAACGAGCCTTATGATCCAGAAATTGTGGATACCGTTGAGTTTGGGGTGAAATCCGAGTTGCTCGATGGGCGGATGCGGTTGAACAGCGCCATCTTCTACTCAGATTACCAAGACATGCAGGTCACGGTACAACGGGTGGTACCTGCCGGAATCTCGTCTCAAGTGCTGAATGCGGGTGAGAGTACGGTGAAAGGGTTTGAAATCGAATCCGTTTTCGCGGCAACTGATACGTTAAACTTTAACGTGGTATTGGGGTACATCGATGCTGAGTTTGACTCGGTGATGTACGAAGAGCCGGCCACCGGTGATATCACGGACGTGACGGATGCTTGGTCCTTCCAAAACACACCGAAATTGACGTACAGCGTGGGTTTCAATAAGACCTTTGATACCAATGCCGGGCAGTTTGTTTGGACCACCAACTACGCCTATCGTGGTTCTGCACAAATGTTTGAGGTGCCGTCATTGCTGGATGAAGACAGCTACGGTTTACTCAATACCAGCATTGTGTGGTACTCCAAAGATGGTCATTGGAATATTGGCTTGCACGGTAAGAATCTGACTGATGAGGAATATCGCGTCGGCGGGTACAACTTCGATGCAACCTTTGGTGACGATGCCATTGTTGGCTATTACGGAGACCCACGAACTGTTTCCCTGGCAGTGGGGTATAAGTTCTAAGCATTCCCCACTCAGTGGTTACCTGTGTCGTGATGCAGGTAACCACTGACTTTTTTTGATGGACACGTTAGCATGGCTACTTTAGTCACACATTGTGTAGGTTCAACCATGGCTCGCGTTATTATTGCTGATGATCATCCCTTATTCCGTGCCGCACTGAAGCAAGCATTAACGGAAACGTTAGCGGCGCCCATTTTAGAAGCTGAATCCTTTGAGCAACTACTCACCTTGATTGACAGTCATCCCCATGTTGAACTGGTTTTGCTTGATTTGACCATGCCTGGAAACCGCGGTTTGACGGGCTTAACCTCGTTACGCAGTCGTTATCCCGATATTTTAGTGGTGGTAGTGTCTGCGAATGAACAATTGGACACGATTCGCCAAGCCATGGCATTTGGTGCCAGCGCTTATATCCCTAAATCCATGCCGTTGCTTGAGTTACAAGCAGCAATTCATACGGTATTGGCGGGGGATACTTGGCTTCCAGCTGATATTGAGCAAGCTGTAACGCAAACTGCTGCCGAGGATTACGAGGAGTTTGCCAAACGTTTGGAACAACTCACTCCCCAGCAGTTTCGAGTGTTGGAATGTTTGGCGGATGGTTTGTTGAATAAGCAAATTGCCTACGAATTAAATGTGCAAGAAACCACGATTAAGCAGCACGTTTCGGCGATATTAAAAAAACTCAATGTCACGAACCGTACCCAAGCCGGAATTCTTTTCAAACAAATGCTTAGCACGTCCGATACTAATCATTGACCAGACGTTTGATGAGACGCTTGAGTGCCGCCGTCTTGATAGGTTTAGGAGTGAATAAGGCAGCCGTTGCGATCACTTCTTCGCGCACGGTTTCATCGGGATCGGCGGAGTTAATAATGGCAGGTAACTCCGGCAGCTGATAATGCTCACGCACCTTAGTCAGTACTGCAACGCCGGTATCTTGCTCATCTAAATGATAATCAAAAATCAGTAATTGCGGGGGCGGTTGGTGCCAGGGGAGTTGCTCACGATTTAACGCCGTATGCACTCTTGCTCCCCATGCAATGAGTAGTTGCTCCATGGCCTGCAATACCTGCGGATCGTTATCCAGAATCCAGACCACTTGCCCGTGCAAAAACTCCTCATCATGAGACGTCTGTAGTTCGGGCGAGCTTGTGGTTTGCGGGGGCCAATGAACTTCAGGCAAGGTAATCGCGAACAAGGTTCCTTGGCCGACTTGTGATGTTAAGGTCAAGGGCAGTTCAAGCAATCGGCACATCCGATCAACAATCGCTAATCCGAGTCCTAAGCCGGGATTACCTCCCTGCTGATGAACTTGGTGGAACTCGGTAAAAATCTTGTTCCGTTGGTCGGCAGGAATGCCGCGTCCGGTATCGTAGACGCGAATTTGCAGCTGAGTACCGCAGCGTTTAGTACCAATTAACACTTTGCCGTGGTCGGTATAGCGAATGGCATTCGAGAGTAAATTTTGTACCACCCGACTGAGCATTTTCCGGTCGGTATAAACGGTTGCCCGGGTGGGAACGTAATGAACTTCTACCCCCTTATCGGCTGCAATAATCCGCTGGTTTTCCACCAATGGCCCGATCACGTCATGCAATGCGGTGTGTTGCTTATTGACGGGAAGGTTCCCTGCTTCTAACCGCGTCATTTCTAACAGCATGGTGAGCAATTCTTCTGCGTTTTTTAGCGACTGTTGCACTTGGCGAACCAGCTGCTGGGAGCTAGGATCGGCGCGTTGCGCGAGTAAATCACAAAATAGGGTGGCTGCATTAAAGGGCTGCATTAAATCATGGCTTACTGCTGCGAAGAATTTAGATTTGCTTTGGTGAGCGCGTTCCTCGGCTTGTTTGGCCGCCAATAGCTGTGCAGTTCGGTCTGCAACTCGTTGTTCTAATTCAATATTAACTTGCTCTAACGCGCGTTGGGCAGCAACGAGCTCCGTGATATCAGTATAGGTGGTCACGAATCCGCCACCCGGCATGGGGTTGCCTTGCAGTTCAATCACGAACTCTCCCTGTTGTCGTTGGTAGCGGTAAGCACTGCCATGGCGCAGGTAGTTCAGGCGTTTCTCGACTTCTTCATCAATATCACTGGCGGCTGCGGTCGCGATAAGCCCGCGCTGCGCATTAAAACGAAGCAATTCAGCGACTGGCATGCCGGCTTGGAGGAAGTTGGGGGGATAGGAAAATAACTCCACATAACGCTGGTTCCATGCCACGAGCCGGAGTTCTTGGTCAATCACGCTAATGCCTTGGGGGATGTTTTCGACGGAAGCTTGGAGTAATTCACGGTTAAACTTATACAGTTGTGATGCTTCAGTTGCCCAAGTGACGACATGTGCGATAGGTACCGCTGGTTGTTGGGTGACGGTATCTAAGAGAATACGACTTGCTGCAGTACCGATAACGGCGGAAAGTTCCCGCTCAATCTTTACCAGAATAGCACCCGGCACCAACTCATCTGCTGGTGCAACGGCCAAGTTGTGGTTGAGCCGTTCACTTAATCGTTCCAATTCCGCGTAATTAAAGAAACGAGTCAATAACTGCCGCAAGCGCCCCCAAGAGATGGCATGGTGTGGATAAAACTCCGTGTGATCCCCTTGCGGATCGGTATACAACGCGCGTAATTGGGTTTCAATGGGCGATGCTTTGGTGATGATGGAGAATAGGAAATAACACAGCACGTTGACACTTAAACTCACCAACACTCCTGAGCTTAAGGCAATATCGGATAAGCCAGGATCACGTTGTAACGAAGGTAAGAACAATAATCCGAACCAAAGCAGGGTGCCCATGGTAATACCGACGCTGGCGCCTACGCGATTTCCTCGTGACCAGATAATGCCCCCGAGCAGTGCTGGGGCGAGCTGTGCGAGTAAGGCAAGCGACAGTAGCCCCGCGTTTACAAGAGGCAAATTGGCTTCAGTCAGTTTATGGAACCCTAACGCAAACACGATAATCAACGCGATGGTGGTACGGCGAATAGAAAGAATCTTTTGCGGCGTAAATATTTCATTGCGGAATTTGCGTTTGGTGGACTTCAGCCACAGCGGCATCACCACATCATTTGAAATCATAATGCTCAACGCCAAAGTGGCGATAATCACCATGCTCGTTGCAGAAGCTAATCCACCAATAAATGCTATTGCCGTGATGCCGGGGTCGTCCGCTGTGAGAAGCAAGCTAATCATTAACGTATCGGAATGCATGGCTTCAGGGACTAACAACAAACCAGCCAACGCCAACGGCAGAATGAAAAGGTTGATGGCAAACAAATACAATGGAAATGCCCAGCGGGCCGTTTTCAGCTCTTCTGGGTCATTATTCTCAATGTAACTGACGTGAAATTGCCGCGGTAAACAGAACATTGAAATGGCACCCAAAATAATATGGGTCATGTAGACAAAGCCACCATGAGGTTGTCCTGCAAGGACAGCGGTAATAGCCGGTTGTTGTGAGGCTTGGACGAAAATGTCGGTGACGTTGTCGAATAGGACATAGCTCACATAAAAGCCAACGCCCATAAATGCCGCAAGTTTAACAACCGATTCAAATGCAACAGCATCCATTAACCCAGCGTGTTGCTCGGCTAAACTCATGCGCCGAGTTCCAAACAAAATAGCAAAGCCAATCATCGCAATTGCGACCAGAACGACCACATCGATGAACCAAGGTAATGGCGTAGCGGTGAGTCCGGTGACGGCTCCAAAGCTACTGGAGACAGCTCGTAGCTGTAATGCGATATAAGGAATGATGCCGATCAACGCGATGATAGCGACTGCAATGGCCAAGGTTGGGGATTTCCCATAACGTTGGCTAATAACGTCAGAAATAGACGTTAAATTCTGTTGCTTACAGACATGCAATAAGCGCATTTGTAATCGATGTGCGAATAGGAAAACTAACATAGCTCCAATGTAGGTAGGAGCGACGGACCAGCCGTAAAACGCAGATTGCGTCATGGTGCCGTAAAAGGCCCAGGTGGTGCAGTGAATTCCTTGTGCTAATGCATAGCGGTAGGGTTTATGTTGATTAGACGAACGACGCTCACCGCGGTATGCAATGCTATACAGAACCGCAATATAGGCCATGGCAAGGAGAATGGTGAGGCCGGTACTTAACATCGCTATCGAGTTCCATCATGGTCACGAAAGACCACCAGTGACCAATGCCAGCGAATCGCACCGAGACGAATCAACAGAGTTGTTAATCCTCCAACAATAATAGCTACTGGCTGTGAGTAGGGAACCAACAAGATAAAAACGGCGCCGCCAATAATACACGCGGTTGCATAGAGTTCACCTTTAAGAATCATCGGACGTTCTTGGGCAAGAACATCACGCAACATGCCACCGAAACAGGCGGTCATGGTTCCCATGACAATACAAATTAAGGGGCTAAACCCGGCATCGGCAGCCTTGAGAGCTCCCATCACGGTAAAGAAAGCGACACCGACGGCATCAGCAATCAGCAACGTACGCTCATTGATATAGGCTTTGTATCGTAACCAAATGATGGTTAGGGCTACCGCCACTAAAATAGTCAGTAGGTAATAGGTGTCGTAGACCCAAAATACTGGCAATCCCAGAATGAGGTCACGAGTTGTTCCGCCGCCAACCGCTGTGACTGTCGCAAGGACAATGGCACCCACACCATCTAAACTTTTACGGAATGCCAATAAGGTTCCAGAAATAGCAAAGACCGCAACGCCAAGATGATCGAAACAGTAAAAGAAGGTTGTTAATTCCATATCACCTCAATGAATCCTTTAGCTGCGTAGAATGTAACGGTTGGAGTACTAATTCGCTCCCTATTTAACCAGAAATTCGCTAGAATAGCTGCCACACATAAAAAATTAGAAAGTTGGGCTTGTATGCCATATATTCAGCCCCATCTTTTCACTTTACCAACTTTAACAGTAGCAGAGAGGATTTACATGGACTTCTTAATTCCAACAGCTTATGCCCAAGACGCCGCACCACAAGGTGGTGGCATGGAGCTCATTTTCATGCTGGTGATGTTCGGTTTAATTTTCTACTTCATGATTTACCGGCCACAAGCGAAGCGCGTTAAAGCACACAAAGAATTGATTTCTAGCATTAGCAAAGGTGATGAAGTTCTGATGAACGGTGGCTTCGTAGGACGTATCAGCAAAATTGCAGACGACAAAGATTTTATGGTGATTGCACTTGCTGAAGGCATTGAAATCACGGTTCAAAAAGCTGCAGTGACCGCTGTGTTGCCAAAAGGTACCATGAAGTCTCTGTAATCAAGAGATAAGGATTTATCGTGTTAAATAAATTTCCGTTATGGAAAAACGTGATGATCATCGTCATTATTGCGGTGGCAGCACTGTATGCACTTCCCAACCTCTATGGGGAAGATTACGCGATACAAGTTTCTGCGACGCGTACTGTGACAGTCGATGACAAAACCTTAAATCAAGTCGAGCAGACGCTATCAGAGCTGGGTGTACAAGCGAAAGGGATCACGTTCGAAAACGACCAGATTTTGGTCCGTGTCAATACTGATGCTGAGCAACTACAAGTTCGTGATGCCCTGTTACAGGCCTTGGGGAATGATTATGTTGTGGCGCTAAACCTGGCTGCAGCAACACCAAAATGGTTAGCCGCGTTAGGGGCTGAACCAATGAAATTAGGCCTCGACTTGCGTGGCGGTGTGCACTTCTTAATGGAAGTGGACATGGACGAAGCAACCCGCAAAATTCAAGAGCAAATGCGTGATACCGTGCGCGCTGAACTCCGCGAAGAGCGAATTCGTTCGTCCAGCATTCGGCGGGTTGATGATGACGTTGTGGTTGAACTACGTACTGCGGAAGACTACACCGCAGCGCGTCGTTATTTAAATAACCGCTACCAAGGTTATCGCTTGATTGATGATGCAGCGAATAACACCTTGCGTTTGCGCATGACGGAAGTGAAACTAAAAGAAACCCAAGATTACGCAATTTCACAAAACGTCACCATTCTTCGTAACCGGGTGAACGAGTTAGGGGTCGCTGAGCCAATTGTGCAGCGTCAAGGCGCTAGTCGCATTGTGGTACAACTACCTGGTGTTCAAGACACGGCGCGAGCCAAAGAAATCCTTGGGGCAACAGCAACCCTTGAATTTCGTTTTGTCGACACTGAAAGCAGTTTACGCGATGCCGAAATGGGGCGTGTACCTTTCGGTTCAGAGTTGTTCCCTAATCGAAATGGTGGCAATACTCTGCTACGAGAAGATGTGATTTTGACTGGTGACCACATTGTCAACGCAACTGCTGGATTCGATGAAAACCAGCGGCCGCAAGTGAGCATCTCTTTGGATGGTCCAGGTGGGAATAAAATGTCCCTCGCGACGCGTGACAATATTGGTCGACCCATGGCAACTCTGTTTATTGAGTTTAAATCAACGGGTGAACGCGATGCCAATGATCGCCTGGTTTTTGAACGCCATGAAGAAGTCATCAACGTTGCTACCATTCAATCCCGCTTAGGAAGTAACTTCCGTATTACTGGGATCAACTCGCAGCAAGAAGCGCAAAACCTAGCTCTGTTGTTACGTGCTGGTGCGTTGATTGCCCCTATTCAGATTGTTGAAGAGCGAACCTTAGGGCCAAGCCTAGGTCAAGAAAACGTCAATTTGGGAACCAAAGCAATTCTTTGGGGCTTCATTTTGGTGGTGGCCTTTATGGCGCTTTACTATCGCTGGTTCGGCTGGGTCGCTAACTTGGCATTGACGGCAAACTTGGTGTTGATCATTGGGGTGATGTCAATGATTCCAGGGGCAACCTTAACCCTTCCCGGTATGGCCGGTATCGTTCTAACAGTAGGGATGGCGGTTGACGCCAACGTCCTGATATTTGAGCGTATACGGGAGGAAATCCGAGCGAAGCGAACGCCTCAACAAGCGATTCATTATGGTTATGACAGTGCGTTCTCGACCATCATGGATGCGAACATTACGACCCTGATTGTTGCGTTAATTTTATTTGCTGTGGGCACTGGGCCAGTCAAAGGATTCGCCGTCACCCTCGCAATTGGTATTGTCACGTCAATGTTTACCGCCATTGTTGGAACCCGCGCAGTGATTAATGCGATTTGGGGTGGTAAGAAAATTGATCGGCTATCGGTGTAGGGAGAATTGTTATGCGTCAATTGATTAAAGCGGAACAAGCTTTCCCATTTATGCGCTACCGCTGGTGGGCTTGGATTATCAGCGGAATTTTAGTGGTAGCGTCCATTGTCAGCCTAGGTGTAAAGGGGCTGAACTGGGGGTTAGACTTCACCGGTGGAACCGTCATTGAAGTTGGTTATGACCAAGCAGCTGACTTATCGAGCATTCGTCAAACGCTCGATGAGAACGGCTTTGGCGGTGCTGTGGTGCAAAGCTTTGGCACTCAGCAAGACGTCCTGATCCGGCTTGAACCTCTTGAAGGAGTTAAAGTTCAAGAGCTTGGCGACCAAGTACTGAAAGTTTTGCAAAGTGCGGCCGATGCGAATGTTGAGTTACGTCGAATTGAATTTGTTGGACCTCATGTCGGTGACGAATTGGCAGAACAAGGTGGCTTGGCCGTATTAGCTGCGTTGACCGGAATTCTCATCTACATTGCCATGCGGTTTGAATGGCGCTTGTCGTTAGGGGCAGTCGGTGCTCTAGGACATGACGTTATTTTGACGCTGGGGTTGTTTTCAATTCTTGGTTTAGAGTTCGATTTAACGGTATTGGCAGCGGTGCTTGCTGTTATCGGTTACTCAATTAACGACTCGGTGGTTATTAGTGACCGGATTCGTGAAAGCTTCCGGAAATTCCATAGAGGAACGCCGGAAGAGATCATCAACGAAGCCTTAACGAGTACCTTAAGTCGTACGGTCGTGACGTCATTAACGACGATATTAGTATTGATTGCACTCTACGTGCTTGGTGGGCAATTAATCCGTGGTTTTGCTACCGCGCTCTTATTTGGTGTGGTAGTAGGTTCCTATTCGTCAGTATTTATCGGTAGTTCCTTAGCTCTGGCATTAGGTGTGAGTCGCGAAGACTTGATGCCGCCAGAAGTTGAAAAAGAAGGCGAAGACTTAGAGCCAATGCCTTAACCAACCGATGCTTAGTAAGAAGGGATGGATGAACTTATGTTGGTTGTCATATCGCCTGCAAAGAACTTAGATTATGACAGCGTGTTACCAACGACCCAGTATTCGCAACCGCGTTTACTGGGTCGTGCACAACAGCTGATTGATAAATGTCAAACGTTAACTCCGCTGCAGTTAAGTCAACTGATGAAAATTAGTGACAAGTTGGCGGGTTTGAATGCGGCACGTTTTGCCGAGTGGCAGCAGCCATTCACGCCAGAAAATGCACGCCCCGCAATCTATGCGTTTGATGGGGATGTGTATAGCGGTTTAGCAGCAGAAAAGCTGTCGGAAGAAGCAATTTCATATGCGCAGGAACATTTACGCATTTTGTCGGGTCTATACGGTGTATTAAGGCCGCTTGATTTAATGCAGCCTTATCGCTTAGAGATGGGAACGAAGTTGGCGACCCCCTTTGGTAATAACTTGTACGAGTTTTGGGGGAACGAAATTACTGAGCTTTTGAATCAGGACTTAGCAGCGATTGATTCAGACTTGCTCGTAAACCTTGCATCTCAAGAATATTTCTCGAGCGTAAAACCAGCAAACTTGAATGCAACGATCATTACTCCGGTGTTTAAAGACGAGAAGAATGGTCAGTATAAAGTGATTAGTTTCTGGGCGAAAAAAGCTCGCGGGATGATGGCTCGTTTTATTATGAATGAACGACCACAATCTGTTGCAGATTTGCGCCAGTTTAATAGTGGCGGGTATCGTTTCAATGCCGACGAATCTACGGCGACAGAATTAGTATTCTATCGTGCTGAACGCGATCAACAATCATAACGAGGAACCAAGGTAATGAGAGATTTTGGGCATGAATCATCACCATCAGTGACGCCAGCGACATCTAGAAAAACACTATGGGTGTCGTTGATAGTCGTTTTGACGCTTGCCGTTGCTGTGATTCTTTGGTTCATGTATGAAAACCAGTCTCAAACACCTTCACAGCCCGTAATTGACGTGGTGGAATCCCATGAAACAGCTGAACCTGAGGTGCCGGTAGAAGAGCCAGCACCGCTTGTTCAGGAGGTGATTCCACCGGTTGCAGACACCTTAGATTTGGATGAGCCCGCTCCAGCAGAACCCGAAGTCCCGTTGCCCAGCTTGAATGAAAGTACGGCGGCTGTGTTACAAGAGTTGGTTGAGGCGGAGCAAACCGTCACGCCGTTACAATCCGAACAACTTATCCGTGATGCCGTGGTGTTTATGGATAACCTGCGTCAAGGCCAAGTGATTCGCGAAAAATCAGTGATTGCGGGCCCGACCGCTGCGTTTCGGGTATTAGAGCAAAACAGCAACGTTTATATAGATCCACGCAGCTATGACCGTTACAACACCATCGTGGATTGGTTTGTCAGTTTAGATACAGAAGTTATCATGCAGCTATTTGAACGCTATCAGCCACTCATGCGCGAAGCCTTAGCCGAAATAGGCTATCCCGATGAGGAACCAACACAGGTGTTGCTTGAAGCCATTGAGGTGCTCATGCAAACACCCGCAGTAGGAACGGTGATTGAGCTGAATGATGATAGTGTCATGTATCGTTATGCAGACCCTGCGTTGGAAGCATTACCAGCAGCACAGAAACAAATGCTACGGATGGGGCCAGACAATATTCGCCGGGTAAAATTAAAACTGACCACCATTCAAGAAGCATTGAAGAAGTAGTCAGCAATGGCGAACACACCCTTAGATCCCATTCCCACGTCTTTACATGGCGACTTCCCACTCCGTGGGAACAGTTTTAGCCGTTGGGTAGGGCGGTTGGGGATGCGTGTATTGGGTGGTTGGCGCATCGAAGGGGAATTACCGCCAGTTCGTAAAGCCATTTTTCCCGTAGCACCTCACACCTCTAACTGGGACTTTTTTGTTGGTGTGTTTGCCATGTTAGCACTGGGTCTAAACCTCAGCTACCTCGGCAAACATACAATTTTCCGCTTCCCAGTGAATGGTATTCTGCGTTGGTTGGGCGGGATCCCTGTGGATCGACGCGCCGCAGGAGGTGTGGTTGCGCAAATGGTGACACAGTTCAATGAGCGCGAACATCTCATTCTTGCGTTATCACCCGAAGGGACCCGAACGAAAGTTGTTGAGTGGAAAAAAGGCTTTCTCCACATCGCGAAAGCAGCGCAAGTTCCAGTCATTCCAGTTGCGCTGGATTTTTCCCGTAAAGTGATTGAAATCACCCCGGCAATGATGATTACCGGTGAGATTGATGTTGAATTACAACGTGTCAAAGGGGCGGTTGCCCATGCAGTCGGAAAATATCCTGAGCATACGTGATGCGTTAAAATGTGCTATTATCGTGCAGATTTTTTGAAAAGGATCAAACCATGAAAATCATTGAAGGTGGAATTGCTGCGCCAGGCAAAAAGTTTGCGATTGTTGTATCGCGGTTTAATCATTTTGTGGTGGACAGTTTGTTAAACGGTGCGTTAACAACGCTCAAGCATTACGGACAAGTGAGTGATGAAGATATCACTGTTGTGCGTGTGCCGGGTGCTTATGAAATTCCGTTAACGGTCAAAAAGTTAGCCAAGTCAGGGCGCTACGATGCCGTGATTGCGATTGGTGCCGTGATTCGTGGTGGAACGCCGCACTTCGACTTTGTGGCAGGGGAAAGTAATAGCGGTTTAGGGCGCGTTGCGCTTGAGCATGAAATTCCTGTCGCATTTGGAATTATTACCACCGACTCCATTGAGCAAGCCATTGAACGCAGCGGTACGAAAGCCGGCAACAAAGGTGCAGAAGCAGCCTTGAGTGCGCTCGAAATGGTCAATGTTTTGAGTCAAATTTAAGAGAGAATTGAATGAAACCAGCGGCCCGTCGTCGAGCAAGAAAACTTGCCGTACAAGCCATTTACTCATGGCAAATGTCTCAGAACAGCATGAGTGATATCGAAGTTCAGTATTTAACTGAAAATGATACCAGTAAACTTGATGTGGATTATTTCCTCGCACTGGTACGTGGTGTTGCAGGACAAGCTGTCGCACTGGATCAAGCCTTGGAGCCTTTTCTTGATCGCCCACTCAAAGATCTCGACCAGGTTGAACGCGCCGTGTTGCGGTTAGCAGCGTTTGAATTGCGAGAGCGGCCAGATGTGCCGTTTAAGGTAGCGATTAACGAGGCAATTGAACTCGCCAAAGCCTTTGGTGCAGACGACAGTCATCGCTTTGTCAACGGGGTGTTGGATAAGGCCGTTAGCACCTTGCGTCCCGTACGCCAATAACGCAGAGCATTGCTATGGCCGCTGGTGAGTTCGACCTAATCGCAACCTATTTTACCCATCGGTATCCTACTCGCGGAGATGTGGATACCGGTGTCGGTGATGATGGTGCCGTGCTGCAAGTGCCAGCGAATTCAGAGTTGGTGGTGGTGACGGATACCTTAGTCGAAGGTGTTCACTTTGATCACTATACGCCAGCGCGTGCCATTGGCCATAAAGCGGTTGCTGTTAACTTGAGTGATTTAGCGGCCATGGGCGCAGAGCCAGCCTGGATTAGTTTGGCCTTGACGCTGCCAACGTTTGATGACGAATGGCTCACTGGATTTGCCAACGGTTTACGTGAAATTTGTGATTATTACCAATGCCAATTAATTGGTGGGGATACCACCCGTGGGCCGTTGACGATTACCGTGACAGCTCATGGCTTTGTACCGACCGGAAAGGCACTGCGTCGCAGTGGAGCGAAACCTGGGGATTGGATTTATGTGAGCGGTGCTTTAGGCGATGCTGGGTTAGCACTGGCAGGCATGCAGCAACGACAAAAAATAACTCCAGATTATCAACGGCGTTTGAATGAACGCTTGTTTTTTCCTGCCCCACGAGTTGCGCTGGGCCAATCCTTACGAGGGATTGCTAGTAGTGCAATCGATGTTTCGGATGGCTTGCTCGCCGATTTACGCCATATCCTCACTGCTTCTCAAGTAGGCGCTCGCATTGATGTGGACGAACTCCCGTTATCCCTAGCGTTAACGGAAAGCTTATCGGAAGCCGATGCATTTCGCTATGCCCTGACCAGTGGTGAAGATTTTGAACTCTTATTTACGGTTCCAGAAGCGCAACGAGGTGTGTTTGATACTGTCATTGCGCACGCCGCCCAAAAGCCTGTATGTATTGGTCGAGTGACCAATGATGCTGGCGCGATCCAACTGCTTTACGCTGGGGAGCCCTGGTCGTTCCCAGCAGATGCTGCTTACGGTTTTGATCATTTCCAGCAGCCGACGGCTGAGTCGGAGACTTAATTCGTGCGAACTATGTTACGCCACCCCATTCATTTCCTTGCTCTTGGATTTGGCAGTGGGCTTGCTCCCAAAGCGCCGGGAACCTTTGGTACCTTAGCTGCTATTCCTTTGGTCTGGTTGATGCAATGCTTGAGCTTGACCGGTTATGTGGTGGTCACGCTAGTTGCGGCAATACTGGGGTTCTGGATTTGCCAATATACGGCAAAAGCATTAGGCGTTCATGACCATCCTGCCATTGTTTGGGATGAAATCGTGGGTTACATGGTGGCGATGATCGCGCTACCTTTTACCTGGTATAACGTGTTGTTAGCCTTTGTGCTATTCCGGCTGTTTGACATTTTGAAGCCAGGGCCGATAGGTTGGTGTGATAGAAAACTTACCGGTGGCGCTGGCATCATGGTGGATGATGTGCTGGCCGGGGTGGCCAGCACAATTGTATTACACCTTGGCCATGCGGCGTTGAATCTGGGCTAAAATACCAGCTTTATCAAGCTCAAGTTCAGCTCGAATTTCATCTTGGGTACCATGCTTAATAAAGACATCGGGTAGCCCAAGATGGAGCACTTGCACATGATGACCTTGCTGCGCTAAGTACTCACTGACAGCGCTTCCTGCGCCCCCTGCAATCGCTCCTTCTTCAAGCGTGACCAAGAGTTCGTGTTGACTTGCCAACTGCTCAATCAGCTCGTGATCCAACGGCTTCACAAAACGCATGTCAGCCACACTGGCATTTAAGGTTTCAGCACATTTGAGTGCATCTCCTAACCAAGTGCCGAAGTTCAAAATTGCCACGCCTTCGCCTTCGCGAACCAGTCGGCCTTTGCCAATTTCCAGTTGCTGCATGACGGCATCATAAGGCACTCCAACGCCATTACCACGTGGATAACGGACAGCCGCAGGGCCTTGATAAAGATGCCCCGTATAGAGCATGTTGCGGCATTCATTTTCGTCACTGGGGGTCATAATGACCATGTTAGGCACACAGCGCATGTAACTGATATCAAACGCGCCTTGGTGCGTAGGGCCATCAGCGCCAACAATTCCAGCTCGGTCAATGGCAAATAGCACAGGTAATTCTTGCATGGCGACGTCGTGGATTAATTGATCGTAACCACGCTGCAAAAAGGTCGAATAAATAGCGACCACTGGATGATAACCACCAATGGCCAAGCCCGCCCCGAACGTCACGGCATGTTGCTCAGCAATGGCTACATCGAAATATTGATCGGGGTACTTTTGAGAGAACTCAACCATTCCAGAGCCTTCGCGCATGGCCGGTGTGACCGCCATCAGCTTGGGATCTTGTGCTGCCATGTCACACAGCCAATCCCCAAATACTTGCGAATAGGACGGTGTTTTAGGGGCAGATGTCGGAAGTGAAGTGGTGCTTGGATCGAATTTAGGCACCCCATGATAACCAATGGGATCTTTTTCGGCCGGCGCGTAGCCTTTTCCTTTGCGTGTCACAATGTGTAAGAATTGAGGCCCCTTGAGATGGCGCATATTGCGCAATGTTTGCACCAACAAGTTCACATTGTGTCCGTCAATTGGGCCAATGTAGTTAAACCCTAATTCTTCAAAAATAATTCCCGGCGTCACAATGCCTTTCATGTGCTCTTCAGCACGGCTTGCTAGTTGTGAAATGCTCGGCATGCCTTGCAGCAAACGCTTGCCGCCTTCACGAATTGAGGTATAAAAGTTGCTAGAGAGGACACGCGCTAAATGGTTGTTTAATGCCCCCACGTTTTCTGAAATCGACATTTCGTTGTCATTCAGAATCACCAACATATCTGGCTTGATATCGCCGGCATGGTTCATGGCTTCAAACGCCATCCCCGCAGTGATGGCGCCATCACCAATCACGGCGACCACTTTTTGCTGGCTATGATTGCGTTGGGCGGCAATTGCCATGCCCAAGGCGGCACTAATGGAGGTACTGGAGTGACCAACACTTAAGGTGTCGTATTCACTTTCTGGGCGCCATGGAAACGGATGCAGTCCATTTTTTTGCCGAATGGTATGCATGGCCTCTTTGCGGCCAGTCAAAATTTTATGTGGGTACGCTTGATGCCCCACGTCCCACACGATTTGGTCGTATGGCGTGGCGTAGACGTAATGCAACGCGACAGTTAATTCAACGGTGCCAAGTCCTGAGGCCAAATGACCACTACTTTGGCTGACAGACTTTAATAGAAACTCACGAACCTCACCGCATAACTGCGGTAACTGCCGCTCGTTTAATAAACGAACATCGGCAGGTGTGTTAATGCTGTCCAATAACTTGGTTGGCGCATTAGAGTGACTACGAGTTGACGACATGAATTAATGATCCCGGTTCAGCAAATGGTCAGCGAATGCTGCTAATAATTCGGTATTGTAAGAAATTTTGGTAAGGGCATGAAGCGCTTTCTGGTGGAATTCCTGTAAACGCTGCTGTGCTCCGTCCAAACCTAAGAGTGTAACATAAGTGGATTTATTTGCCTCTGCATCGCTTCCTTTCGTCTTGCCTAGAGCGATGGTATTACCGATCACGTCGAGCATGTCATCTCGTACTTGAAACGCTAAGCCTAAATAGTAAGCAAAGTCATCGAAATGTTGGCGGAAGGGCTGGGCATCATCACCCCCAGCAAGCACCCCTAGAACGACGGCCGCCCGAATTAAATCGCCGGTTTTGTGTTCATGAATGCGAGCGAGCTCGGGTTCGGCAAGGTGAGTGGCACCTGTAGCGGCTAAATCAAGTGCTTGCCCGCCACACATGCCGTGGTCTCCACTGGCTTTCGCGAGCACATGAATCATGGCTAACTGGCGGCTTGGATCGACGGCGAGTTGGGGGGAGCTCAATAATTCGAACGCCAGAGTTTGTAAGGCATCCCCGGCCAAAATAGCGGTAGCTTCATCAAACGCGACATGACACGTTGGGTGCCCTCGACGCAACTGGTCATCATCCATTGCGGGGAGATCATCATGGATTAACGAATATGCATGAATGCATTCTACTGCGGCTGCAGCCCGCAACACGACATCTGGGTGAGCGCCACATAATTGACCGACTGCTTGGGTTAGGAATGGGCGGACACGCTTGCCACCCAAGACCAGCGCATAATGCATGGCTTCATTTAACCGGGGGGCAACGGCAGGACGTTGCTGTAGCAAGTCATGCAGGTACTGGTTGATCTGTTGTTTCGACTGGTCCAATAGTTCTTGCAGATTCACGCCTCATCCTCGGCAGCCTGTTGAAATGGGACTAAGACTTCTTGCCCTTGTTGCTGTAGCAATTGTGCTACTTTTTGCTCGGCCTGTTGCAGTTTTTGTTGGCTTAAACGGGAGAGCTTCACCGCTTGCTCAAACTGAGCGAGCGCCTGCTCAAGAGGGAGTTCGCCTTGCTCCAGCTGAACGACAATTTTTTCTAGCTGTTGCATGGCTTGTTCAAATGATAAATCACTCATAAGATAGGCGACCTCATTGGGGCATGAAATGATGGCGCACAAGTTACCCTGATTACGAAGTGTCGTCAAATTTGGTATAATGTCGCGTCCCTTACTTTAGCTCAACGATGGTCTCAAAAATACTCGCATGAAATTTACAGTTCGACTCCACGCAGAAATCACGATTAAAAGTAACGGTGTTCGCAAAAGATATGGCAAGTTGTTGGTTAATAACTTGAAAAGTATCTTCCAACGACAAGGAATCAAGGCCAAAGCGATTTGGTGTTGGGACCGAATTGAGGTGGTAGTCGCACCCGATGCAGAATTGCAAAAAGAACAAATCATCGAGTTGCTGCAGCGTGTGCCGGGTATTTCTTGGTTCAGTGAGTCTCACGAAATGCCATTGCCTGAAGGAAACCCTACCGATTTTGTGCCAATTGCTGAATTGGTCGTGGCCTGTTGGCAACCTGTCGTGACAGGGCAAAGTTTTGCGGTGCGAGTAAAGCGTAAAGGGGAGCATCCGTTCCGCTCATTGGATCTTGAGCGTTACTTAGGGGGTGCATTGTTACGCCACTGTGCGGATTCTCGAGTGAATTTAAAACGCCCTGATGTTGAGGTACGGGTTGAAGTCGATCGGGATATCGTGCGGGTGTTTGGCGATAAAATTCAAGGGCTAGGTGGCTTTCCGCTACCGACTCAAGAAACCGTCTTAAGTTTATTATCCGGCGGTTTCGACTCCAGTGTTGCAAGTTTTCAGCTGATTCGTCGTGGTGCACGGGTCCATTTTTGCTTTTTTAATTTAGGCGGTGCGCAACATGAAACCGGTGTCCGGCAAACTGCGTATTATCTCTGGCAGCAGTATGCGAGTTCGCATCCACTTAAATTCATTAGTGTGGATTTTGCACCAATTGTCGAAGAGATTTTGACGAAAGTTGATCATGGGTTGATGGGAGTCGTATTAAAACGACAAATGCTGCGGGCGGCGGAACGGGTTGCGGACAAGTTGAATACGGCTGCAATCGTGACCGGAGAAGCGTTAGGGCAAGTTTCGAGTCAAACCCTGAGCAACCTCAGTGTGATTGACGAAGCCACTCGAAAACTGGTGCTACGCCCATTAATTACCACCGATAAACAAGATATTATCAATTTGGCGGACCAAATTGGCACAGGTGATCTAGCTCGGAGCATGCCAGAATATTGTGGCGTCATTTCGAATAAACCCACGGTAAAAGCGAAACGAGACGATCTTGAGCGGGTTGAAAGCCTATTGGATGCGAGTTTGCTTGATCAAGTTGTTTGCCAAGCAAAAGTTGAAGAAGTAAGCCAGATTGGCGCAACCCTAGAGAGTCGGGTCGAGCAGTATCATGAAGTACGTGACGTCGATACAGCCATTCATGAAATTGTCGATATCCGTAGTCAAGATGAGGTTGAGCGAAAGCCCTTTGTTGCTCCTCATGATGGGGTTGTGGTTCGGCATATTCCATTTTTTAAATTAGCGACAGCCTTTGCACAATTAGATCAAGGTAAAACCTATTTACTCTATTGCGATAAAGGAGTAATGAGTAAACTTCAAGCCTTGTACTTGCAGGAACAAGGCGTGACTAATGTGGCGGTTTATCAGCCTCGCTAACGACACACTATTTTTATTGGACGTTGATAAGGGATAAACGGAATGATCTCAAGAAATGTAGCTCGAATTATCTTTTTGTTGCTGTTGATTGCGCTGTCAGCTGCATTTCTGATGCAAGTGTCAACGGGGGCCGTGCCGCGGTTTGAACATGCCGATAAAGTGGTCCATTTTGGTGCGTTCTTTGTCTTGGCATTGACCTTTCATCGCGCCTTTCCGATCCCAATTTGGGCCGCGTTGATTGTCTTAACGCTGTATGGTGTTGCGATTGAGTGGTTGCAGGGAATGCTGCCCTATCGGGATGCCAGCTTGGGTGATTTAGTCGCGGATGCCTTAGGGGCTGCCGCGTATTATGCCATCGCGTATTGGTACTATCGCCGACAGAAAAAGGGGCGTGTGCAGAACCTGAACGGGGTGAATGAACTGCAAAAATAAAGTGCTGTGGTATTGCAGGGGAGAGCTCCCCTGCAACCTAAATTATTCCTTCGCAGGCTTTACTTTCTTTCCTTGCTTTGGCTTTTTTACTTTCTTCACTTGCTTCGTTTTGTCAGTTTTGCTTTTCTTCTTCTTTTTCACTTTCCCAGGCGTTGGGAATTTAAATTGGGGCCGTAAATCATCAAACACTCGGCGCTCAATTTTAATCTTTTGATAACGCTCGATGCGGCCCAATAGTTCTGCATCATGGGCTTCAACCAGCGCTATAGCCAATCCGGTTTTACCCGCACGACCGGTTCGACCAATGCGATGAAGATAGATATCTGCTTGCCGAGGTAGGTCAAAGTTTACCACCAGTGCAATATCATCAATATCAATCCCACGAGCGGCGACGTCGGTCGCAATGAGCGTGGTATCGTTGAATCGCTCCATTCGGGCAATGATACGTTGGCGGTCAGCCTGAGGCATATCACCACGTAAGGTGAGGTTTCTGACCCCAGCAGCGAGCAGTTTTCCTGCCAACTCTTCAACCCGCTCACGGGTACGCACGAAGATAATGCGGCGGCCGGGGTTTTCTTCTAACACACGCAATAGCAACTGAAATTTATGCTCGGCCGTATCAGCCTGGTACCAGCGTTGTAAAATTTTGCCACGTTCCCGTTTAGGAGGCTCCACCGTAATATGCTGAGGTTCCTTTTGGATCTCGCTGGCAAAGCGCAACACTCCGGCACTTTCTAAGGTGGCAGAAAATAAGAGAGTTTGTTGCAGGTGTTCAATTTCATTCAGTAATTGCTTTACGGCTGTGCTGAACCCCATATCCAGCATCCGATCGGCCTCATCGATAATCAGCCACTCGACAGTATCGAGGGCATATTGCTCTGCGCCGATTAAATCAAGAAGACGCCCCGGCGTTGCCACCAGAATATCATGGGGGGCTTCAAGCAGTTGGTGCTGTGAACCATAGTTCACGCCACCGGTGATTAATACTGTCGTCAGCCCTGTGGTTTCGTGAAAGGCATCTGCTTGTTCTGCAATTTGCTGCGCTAATTCACGAGTGGGAGCAAGAATCAGTACCCGTGCTGGGCCTGCATGACGGCGTGGAAAGTCCAGTAAATGCTGCAATGCAGGCAGCAGAAACGCGAGCGTTTTTCCGGTTCCCGTAGGGGAGTTCACCAGCAAATCTTGGCCTTCTAAAGCTGCAGGGATAACTGCTTGCTGTACTTTTGCAGGCTTGTTAAGGTTGGCTGCTTTGAGAACCTCAATGAGTTCGTCATCAAGTTCAAGTTGTTCCCAATCGGGTGTCATGCCTAATTCCTGTCGTTATGGAGAGTTTAATGGGGTTTCAATGTCGGCGATTTTACCTGAAAGATGACCAATGTGCGATGAAAGTTAGTACCGATAGTCTGTTATTCGGGGCTTGGGTCTCTATGGGAGGAGCGGAACGGCTGCTCGACCTCGGTACAGGGTGTGGCATTTTAGCCTTGATGCTAGCCCAACGAAGTGCGGCGAAGGTGCAGATTGATGCGGTTGAGCTGGATACCGCAGCAGCACAACAAGCGGTGGAAAACGTCCTGGCATCGCCGTGGCCTGACAAAGTGCAGGTGCACCTAGGACCTGTCGAAACCATTGAGCTGCCCGTAGCATGTTACGATTTGATTGTGATGAACCCACCGTATTTTGCTGGGCATTTAGTCAGCGCCTCGGCGCCTCGCCAATTAGCTCGTCAGGGCACTGGTGATGTTTGGCAAACTTGGCTGGCACGAGCAAACGAATGGCTGTGTGCGAACGGTCGGATTGCATTGGTTGCACCCATCAGTGCGGAGTTACAAATTCTGTCCCAACTTGAGATTCTGCAACTGCATCTCAAGCGTCGCTGTAACGTTCGTAGCACGCCCCAAAAGCCTGCGTATTTAATGCTATTAGAATTGCAAACGGAGCCGGTGGAAGCGGTGATGGAAGAACTGGTGATTCGTGATTTGCAGGGGATTTATACGCCGGCGTTTAAGAGTTTAACTCAGGACTTTTACTTGTCGTAAGGGAAACCGCGACGGGCTGATACCCGTCACGGTGGGTCGGCAAAGTTTATAAACCCAGTACTTCGACGCCTTGGCGGAAGGTGATATCGACGGGGATTTGAGCCGCTGCTAAACGATCAAGATCCGCTTGTAGCTGCGCATCAATGTGCCCCATGGTATCAAATAACTCTCCCACTCCTTGGTAGTCACCGTCACCCTGTAAGGTCAAAATCTTCGCTGATAACGAGTTCATGGCGTCACGCATGGCATCCATGTTCACGGCATACTGACCGTGCTCATTGCGAGTAAAGGCACCGGCTTGAGCAAAGTAGTTAAAACGAATCATATTGGCTTTTCCATGGGCACTGGCGGCACCAAAACGGACGGAGCGGAAAATACCAGCTAAAAAGGTGGTGTAGTAATCTTCCAAGACGCCCTCGGTGATAACGCCTGCTTCAAGCAATTGAGTCACCATGTACAAGCCTAAAATGTCCGCCTTACCTTCTTCCAGCGCCGACGCATGTTCTTTTAAAGCCTCACGGACGGTGCCAGGCTGATTGACCAAGTTTTTAATGCCTAAACCGTGGGCAACCTCGTGAAACATGGTATTGGCAAAGAATGCATCAAAGGTAATGTGCGCGCGTTGTTCAGGTACAATCAACTCTTCTGCAATCGGGACCAAAATGGCATCAAATTTCGCTCGCATGGCGTTTTTTAACTGCAAGCGGCGCGTGCCTTTATCGAGCTGTACCTGTTCATCATTGGGAAGGTTAATCGCAATGGTTTTACTGCCTGCATTGGAATGTCCGGCGTAATAAATCACGTCGTATGCATTCAATTGTGCGCCGGTGCCGGGTACCTCTGCTTTATATGCGTCAGGAACCGGTAGCTGGTGCTGAAGCGCTGGTAAATGTTCGGCGAAAATGGCGAGTTTTTCACTCCATTCTTGGTCTTTCACCAACACGTAGGATTCGAAGGCAGTGCGATAGCCGTACAGTTGGTCTTCATAGCTTTCGATGGGGCCGATCACAACATCAATGGCGTTCTCGGTCATGTCCATCCAAGCATAGTCAGACGCCTGATACTCATTACTTAAGAAGGCATCCGCACGCATTTTGAGGTAGGTTTTGAATGGTTCATTGTCAGCGAACTCTGCCGCTTCGCGTAATAGTTCAGCGGCACGCTGTAATTCAGGCTCGTAAGCCTCATTGTATGGAATCGCGTAAAGCTGCCCTGCTTGATCGCGCCGCACTAAGGTGTACTGATCAATTTTCCCCGGGAAATCCGCTTGTTCGAATTCTTCTTTGGTCATATCTGCAGGGTAGAAGTTCGCTCCCGCTGGTTTCTCACCGAATCCCGTCAGGAAAGGAGCGTTATTATTGAGCCTATCCCAGGGGCCGTAGTTGATGGCTGCAAATTGACGCACTTGAGGGTCAGAAAGACGACTTAAGAGGTGTTCTGCACTACTGCCATAAGCTTGTCGCCAGAATAAGTCATCCATAATCTCAGACGCCTCAATGAGTAACTTCACCATGTGGCGTTGGCGTTCACTTAAATGGCTTAAATCACTGGTGAGATCAAATGGATGATAGATGGCGAGGCGACTGTGCGCATCTGCTACCAACTCGACTGGAGGCAACGCAGCGGTCGCACTGGATTGTTCGGGGGCATGCCCACAAGCGGCAAGAGTAGCACTCAGTGCTAGAGCCGTTAACGAATGTTTGGTAAAGCTTCGCATAAATAGTGTCCTTGTAGAATGCTGGAAAGTCACGAGCGCGTTGCGGCGTCAGTGAATAAGCTCACCAAGTCAGGATAAAACGCTTTTAATTCACCTGCAAGTAAGGCGAAATCTGCGTCAATCTTCTGTTCTGGTGTGGCATCAACCAACTTATCCTGCTCATCGATGAGGATGTCAGTGGGCTTGAATCGCTTGATTGCTAAGTCGTGCTCTAGCACAAACTCGATACGATCCCGCCATTGCAAGCCTAGCTTCGTTGCGCGTTTGTCATGTTCAAGGTGAGTCTTTAACTCGGTTCCGGTCAGGTCGTGTTGGCGCATGCGCACCACGCTCCCTTCTTCTGACAAATCACGTAACTCAACTTCATCACCGAACTGGAATGGGCCTGGCACTAGCCCTTGTTGTAACCATTCCGTGAAGTAGACATCGGTTGCTTGTTCACAAAACAGCGGCTTGACTGGGAGTGAACCCAAACTGCTTCGTAATAGCCCTAAGAAATCTTCGGCACGATTTGCAGCAGAAGCGTCGACAATGACCACCTTGAGTTGAGTATCCAACATCCCCCAGGTGAGGCGAAACCGGGTGAATGCTTGGGGCAATAGACGGTGCACGATATCTTCTTTGAGGTTTTGTTTTTCTTTGCTGCCGACTTTACGGGCTTGTTCGGCTTCGATGATGTTCACTTGTTCTTCGAGTTCGGCTTGCACAACGGCGGAAGGCAGAACCTTTTCTTCTTTTCGTGCACAGAACAAATAAGCGCTCCCGATTTGGTGAGTGAGTACCTCACTATGCGCTCCAAACGGGGAGCTCCAGCCAAAGCTGGCAAGCTCTTGCCGACCGCATGGCCGAAACTCATTGTCGACCATGCGGTCGCTGATGTTGTCAGGAAGCACAAAATCTTGTGCGAGCGTATAGATTCTCAGGTTTTTAAACCACATGGTTAATCCTTGCAATAATGATGTGAGCTGCCGTTGGCGGCTCTAGATAAAAATAATCGGAAGTTTCATGGTATAGGTTAGCCCTTGGCCAAGCTGGCTTTCGGCATGAATTGTCCCACCTAATGTTTGCGTAACCAAGTTACGAATAATATGGGTTCCTAAACCACTCCCGCCTTGCTGATCTTTGGTGGTGAAAAATGGATTGAACAGCTTCTTGAGCTGCTCTTCGGTAAGGCCTTTGCCATTATCCGAATATTGAATAAATAACGAATCTCGTTGTCGTTCGATAACAATATGGATAGCCCCGGTGCCGCGCTGCTTATTTTCAAAGCCGTGAATAAGTGAATTGATAATCAGGTTAGTGAAAATTTGCGCGAAGGCGCCGGCGGGGCATCGCACACGCAGTGATTCAGGGCAATCAATCGTAATGGTGGGGTGATATGGCTTTAACCGTGGCTTTAAGGTGTGAATCACTCCTTGGACATATTCTTTAATGGTGATATCACGAATGGCTTCGGAGGTTTGGTCAATGGCGACCTGTTTAAAGCTACTGAGCAGGTCGGTGGCGCTGGCTAAGTTATCCTCAAGCAAACGAACGGACTCCTGACAAGAATTAATCGCTTGGGTGAGTTGCGCTTGCGTAAGCTCCCGCGCTTTGAGTGATCGTTCAACCTCACTGACTTGGTCACGTAAATAGGTGGCAGCCGTCACACAAATCCCGATGGGGGTGTGCATATCATGAGTGATACCTGCAACTAAGCCACCCAGTGATGCCATTTTCTCAGACTCGATAAGCTGATCTTGAGCGTGCTCTAGCGCAGTCAATGATTCTCGTAAGCGATGGTTGGTGCTGCGTAGTTCATCTTCAGCAAGCTGGCGGCGGCGAATTTCTTCTTGGAGAAACTCTTGTCGTGTTTCCAAATCTTTTTTCTGTCGTTCAAGATCCACTAAAATGCGGCTCATATTACTGGTTTTACGGGCCACCTCTTGCTCAAGAATATTATTGTGCTCATCCAGTTTGCGGTTCACTTTAATGAGTTGCTGCTGAGTTCGCTCAAGGTCTTCTTGGTATTCTTTAAGGTTTTCAACCAATTGGTTATAGGCCCGTTCAAGCAGAATGAACTCGGTGTCGCGTAAGTTACGGACATGAATTTTTGAGTGCTCTAAATCATCCAGCCGAAAGTTTTGGATTTGGCTGGTGAGATCACGCATCGGGTGACTTAACATTTGATGGAAAGCAACGCTAAATAGCAGGATTAGAAACGTACTTTTGACAATGGCGGAGCCAATGATGAAGTATAAACTGACCTTAATCCGTTCAATGGCGATATCTCGGGTGGTATATAAGGTGACATCGCCCACTTGGGTTGAGTCGCCGGAAAACTCGAACACCAGTTTTGAATAATAGCCAAACACTCCGTTGCGCTCGGGTAATTCATAGCTGTCAGCGGCAACCATCGGGAAGTCACTTAAGGGCGGGGTTCGGCCTAATTCACTGATGACTCGTCCGGTATCGTCTCGAATCACTAACCCAGCAATGGCTGGGATGTTAATAAGACCGTCGGCAATCGCTTCAATTTGTGGGGTGTTGTATTCCCATAGGGAACGAGCCAAGGAGTGATTAAAAGTACTTTGCTGGTTATTCAGCTCTTGCACCAGCATGTGCTTGGTATCGTAGTACTCCGCCACAACTTGCACCGACGTAACAATCAGTGTCAGCACAAAATACACGGATAGAACGTTGGTTAATAGCGATTTTGAAATACTAGATGTTGCCATTGAGTGTCCCTGAATACTTTCCAACAAGGTACTGGAAATTGGCCTGCTGCGCAATAAGCCAAGCGTTGTACCCGCAACCCAAGTGCGTTATGTTATTCTACTGAAGGACGCACTCAAAAAGCGGATAATGTAAGGTAAATGGTATGCAAGAACAGTTAGAGTTAGGACAAAAATGGTTAGCACAATACGCGGAGTTAGATATTTTGGTACGCGTCTTGTTATTGTTAGCGGCAGCATGGCTGGCGAACTTTGTAGTAAAGAAGATTCTTCTACGCGGCGTTCTTGCGGTTATTTCATATACTCCTGCGGGGCGCGACAAAGAATTATTTGAAAGTAATGTGATTGCGCGGATCGCGAACGTGGTTCCGGCGCTAGTTATTTCATACGGCGTGATGACTATCACGCAACTCCCTGCAGAAGTTGGGATTGTGGTGCGTAACGTTTGTAACGCCTTTATTGTATTAACGTTAGCCCGCGCGATAAGCGGTATTCTGACCGTCGTAAACACCGTCTACGAGCGTCGCCCGGATGCCCACCAGAAGCCAATTAAAGGCTATATTCAAGTCGTTAAAATTGGGATTTATGCAATTGCAGCCATTTTAGTCATTGCCGCCTTGATTGATCGTTCACCGGTCATTCTACTATCAGGCTTAGGTGCAATGGCGGCAGTCTTGATGTTGGTATTCCAAGACACCTTGCTCTCGTTGGTGGCAAGTGTTCAAATTTCTTCGAACGATATTATTCGTGTTGGAGATTGGGTGGAAATGCCAAACCTTGGCGTTGATGGTGATGTCATTGATATCGCATTGCATACCGTCAAAGTACAGAACTGGGATAAAACCATTTCGACCATCCCGACCAAACGCTTCATTAATGATCCCTTTAAAAACTGGCGCGGAATGCAAGAGTCAGGTGGGCGACGGATTAAACGGAGTTTGATGCTCGATCAAAACAGTGTGCACTTTTTATCGAGTGAAGAACGTAAAAAACTGTATCGATTCCGCCTATTGCGCGATTATCTTACTTCGAAACAGCAAGAAATTGACGAGTGGAATCAGAAATTAAAAGACGAAGGTAAGGAGCCGGTGAACACTCGCCGAATCAGCAATATCGGTACCTTCCGAGCCTATGTGGTGCAGTATTTGAAGAATCATCCGCGGATTCATCAAGATATGACGCTGATGGTGCGGCAGTTGAACCCAACGCCAGATGGACTGCCATTGGAAATCTATTGTTTTACGGCCACCACAGTTTGGGCTGAGTATGAAAGCATTCAATCGGATATTTTTGACCATCTAATTTCCATTTTGCCTGAATTTGGCTTGCGCGTATTCCAGCATCCAAGCGGTGTGGATATGCGTGAAATGGTCACACAACTTAAACAATCCGATCATAATGAAACATAACTGACATCATTAGGTCACTCCGCTGTCATAAAACAGCAGTATCTTGCGCATCATTGATCCATAGATGCGCAAGGTACATTCATGAAGCATTCCATTCTTTCTACGGTGATCCTACTTACTCTAAGTAGTGCGCCTTCCCTCGCTCAGGACTCAACCCTGGCACCTGTTGTTGATGCTGCGAACGAAATTACCCAAGCAGCAAAATCATCACAGCACAAGGTGGCAACCATTGCGGATTCCACCCAAGAACGTCTTCAACAATACAAGCAAATAACCCGCCAAATTCAAGGGCTTAAGGCTTATACGCAACAGTTGCAACGCCAACTGCAGTCTCAGCAAGCTGAAAAAGATGAACTCAATCGGTCTATCGATGAAGTCAGTGTGGTGGAGCGTCAAATTACTCCACTGATGTTGCAGATGGTGGAAAGCTTGGGGGTATTCATTGATTTGGATGTGCCTTTTTTACCAGAAGAAAGACAACAGCGGTTAGCCGGATTACAAGCATTGATGGATCGGGCCGATGTTGCCGTTTCAGAAAAATTCCGTCGCGTTATGGAAGCCTTTCAAATTGAAGCAGATTACGGACGTACCATTGAGGCATATAACGGCGTGATGGAGATTGCTGGCCAACCTCAAGATGTGGAGTTCTTACGGGTGGGACGTACGGCGTTGATTTATCAGACACGAGATGGATCGACCATAGGAGTATGGAATCAACAGCAACGGCAGTGGGAGCCACTTTCATCAAGCTACGCCAGTGCCGTACAAAAAGCGATTCGGGTGGCGAAGAAACAATTAGCCCCTGACTTATTGATGTTGCCAATTCATGTCGCAAACTCGGCGGTAGGAGAGTAATTATGTGGAAGAAATCGATTGTTGCCGCACTTGCAGTGGTAGTGAGTTTGGCCTCATTCTCGAGTTGGTCTGCCCCCCAAGAGCCGGTGAACTTAGAGCAATTGCTCCAGCAACTTCAGCAAGGCAAATTTTCCCAGTCGAAGGAAAACCAAGAGCGTGAAGCTCGGTTTCGTGCTCAAGCCGATGCGCAAGAACGTTTGTTGCGTGAAGCTATGGCGGAACGTGATCAACTTGAGCGTTTGAGCGAGCAATTAGAGAGCCAATTCGAAGGCAATGAGATGGAATTGGCGAGTCTCACAGAGGCCTTAACTCAACGGATGGGTTCCTTGCGAGAACTATTTGGTGTGTTGCAACAGGTGGCCGGAGATACCGCCAGCAAGCTACAAACCTCGGTGGTATCAGCAGAGTACCCTGAGCGTCATCAGCCGTTATTAGACCTTGCGGAAAAAATGGGCCGCAGCTCCACATTGGCGAGCATGGAAGAGATTGAATCCGTATGGCTGACGTTACTCCATGAAATGGCTGAGTCCGGAAAAGTCACTCAATTTGATTCTTTAGTGACCTTAGCGAATGGTGAAAAAGACATGCGTGAAGTGACGCGTGTGGGTGCCTTTAACCTGGTTGCCGATGGGCGTTACTTGGAATTGATTCCAGGAACCTCATCCGTTGCTGAGTTGGTTCGTCAGCCAAGCCAACGCTATTTAGCAACGGTGAAAAACCTTGAACAAGCAGATTCACAACCGACTCAGTTTGCCTTGGACCCGACCGCAGGAGCCATTTTGGGACTGTTAGTTCAAGCGCCAGACCTTGGCGAACGTATTGAGCAAGGCGGGACAGTTGGTTACATCATTTTAGCGCTAGGTGTTATTGGCTTAGTTCTCGCAGCAATTCGGTTTGTCGGATTAACCCGCATGAACGCGAAAGTGAAGCGTCAAATGAACAGCAGCAAAGTGAGTGTTGATAACCCACTTGGCCGAGTCATGGCGGTCAAAGACAACTATCCGAGCGCTGATACTGAAACGTTGGAACTGAAATTGAGCGAGGCGATTTTACGTGAAGTCCCTGCAATCCAACGGTACTTAACCTTTATCAAAATCATTTCTGTGGTAGCACCATTGATGGGATTACTTGGTACTGTCACCGGTATGATTAATACCTTCCAAGCCATTACCTTATTTGGTACCGGCGATCCGAAGCTGATGGCTGGGGGTATTTCGCAGGCCCTAGTGACCACGGTACAAGGGTTAGTTGTGGCGATTCCAATGACGTTATTGTTCGCTACATTACATACCCGTAGCCGCAATATTATTCATATTTTGCAGGAACAAGCCTCTGGAATTATTGCGGAACGTTCAGAACGAGGGCAATAACCATGCTACTGCTTGAGTTCAGTCACGCCATTCAAGATTTCATCGAAACCGGTGGGCAAGTATTGCTGGTGATTGGGGTGCTCATTTTTGTGATGTGGTTACTGATTTTGGAACGTATTTTTTACTACCTGCGTGGTCATCGCCAGGCGGTGACTGCAGCGGTACAGCAATGGCAGTCGCGAACCGAAAGAAACTCGTGGGAAGCAGAGCAAATTCGAAGTGCGCTTATTTCGCGAGTTTCGATGGCGCTTGGTGGTAATTTACCAACCCTCCAAGCCTTGGTAGCACTCTGCCCCCTGCTGGGTTTGATGGGAACTGTGACCGGCATGATTGAAGTTTTTGATGTCATGGCGGTAGCTGGCAGCGGTAACGTACGTTCCATGGCAGCTGGTGTGTCGAAGGCGACGATTCCAACCATGGCAGGGATGGTTGGGGCGCTCTCGGGAGTATTTGCCACCACTTGGTTAAAGCGCGTCACTAAGCGTGAGCGGGTGACGTTAGCACAGCAGTTGGCGTTGGATGATAGTCAACTCCAGCTCTCAGCATAATTTGGAGCGATATGATGAAACAACATTTTGCCAATTTAGTTGAAGAAGAAGATACCCAGATCGATATGACGCCCATGCTGGATGTGGTGTTTATCTTATTGATCTTCTTTATCGTTACCGCCTCTTTTGTGAAAGAAGCAGGGATTGACGTGAATCGCCCAGAAGCAGCCACTGCAGTGCAAAAGGATCGAGCCAATATCTTAGTCGCGATTAGCGAAACAGGTGAAGTTTGGATCAACAAACGCCAAGTGGATGTGCGAGCTGTGCAAGCCAATATTGAACGTTTGTATGCAGAAAACCCACAAGGCTCAGTGGTGATTCAAGCAGATAAGAAAGCGACCACCGATGTGCTCATCAAAGTCATGGATGCTGCCCGTGCTGCGGGAGTATTTGATGTCTCCATCGCAACTCAAGAAGAGGGACTATGAAACGACTTGCGCTAGCGTTGCTCGCTGCATTCGTTATGACTGCGGGCCTCTTTTACATGATGCAAGCCATGATTGTTGGGGGGGAAGGAGCGATGACTGAACCTCCCCAAGGCAGCATGCTCGACTTTGTGAGAGTGAAGCCCGACGAAGAAGTGCAGCAAAAAGAACGCAAACCACAACGTCCACCTGAGCCGAATCCTCCGCCCCCGGTGATGCCGCAGCCGCAACTGCAATCGGATCCCGTCGATTCCTCCATGAGTGGGTTTGATTTCTCCGTCGATGCGGGTGGTGATGCACAACTTGCTGGAGGCATTGGATTGGATCAAAGCGATGGTGAGTACTTACCCATTGTGAAGGTGCAAGCGGTGTATCCGCGGCGAGCATTACAACGTGGTATTGAAGGTTATGTGGTGGTTGAATTTACCGTAACCAAGCAAGGAACGGTGCGAGATCCTTATGTGGTGGAAGCTCAACCAGAGCACATTTTCGACCAAGCGGCTATCGATGCGGTATTGAAGTTCAAATACAAACCGCGGGTCGTGCAAGGAGAACCTGTTGAAGTTGAAGGGGTTCAAAACCGTCTCACGTTTGCGATTGATGGATAGAGGCTAAACTCATGCGAAAACTCATTATTTTGTCCGTGTTATTGAGTGTTCTGATACAAGCCGAAGGCTTTACTCAAGAGCGCAAAAAGACACCTGCGTTGCGTGAACAAGTGTACAGTCAATTGGCACGCGCACAACAATTGGTTGATGCCGGGGATGTTGATGCGGGGCTCCGCGTGTTACAAGAAGTGGAACGCAAACAAAGCAGCATGAACAGCTATGAGCGTGCGATGTTGTGGAACTTCTATGGGTACTTCAACTACGGCCAAGACAATGTTGAAAAGGCCATTTTTTACTTCAATAAATTAGTTGAAGAAGAAGCGTTGCCACTTGCCTTGGAACAAAATACCCTCTTTAGCCTCGCCCAATTGAGCTTAGGTCAAGAAAACTACGATCAAGTGCTGCAATACCTCACCCGCTGGGAGCAACTGGTGCCGCAAGAACAGCAGCAAAAAGGTTGGGTGTTAAAAGCGCAAACGCTCTATCAGCAGGGGAATTTCCCGCAGGCCCTCACAGCCATTAACCAGGTGATTCAAGCGGCCGTTAAGCAAGCTCAGAAGCCGGAAGAGAATTGGCTGATTTTACAGCGCGCGGTGTACTACGAGTTGGACCAAATGGAGCAGGTTGCAGGGGTATTGGAGCAATTAGTGAAGCATTACAATAAACCGGAATATTGGGTACAACTTGCAGGGGTTTATGGGCAGTTAGGTGAGCATCAAAAGCAACTGGCGCTGATGGAAGTGTCCTATCAACTCGGTTATCTCGCGAAAGAATCGGAGCTATTGAATTTGGCGCAAACCTACTTTTTCGGTGATTTGCCATATCAAGCCGGGCAAGTAGTGGCGAAGGGTATGGCGGAAGGAGTTATTCAACCGACGTTATCTAACCTACAGTTTTTATCGCAAGCATGGATTGCTGCGCGTGAAACTGATAAAGCCAATGAGGCACTGATTGCTGCTGCGAAACTGAGTGATAATGGTGAATTGGATGCGCAGCGAGCGACCTTGTTGCTCAACAATGAGCGTTATCAAGAAGCGTTAAGTGCTGCTCGACAAGCTCTGGAAAAAGGACAGTTACGGCAACCTGGCATGATGCACCTAGTCATTGGCATGGCGGAGTTAAATTTAGAGAACTTTAATGCTGCGCTACAAGCCTTTGCTGCAGCCAAGCAATTCGATGAGGCGCAGCAACTTGCCAGTCAGTGGGAACAGTATGCTGAAGCAGAACAGCAGCAGTTAGAATCACTGCAAAAATTGAGCGATGTCATCCGTTCGTCATCTTAATGCCATCAATATGACGAAAAACTGACACAAAGTAATCAAACTGTCACAAATATGACATAACATAGCCCCGTTTTCGTTCATGGATTACACTAGATTGCGACCATTTAACGGGAAGGGGCCGTGTTATGCGCAAGATAATGAATGGCGTTATAGTCATGATGGGGTGCGGGTTGGTGATGCCAGCAACAGCAGTAGCTGACCAACCGACGTGGTTTCAACTCTATGGTCGTGCAAATTTGGGGTGGCAAGCCAGCGATAGAGACGACGGTGCCGGAACCGATACCAGCCTGACAAATTATGCATCACGCATCGGCGCGAAAGGAGCGGTCGCGCTGAGTGAAACCACCGAAATAATTTATCAAATGGAATGGGAAGTTGATTTAACCGATCTCACCGATTCCCATGTATTTAGCCCCCGTAATCAGTATCTAGGAATCAAAGGCAACTTCGGAGAGTTCTCGGTTGGGCGCCGCGATACTGCCGTCAAGATGCTACAAGGTGCCTTTGATTTATTTGGCGACTACGAAGGCGATCTCAAGCACATTTTCGCCGGTAAAAGCCGGATGAATGACACCTTCAATTACTTCTCTCCCATGCTGGGCCAATTCCAAGTGGCTGCCAGTTACACCCTTGAAAATAATGCAGATAATGGCGTGTCAGTGACCGTCACGTACGGCGATAGTAAGCTTAAAAATAGTGATTACTATGTCGGCGTTGGGGTGGATGATGCGGTCAATGGGAAAAACATTGTTCGGGCGGTTGCTCTAACTCACTTCGGGACTACTCAAGTAGGCGTACTGTGGCAGGATCAAGAGAACGTGGATGGCAGCGGTCAAGCTGATGGCTTTGCGTTAAACCTTGCTCAACCTTGGCGGGAACTTAAATTCTTGGTGCAATATCAACAGTTAGATTTCAGCAATGGCAAGCGCAGTTCGTGGTCGGGTGGTGTTGATTATCAATGGTTGGATAACACGAAACTCTACGCTTGGTATACCCAGCGCGATCTCGATCATATCGAAGCGCAGCAGGAGTTTGCTTCTATCGGTATCGAACATCGCTTCTAGGAAGGTTACACTAGGGTCATCATTGGTGTAGTAAAAAGGTTAGTTTGAAGCGATGGCCCATTTTATTTTTATCGCAGGGTATCTTGCGATTGGTTTGCTGTTACAGCGGAGTCGACAGTTTCCCCAAAATACCGGACAGGTACTGAATGCTTTCGTTATTTACGTGGCATTACCTGCGGTGGTGTTACAAAAAATTCCAACCTTGGAATTTGGCAAGGAATTGTTGTACCCAGCACTCATCCCATGGATTTTGTTAGCTCTGACCGTGCCAACGGTCTTAGGCTTAAGCAAACTTTTTCGCTGGTCGCGGATGACCACCGGTGCGTTACTCATTATTGTGCCGTTGGGCAATACCTCCTTTGTTGGCTTCCCGATGGTGGAAGCATTTTTTGGCCCAGAAGGCATCCCTTATGCCTTACTGTATGACCAACTGGGGTCATTTTTTATCTTATCGATTTACGCGACTATTATTGTAGCTATTTACAGCCATGAACCCGGTGCTGCGACGCAACGACCGAGCGCAGTTGCGATTGCTAAGCGGATTGCCTGCTTTCCGCCATTTATTGCGTTAGTGGTCGCATTGCTGTTACGGGGCCATCCTTATCCCGCAGCAATTAGCGACTTCATTGATGCCTTAGCCATTACCTTGGTCCCAGTCATTATGGTCGCGGTTGGGTTCCAATTAAAACTACGGGTGCCCAAAGAAGACCACGCGCCCTTATTTTGGGCGCTGGGCTTAAAGTTGATAGCGATGCCAGCGGTTGCGTTGCTTATTTTGTACGGCTTTGGCCTGGATCAGTTGGTGGTGCAAGTCACCATTATGGAAGCCGCGATGCCTGCGATGATATCGGCTGGCGCCTTGGCCATCATGGCGGGGCTAGCACCCACGCTGACTGCTGCGGTGGTTGGCTACGGGGTGCTGCTGTGCTTTATTACGTTGCCTTTGTGGTATGCGTTGTTGCAGTTTTTAGTGCAGTAAATTCACCTTCCGCAACCCGTACCCGAAACTCTTGCTGCGGTGCGAGTTGATTCGGGTTGCGAACTACGTCTCCATCAAGTGTTTGCACGACTGCGTACCCACGTCCTATGGTCTCAAGAGGACTGACCAGTTGTAGATTTTGCATCAAATGAGCAAAACGCTGTTGCTGCTGTTTCACCGTGGCTGACGTGACGCGATAAAGGCGCTGCTGTAACTGTTCAAGCTCGTGCTGGTGGCGTTTTAATTGGCGTTCCGGATGCACCGTGGATAAACGAACCGCTAATTGTTGCTGGCGCAAAGTGGTTTGTTTCAGCGTTCGTTGCAGGCTGTATTGTGACCGTTGCAGCAGTTCATCAACGCGTTGTTGGTTCCGCTCAATTTGCCGTTGAGGATGTTGCTGCTGCAAACGATGGAACCAATAGCCTTGGGCCTGTTGGTGGGTACCCACCAACCGTTGCCACGCACGCAGGGCGCGTTGTTCTAGCTGGGCTAGCTGATGAATCCGTTCCCGTTGATCGCGGCTAATCAGTTCCGCTGCAGCAGAAGGCGTGGGAGCACGCACGTCTGCCACAAAATCGCTGATGGTGAAGTCCACCTCATGCCCCACTGCCGAAATGGTGGGAATGGGACATTGAAAAATGGCGTGAGCGAGAGCTTCATCATTAAAACACCATAAATCTTCGAGGGAGCCACCACCGCGTGCCAAAATCAGCACATCCACTTCATTACGGGTGACCGCTCGTTGCAGCATGTCGAGCAGTTCAGCTGTTGCGCTCTTACCTTGCACGGAGCTTGGATAAATAACCACCTCAATGCTGGGGTCACGACGGCGCAACACAGCTAGAATATCGCGCACTGCCGCGCCGGTCGGGGAGGTAATGACGCCGACTTTCCGAATCGTTGTAGGCAAGGCTTGCTTATGGGCTGGATCAAAGAGACCGGCTGCTTGCAGCTTTGTTTTGAGTTGTTCGTATTGCTGTTGCAGCAAGCCGAGTCCAGCGTCTTCCATATGCTCCACAATGAGCTGATAGTCGCCGCGTGGTTCGTAAATGGTGAGTTTTGCGCGCACCAACACTTGCATGCCGTGCTGTGGGCGCAATCGAATTCGTTGATTGGCTTGGCGGAACATGGCGCCACGAATTTGTGCCCGCTCATCTTTCAGCGTAAAGTACCAATGACCTGAGCTGGCGGCAGTGAAGTTGGAGATTTCACCAACGAGCCAAATGGAGCCAAAGCCCTGTTCTAATACCTGGCGAACTTCACTATTGAGCCCAAAAACAGTAAAGATATGTGCTTGCTGCATTCGCCTACCTCGGTAACAATAAAAAAAAGAGTTTACTGGAAAGCCATTTGCGAGTAAAATCTACCCGCAACATTAAGTCAGCTAGTGAGATGTTGCCATGCTACGAATTGCCCAAGAAGCCCTAACCTTTGACGACGTTCTGCTCGTCCCCGGACATTCTACCGTTCTTCCCCATAATGCCGATTTGCGCACGCGCTTAACTCGCACCATCGAATTGAACATTCCAATGGTGTCAGCAGCGATGGATACCGTGACTGAAGCGGCGTTGGCGATTGCTTTAGCCCAAGAAGGCGGTATCGGATTTATTCATAAGAACATGACCATTGAGGAGCAAGCTGCTCACGTTCGCCAAGTGAAGAAGTATGAAAGTGGGGTGGTGTCCGATCCGGTCACTGTGTCACCACATACGACCATTGGCGAAGTGCGAGCGCTAGCGCGGGAACACGGTTTTCATGGTTTCCCAGTCGTCGAAGAAAGCGGCGAGCTGGTGGGGATTGTAACGGGGCGTGACACTCGTGCAGAGCGCGACGATAGCCGCTTAATTAGTTCGATCATGACGCAGAAAGATAAACTGGTCACGGTGAAAGAACATACCTCCAGCGACGATATCTTAAATCTGATGCATCAACATCGAATTGAGAAAATCTTGGTGGTTGATGATGCCTTCCACTTACGTGGCATGATTACCTTAAAAGATTTCACCAAAGCAGAAAACAAACCCAACGCCTGTAAAGATGAGTTGGGGCGTTTGCGGGTGGGAGCTGCAGTAGGCGTTGGCGCAGGCACGGATGAGCGTATTGATGCTTTAGTGGATGCCGGGGTGGATGTATTGCTGATCGATACCTCCCATGGCCACTCACAAGGTGTGATTGACCGTGTTATTGCCACGCGTAAGCAATATCCAAACTTAGCCATTATTGCTGGAAACGTCGCCACTGGCGCGGGCGCGAAAGCGTTAGCAGATGCTGGCGTGGATGCTGTTAAAGTAGGGATTGGTCCTGGCTCAATTTGCACCACACGAATTGTAACCGGCTGTGGCGTGCCGCAAATTACGGCAATTTCTGATGCGGTTGATGCTCTGAAAGGCACCAATATTCCAGTGATCGCTGACGGTGGTATCCGTTACTCGGGTGATATCGCGAAAGCCATTGCTGCAGGGGCTGACTGTGTGATGGTCGGTAGCATGCTCGCGGGAACGGAAGAGTCCCCCGGTGAAGTTGAGCTGTACCAAGGGCGTTACTACAAATCCTATCGTGGCATGGGCAGTATCGGTGCCATGAACCAACGCCATGGTTCATCGGATCGTTATTTCCAAACCAGCAATGAAGCAGAAAAGCTAGTTCCAGAAGGGATTGAAGGGCGCGTTCCGTATAAAGGCCCGATTGCGGCCATCATTCACCAGCAAATGGGCGGATTACGCTCAGCCATGGGATTAACAGGCTGTGCCACCATTAAAGAAATGCGCACCAAGCCACAGTTTGTGAAAGTGACGGCGGCAGGAATGGGTGAATCCCACGTGCACGGTGTCCAAATCACCAAAGAAGCACCTAACTATCGGATGGGCTAAGATACCATGCAAGATATTCATGCAGATCGCATTTTAATTTTAGACTTTGGATCTCAGTTTACGCAGCTCATTGCTCGCCGCGTTCGTGAATTAGGGGTGTATTGTGAACTGTGGGCATGGGATGTCAGCGCGGAAGATATCAAAGAATTTCGCCCCAGTGGCATAATTTTGTCGGGTGGTCCTGAATCGGTCACTGCGCTTGACTCGCCACGTGCGCCTGAGTATGTTTTTGAAGCGGGCGTTCCTGTTTTAGGAATTTGCTATGGCATGCAAACCATGGCTGTGCAATTGGGTGGCCAAGTGCAAGGCTCTAGCGAGCGTGAATTTGGTTACGCCCAGGTTGAACGGATCGCTCCATGCCCGTTATTCCATCATATTGAGGACAGCGTGCACGCAAATGGCAATCCGTTACTCGATGTGTGGATGAGCCATGGTGACAAAGTCAGCGTGGTTCCTAAAGGGTTTCAAGTTGTGGCCCAAACGGAAACTTGCCCAATTGCCGCCATCGCCGATGAAACCCGTGATTTTTACGGTGTGCAATTCCATCCTGAAGTAACCCACACCCGTCAAGGGCTGCGCATGCTTGAGCATTTTGTGGTGGAACTGTGCGAATGTGAGCAGCGTTGGACTCCGTCACAGATTATTGATGACGCAGTGGCTCGAATTAGAGCGCAGGTAGGTGATAAAAAGGTGGTGTTGGGATTATCCGGCGGTGTGGATAGCTCGGTGACTGCCATGTTGCTACATCGTGCCATTGGTGATCAGCTTACCTGTGTGTTTGTCGATAATGGGTTATTGCGTTGGCGTGAAGCTGAGCAAGTGATGGAAATGTTTGGCGATCATTACGGCTTAAACATTATCCATGTGGATGCGGAAGACCGCTTCCTTGATGCGCTAGCCGGCGAGCAAGACCCTGAAGCAAAACGAAAAATCATTGGCCGCGTGTTCATTGAGATTTTTGATGAACAGGCCAGCCTCATTAACGATGTGTCGTTTTTGGCGCAAGGCACCATTTATCCCGACGTGATTGAGTCGGCAGGCTCAAAAACGGGCAAGGCCCATGTAATTAAGTCGCACCATAACGTTGGCGGCTTACCAGAAAATATGAAACTGAGCTTGGTGGAACCGCTGCGTGAACTCTTTAAAGATGAAGTGCGGAAAATTGGCCTCGAGCTTGGCTTGCCTTACGACATGTTGTATCGCCATCCATTCCCAGGCCCAGGCCTGGGCGTGCGGGTATTGGGTGAAGTGAAGAAAGAATATTGCGATATCTTACGTCGTGCGGACCACATCTTCATCAGTGAGCTGCGTGAAGCTGGCTTGTACCACGAAGTCAGCCAAGCGTTTGTCGTGTTCCTTCCAGTTCGCTCGGTAGGCGTGATGGGAGATGCGCGTAAATACGATTGGGTGGTGGCACTGCGTGCAGTTGAAACCATTGATTTTATGACGGCAAGGTGGGCACATTTGCCTTATGAGCTATTGGGCCGCGTATCGAACCGTATTATTAATGAAATCGATGGCATTTCCCGCGTGGTGTATGACATTTCAGGTAAACCTCCAGCCACGATTGAATGGGAATAAGCCGTGCTAAAAAGGTGCGCTAGCTGGTTGTTGTTATTGGTGTTAATTGGCTGTGCTCCTGAGCCTCAGCCAAGCCAGCTGGATGCCATCCAAGAGCGCGGCGTATTGCGGGTGGGCACCTTATTAGGGCCCACCAGCTATTATTTGGATGCCGAAGCCGAAGCTGGGCTGGAGTATCACTTAGCGCGTCGCTTTGCAGATCAACTAGGTGTTGAGCTCGAAATGGTCACGCGCTACAACATCAATCATTTATTTAATTTGCTGGCGCAGGGCGAAGTGGATTTATTAGCGGCTGGGCTGAATCGAACGCCACAGCGAGAGCAGCAATTTCGTTTTGGGCCACCCTATATGGAAGTGGCACAACGCATTGTCTTTAAACAAGGGGCACGGGATCGACCGCGCAGCTTAGCTGACCTTGATGCTGAGTTGGTGGTGGTCGATGGTTCCAGCCACCATGATTGGTTACTCGAATTAAGTGCCGAGAACCCGAACCTACGCTGGCGAACAACCGACGACTATGATGCCAACGAGTTGCTACGACAAGTCATTCAAGGGGAAATTGCCTACACCATCGCGGACAGTCACACCTTAGATATTCAGCGTCGCTATTACCCCGACCTCAGTGTTGCCTTCACCGTGATTGACCAAGCAGATATTGCTTGGTTGCTAAATCAACATATTGATGCCTCTTTGTACGCAGAAGTGATAAAATTCTTTGGTGAGTTACGTCACTCTGGACAATTGGTGCAGTTACTCGATCAACATTATGGCCATGTCAGTCAGTTTAACTACGTGGATACCAGTTTATTTATCGATGCGGTACAACGGGTGCTGCCTAAATATCGAGAGTTGTTCGAGCAGCACGCTGGCAGCTTGGATTGGCGCTTATTAGCTGCCATCAGCTACCAAGAAAGTTTATGGAACCCGCGTGCTGTTTCGCCAACGGGAGTGCGCGGGTTGATGATGCTCACCTTACCAACAGCGCAAGCCATGGGGGTGACCAGCCGCTTGAATCCTGAACAAAGTATTCAAGGTGGAGCTCGTTATTTTGAGCGGATGCTGCAACAAATTCCGGCGCGCATTGCCGAGCCGGATCGCACGTGGTTTGCATTAGCCGCCTATAATATCGGGTATGGGCATTTAGAAGATGCACGAATTTTAACGCAGCAGCAAGGTGGCGATCCGGATCGGTGGATTGACGTCCAGACTAGGCTCCCCTTATTGCGGCAGAAACAGTTTTACCGGCAAACCAAATATGGGTTTGCCCGTGGTGATGAACCAGTGCGATATGTAGGGAACATACGTCGTTATTATGACACCTTGGTTTGGCTTGATGAGCGCGGACGCATACCGGCTAAACCCATAGAAATCACTATTCCAGAGGGGAGTGGTGATGGAGTCGATTGATGCGTAAGTTAAAACGCAGGTTAGTTTCACCGGAGCGACGTCGTGCCTGGTTGCGCAAGCAACGCCATTTGCAGATTGATCGTCGACAAAAATGGTTTCGCTTAATCGAAAACGAATAAATATCCCCCCAATCATTATCGGAGACATGTTTGTGGAAATAGTACGCGGCGCCCCCGCCTTGTCTGAATTTCGAAACGAAAAGTTATTGCAGCGCATGCAACGTGCAGGTTTGCCTGTTACAGCGATCTATGCGGAGTTTGTTCATTTCGTTCATCTTGAACAAGCGCTCGATGACGACGCTCGTACTGTCTTGGGTAAACTATTGACCTATGGACCAGCGCTGACATCACATACGCCTGAAGGCGAATTACTCATTGTGGTGCCGCGGCAAGGAACGGTGTCTCCTTGGTCATCGAAAGCCACAGACATCGCTCACAATTGTGGGTTGACTCAAATCCAGCGAATTGAGCGAGGCACCGCGTATTACCTGAAAGGTGATTTCAGCGCTGAACAACTCAAGCAAGCGGCCGCGTTGATTCATGATCGAATGGCAGAAATGGTATTGCGTGACTTCCACGAAGGCGAGCGCTTATTCCATGAAGCAGAGCCAGCACCGTTGCAAAGTGTTGATATTTTGCAAGGCGGACGTGAAGCGCTAGAACGCGCTAACCATGAGATGGGACTCGCACTGGCCGATGATGAAGTCGATTATCTGTATGAGAACTTCTTGGCGTTGGAACGTAATCCAAACGACATCGAGCTGTATATGTTTGCCCAGGCAAACTCGGAGCACTGTCGTCACAAGATTTTTAATGCCGATTGGACCATTAATGGCATCGTGCAGCCAAAATCTCTCTTCAAAATGATTAAAAACACCTACGAAGTCACTCCGGACAACGTTCTTTCTGCTTATAAAGATAACGCAGCGGTGATGGTAGGTTCTGAAGCGGGACGATTCTATCCGCACCCTATTGGCAGCAATGCGGCAGGTGAATACAGCTATTTTCATGAGCCGATCCATATTTTAATGAAGGTGGAAACCCATAACCACCCGACTGCGATTGCTCCATATTCAGGTGCCGCGACTGGTTCAGGCGGTGAAATTCGCGACGAAGGTGCTACAGGGCGCGGTTCCAAACCTAAAGCCGGGTTGGTGGGCTTTACCGTTTCTAACTTACGTATTCCAGGCTATGAACAGCCATGGGAAGAAGATTTTGGCAAGCCAAGCCGAATTGTGAGCGCGCTCGATATTATGATCGAGGCCCCATTAGGTGGTGCGGCGTTCAATAACGAGTTTGGCCGTCCTGCGCTAACCGGGTATTTCCGTACCTATGAAGAACAAGTTGTCAGTCACAACGGAAAAGAAATTCGGGGTTACCACAAGCCAATTATGATTGCCGGCGGGCTTGGTAACATTCGTGAACAACACGTTGAGAAAGGTGAGATTCCAGTAGGCGCCAAGCTCATCGTGCTTGGTGGTCCTGCTATGAACATCGGTCTTGGTGGCGGTGCGGCATCGTCCATGGCGTCTGGGTCGTCCAATGAAGATCTGGATTTTGCTTCCGTCCAGCGTGATAACGCTGAAATGGAGCGACGCTGCCAAGAAGTCATCGACCGTTGTTGGCAGTTGGGCGATAAAAACCCGATCGCATTTATTCACGATGTGGGCGCGGGTGGCTTATCCAACGCCATGCCAGAGCTCGTCAATGATGGCGGGCGCGGCGGGCGCTTTGAGTTGCGTAAGGTTCCCAATGGCGAAGCAGGCATGTCGCCGCTGGAAATTTGGTGTAACGAAGCGCAAGAGCGTTATGTGTTAGCCATTGCTCCCGAAAACTTGGCGGTTTTTGATGAGATTTGCCGTCGTGAGCGAGCACCGTATGCGGTGATTGGTGAAGCGACGGAACAGCGTCAATTGGTCTTGAATGATGCCCACTTCGAGAATAAGCCAATTGATTTACCTCTGGATGTTTTATTAGGCAAGCCGCCGAAAATGCATCGTGATGTGGTGTCATTGCAAGCGCAAGGGGAACCTTTAGACCGTTCTGAGATGACCTTGAGTGATGCGGCAAAACGTTTATTGCGCTTACCAGCCATTGCTGAAAAAACCTTTTTGATCACCATTGGTGACCGCAGTGTGACGGGTTTAGTTGCGCGCGACCAAATGGTAGGGCCATGGCAAGTGCCGGTGGCCGACGTGGCGGTAACTGCAGCCAGCTATGATAGCTATGCAGGAGAAGCCATGGCCATGGGTGAGCGGACTCCGCTGGCATTGCTAAACTTCGCGGCATCCGCACGAGTGGCGGTGGGTGAGGCGCTGACCAACATTGCAGCAGCTGACATCGGTGATTTGAAGTTTGTGAAGTTATCCGCAAACTGGATGGCGGCGGCAGGACACCCAGGCGAAGATGCCGGCTTATACGAAGCGGTGAAAGCGGTGGGTGAAGAGCTTTGTCCAGCATTGGGAATTACTATCCCAGTTGGTAAAGACTCCATGTCGATGAAAACACAGTGGCAGGATGAGCAAGGCGATAAGTCGGTCACAGCACCATTGAGCCTCATTATTACTGCGTTCGGTCGAGTCCAAGATATTCGTCGGACCGTCACGCCACAGCTGCGCCTCGATAAAGGGGACAGCCACCTGCTCTTGATTGACTTGGGACATGGACAAAATCGCCTCGGTGGTTCGGCCTTAGCCCAAGTGTACCGTCAATTGGGCGATGTCGCGCCAGATGTGGATAGCCCGGAGTTACTTAAAGGCTTCTTTAATGCAACCCAACAGCTGATTCGTGATAAAAAGCTGTTGGCGTACCATGACCGCTCCGATGGTGGATTGTTTGCCACCGTGGCAGAAATGGCGTTTGCAGGACACTGTGGCGTTGATGTAGCGCTTGATTCGTTAGGGGACGACGACTTTGCGGCGTTATTTAGCGAAGAGCTTGGTGCCGTGATTCAAGTTGCGGCGGCAGATTTAGAAGCCGTCCAGCAGGTCTATGCAGAGCATGGGCTGGCCGACTGTGTGCACCGCATTGGTCGTCCGGTTGCAGAAGATGTGATTCGCTTCCACCGCAATGGTGAGGAAGTATTAGCTCACTTACGCAGCTTCTATCGTGGCGTGTGGGCAGAAACCACGCATCAAATGCAGCGCTTACGAGATAATCCAGCCTGTGCGGATGAAGAGTTCGAAGCCAAACAAACCTTAAATGATCCAGGATTATTTGCTGAGTTAACCTTTGATCTTAATGAGGACGTAGCGGCCCCTTACATTAATACGGGGCGTGATCCTATGGTCGCGATTGTGCGTGAGCAAGGCGTGAATTCGCAAACGGAAATGGCCGCGGCATTTGATCGCGCCGGTTTCGCTGCCATTGATGTGCACATGAGCGATATCTTATCAGGTCGAATCAGCTTAGATAAATTCGACGGGTTAGTCGCCTGTGGCGGCTTCTCATACGGGGACGTGCTTGGTGCCGGAGAAGGCTGGGCGAAGTCGATTCTATTTAACACTCGTGCGCGGGAAGAGTTTAGCCGTTTCTTTGAACGGGAGCGGACCTTCGCACTCGGGGTCTGCAACGGCTGTCAAATGCTTTCCAATCTGAAGGAATTAATCCCTGGTGCGGAAGCGTGGCCACACTTTGTGACCAACCGCTCAGAGCGTTTTGAAGCGCGCTTCAGTTTAGTCGAAGTCCAATCGAACCAATCACTGTTCTTCTCTGGCATGGCGGGGTCACGGATGCCAATCGCTGTTTCTCATGGAGAAGGGCGTGCAGAGTTTACTGGCACGAACTTAGCCACGGTCAACGAACAGGGATTAGTGACCTTGCGTTACATCGATAACTGGGGCAAGGTGACTCAAACTTACCCTGCAAACCCGAATGGTTCTCCGGAAGGAATCACCGGCTTAACCACCACCGATGGTCGCGTATCAATCATGATGCCGCATCCGGAGCGAGTGTTCCGCACTGTGGCGAACAGCTGGCATCCAGATGAATGGGGTGAAGATAGCCCATGGATGCGGATGTTCCGTAATGCACGGGTTTTCTTGGGCTAACTTCCTTCGTAATCTCATCCGACAAAACCCCAATCTGGTTATCAGGTTGGGGTTTTTTTATCGACGTCGACGGAAGAAATTACGGAGCAGGGATGCGCTTTGGTCGGCCAGTACCCCAGTAATGACTTCAACTTTATGATTCATGGCCGCATGGTTGAGAACCTCAACCGCCGTGCCAGCTGCACCAGTACGAGGATCAGCAGCGCCATACACCAAGGTTTTAACGCGTGCGTGGGTGATCAGGCCTGCACACATCGCACAAGGCTCTAAAGTGACATAAAGGGTGGTATCCACCAAACGGTAGTTGTTCAGGAATTGTCCCGCCGCCCGAATGGCTTGTACCTCGGCATGGGCAGAGGGGTCATTCAGGGTAATGACCTGATTAAAGCCTTCGCCAATAATTTCTTGCTGATGAACTAATACCGCTCCCACCGGAACTTCGTTGTGTTCTTCCGCCATGGCCGCAAGCTCAAGGGCTCGTGCCATAAAATACTCATGAGTCATTCGTGTTTATCAAGGTTGGTGATTCTTCAGGCTATGATAAAAAAAAGCCCCCGCAGATGCGAGGGCTTTCGTTTTTGTTTAACTAACAGTGTTCTTAGAACTTGTAGTTAAAGCCGATACGAGCTTGCCATACTGACGGCTCAACTTCACGAGTTTGACCACGGTCACCCAAGAAGTTCTCAAATACAATCTTGTTGTCTGCATCTAAAGAAGCGTCAACAACACGTTGGATTTGTGGGAAGCCTGGTTGATATAACACACCCCAATCGCTGTTCAACAAGTTACCTAAGTTTTCGATAACGAAGAACATGCTGGCTTTGTGGCCATCAGCAAATGCTGGCAATTGTTGCGTGATTTTCAGGTCAAACTTGTTCCACCAGCTGCCATAGAAAGCGTTACGTGGAGCGATTTCACCAGCATACTTATCTAAGCCTGACTCGTTAAGGAAGGCAAAGAATGCGTCGGTGTCAAAGCCATTAGCAAAAATAACGTTCGCATCGTCAAGGCCGGTAGGAACGTAGAGTAATTGACGACCAAACGCTGGGTCACCGAACAGGTCTGAACCGTTAAAGCCGTAGCTGTATGGACGACCTTTGTTCGCTTGACCGAACAAGCTGAAGCGTGTTTCGTAACCTGGGAAGAACTCAACACCATAGTTTACACGTAACGTGAAACGATGTGGGATTTCGTAGTTCGCAGGTGCTGCGGCGTAGTGGCCCATGTCGCTGGTTGCAGTTTGAACGAAGTTCGAGTTCGCAACAGACGAAGACATGCTCTGGCTTTCTTCAGACTCGGTGTACGCGTAAGCAAATGACCAATCTAAACCGAAGTCATACGCTTGGCTTAAGGCAAATGACACGTTTAACTGGCTGCCTGCATCAGGCGCGTTCGTTAACATGTAGTCACCTTCACGACCATTTGGGTTGTCATACACTGGGCGACCGTCAGATGCAGTACCTACTTGCTCGTAAGCAAGGTCAACTAGCATCGCAGTGTTTTTACGCTTGGTGTATAAGATGTCACCCATCAAGATCAAGTCGTTGTCGAAGGTGTAAGTTGCACCTAAGGCATACTTCCACTCACTTGGGATTTTGAAGTTCGGATCCAGTGAGTTAACTGGGCTGTTACCAGAAGCGTTGGTGACTTGGTCATACAATGATGATGGGACATCATACAATGGACGGCCGGCACCGCTTAACGGATCGTTGAACAAATCAATGTTACGTTGGTTCACTTGAATTTGAGTGATACCGTCGTTTTGGTAGTTGTTCGCGATCCAAACGTTCGGGTTACCACCAGAGTACAAGCCAATACCACCGCGAACTTCTAGGTTGTAGCTTGGTTTCCAGTTAAAGCCGATACGTGGTTGTAACAAGCCTTCGCCATCAAAGTTAGTGCGGTTGCTGTAACCATACTCGTTAATGAAGTTCGGGTTTTCACGTGGTAGGTCGCTGCTGGTATACCAGTCATAACGTAAACCATAGGTGATGGTTAGGTCATGTTCGAACATGTAGTATTCGTCTTGGAGGTATACAGTGTTGATAGCGTAGTCAAACGCACCAGCTGCTTCGCGTGGGTTGTGGGTGCCAGCAGCATTACCGTACCAAACGCGAGCGGCTAGACCGTTTTCGAAATCATCGATAGAGCTAAACTCGTATTCACCACCGCGGGCGTGCTGTACGAACATGTTGAACACAGACAATTCTTCACGCTCGAAACCACCGGTAATAACGTGATCACCAATGAAGTAGTTACCAGCGAATTTGAAGAACGTTGTGTCATAGCTAAGTTCGTTCGCCTGACGAGAGTCGTCTGCACCTAGGAATACACGCGCACCACCTGGAGTGAAGATACGGATTTCACCGATATCTTTTGGACCTAAAGTGATTTGGCTGTTAATGACTTCTGAGTAACCAGCACGAATCTCAGTTGAGAAGTTATCGGTCCAGTTTGAGTACAATTCACCAACCACAGAGGTTAATTCGGTTGCACGGTTATAGTAGTGGTTTGAGAACTCATAGGTATCGCTACCACCGTCCGACTCACGTAAGTTACCGCCGTCGTTCCAGTTATAGGTGATGGCTGCACGGTGTGCGTCGTTGATATGCCAGTCCAGTTTGATCAGGATCTTTTCGTCTTCAACCGGTGCAGAAGAAATCGGAGCACCTGGCTCGTAGCCGTAGACGTCACGAGCGATTTGAGCAATACGGTCTAATTCTGCTTGAGTTACGCCGGAAACAGGAGTACCTGCATTTGGATCATCAGATGCGCCGCGGTCAAACTTCACTGCGCCTTCGTATTTTTCATAAGCAGTAAAGAAGAACAATTTGTCTTCAATAATCGCACCACCCACGTTGAAGCCGTAACGACGCTCATTGAACTTGTCGTTGGATAATTTGGTGTCTTCAATTTTGTCACCACGTAAGTCTTGGTTGGTGTAGTCAAAGAACAAACCACCAGATAGTTTGTTTTGACCAGACTTAGTGACCGCGTTGATGTTACACGCGGTGAAACCACCGTATTTAACGTCAAAAGGTGCTAATTCAACGGCCACCTGCTCAATCGCGTCATATGCGAATGGCATCCGCTCAGTCGGGTACCCGTTAGTGTTCAAACCAAAGTTGTCGTTCATCCGAACGCCGTCAACAGTTAAGCTGTTGAAACGTGGGTTAGCACCACCACACTGAATACCGTCACCGTATGACTCGTCGATGTAGACACGAGGGTCGATACGTACGATATCTTTAATATCACGGTTGATGGCAGGTGACTCTTCTAAATCAGCTAAGCTAAAGTTAGAAGCTGGACCAGTACCACCGTAGTTGTTGTTCAGCATGACAGTACCGGTTACTGCAATGCGTTCAACGTTACTTTCAACCACAAGGTTCACGTTTTCCGTGGTACCCAAGGTTAAGTAGACTTCTTGTGTTTTTGTTGCGCCAGTTGCAGGGTCGGTTACCTTAACAACGTATGGACCACCAACAGCCAGACCACGGGCTGAGAAGGTTCCTGTTTCGTTGGTCGATAACGTACGTGACACACCAGTACGAGTGTCAGTAATAACAACTTCAGCATTAGCAAGTGTATTGCCAGTATCAGAAGTAATGACCCCACGCAGAGCAGAAGCTGTATCTTGCGCATAAGCAGCGGACGAAATGCCCATTGCGATCGCAACAGCTGCTGCAATACGGGTACGTTTAGCATTAAACATGTTGATGTTTCCCTTGGGTTGTGGTTTTACAGTAAGAACAAAAAATATAGAAAAGTTGTTTGAATGTGGCATTCAAAACAATATTAAATTTGTTGCGGGCGGTTACAGGGAGAGAAAACGAGCAGAATAGAAGTTGATCAAATAGCGAGGCACACCAATACGAACGATACGGATGCTGCCGATATCGTTTCAAAAAGGATGTGAAATTTCGCCAACAATGACTCATTTGATCGCCCTATCACCTAAACCATGATGACAACATGCCGGTTCGTTTTATAATGGCCTGGCGTCATCGGTGTGGATTTATAGCATCGTAGTGTGTCAAAAATATGACAGTATTTTACGCAATCTAAAAATAAATTGCATCGAATAAATTGAACCTTTCGCAAATTATGTTGTCCGAGGGGTCCCCAGTAAGGATGGTTTACTCCTATGAATCTTCGTTTAACCCTTGCGCTATCAGCGATTGCGCTTACTCTGGTCGGATGCGACATGCCCCCTAAAAAAGATCATCTTGTCGAACCTGTGGCATTACGTGTGGCTACCTTTAACGTTAGCATGGATGCCAGTAATTACCTCCCTTATGATCAACTTCAGGCTCAGGGTGCTCAAGCATTAAGCACAGCCTTAGCTGATCAACACCCACAAATTCAAGCGATTGCGGAAATTATTCAGCACGTTCGGCCTGATATTTTGGTGCTCAATGAATTTGATTATTTACCGGAAGAGCGGGGGATAAACGTGTTTATGCGAGATTATTTGCAGCAGAGTCAGCGCGGAGAGTCCCCCATCGAATACCCTTATGTTTACTTAGCGCCAGTGAATACAGGAGTGGCGAGCCCCTATGATTTAAATGGTGATGGCCTTGCGCAAGGGGTGGGTGACGATGCTTGGGGCTTTGGTTGGTACCCGGGGCAATACGGTATGGCTATCTTATCTAAATACCCTATTGTAGCTGAGCAAGCCCGCACCTTTCAGAATTTTAAGTGGAAAGACATGCCCGGAGCGTTAGCACCGGTGAACCCTCATACAAATGAACCTTTCTACTCAGCCGACATCTGGCAAGAATTTCCATTGAGCTCAAAATCTCACTGGGATGTTCCGGTGCAGGTGGGCGGTCATCAATTGCATGTATTGGTGAGCCATCCGACTCCCCCGGTGTTTGACGGTGAGGAAGATCGCAATGGCCGTCGTAATTTTGATGAGATTCGGTTTTGGGCGGATTATATTAACCCACTCTTGAGCTCCTATATTTATGATGATCAGGGCCAGCACGGTGGCTTAGGCGAGCAACGCGCCTTCGTGATTGCCGGAGACTTGAATGCTTCGGTTGAAAGCGCTGACAACGTGCCAGGTGCCATTGAGCAGCTCTTAGAGCATCCACTCATTGATGCGCGCGATATCCCTACCAGCCGTGGTGGGGCATTGCATACGCCGGATAATCCACTGGCAGCAACCCATACCGCAAGTTGGCGTAAACGTGTGGATTATGTGTTGCCTTCTGTGCATGGGATGGAGGTGATCCAATCGGGCGTGTTCTGGCCAACTCCAGACGAACCAAAGGCTCATTTGGTCGAAAATCGTGAAGCTTCCTCCGATCATCGCTTGGTGTGGATAGACATCCAATTGAAATAAATGACAGATTATTGGTGGTTTTCATAAAAGTGTCATAATGTAAATGGATAATCCGTACCGCCATAAGTCAAATTAGGTGATGCAGATGTCCAGAAAGATACTAATCGTTGAGGATGAGGCTCCAATTCGCGAGATGCTGAGTTTCGTCATGGAGCAGCATGGTTATCAAGCGATTGAAGCAGGTGATTACCAGTCCGCACTCGAAAAAATTGTGGAGCCATTCCCAGATATGATTCTGTTGGATTGGATGATTCCAGGAGGGACTGGCATCCAGCTCGCCAAGAAATTAAAAAGCGATGATTTTACCCGGGCAATCCCGATCATTATGCTTACTGCACGAGGCGAAGAAGAAGATAAGGTTCGCGGCCTGGAAGTTGGTGCGGATGATTACATGACCAAGCCGTTTTCTCCGAAAGAGCTGATGGCTCGAATTCGTGCAGTATTTCGTCGGGTATCACCCACTTCGTTGGATGAGCCGATTGAAGTTGAAGGGCTACGTTTGGACCCTGTATCACACCGAGTCACAGCGTTTAACGACCCGCTAGATATGGGCCCAACAGAATTTAGACTATTACATTTCTTTATGTCACACCCAGAACGTGTGTATAGTCGTGAACAATTATTAGATAACGTGTGGGGCACCAATGTTTATGTGGAAGACCGCACTGTTGATGTCCATATTCGACGGCTCCGTAAAGCGCTCGAATTACATGATCATAGTCGACTGATACAAACCGTACGAGGGGTTGGCTATCGTTTTTCGAAAAACTAATTCAGGTAAGTCGACCCTATGGATCGTCGCTTCTCAGCCATCTTTATTTTCAAAAGCCTGTTGTGGTTTATTGCCCCAATCGGCTTTTTAGGCTGGCTCTTGGGCTATTTTTGGCCAGTGTTAGCGCTTGCTCTGGTGGCGGTTCTGGCGTGGCATTATTTTTACCAATACAAATTAGTCGACTGGTTGTGGCATCGCCGCGCCATGCTCCCCCCTCGAGCTCCGGGCAGTTGGAGCTATATCTATGATGGCATTTATCGAACCCAACGCCGCAGTCAGCAACGGCGCCGTGCGTTGGTTCGTTTATTGCGTCGTTTTCGTGAAGCCGCTGAAGCGATTCCGGATGCAGCCATTGTGTTTAGCCGCACCGGCGGGCTGATTTGGTGTAATAAACTCGGGCAGTTCTATTTTGGTCTGAAATGGCCATCTGACGCAGGCATTCGCTTATCCAACTTGATTCGCCATCCTGAATTTATTGCTTACTTACGCCAAGGCGACTTCACCCATGAAATTCACTTGCCTTCACCGGTGAATGCTGACGTTGAGCTTGAAGTCCGAGTGATGCCGTATAGCGATGAGCAATTTCTACTGATTGCGCGTGATGTCACACAGCTGAAGCAATTAGAGCAGATGCGGAAAGACTTTGTCGCTAACGTTTCCCATGAATTAAAAACACCGCTGACGGTGTTGCAAGGCTATTTGGAGCTCTTGGAGCAATCGGATGCGCTGCCGCCGGCAATGTTGAACAAAGCAATCACCGAAATGCAGGGCCAAAGTGAACGGATGAGTCATTTGGTCAACCAACTGTTATCGTTATCGCGCATGGAAATCAGTCGTTATGACTTATTTGAGCGGGTGGTTGACATGCCGCAGTTACTGAATGTGATCGCGACTGAAATGAATCAATTGAATCAAGCGAAGCAGCATCAGTTAAGTTTTCATATTGACCCGATCAAGATTCATGGCTTTGAAGATGAGCTGCGAAGTGTGGTGATCAATTTAATTGCGAATGCCATCCACTATACGCCTGCTCAAGGAGTTATCGAAGTCAGTTGGCGGCAGGTGGGGGATGAAGCGGAATTTACGGTCACCGATAACGGACCTGGGATTGCCGCTGAGCACCTCGGCCGACTCACTGAAAGATTTTACCGAGTGGATAAAGACCGGAATAGTAAAACCGGTGGCACTGGGTTGGGGCTGGCGATTGTTCAGCAAGCCCTGGATCATCACCATAGCCGACTTGAAATTGAGTCGACGCCGGGCCAAGGCTCACGCTTTTCATTCCGTATTTCGCAAGAGCTAATCATTAAAGCATGAATGCTTTATGACGACTGTCATATTCATGTCACAAAGCGAAATTAAACTATGTTGAAGATGACAATATGACTGGAGTCAACAATGAAATTGAACGCTACTTTCCTTAGTTTAACGTTAGCGGGCTTGGTAAGTTTCAATGCGACGGCACAAAGTGTGACGGACGGCTTACCAGAGTACGAAAAAGTGAGCGGCCTGTCAGGCAACCTTTCATCGGTTGGCTCTGACACGCTTGCAAATATGATGACCTTTTGGTCCGAAGAATTTAAGCGCATGTACCCGAATGTGAACATGCAGATTCAAGCCGCGGGTTCTTCAACTGCGCCGCCTGCACTCACGGAAGGCACGTCTAACTTTGGGCCAATGAGCCGTGCGATGAAAGCACGCGAAATTGAATCATTTGAGCAACGCCATGGTTACAAGCCGACCCCTATTCGGGTTGCAATTGATGCCTTGGCGGTGTTTGTCCATAAAGATAACCCCATTCAAGGGTTAACGATTCCTGAAGTGGACGCGATTTTCTCAAGCACTCGGTTGTGTGGAGAAAGTGATGAAGTGCGTCGCTGGGGTGACTTAGACCTAACCGGTAGTTGGGCGAATCGTGATCTTCAGTTGTACGGTCGTAACTCTGTGTCTGGCACTTATGGTTACTTCAAAGAAGCCGCACTGTGCGACGGTGACTTCCGTAATAGTGTGAACGAGCAACCGGGTTCAGCATCGGTGGTGCAATCGGTAGCAACGTCTTTGAACGCCATTGGCTACTCAGGAATTGGCTATGTTACCTCTGGGGTAAAAGCAGTCCCATTAGCGGTTGAAGAAGGCTCGGAGTATATTGCTGCGACCACGGAAAACGCCTTGGCTGGCCAATATCCATTAGCGCGATTCCTCTACATTTACGTGAATAAACACCCGAACAAGCCGTTAGACCCAACGACGGGCGAATTTATCAAGTTCATGCTGTCGAAAGCGGGTCAGGAAATTGTCCTGAAAGATGGCTACATTCCAGTGCCTCAGGTTGTTGTGGAACAAGAGCTGCAACGCTTAGGCCTCCAGTAAAGAACGACCAAAACCCCGCGCCAGCGGGGTTTTTTATTGGACGGGAACTGGGCGTTGAATCGGTTGCTGTAGCGAAATCAGGGTTTCGGTGGCCTGTACTTCAGCAATGGATTGAATTTTATGAATAAGGAGCTGTTGTAAGTCGTCGATGGACGGCACCATCACTTTCACGAAGATGCTGTATTTGCCCGTGGTGTAATGAGCCTCAATGACTTCGGGCAGGGCTTGTAGTTTGGCTAAGGCATTTGGGTAGTCCCCAGCCCGTGCCAAATTAATCCCAATAAAGCAGCAGACGTCATATCCCAGCTTACGAGCATCCACCCGAATATGAGTGCCGGTAATAATGCCCGCCTGTCGTAGTTTTTCAACCCGCACATGAATGGTTGCAGGGCTCACGCCAAAGGATTTAGCCATCTCGGCGTAAGAAACTCGAGCATTATCCTGCAACGTGGAAATGATCAATTTATCTAAATTGTCGATCATCTACTTTACCTCCGGTTAATTGATCTTGTTTTAAATAATATCTAATGAAAGCCAATATATAAAGATTAAATATATTCCTTATGAGTAAGTTTGCCTGATGGTGTTGATTCATTGGTTTTAATTGGTAGATAGTATTGATATTGATAGGGTTGGCAGATGGATTTAGGAGATAATCATGCTACGGCAACAACAACGGGTTGCTCACATTAAGCAACGTTATACTGAGCTACTGAGTGACGCGTTAAACTTAACTGAAATTCAGGCACCGTTATTCGTGCCGCAACATTCAGGGTTACAGGATACGCTGAGTGGTCATGAACCTGGGGTGTTGGTGCATGTTCCTGCCAAGCAACAAAATTACGAAATTGTTCATTCATTGGCGAAATGGAAGCGCTCTGCACTGAGCTATTTTGGCTGCCCGACAGGTACCGGGATCGTCACTCAAATGAAAGCGATCCGTGCCCATGAACCTGAGTTAACTGGTCGCCATAGCATTCTTGTTGAGCAGTGGGATTGGGAACAAGTTATCGCTCCAACTGACCGTACCCTGACGAAACTGAAGCAAACGGTGTCTACTATTTATGCCAGTCTGTTACAACTTTATGCGGAGTTTGGACAAGCGGAAGCTGGCGTGGCTCCTGCCTCTGAAGTGGTTTTTATTCATGCCGAACAGTTACGACAAATGTACCCCCAATTAACTCCCAAACAGCGTGAGTATGAATTCACAAAATTACATCGAGCGGTATTTATTATCGGTATCGGTGCACCATTAGCGGATGGCACAACCCACGATCAGCGTGCGGCAGATTACGATGACTGGAGCAGTGGCGATGCACCGCTGCAGGGGCTCAACGGTGATTTACTGGTTTGGCATGCAGGGTTAGCCGATGCCTTGGAGCTATCCTCCATGGGAATTCGGGTTGATGCCGAAGCTTTAATCCATCAACTGACGTGCTGTAAGCGACTCAGTGATCTGCAACAACCCTGGCACCAGCAGCTGTTACAAGGCATGCTGCCTGCCTGTATTGGCGGAGGAATTGGCCAGTCCCGAGTGATTATGTGGTTACTCAACCTCGTGGATATTGCGGCAACACAAGCACCGGAAATCAGTACAGAAATGAAGGTCAAGCGGCCTGCTGCCGTTGAGGTTGCATGACACCTTGATGTCAGAAATATGACACCCCTGTAACAATACTGTCATAGTTCCTGAATATACTATAGTTAGTAAAAACTATGACCTAACTATTAGTATCAAGGGGCAGCCATGGCGGCATCACAGCGAGCACAGTTGGAAGCCAGTAATGTACGTTTAGTCAAAGATAAAGTCGCTCGTTGGGGAATCACCTTCGGCGGCGGTCTGGTACTGATCGCTCTGTTACTGATTTTCTTCTATTTACTCTATGTAGTAGCACCAATTTTCCGAAGCGTTAGTATTGACCCCATGCATAATTTTGCACTGGCAGGCTCAGGACAAACTGTCGCGTTAGGAATGGAAGAGCAGTCAGAAATTGGTTTTCGATTTGATGATACCGGTGAGCTGACATTTTTCGCGTTAAAAGAACGAATTGGAACCTCCTGGCAACCCGGTGATGTCTTATTGCAGCAGCAAGTCGCATCACAGCCTACAGCGTTCACAGCCACTCAACCACAAAATAAACGTTATGCTTATGCCTTGGCTGAAGGTGCTGTGCAGGTGGTGGAACCTAAGTTCCGCTCTCGCTTTGAACATGGAGTTCGTTATACCACCCCTTATATCGATCCAGCAGAGCACCCTGTTATCGCAATCGATCCTCAGCAACGGACGCTGGTGAAACTCGCCTATGAGTATCAGGGCAATTCGCAGCTATTTGCTGCGGTCACCGACGATCAGCGAGTGATTGTCAACTTACTGCAAGCCAGCCGTAGTTTTCTGACAGGGACCACCGAGTTAAAGCCTAAGTTTACTGAATTACCGTTGCAAGGCAGCGTGGATGATCTTTTGGTCACACCGGATTTGCGGCAAGTGATTGTGCGCCAAGGCAACCGCCTATCAATTTTTTCTGTATCACGAACAGGAACTGTGACAGAGCAACAAACCTTAACGGTTGATCGCCGTCAGTTCGGGCCTATCACAAGCATGTCGCTGTTAGCGGGAGCAAGCTCGATCATGATTGGTCATGATAATGGCAGGATCACCCAATGGTTCGAAGTGGCGACCGAAAATGGTCGTCAGTATAAATACATTCGCCAATTCCAAGCTGGGCAAAGTGCGATTGAAAGCATTGTTAGCGAGTTCTATCGACGCACGTTCTACACGATTTCGGCAACAGGTGAAGTCGGGGTGTTCCACACCACGTCAGAGGCTGATTTGTATTTCGAAAAAGTAGGGCAACTCCACGCTGAGCATTTGGTGATTGATCCGCGTGCGAATACCGTCCTTATTGAATCAAATAACCAGTTGCATACCTTTGAGCTACATAACGAACATCCAGAAGTGACGTGGAGCGGCTTATGGCAAGAAGTTTGGTACGAAGGGTATCCAGAACCGCAATACGTGTGGCAATCGACGTCCGGCTCCGATGCCTTTGAACCTAAGTTTAGTTTGGTTCCTATTTCGTTCGGGACCATTAAGGCAGCTGCTTATGCCATGATTTTTGCCGTACCAATTGGTCTGGCTGCCGCGGTCTATACCGCCTATTTCATGTCGCCGCGGGCGCGGAAAGTGGTGAAGCCTACGGTCGAGATCATGGAAGCCTTACCCACGGTGATTCTCGGCTTTTTAGCCGGCTTATGGTTAGCGCCCATTATCGAGCAATATCTGCCTGGCTTTGTTGCGACTCTCATTTTGGTACCCACATCAATTATTGTGGTGGCAGCGCTCACCAGCGTGTTGCCCAAAGAATGGCGGAATCGATGCACCGATGGCCGTGCCGCAGTGATTCTTGTCCCCATTGTTGTCGTTGTGGGGTGGTTATCATTTGAGTTGTCCCCTTGGGTGGAGCAGACCTTCTTTGGTGGTAACGTGCGAGAGTACATCACCAACGAATTGGGGATCACGTTTGACCAACGGAATTCGTTGGTGGTGGGCATTGCCATGGGCTTTGCCGTGATTCCGACCATTTTCTCTATTGCAGAAGACGCGATTTTCAGTGTTCCAAAGCACCTTTCACAAGGCTCACTTGCATTGGGAGCGACCACCTGGCAAACCCTGACCAAAGTTGTGCTGCTGACGGCCAGCCCAGGAATTTTCTCTGCGGTCATGATGGGGCTAGGGCGTGCCGTTGGGGAAACCATGATCGTGTTGATGGCGACCGGGAATACGCCAATTCTGGATTGGAACATTTTTGAAGGGATGCGGACGTTGTCAGCCAACATCGCGATTGAAATGCCGGAATCAGAAGTAGGCAGCTCTCACTACCGAATCCTGTTCTTGGCAGCCTTTGTGTTGTTTATTTTTACCTTTGCGTTTAACACGCTGGCCGAACTTGTGCGCCAACGGTTGCGTGATAAATATAGTTCAATGTAAGTGTGGGGATAGCCATGAATCATTGGTTTAAATCAGGAAAACCCTATATTTGGCTCACTGCTGGCGCAGTCAGTGTCAGCCTTATCGCAGTATTAGGGTTGCTTGCTCTCATTGCTTGGCGGGGATTGTCTTACTTCTGGCCCGCAGCAATTTATGAACTGGAAGTAACGGCGCAAGATGGCTCCACACAAGTCATCATCGGTGAAATTTATGATCGCGAAGAGGTCTCCTATGAGCGTCTTCAAGAGTCCGGTCTGGCGATTGCGGGCGATGGCGATGAGATGTTAGAGCGCTGGCTGCTGAAAGTTGGTAACCGCGAGTTGGTGCCCTTGGATTTTATGTGGGTGCTGGCGCCGCAGGTGGTCCGTCAGGATACTCCTAAAGATCTTGCAGTATTGGAACGTGCGAAAGACGGTAACTTTTATGGTTACATTGTTGATGTGCTTGAAAATGGGCAGTCAGTAGTGACCGCAGATCACTCCATTCGGGACGTGCTCGCAGAACGAATCGAACGAGCGGTTCAACTGAGTGAGCAAGCTGCCGATCTGCAACAAGGCGATATTGGCGCCATTAACTATCAACTGAATCGTTTGCGGTTGGAACGTCGTTCGTTGGGCTTAGAAGAACAATTGACGCCTGCGGAAGAACAACGGATTCAAGCAGAAGAAACCGCTCTGCAACAACAATATCAGGAACTTGAAAAAGTCCTATTCACCTATCGCGAAGAAGCCAATCGCGATAGTGTGGTGGTTCGTGATATGCGGGGAATCGATGTCGAAATTCCGATGTATCGGGTGCTGGATGTCGCTTATCCAAATGATATGGGCGTGTTCAGTAAGCTGGGGCACTTTTTCGGTCAAGTCGGTAAGTTCGTGACAGAAGATCCGCGCGAAGCCAACACCGAAGGTGGGGTGTTCCCAGCCATCTTTGGTACCGTGTTTATGGTGCTATTGATGTCGGTGATTGTGACTCCTTTCGGTGTTATTGCTGCTGTATATCTGCATGAATATGCGGGTAAAAACACCATTACTCGGTTGATTCGGATTGCGGTGATTAACTTAGCTGGGGTGCCTTCCATTGTTTATGGGGTATTTGGCTTAGGTTTCTTCGTATACATGGTGGGCGGCAGTCTCGACCAAATCTTCTACCCGGAAGCGTTACCTAGCCCAACGTTTGGAACGCCTGGGGTGATGTGGTCTGCCATTACCCTAGCAATTTTAACCTTACCGGTGGTGATTGTTTCCACCGAAGAAGGCTTGTCACGCATTCCGAGTAGCTTGCGTGAAGGAAGTTTAGCGCTGGGGGCAACGAAGGCTGAAACCTTGTGGCGCATTATTCTGCCGATGGCATCGCCAGCGATTATGACCGGGTTGATTCTTGCTGTCGCACGTGCGGCAGGTGAGGTCGCGCCGCTGATGTTGGTTGGGGTGGTGAAGTCAGCCCCAATGCTACCTGTGGATGGTAACTTCCCTTACTTCCACCTGGATAGAAAGTTTATGCATTTAGGCTTCCATATTTATGATGTTGGTTTCCAAAGCCCCAATGTGGAAGCAGCACGGCCGCTCGTTTATGCCACGTCATTACTGTTGGTGACAGTCATTGTCGGCTTGAACTTAACTGCCATTGGGGTCCGTAACCATTTACGTGAAAAATACCGCTCTCTGGAAAGTTAAGCGAGCAACGGAAAACAATTTGATTAGTGCAAAAGGTTGATACATATGATTTCGGTCACTCCAACTAGCAGTCATACCGAGAATTTAGACTTGGCAAATTTAACGGCAGAACAGACGGCGTTGTCGATTCGTCATTTAAATTTGCATTACGGGGACGCGCAAGCGTTGTACGACATTTCGATGATGATTCCCAAGAATCAGGTCACCGCGTTTATCGGCCCGTCAGGGTGTGGTAAGTCAACGTTGCTGCGTTGCATTAACCGCATGAACGATTTAGTTGAAATCTGTCGCGTATCGGGTGAGATTTTATTGCATGGAAAAAACATTTATGACAAAGATGTTGATGTGGCAGCGTTGCGACGTCAGGTAGGGATGGTGTTCCAGCGTCCTAATCCGTTTCCTAAATCCATCTATGAAAACGTGGTGTATGGCATGCGCTTACAAGGTGTCAACGATCGCCGCACGCTGGATGAGGTGGTTGAGCGCTCACTGAAAGGCGCAGCCTTATGGGATGAAGTCAAAGATCGGTTAAATGAATCGGCATTTGGTTTGTCGGGCGGGCAACAACAGCGGTTGGTGATTGCCCGAGCCATTGCTATTGAGCCAGAAGTGCTCTTGTTGGACGAACCAACCTCGGCCTTGGACCCCATTTCGACACTAACGATTGAAGAACTCATTACCGAGTTGAAGAAACAATTCACCGTCGTTATTGTGACGCATAACATGCAACAGGCTGCGCGTGTGTCGGACCAAACTGCGTTTATGTATATGGGCAAGCTCATTGAGTATGCAGATACTAACACGCTGTTTACGACGCCCGCACAAAAGCAAACGGAAGATTACATTACCGGTCGTTATGGTTAATAGGAGTCGGATATGGATAAACTGAATATGAGCCGGCATATTTCCGGTAAGTTTAATGATGAGCTGGAAGCGGTTCGTAACCAAGTGCTCAACATGGGCGGACTGGTGGAACAGCAGTTACGTGATTCCTTGCGTGCCATTGAAACCTCTGATCATGACTTAGCTGAGCAAATTTTGCAGCGTGATGCGGCGATTAATAAGTTGGAAATGCAAATTGATGAAAGCTGTGTGCAAATCATTGCTAAGCGCCAACCGGCGGCCAGTGACCTGCGTTTAATCATCGCCATTTTCAAAACCATTTCTGACTTAGAACGGATGGGGGATGAAGTTGAGCGAATTGGTCGGGTGGCGCTAGAAAGTTTCAGCAACGACCAGCAGGATTTCTTGGTCAGCCTAGAGAATTTAGGGCAGCAAGTCTTGGCCATGCTCCAAAAAGTATTGGATGCATTCGCTCGCATGGATCTCGATGCGGCGGTTGAGGTGCACCAAATGGATGCCCTGGCAGATCGGCAGTATGAGGCTTTAACTCGCCAGTTGATGACTTATATGATGGAAGATCCGCGCGGCATTCCGAAAGTCATGAATGTGTTATGGTCCGCCCGTTCATTAGAACGTATTGGTGACCGTTGCCAGAACATTGCTGAATACATTATTTTCTTTGTGAAAGGCAAAGACGTACGGCATGTGTCTTCTGATGCATTACGCCAGGCGTTAACAGGGCAACAGTAATTTCATGGAAAGACCCGCCTCGAAGAGAAGTTGAGGCGGGTGTTCAACAGGGACTAGGTGGGTTAAGCCAAGCTTAGGTCAAGGTCACTTTTTCGATGCCGTTGCTACCAGCAATCAGAGCGATATCAGCACCACGTTTGGCGAACAAGCCGTTGGTGACGACCCCGACAATCCCATTCAATTGTTGTTCGAGCTGGACCGGATCAACAATATCAAAGTTGTGCACATCTAAGATCACATTCCCATTATCGGTGGTAATGCCTTGGCGCCACACCGGGTCGCCCCCTAATTTCACGATTTCTCGTGCAACGTAAGAGCGAGCCATGGGAATGACTTCGACCGGAATTGGGAATGCTCCCAGCCGTCCCACCACTTTGCTGTTATCGACAATACAAATGAACTTATCAGCGACCGCGGCAATGATTTTCTCGCGCGTCAATGCGCCGCCCCCGCCTTTTACCATGCGCAAGTGCGCATCAATTTCATCTGCACCATCAATATAGACAGGTAAGTCCGCCACATGGTTGAGCTCTAATACCTCAATGCCATGGGCTTTGAGCCGTGCGGTTGACGCTTCCGAACTGGAAACGGCCCCTTCGATGTCGTGCTTACGTGTGGCGAGAGCATCGATAAAATAGTTCACAGTGGAACCTGTGCCGACGCCAATAATGGTGTTGGGCTCAATGAAATCTAAGGCAGCTTCAGCAGCTTGGCGTTTCAGCTCATCTTGGGTGCGGGACATGCTAATTTCCATGGTTGGGGGGAACATGGCGCTAAAGTATACCCAGTCACTGACGAAAATCCCATACTTTCGATGGGGTAATGACCATCGCTAATGGAATATCCCAGGGTTGCGTGGGTAAGTGGTCAATGAATTGTTGGTCATAAGCCAAGCCGATCGGCAACAGCTGATGTCGGCCTTGATACCAATGCTGCAAGGTGCGATCGTAATACCCACCGCCCATTCCCAAGCGGTTGCCTTGCGCATCAAAGGCAACCAGCGGGACTAAGATAATCTCTAATTGCTGGATGGGCACCACCTCTTGCACGTTCAGCTGGGGTTCAGGAATGCCGAATTGATTGGTGTTCCAGCGGGTCTGGGAATGGAGTTTAAGAAAGAGCAAATGGCCGCGTCGAAATGGATGCAACACCGGTAACGATATTTGATGACCGTGATGTTGCAGTTGTTCGTTCAGCACGGCAGTTGGCAGTTCCGCCTTCACGCTGTAGTAACTGGCAATGGTGCGAGGAACCTGCAGTTCAGGCAGTGCGAGCAGGTGCTCACTCACTTGCTGCGCGGCGAGTTGTCGTTGAGCGTTGGTTTGACTGGCTCGTGCGTTGAAATACTGTTGGCGTAATTGCTGTTGGCTCACGGCGCTGTTATCCTTTTGAAACACGACCGATAATAATAATTAGATAATAGAGAGTGCCTTTATGATACGCCAACTCACGCAGTTGTTAACCCTCCTTCTTATCAGCATGTCGACGGCACTTGCCGCTCCACCCAAAGCTCCGCCACGAGGCGACCAAGGCGAAGGACCTTTCCCACGTTTGATCATCCGCGGAGCCACCTTAATTAATGGGGAAGGCGCGCCGGCACGAGGACCGGTTGATATCGTGATTGAGCAAGATCGTATCGTGAATGTGGTGAGCGTGGGCTATCCAGGCGTTGCCATTCGGGAAGCTCAGCGTCCGCACGCCGAGCACGGTGATAAAGAAATCGATGCCAGTGGTCATTATGTCTTGCCTGGCTTCGTCGATATGCATGGGCATATTGGGGGGTCTGCGAAGGATATTCCAGCAGAGTATGTGTTGAAGTTGTGGCTGGCACATGGGATTACGACAGTGCGCGAGCCGGGCAGTTTCAATGGGCTCGAATGGACTCGCTGGCATCAATTACAAGCCCAAGACAATGCCATAGTGTCGCCCCGAATTATTCCTTATGTCGGTTTTGGTATGGGAGCCGAAAACCCTATTTTTAATGGGGAACAAGCCCGAGACTGGGTGCGTCAGGTGAAACAACAAGGCGCTGCGGGGATTAAGTTTTTTGGCGCCACCCCGAAAGTAATGGCGGCGGCCCTCGATGAAGCGCAGCAACAGCAGCTAGGGACTATGATGCACCATGCGCAATTAAACGTGATGCGCACTAACGTGCTTGATTCCGCGCGCTTAGGGTTGGACAGCATGGAGCACTGGTATGGCTTACCAGAAGCACTATTTACTGACCGCACCATTCAAGATTATCCGCCTCATTACAATTACAACAACGAGCAAGACCGGTTTAGTGAAGCCGGCAAGCTGTGGCAGCAAGCGGCTGCTCCTGGCAGTGAAAAGTGGCAGGCAGTACGTGATGAATTAATCGCGCTCGATTTTACCATTAATCCAACCTTAACCATTTACGAAGCCAGCCGCGATCTCATGCGTGAACGGCGCGCAGTTTGGCACGATGAATACACCTTGCCTCAGTTGTGGGACTTTTTTACCCCCAGTCGCTATGCCCATGGCTCGTATTGGTTTGACTGGACCACCGATGAAGAAGTGGCATGGCGTAAAAATTATCAGCTGTGGATGACCTTCCTCAATGATTTTAAGAATCATGGTGGCCGTGTGACCACCGGGTCGGATGCAGGATATATCTATAAAATTTACGGCTTCGGCTTTATCCGTGAATTGGAGTTGCTGCGTGAAGCAGGGTTTAACGCTTTGGAAGTGATTCAAAGTGCGACCTTAAATGGTGCTGAAGCACTCGGATTAGCCGATGAGATTGGAAGTATCGTGCCGGGGAAAAAGGCCGACCTGATTATCGTGAAAGAAAATCCGCTAGCGAATTTTAAAGTGCTGTATGGAACTGGCCATTATCGTTTAAATGAAAACAACGAGCCGATTCGTACCGAGGGTATTCGGTATACCATAAAAGACGGCATCATTTATGATGCGCAAGAGTTGCTTGCTGATGTGCGGCGGATTGTTGCGGCGGAAAAAGCGGCGCGTGAATCACAATAAGGGGTGACTACCCAGAATGCCGCTGCGGTGCCTTGGCCCTTGAACCCACTGGTTCAAGGCGGGGCGCAATAAGCGTGACTTAAGGCTTCTCGATACTGGTCGAGCTTGCACAATGGTCACGCAGTGAACCCCTAGATTACTAGCATCGGCTCAGGGACATCGGCTTGCTGGCGAACATCCCAGGTAGTCATAGTAACTAGTTTAACGTCTTGGTCGCTGCTCTGCCATGACTTGCTCGAGCGTTTCTTGCAGAATTTTTAGTTTTTCTTCGAGATCTGCGATGCGTTGTTGTAAACGCTGCTCATGTTGCGCAAATTCATGACACAAGTTTAATCCGGCCATGACAGCAATTTGCTCTGGATTCGATAACTTGGTGTTATTCCGAATCGTTTCTAGTTTCGCATTCAATCGGTCGGCAGCGTGCTGCAAGGCGACTTCTTGCCCGGCTGGACAATTAACCTTGTAATGACGTTCCATCAAACGAATATCCATGGCGCGTTGAGTCATGCCGAATCCTCTACAATAATACGAATTTAATCGATCTTATTTACGACTATTATGCACCGAACGGCGGCGTTTGTCAGCTAGCCTGAGAAGCTTTGCGATGTTAGGATGACAGGACTGAAACGAGAGAGTAAGAGATTATGTCAGAACAAGGGGGCGATCGAGCCCAACTGCTCAACTATGAGCACCTTTCCGAATTATTGGAGCAGCAAGATATTCTTCCCTCGGCTGCAGAAGTTCACGGCATCATGACCGGAATGATTGCGGGTGGGGCACAAATCCATCAGCCTGAATGGCTGGTATTGCTGAGTGACTTAATTCATGAGGGCGAATCATTCAAACCTCAGTCGCGTGATTTATTGCAACGTTTGGCCGAGTTGGTTATGACTGACCTGCAGGATACCGACCTGAGCTTTAACATCCTGTTGCCCAAAGACCATGAGTCTTTAGCCGAACGTTTAAATGCGCTCATTCATTGGGTGCAATCATTTTTGGTAGGGTTTGGAGTGAACCAAACGCACCTGACCGAGCTTTCCAGTGATGTTCGCGAAGTGATTGATGATTTTGTTGAAATTGCCAAGTTAGATTTTATGGTTGATGAGGACGACGAAGCCGAGCGTGCTTACTTTGAGGTAGTCGAGTATTTACGGATGTCGGCTCTGCTATGCTTTAACGAGCTCGGACTCCGCGGGGATTCCCCGCGAGACACGAATCGTACGCTTCATTAATCTCTGACATCGATATAACGTGGTGAAGAACATGCTCATTCCTTTAAGTGAGTTTCAGCAACGCCGTGAGCAACTGTTAAAGCGCCTTGCCGCAACTGGAACGAAAGCCATCGCCGTGCTTGCTAGCGCGCAGTTACAAACGCGTAGTCGTGATACGGAATTTCCTTTCCGCCAAGACAGTGATTTTTATTATTTGACCGGCTTCAATGAGCCCAATGCTTTGTTAGTGTTGGTACCTCATGCAGACCATCCGGTGCAATTGTTTTGTCAACCGAATGATCCCCAAGCCGAGGTGTGGCAGGGGCGTCGACTCGGTACCGAGCGTGCCGTGGCTGAGCTTGGGGTGGATTATTGCGCATCTATTGAGGATGTATCGCAACACTTACTGCGCCTGCTAGACGGGGTCGAGCGGGTTTATCATGATCACCAAAACGAACGCTTGACCCAACAGCTCTTGGGCGCAGCAGCAGAATTGCGCCAAGCACCGAAGCGCGGGTTACAAGCCCCGCAAGGATGGCTTGATTTACAACCTTGGTTGGCCGATATGCGCATGATTAAGAGCGAGCAAGAGCTTGCGGTGATGCGCAAGGCAGCAGCAATCAGTGTATTAGGTCATCAGCGCGCAATGCGCTTTGCACAGCCCCTGCGGTATGAATACCAAGTGGCAGCAGAAATCCATCATGAATTTGCTATGCATGGCGCGTTATCACCAGCGTACAATACCATTTGCGGGGCCGGTGAAAATGCCTGTATTTTGCACTACACGGATAACAATGCTCAGCTGCAGGACGGTGATTTGTTGTTGATTGATGCCGGGGCTGAATACTTAGGGTATGCGGGTGATATTACGCGAACTTTCCCAGTAAACGGCCGTTTTACCCCGCCGCAACGCGACCTTTATAACGTGGTATTGGCCGCACAAGAAGCAGCCCTACAAACGTTGCGGCCCGGCAGCGATTTGGCCGCAGCATTATCGGCCGCTGGCGCCCAACTCACGGAAGGGCTCTACGAGCTCGGAATTTTGCAAGGCTCCTTAGCCGAGCTGCAAGCCACACAAGCGTATCGGCCATTCATGATTCATGGATTGGGGCATTGGCTCGGGTTGGATGTTCATGATGTTGGCACCTATAGTTCAGCAGGGAAGAATCGTACTTTTGAACCTGGCATGGTGCTTACCATTGAGCCGGGAGTCTATATTCCGCATGGCATGCCGGGGGTTGATTCCCAATGGCATGGAATGGGCATTCGTATTGAGGATAATGTGATCATTACCGCATCAGGGTACGAGAATATGACCTCTGATGCCCCTAAAACAGTCGCTGAGATTGAACAATGGATGGCACCGTAAATTATCCCATCGTGATAGCTGGTGGCGGCCTGGTCGGCGCCTTGACCGCATTGCTTATCGCACGGCAACGGCGAGATTGGCCGATTTTGGTGTTGGAGCCCAGTGCGGCTGGGCCTGCTCAGGATAAACGCACCTTGGCGCTGGCGGCGGCGACGGTGCAGGTGTTGCGTAACTTGGGTGTATGGGAGCCGATTGCCCCGCATGGGTGTGCCATCGAGCACATTCACGTGAGTGATCGCGGCCACCTAGGGATGACTCGTTTGCATGCCCATCAGCATGGTGTACCAGCAATGGGTGAAGTGATTGCTGCCGCAACCCTGAACGAGGCTCTCTATCAAGCTTGTTTAGCCGAACCCAATATCCATTGGTGTGGAGGAGCTCGGTTCACTGCGGCGACACCTCATGAAGCATTGATTGACGTTAGCTACCAACAAGGTGAGCAAGCCCAGCATTGCACAGCGCAACTGTTGATCGGTGCTGACGGGCAACGCTCGCAAGTACGGCAGGATGCCGGCATACCGGTACAGGTGACCGATTATAAACAGTTTGGCATTATCGCGACGTTGAGTTTATCTGAGGACTTAAATGGCTGGGCGTACGAGCGGTTTACAGAATCCGGCCCGCTAGCCTTATTACCGCTGCCAAACCAACAAGCCAGTTTGGTCTGGAGTTTAACCCCGGACGTAGCTCAGCAAGTGATGAGCTTCACTGATGCAAAGTTTTTAGCAGCCTGCCAAACGGCGTTTGGCTATCGAGCGGGGGCATTTTTAGCGACCACGGAGCGGGTTCAGTACCCGTTGCAGCTACACTTAGCCGAACGTCACATCAGTCATCGCCGCGTGATTATTGGCAATGCCTCGCATACTTTGCATCCCATTGCGGGGCAGGGGTTTAACTTAGGGGTTCGTGACGCCATTGCCTTGAGCGAAATGCTCGTCCCCGCCGATGATCCAGGACGTTATCAGTATCTTGGAAATTATCAACGCCAGCGCCAGCAGGATTATCAGCATATTATTGGCCTCACGGATAGTTTAGTTCGTGGTTTTTCCAATCACTATGCGCCTCTTGTGATGGGGCGGAACTTGGCGTTGATGGGGCTGGATTGGTGTTATCCATTGCGCCATCGTTTTGCACGACAAACCATGGGATTTCAAGACGCATGAAGCAAACCAATAAACGTCAGGTCATCGCCGTGATTGGCGGTGGAATGATTGGGCTCAGTGCCGCCGTAGGCCTTCGCCAACAAGGGCACCACGTGTATTTGATTGAACGTGGAGCAGCACCTCAATTTGGCGACGAGCCAGAACTACGGGTGAGCGCATTGGCGCATCACAGTCGAGCCTTATTGAATCAGCTTGGTGTTTGGCAACAATTACCTCAGGAACGGCTTGGCCCTTACACGGGCATGCAAGTATGGGATACCGATAGCTTTGGTGCGATTGAGTTTCATGCCGCCGAAGTGGCGGTGGACGATTTAGGGGCCATTGTAGAAAACAAAGTGTTAGAACATGTGCTCTGGCAGCATGCGCTTGCGGTTGGGGTCCAATTGTTGGCAGGCGAAGAGGTTATCCAGCACCAACGGCAACAGGAGCAAATGGTATTAACCCTAGCATCACAACGGCAAATGACAGTTGATTATGTGATTGCGGCCGATGGTGCGGCGTCCCCAACCCGCGAGCGGGAAAAGTTACCCCTGACCTTTTGGAGTTATGAACAATCAGGCATTGTCGCAGTGCTGCGTACTGAATTACCGCATCAAGGGGTCGCCCGCCAAGTCTTTTTACCCACCGGGCCAGTGGCGTGGTTGCCGTTGGGAGATCCGCATTTAGTGGGACTAGTTTGGTCAGCCGATCAGCCAGCGGCAGAGCAATTACTGGCGTTGCCGGATACTGCCTTCATGCACCAACTACAGGCTTCGAGTGATCAGTGTTTAGGGCGCCTTGAATTGGTGTCTGCACGTGCTGCGTTCCCGCTAAAAATGCAATATGCCCAGCGCTGGGTAAGTGATCGCTTACTTGTTATCGGAGATGCGGCTCATGCGATCCATCCATTAGCAGGGCAAGGGGCCAATTTAGGATTTGGCGATGTGATCGACTTGTTGCAGGTGTTTGAGCAAGGTGTTTCACCACGCTCATTGCGCGCTTGGGAACGGCAACGCAAGGCCGCTGCGGTCACCATGATCGCAGCGATGGAAGGGTTTAAACGCGGTTTTTCAGGCAGTCATCCAGCGCTTAAATTAATTCGCGGGCTCGGCCTGAAAGCGGGGCATCATATTCGCCCGTTAAAACGCTTTCTTATTCAAACCGCACTGGGTCACTAGAACTAAATTCGTTCTTGAATAAACTGAGCCAGCTGGCGTGCTGACGGGTTGGTGCCATCCGCACGCCACATGACCACACTGACGTCACCGAGCTCTGGGAGCAGGGTGTGTCCGTACCGTTGAATACGAATCAGTCGATCGGGCACTGTGCTGTGGGCTAATACGGTAACTCCTAGACCACTTTCTATCGCGGCAGCCAGCCCCGTAAAGTCAGCATTGGTATAACTAATGCGGGCCGCAATATTTGCGTGGCGGAGCGTATTGAGTGCGCGCCGTCGATAGATGCAGCCGTCAGGGGCGGCGACTAATGGCAGGGCTTCCGCTGGCGTGACCGTGTCCGTTTCTCGGGCCACCCAAACTAATGGCTCTTTTTTTAAGACCACCAGCCCTGGACGTGTTAACGGTTTGTCGGGCTCTTTTAATGCAATCACCAGGTCAAAGTGCGCTTGTTCGTCTTGGAGTAAGTCTTTACTTAAGGCCGAGGTCACTGATAACGAGACGTTCGGATATGCATGGGCAAATTGGCCGAGCACTTGTGGCAGGACTTTACTGGCAAACTCGCTGGGAATACCTAACCGGACTTGCCCGGATACGGCAGGTTCAGTAAAGCGCGCAAAAATATGGTCATTTAATGCAAGTAACGAACGCGCCTGCTCTAGTAACTCTGTCCCGGTCGGGGTGAGCATAATCCGCCCGCGATTGCGCGTGAGTAACTGGGTTTCGAGTAACTCTTCCAGGCGTTTGACCTGGAGACTAATGGCCGGTTGCGAGCGGTTCAGTTGTTGCGCTGCTGCCGTATAACTTTGCAGTTCATACACGCTGATAAAGGCGCGTACGGATTCAAGAGGAAGATGCTGCATGACATGGCTCGAATGTGATATTGCGTTGATAAATATATAGTAGCGTATTATTTGCAATTTTTATAAACATATAAGTATTATTCATTTGTTGCAAGTATCGATGACCACTATAATTTAAGAATGGGTTTATCGATGCTTCAATGAGCATTCTTGTTTCTATTTGAAAGGACAATAACGACATGGCAAATCGCACACCTTTGTACGATGCGCACTTGAAAGCTGGCGCTAAGATTGTAGATTTCCACGGCTGGGATATGCCAATTAACTACGGCTCACAAATCGAAGAGCACCACGCAGTCCGTAAAGATTCAGGTGTCTTTGATGTGTCTCACATGACCATCATTGATGTGTCTGGCATCGACGCAAAAGCATTCTTGCGTTATTTGTTAGCGAATGACGTGGCGAAAGTAAATACGCCAGGGCAAGCGATTTATAGCACCATGCTGAACGAGCAAGGCGGCATCATTGATGACTTAATCGTGTATTACTTCAGCGATGAATCCTACCGTTTGGTGGTGAACTCAGCCACTCGCGAACGTGACCTCGAGTGGTTGCATGCGGTGTCAGCCAATTACAAAGTGACACTGACTGAACAAACACAATACGGCATGGTGGCCTTACAAGGTCCGAATGCTGCGGATAAATTACAGCAAGTGATTGGCGCAGAAGCCTTTGCAGAAGTTGCTAACATGAAGCCGTTCGTTTCTGTGCAAGTGGGCGATTACTTCATCGCAACCACTGGCTATACCGGCGAAAAAGGCTACGAGATCATTGTCACTGCTGATAAAGTTGTGGCCCTTTGGGACGCACTACTAGCCGTGGGTGTTCAGCCTTGTGGGTTGGGTGCGCGCGATACGTTGCGTCTCGAAGCCGGAATGAATCTGTATGGCCAAGATATGGATGAGTCGGTGACTCCGTTAGAATCCAACTTAGGCTGGAGCATTGCATTTGAACCGAGCGACCGTTTGTTTATTGGTCGTGATGCATTAGAGCAACAAAAAGCGGCAGGCCATGCCAAGTTGGTAGGGCTGGTGATGCGTGAAAAAGGCGTGTTACGTCACGGCTTAAAAGTAGTGACTGCGAACGGTGGTGAAGGGCTCATTACGTCAGGAACATTTTCACCGACTTTAGGTTTTTCCATTGCGCTTGCGCGAGTCCCGGCGGACATTGGCGAGACAGCAGAGGTGGAAATTCGTAATAAATTAGTTACAGTAAGCGTGGTAAAACCAGGCTTTGTACGGCAAGGCAAATCGCTGCTTGCTTAATCAATTAATAATCCGTTTTCATGAATGAGGAAGACAACATGAGCACTATTCCAAAGGAACTAAAATATGCATCAACTCACGAGTGGGTGCGTCATGAAGGTGATGGAATCTATACTGTTGGTATTACTGAGCATGCGCAAGATTTGCTAGGCGACATGGTATTTGTTGAGCTGCCTGAAGTAGGTGCTCAAGTTGCAGCTGGGGATGATGTTGCAGTGTGTGAATCAGTAAAAGCTGCGTCAGACATCTATGCACCAATTGCTGGTGAAATTGTTGAAGTAAACGAAGAGTTAGAAGACGCTTCTGAGTTGGTGAACAACGACCCATATGGTGACGGCTGGTTATTTAAAATCAAAGCTGAAGACCCAAGTGAAGTTGATAACTTGCTTGATGCAGACGGCTACCAAGCAAGCATTGACGAAGAATAACGACTTGTATTGTACCCAAGCCCCGGTCATCCATGCCGGGGTTTTGTGTTTCAATCGTCTTGTATCCACCCGCCAGTTAGGGGACTTGAAGTAAATGACTATGACTACGTTGAAGCAATTAGAAAACCACGGTGAATTCATTGCACGCCATATTGGTCCAAGTGCCGACGAAACCACAGAAATGTTGGCAGAGTTGGGGGTGAGTTCGTTAGATGAGCTCATTCACGATACCGTGCCTGGTGCCATTCGTCGTGACCCATTCTTGTCAATTGGTGCACCAATGACCGAGCGCGATGCGTTAGCAAAGCTAAAGAAAATTGCGCAAAAAAATAAAGTTTATACGTCATTCATTGGTCTGGGTTATTACGACACTCTTGTTCCTAACGTGATTCTCCGTAACGTGTTAGAGAATCCGGGTTGGTACACTGCGTACACCCCATATCAGCCAGAAATTGCCCAAGGGCGTTTGGAAGCCATTCTGAACTTCCAACAAATGACCATGGATTTAACCGGGCTTGATTTAGCCAGTGCCTCGTTATTGGACGAAGCCACCGCTGCCGCAGAAGCCATGGCCATGGCGAAGCGTGTAAGTAAGAGTAAATCAAACCTCTTTTACGTGGCCGATACCGTGTTCCCACAAACCATTGACGTGGTTAAAACTCGCGCCGAGCAGTTTGGTTTTGACGTGATTGTTGGGCCAGCTCAAGCAGCGGTTGAGCACGATATTTTTGGTGCCTTATTACAGTATCCAGACCGCTTTGGTCAGGTGGATGATATCGAGTCATTAATTGCCGCGATTCAAGCGAAACAAGGCATCGTTGCCGTTGCTGCAGACATCATGAGTTTAGTCATGTTAAAAGCGCCAGGCGAAATGGGCGCCGATATGGTCTTAGGTTCTGCCCAACGCTTTGGTGTACCAATGGGCTACGGTGGTCCACACGCGGCCTTCTTTGCAACTCGTGATAAATACAAGCGTTCACTGCCAGGCCGTATCATTGGTGTGTCGAAAGATAGCCGTGGTAACTTGGCATTACGGATGGCGATGCAAACCCGTGAACAGCATATTCGTCGTGAAAAAGCGAACTCCAACATCTGTACCGCACAAGTTTTGTTAGCCAATATGGCATCCTTCTATGCGGTGTATCATGGCCCCCAAGGCTTGAAAAGCATTGCTGAGCGCATCCATCGGTTGACTGATATCGTTGCGCTGGGCCTGCAAGAAAAAGGCGTTGAAGTTACGAACAAGCATTGGTTCGACACCTTAACCTTCCGTTTGGCAGGAGACACAGCAGCGGTCTTAGCCCGCGCTGATCAAGCAGAAATCAACTTACGCGTGGACGGTGATGGCCAGTTCGGCGTGAGCTTAGACGAAGCAAAATCCCGCCATGATGTGGCGGCATTATTTGCGGTGTTATTCGGTGACGATCACGGCCTTGATATTGATGCCTTAGATGCACGAGTGGCAGCGGGAGAAATCCAATCAATCCCAGCAGCCTTGCAACGTGAAAGTGCCATTCTTGAGCACCCAGTGTTCAACAGCTACCACTCAGAAACTGAGATGCTGCGTTATATTAAACAGTTAGAAAATAAAGACTTGTCCCTTAACCACAGCATGATTTCACTGGGTTCTTGTACCATGAAATTGAATGCCACGGCAGAAATGATTCCAATCACTTGGCCTGAGTTCGGTCAATTGCACCCATTCTGCCCAGTGGAACAAGCGCAAGGCTATGCGGAATTAATTCGTACCTTGTCTGATTGGCTCGTCGATATCACTGGTTATGATGTGATGTCACTGCAACCTAACTCAGGGGCGCAAGGTGAATACGCAGGATTACTTGCCATTCAGAAATATCACCAAAGCCGCGGTGATGCCCATCGCAATATTTGCTTAATTCCAAGTTCAGCGCACGGCACCAACCCAGCGTCTGCACAGATGATGAGCATGAAAGTGGTGGTGGTTGATTGTGACAAGAATGGCAACATTGATTTAGATGACCTGAAAGCCAAAGCGGCGGAAGCAGGTGACAATCTGTCTTGTATCATGGTCACTTACCCATCCACGCACGGCGTGTATGAAGAAGGGATCAAAGAAGTGTGCGAAATTGTTCATGCGCATGGCGGCCAAGTGTACTTAGACGGTGCCAACATGAACGCGCAAGTGGGCGTGACTTCACCAGGTTATATTGGTGCCGACGTTTCCCACTTAAACTTGCACAAAACTTTCTGTATTCCACACGGTGGTGGTGGCCCAGGCATGGGACCGATTGGCGTGAAAAAACATTTAGCGCCGTTCTTACCGAACCACAGCATGGTCACCATTGAAGGCACGGGAGCCAATAATGGTGCTGTTTCTGCGGCACCGTTTGGCAGTGCGAGTATTTTGCCCATTTCATGGATGTATATTGTCATGATGGGCAGCGAAGGCTTACGGAAAGCAACTGAAGTGGCGATTATGAATGCTAACTACATTGCAAGCCGCTTAAGCAAGCACTACCCAATTCTTTATAAAGGTCGTAACAACCGTGTTGCGCACGAGTGTATTGTTGATTTACGCCCGATTAAAGAAAGCTGTGGTGTCACTGAGCTGGATATTGCCAAACGCCTTCAAGACTACGGATTCCACAGCCCAACCATGAGCTTCCCTGTTGCGGGGACACTGATGGTGGAGCCGACAGAATCCGAGTCAAAAGCGGAGCTGGATCGCTTTATTGAGGCAATGATCAGCATTCGTGAAGAAACCAAGCGGGTTGAAGCGGGCGAATGGCCACAAGACAACAACCCATTGTATCATGCTCCACATACCTTAGCCGATATTGTGGATGCTGAATGGGATCGTCCTTACAGCCGTGAAGTGGCAGCCTTCCCAGTGGCCGCAGTGAAAGTCAATAAATTCTGGCCAAGCGTCAACCGCGTGGATGATGTCTATGGCGACCGGAATTTAATGTGTAGCTGCCCGACCATCGATAGCTATCGTTAATCGGCTTGCTTGAGTCGCTAAAAGCCCGCTGCGTGCGGGCTTTTTTGTTGCTCTTGCAGTAAAAAGTTGGGAATGCTCGTGATTGACAGGAATGTCTATGGATCGATATACTGCTTTGCTTTGTATGCATCTCGCCCCAATGACTTTCCATCATTAAGAGCTGTTGAAGCCCGCTGATCAGGGCACTCGGTTGCTGTGAGCAGCGAGTTTAAAAGGTGAGCAAAGCTCGTCTTTTTGTTGATCATACAACTATAGTAAAGAAGGTTAGAACAAGATAACGCTTAATAAATCAGACAGATGATCGTATCTTAGATTAAGCGTGTGGCGAGTAAGAGGCGATTATGGAATTACCTGTTCTCATAGAAACTCTGCGTGATGCCCTTGAGCATGACCAGACCGAACAGCTCATTGATAAGCTAGAGGACGTGCATCCGGCGGACTATGCAGCCGCGATCAGTAATTTCTCGAGTCCGGACTTATGGTCCTTATTAACCTTCTTACCGACCCATACCCAAGCGAAGATTTTTGGCTATTTGCCTCCTGAAACTCAGGTTCAGCTCGCGATTCGAGTGAGCCGCCGGAGTCTTTCACCTATTATCCGCCAAATGTCGTCGGATGAACGGGCTGACCTATTTAATCGCTTAACAGAAGAGCAAAAAGATGCCTTACTGCCGGCCTTGGCCCAGGCAGAGCGTGAAGACCTGCTCCTGCTAAGTTCCTATGAAGAAGGAACTGCGGGGTCGATCATGACTTCGGACTATGCGATTCTCCATCCGGAATTAACGGTTCGAAATGCCATTGATGTATTACGCCGTGAAGCACCCGATAAAGAAACCATCTACTCAGCCTATGTGGTCGACAACGATCGCAAGCTGATTGGTGTTATTACGTTGCGTGAATTGATTATCGCGCCCGCCAATGCGCGTATTCACGAAGTCATGAACCATGATCCCATTTTTGCGCAAACCTCCATGCTGCAAGAAGAAGTCGCGGCGTTAATTTCGCACTATGACTTACTGGCGCTGCCAATTGTGAATGAAGAGCAGCAAATGGTGGGTATTGTGACCTATGACGACGCCATGGACGTGGTCGAAGAAGAGACCACGGAAGACTTCCACAAGGCAGCCACCGTTGGTAAGTTAGAAACCAGCGTCAAACACGCTGGCATTGGCTTGCTGTATCGCAAACGGGTATTGTGGCTGGTGATTTTGGTGTTCGGTAATATTTTTTCCGGAGCGGGCATCGCTTATTTTGAAGAAACCATCGCCAGCTATCTCGCTTTACTGTTCTTTTTACCTCTGTTGATCGCCAGCAGTGGGAACGCCGGCGCACAGTCAGGCACCTTGATGGTGCGGGCTTTAGCCACGGGGGATGTGAACATTCGAGACTGGAGCTACTTACTTGGCAGAGAAATTCTCGTTGCTGGACTGTTGGGGCTAACCATGTCCGCTGCGGTGGTGGGGTTAGGCATTTGGCGTGGCGGCATGGATATCGCGGTGGTGGTGGCCCTGACCATGATGTTGGTCGTGGTTGCCGGAAGTTTGATAGGGTTATCCTTACCTTTCTTGTTAAGCCGTTTTAATCTTGACCCGGCCACAGCCAGTGGTCCCTTAATCACTTCCATTGCTGACGTGACAGGGGTTGTGCTGTACTTTTCTATCGCCACTTGGTACCTCGGCCTGTAATTTATATCCAGAATAAAATTAAAACCTTAGTCGCGTTTTGTCGCGACTGATGTGACCATCTTAAAATTTCAGCAATTTGGCTCACCTGCCTTGTGCTTTGTCACAGCTTTGCCTTTAATGGGACGACGATAACAATAGAGGAAGTCTCCATGAAGGGTATGAAAAAACTCATTTTAGCGGCCATGATTGGTGCCAGCTTTAGTGTACCTATGGGCGCTATGGCGGCCGTTGACGTGCCAGAAGCGCGCATTCAAGCGGATGAAGTGGTGGTCACTGAACACAGTGCCAACATTAACGGGCAGCGCTTTAAATATAAAGCAACCACAGGAACACAACCGGTCTTCAACGAAAATGGCGATGCGATTGCAGCATTGCATTTCACTTATTACGAGCGGCAAGGTGTTAAAAATACTGAAGAACGTCCGTTATTGATTTCATTCAATGGGGGCCCAGGTTCAGCGTCGGTATGGATGCATATTGCTTACACTGGCCCTAAAGCCTTACGGGTGGATGATGAAGGCTTCCCAATCATGCCTTATGGGGTGAAAGACAACCCGCATTCGGTTCTTGATGTGGCCGACATCGTATTTGTGAACCCAGTGAATACAGGTTACTCACGTGCGCTGCCGAAAAAAGATGGCACTCCATACAGCCGTGACGAACTGCAGAAAATGTTCTTTGGCGTCAATGCGGATGTTAAATATCTTGCCGACTGGATCAACACCTTCGTGACCCGCCATGAGCGCTGGCGTTCACCAAAATATTTAATTGGTGAAAGCTATGGCACCACGCGTGTTTCAGGCTTAGCTCTGGAATTACAAAACCGCCAATGGATGTACCTGAATGGCGTGGTATTAGTGTCACCCACCGATATCGGGATTGAGCGTCAAGGCCCTGTGAAAGCCGCTAACCGCCTTCCGTACTATGCGGCAGCAGCTTGGTACCACAATGCCTTAAGCAGTGACTTGCAAAGCAAAGACTTGCTGGATGTGCTGGCTGAAGTTGAACAGTACACCTTGGATGTTTATTTACCAGCGCTGGCCAAAGGTGCTCACCTTTCTGCGGCAGAGCGTGATCAAGTGGCGACCCAAGTGGCCAAATACTCCGGATTAGATAAGCAAGTGGTGTTGGGGTCTAACCTCGATATCAGCACGTCATTTTTCTGGAAAGAATTATTACGTGATCGAGGCCAAACCGTGGGTCGCCTAGACTCTCGTTACCTCGGGATTGATCGCGATAATGTGGGCTCACGCCCTGACTACAATGCGGAGTTAACGTCGTGGCTGCATTCCTTTACGCCAGCGATTAACTACTACTTACGTGAAGAATTGGGTTACAAAACCGACGTGAAATACAACATGTTCGGACCGGTTCATCCGTGGGATCGTAGCAATGACAATACCGGTGAGAACCTCCGTCAAGCCATGGCACAAAACCCGTACTTGAACGTGTTAATCCAGTCTGGTTATTACGACGGTGCGACGAACTACTTTGATGCGAAGTACAACATGTGGCACCTCGATCCAAGCGGTAAAATGGCAGATCGGATCGACTTCAAAGGCTATCGCAGTGGTCACATGATGTATTTGCGAGCAGAAGACCTGAAGTTGGCGAATGACGATTTACGCCAATTTATCCAGGCAACAGTGCCTGCCAAAGGTCAAGCGGCTAAGTACTAAGTTAGCGGTCGATTATCGGCATACAACGCCCACCCCTGGTGGGCGTTGTAACATTTCAACAAGGTTTTGTTATGAGAAAATTATCTGCACTGACCCTTGCCATGACCTTGGCATGTGGCTTTTCAACCGTGGCATTCGCGAGCTCGTCGTGGAATGTCAACGAACCTCTTGGTGAATTCAAAGAAGTTCAAATCAAGACCAACGAAGGGACTTGGATGAACGTCGATATGAGTCCCGACGGTAAGTACATTGTTTTTGATATGCTGGGTGATATTTACCGAATTCCAGCCAGCGGTGGGGACGCGGAATTATTAATTGGCGGCATTGCTTGGCAAATGCAGCCGGTGTATTCCCCGGACGGAAAGTATATTGCCTTTACCTCAGACGCTAACGGCGGCGATAACATCTGGATTATGAATGCGGATGGCAGCGAACCACGGCCGGTCACCAATGAAACCTTCCGGCTATTGAATAGCCCAGCGTGGAGCCCCGATGGCGAGTTTATTGTGGCTCGTAAACACTTCACTGCACGTCGTTCATTAGGTGCTGGGGAAGTTTGGATGTACCACCGTTCTGGGGGTTCGGGCGTGATGTTAACCGAACGTGCGAACGATCAAAAAGACCTGGGGGAGCCAGCATTTTCACCGGATGGTCGGTATATTTACTTCTCTCAAGACGACACCCCAGGAAAAACCTTCCACTACAGTAAAGATTCATTGGAAGGCATCTATAACATTAAGCGCTTTGACCGTGAAACCGGTGAAATCAAAGTGATTCTAGGCGGTGCGGGTGGTGCAATTCGTCCGACCCCATCACCGGATGGTAAATACTTAGCCTATATCAAGCGCGAAGACTTCAATAGTGTGTTGTATCTCTATGATCTACAAACCGGAGAGAAAACGCGCTTATACCAAGACCTTGATCGTGATATGCAAGAAACGTGGGCGATTCATGGCGTGTATCCCACCATGGATTGGACCCCGGACGGCAAAGCACTCGTTTTCTGGGCGAACGGTAAAATCATGCAGTTAACGGTGGCAGATCGCAGCACTCGCGTGATTCCGTTCAGCGTTGAAACCACCAAGAAAGTTCAACACGCATTGCAGTTCAAAACCCATCTGGAAGATGACCAATTTAAGGTCAAAATGTTACGGATGGTGCAAGTGGCACCCAATGCGAAGCAGGTGGTTTATGAAGCCTTAGGTAAGCTCTATGTTCGTGACTTACCGAACGGTGAACCAAAACGCCTGACGAAACGTGATAGCGCTTGGGAACTGTATCCAAACTTCTCCCGTGATGGTCGAAAACTGGTCTACGTGACCTGGAATGATCAGCAGCAGGGGCAAATTATTGTCCGCGACCTGCGGTCCGGCAAAGAAACCGTGCTGCCGACTGGTAAGGGGAAGTTTGTTGAGCCTGTCTTTACGCCAGATGGCCAAGCCATTGTTTATCGTAAAATTCGTGGCGGCTATATTACCCCCGATACCCATGGCTTAAACCCAGGGGTTTATCATTTGCCGCTCACGAAGAATGCTACGCCTCGGTTAATCAGTGAAACGGGCAGTTCACCGCAGTTCGGTGACCGCAGTGACCGCGTGTATTTGATGGCATTCCGTGGTGGTCCATCACTGATTAGTGTGGATTTAACCACCCGTGAATCACGCACCTTGTATACCTCTGAGCATGCAACTGAGTTCCGCATTTCACCGGACGGTCGCAATCTTGCCTTTGCGGAGCGGTTTAAGGTGTTTGTTACTCCGTTTGTAGAACGGGGTGCACCAATCAAAATCAGCCCAACGGATAAGCAGTTCCCAGTTGAGCAGTTGTCCGTGCGGGCCGGCGAAAACATTTCGTGGACGGGCGATGGTCAAGCTCTTTATTGGTCGTTGGGACCTGAGCTGTACCATACGTCGGTTAAAGGACTGTTTGGCATTGATGGCGATGGGGCACTGAGCAAGGTGGAAAATGGCCTTGATATTAGTTTCACAGCGCCGGTTGCAGTGCATGATGAAACGGTGGCCTTTGTTGGTGGTCAGGTTGTTACCATGAACGGTGACCAAGTGATCGAGCAGGGCACCGTGTTAGTGCGTGGCAATAAAATTATTGCGGTAGGTGCCAGCGCCGATGTGCAAGTACCAAGCAATGCTGTGGTGATTGATACCACCGGGAAAACAGTGATGCCAGGGCTGTTCGATGCGCATGCTCATGGACCGCAAGGTGATAATGAAATTATCCCGCAACAGAACTGGAAAACTTATGCGACTTTAGCATTTGGGGTGACGTCGATTCACGATCCATCCAACGATACCAGTCAGATTTTTGCGGCCAGTGAATTGCAAAAAGCCGGTTTAATCGCTGCTCCGCGAACCTTCTCCACGGGAACCATTTTGTATGGTGCCAATGGTCCGGGCTACACCGCACACGTGGATAGCTTAGACGACGCGAAGTTCCACTTAGAGCGACTCCAAAAAGTTGGGGCGTTTTCGGTGAAAAGCTATAACCAGCCACGCCGTAACCAGCGTCAGCAAATTATCCAAGCAGGACGTGAGTTAGGCATGATGGTGGTACCGGAAGGGGGCTCACTCCTCCAGCACAACCTAACCATGGTGGTGGATGGCCATACCACGATTGAGCACTCGATTCCGGTGGCAAAAGTCTATGCCGATATCGAGCAATTGTGGAGTCAGACGGATGTCAGCTATACCCCAACCTTGGGGGTTGCCTACGGCGGGATCTGGGGCGAGAACTATTGGTATGCTGAAACCGATGTTTGGCAGCATCCAAAGCTGTCGAAATTTGTTCCGCAAGATGTGTTAGTGGGCTCAGTGCGCCGTGAAAAAGCTCCGCATAATCACTACAACCACTTCCATAACGCCGCGGTGGCGAAGCAGTTGCTTGATTTGGGCGTGAATGTGGTGGCCGGTGCTCACGGTCAGCGTGAAGGCTTGGCTCAACATTGGGAAATTTGGATGATGGTGCAAGGTGGCATGAGCCCGCTTGAGGCATTAGCCACTGCGACCATTAATCCAGCCAAAGAGTTTGGTATGGCAGACTACATTGGGTCACTGGAAGTTGGCAAATTGGCTGACGTGATTGTCATCGATGGTGATCCACTGACTGACATCTCGGTGTCTGATCGTGTGACTCATACCATGGTCAATGGTCGCTTATACGATGCAGAAACCATGAATCAGTTGGTGCCAAAAGCCAAACCACGGCACCCATTTTTCTGGGAATAAATATCGAACATTGTCGATGATTGGTGTTTCATAGAAAAATAACGTATATAATCCCGCTATATTCGTATAGCGGGATTTATTTTTTCTATGAATAACATTAAAGATATCGATCTCAACCTGCTGGTGTATTTAGATGTCTTATTGCGTGAGCGAAATGTTACTAAAGCCGCCGCCCAATTAAATATTACCCAGCCCGCCATGAGTAACGGTTTAAAGCGGTTACGCACCTTGCTAAATGACCCCATTTTGGTGCGAACCAGCAGCGGCATGATGCCCACTGAAGCGGCATTACGCATGCAAGAGCCGGTGCGAGAAATTCTGTATGCCATTGAAGAAATGGTTCAGCCATCGCGTGAATTTGACGCAGCAACCAGTGATCGGGTATTCCGTATCATGGCCTCGGATTACGCTGCCTCAACCCTGATGCCACGGTTGTTGGAGCAACTGAAAGTTCATGCTCCTAATGTGGCACTGGATATTATGACCCCCAGTGACATCAGTTTTCATGATGTTGATAATGGGAAGGTGGATCTTGCCATCAACCGCTTTGAGAAGTTACCCCAGTCATTTCATCAGAAAAAGCTCTGGGAGGATCGCTTTAGCTGTTTGATTCGCCATGATCACCCTTTGGTGCAAGAGTATACGTTGGCAAACTATCTAAAAGCTGAGCACATTTGGGTGAGTAAAACAGGGTTTGGTGTTGGGGTAGGCATGGATACCCATGATGTGCAAAAACTCGGTTGGGTGGATGAAGCGCTCGCTCATTTGGGACATAAGCGAACCATCAAAGTCTTTACCCGTAACTATCATGTGGCCATGCATTTAGCACGCCAAGGCTTAGTGGCCACGTTGCCGCGTCAAGCTGCGTTGATCTATCGTGATGACGCCGAGCTGGTGTTGCGGGAGCCGCCCTTTGAAATTCCACCGGTGGAGCTTACCATGATTTGGAGCCCACTCTTGCAACATGATGCGGGGCATCGTTGGTTCCGTCAGTTGGTGACAGATACGGCTGCGCAAGGGCAGTATGAATAGGGTTAAAGCTGAGTGCGTCCCCCGAGGATGAGGACGCACTGGTTATCTCTGCTAAGGTTAGAAAAATACTTGAAACAGGGCATCATTGAGCCACAGGTGTGAGACAATCCCTGCGATATAACCTAAAGCGATGGCAGGCGTCCATTTTAAATGGCTCATAAACGTGTAGTAACCACGAGCCTGCCCCATCAGTGCCACGCCTGCAGCAGAACCAATGGATAACAAACTACCACCTGTGCCCGCAGTGAGGGTAATCAGTAACCATTGACCGTGGGACATATCAGGTGCCATGGACAATACGGCAAACATGATGGGAATGTTGTCGATCACAGCAGAAAGTACGCCCAGGAAAATATTGGCAGAGGTTGGATTCCAATCCACATATAAGGTGTTGGAGAGCAGGGAGAGGTATCCCATAAAGCCAAGCCCGCCAACACAAATTACAATCCCGTAGAAAAATAATAAGGTATCCCATTCGGCCCGTTGAACACGGCTAAAAACATCAAATGGCACCACACTACCGAGTTGTTTGAGACGCTCTTGGTCGCCATTTTTTTCGGCAAGCGCACGCTTCCGAGCCAGTGAACCTGGCAATGACATCCGCAGAAAATATCCAAAAAACTGTAAGTAGCCAAGCCCCATCATCATCCCTAGTACGGGGGGTAATCCCAGCCACATGTGACAAGCAACGGCCGTCATAATGGTGAGTAAAAATATCCCAGTAATCCGATAAGCCCCACGTTTTAGCTCAACGGTTTCCATCACCGCATTCGGGCGGCGGTTTTCGATGAAAAAGCTCATAATAATGGCGGGTACCAAATAATTAAGAAGGGATGGCACAAAGAGGACAAAAAACTCCTGAAAATCGAGGATCCCAGCTTGCCATACCATCAGGGTGGTAATATCTCCGAAGGGGCTAAAAGCACCGCCGGCGTTTGCTGCAATAACAATACTGACACACGCTATGGCGATGAACTTTTTGTCATTTTCAGCCACCTTAGTGACCACGGCGCACATCAATAGTGCAGTGGTAAGGTTATCGGCAAAGGGCGAAATGACAAAGGCTAACATTCCCGTGAGCCAGAATAATTGTTTGTAGGTAAACCCTTTACGAACCATCCACGCCCGTAATGCATCAAATAACCGCCGTTCTTCCATGGCATTGATATAGGTCATTGCCACCAATAAAAATAGTAGTAGCTCAGCAAACTCCAGTAAGTTGTGACGGAATGAGGCCTCGGCAACGGAAGAGAGCTCATGGTTTGCATACACCACGCCAATCATGATCCAAATGATTCCCGCAGCAACGAGTACGGGTTTGGATTTACGCATTTGCAAACGCTCTTCGCCAATCACCAAGAGGTAAGCAATCACGAAAATGACGAGGGCAGCCACCCCCACTCCTGACATGGTTAAATCAAGGGGAGAACTGGCGGCCCATGCACTGGGGATGGTGAATCCGAACAATAACGCAGCAATGACAAACTTCAGCATAAATAACGTTCCTCCTAGCGGAGATGTGCAATAACGAATGAGTGATTAAGGAATCGAATTGATTGATACTTTCTAGATGCATGTTACCACAAGGGGCGCCTCTAAGCAGGAGGAATAAGGGCAAGCAGGCATTGATTATCCGAGGTAACTCTTTGGGGGTAGGCGGGTTTATGTGAATTTTTAATGACAATTTTGATACTTAATAAAAGTGTCATACCTGATCTCTACCCTCCTCTCCGTATTAACAACTTTGTTAAATCCAGGAGAGAACCTAATGAAATTGCAAGCGCTCTATAAAATCACCGCAGTCGCAGCTGCATTAGTTTTAGCTGGCTGTGGTGGTGATATCAATGTCAGCCCTACCGTGAACGACAATAGTACGATCAACAACCCACCTCCAACTGGTGGTGGTGGCGACGGCGGCGGGAATGGCGGCACCCCGAATGAAAATTTATGTGCCGTTCATAATGGCATCCAAGGTGCGTTTGACGGCCGTGACTGCGAATACAACCTCGAGTTTGCCAGCCGTAGCGTTGAAGTCACAGAAGATTTAACCTTTGTTGAATTACCCAATGGCGGTGTGCACGTATTTGATGGTGCGTTATTGATCGGGAAAGACTGTGATACCACCACCTCTTGTACCATTGACGAAAATGGCCCAGTGGTGACGGTTGAGCCGGGGGCAACCTTGGCATTTACCAGCGGTGAGGCCATTGTTCGAGTTGCCCGTGGTGCCAAATTAAATGCCATCGGTACCTTTGATAAACCAATCACCTTTACTTCAGCCAACGCCTTTACCCGTTTTGACGTGGTTGGCGATGGCCCGCGTTTTGCCGACTGGGGTGGCATTATCGTGAACGGTCAGGGCATCACCAACCAATGTACTGATGCACAGCGCGATGCCAATACCTGTAACGTTCCTTCAGAAGGGATCGTGAGCTACTACGGTGGTAACGATAACAGCGATGACAGTGGCTCCATGAAGTACGTCAAGATTTGGTACGCGGGTTCAGGCCCACGCGCTGGTGGTGACGGTGATGACCTCAACTCATTAACCTTGAATGCGGTAGGCGGTGGTTCATCTTACGAATTCATCCACGTGCATCAAGGCTATGACGACGGCATCGAGTTCTTCGGTGGCGCAGCCAACATCAAGCATATTGTTGTGACCGATACCCAAGATGACTCCATTGATATTGACTCGGGCTGGCAAGGCAATGCGCAGTTTATTTACGTGAAGCATGGCACCGTGAATATTGATGGGGTGGATGTTTACATGGGGAACGGTGGGTTTGAGTCAGACGGTGAATCAAACGCTGGCCCTGATTACTCACAAGCTCCAGCCTCGCGCCCAACCATCGCTAACGTGACTGTGGTCACCACCGATGGTCTTTCAACGCGGGATAACGACCCTTCAACAGCGATGAAGTTTGACGATAACTTCCAAGGCCAATTGTACAACTTCTTATTGGTGAAAGAGGACGTTTCAACCAACGACACTCGTTGTATTTTATTCACTGGTGACGGTGAGAAAGGCGTGGTTGATGGTGATTTGAACTTCTACAACTCCGTGATGGCGTGTGTGGCCGAAAACGAGTTTAACTCAAATCAACTCTTCGCAGACGGCACCAGCCGCCAAGAATGGTTCGATAACGATGGTCTGAATATTCGTGTAGGCGGTAACGCCAGTGTGTTTGCGGCAGATGGCTTCGCAACCGACATGAACTCATCAGATATCAGCATTGCTGCGAACGATTTGAGTGAGCTGGATGCGAGCTTCTTTGACTCAGTTGATTACATTGGTGCGGTTTCTAGCACTGATACAGACTCAGAGTGGTACCAGTGGGTTCAAGCTGCGTTAGCCGTAGCAGAACAAGACTAACTGACTGTTAGCCGGCAGGAGTTATTTAATGACTACTCATTTTAAACTCACGCCGCTGGCGCTCGCACTGAGTTTTGCATTCATGCCTGTTGCTGTGGTTTCGGCCCAGGAACAGGCAGCCGAGGAACAACCGTCGACCACTTCTTCAGCCATTGAAGAAGTGGTAACGACGGCAACTCGTTTGCAGGGCAGTGCGGCAGCAGTGGTGGATGAGCGAAAAAACCAAGCGTTTGTTGCCGATATTATCGGAACGGAGCAATTATCACGGACCGGTGATGGTGATGCAGCTTCTGCGTTGCGCCGAGTCACTGGGCTTACCTTAGTGGATGGGAAATATGTGTATGTGCGTGGGTTAGGGGAGCGCTACTCCAGTGCTCGACTGAACGGCGCCAGTATTCCTAGTCCCGATTTAACCCGCAACGTGATTCCACTCGACATTATCCCTTCGAGCATTATCGAAAGCATGGCCGTGCAAAAGGTATTTTCACCGACCATGCCAGCCGCCTTTGGTGGGGGCAATATCGACATTCGAACCAAATCACTCCCGACTGAATTCCAAGCGAATATCGAAGTGGGAATTGGGCAGAACATGAATGCCCGCGATGGCTTTACCTATCACCGCAATGAAGCAGGCGTGGCGCCAGCGATTAGTGATGCAGTGGTGCGGTATCGTGGTGATTTGAGCTTACGTAATATCATCCGTCGCGATGGTCTGATGAGCAATGACTTGGGGTCTGCAAGCGAACAAGCGCGCGCCATTAACGCTCAACTAGCCCAAGCACTCCCCCGCGACATTGCGTTAAAAGAAGCATCGTTAGATCCTGATTACAGTATTAAGGGAAGCATTGGAAATCAGTTCAAGGAAGATTGGTTTGGCGGCAGCATCGGGGTGTTGTTGGCTGGCTCCTATGATACTAAATGGGATGTCTCTGAGCGTCGTAATGCGGTGATCAGTCCCAACGCCGAAGCAGGCTGTAGCACCACCTTAAACTCAGTGGAAGAGGTGAATGCATCGTGTTACAACACCTTGCGGGAAACGACACAAACCACAGAAACTGAACGCTTAAATGGGGTGTTTAGTGTGGGCTATGAGCTCGATACTCACCGCATCAGTTACACCAAATTGTATTTGGAAGATGCCGAAGATGAATCTGAATTCGGTATCATGCAAAGCCCCAACGGCAGTAACCTAAAAACGATTTTTGGATCGGGCTTAGCGAACCGCGAACATCAGTTTAGATATGAAGAGCGGACGCTCGATATTGACCAATTCCGTGGCCAACATACCTTCCTCGATTACTGGGGCATTGGTTTTGATTGGCAGTACACGGAATCGAAAGCGACCACCGACATCCCCACCGATATCTCTTATCGGTTTGATGATCTCTACGGTACGAACGGCCAATACCACAGCACTGTGGTGACCGGTGATGAAAACCGTGCGGTGTATCAGTACGTGGACATGGAAGATCACGTGAAGTCGTACAGCGGTAATTTCAGCTTGCCAATTCGTATTGGCGGAATGGAAATTGAGTTCCGCGCTGGGTATGACTTTACCGATAAAGCTCGGACCTACAGCACCGATCGTTTCACCTTGGATAACGGTTCTGGATTACGTTTAACGGTGAACGAACAGTTATCGTCTGTGTTAGGCGCAACAGGTTATTTGACGGACGAGTTTATTGAGCAGAACCAGTTCCTATTATCCTATCGGGAACCGACTGCTCCTGGCGCTGATGACTACCTTGCGGTGCAAAAAACCGATGCATTTTATGGTGCGTTTGATGCCTATTTAAATGACCATTGGCGACTTGCGGGTGGGGTTCGTTGGGAAGAGTTTAAGCAGGTGTCGTTAGCGACCTCTAGCTTGATTTTCACGCCTGAAGACCTGGATAAGTTCTACTCGGTGGAGCGTATTCTTGATGGTACGACGGTTGAGGATGACTTTTATCCAGCGTTGTCGGTCACCTACATGAGTGACAATAACTATCAGATCCGCTTTGGTTTCTCTGAGACGGTGGTACGCCCCGATATTCGTGAAACGGTTCCAGTGGCTTATTTTGACCCGTTAACGGATATTCGCACCATTGGTCGGGCAGGTCTGCAAAGTAGCCCGATGACCAATATCGATGCTCGGTTTGAGTACTTCGCCGATAACGGGGATAACTACACCATCTCGGCGTTCTATAAAGAAATCGATAATCCTATTGAGTCGGTGTTAAGCGTTGGTGACGAAGAATACACCTTAACTTATGTGAACGGTGTTTCGGCTGAAATCTACGGTGTCGAATTTGAGTGGCTGCATGACTTAAGTTACCTGAAGAGTGGTCTCTTCAGTGCGGGTAACTTGACCTTAAGTGACTCAGAAGCCGTCATTGACCCAGCGTTAGCAGGGAACTTAAGCAACCCAACTAAACGCATGACAGGGCATTCTAAGTACGTTGCTAACTTCCAGTTGGGGTATGACTCCTTGAATGGCAATCACTCAAGCTCGTTAGTCTATAACGTGTTTGGTGAGCGGATTCTTGCTGCTGGGGTAGGCGGTCGAGGGGATGCGTACGAACAGCCATTCCACTCACTGGATTTGGTGTACAACTACTATCCGGACTTCAACAGTAAAATCACCTTCAAAATTCAAAACTTGCTCGGTGAGGACCAAGAAGTGCTGCAAAGCGGTGTTCCGGTGCAGACTCGTGAAGTCGGTCAAATTCTAAGTCTGAGCTATAGCTACGATTTCTAAACAGTAAATAGCTCTTGGAACGCATGACAAAAAGGCACATGGAGGTGCCTTTTTTATTGCGCGTTTGCTGGTCTCAGGCAATTTGCCATAAAAAAAAGCCCCGCTATTGCTAGCGAGGCTTTCTGAATGATGGTGCCCAGAGGCGGAATCGAACCACCGACACGGGGATTTTCAATTAGTTATGAGATGACATTTAGTTATTAAATTTCATTAAATAACAACCAGTTGCGGTAATTCACAAAATCCATTTTTACGGTCAAATTGGTACAATTACGGGTGTTTTGGTACAAAATTGGTACAGTTACAATGTGTCTAGTCCGACGGAGGTTAAGTACGGCTCTGCTTGGCGCGCAGACTTTAATTTGGTAGATTAAATTTTATTATTTACTCAAATGTGAAAAAGACAATAACAGAACGAGAAATAACCAATATGAAGCTATCGATGATAGACGCAGTCGAAATGTTAAGAAGCGAATTTGCTGGACAAGAGTGTAATGTGCGTATTTCTGACTATGGGACACGGCTAAGTTTCTCTGTTTATGATGAGCAAACCCAAACACAAGTATGGGTGACTGACCTAAATGAAGATCAAGTTACCTCAGTTCGTCGATTTAAATTTATAATCGAATCAGTAAGAAGCACGATTACTAATACAATTCACTGATGTTTATTCATCCAATGGGAAAGGGACTTTAGTATGGTTTTAGCACTCATAATAATGTTATCGGGCTGGGGAATAGCCGCCCTTATCAAAATTTATATGATAAAAGAAAGTGGCAAATTATTATCTGGTCTCGTCGCTCTAGGTCTTGCTGTTCCTATGTCAATATTACATGTTTATTTTTTAGCTACATGGAATGAAGAAGCAGGAATACAAACAGATGGAACGGGATATGTAAGAGCAATGTTTTTGACAATGGCGATAATTTATATAGCCGCATACGTAACGATGAAGAAGCCCGTAGAAAAATAAAAAACGCTAATAACTAACGGGTTTTAAGATGCTCTAGTACTGTCAACTTAACATGGTCTGTTATGATTTACTCAACCCTGCATGGAAATGTAATGTAATTTGCATCGATATTTTCGTACTCGCCAGATATATTCTTATGCACAAATTTGGGCTGAGTAACAACATTTGTAAACCAAGAAAGAAGCCCGCCTCCTTTTGATTTCGTGGTAATCCAACAGCGGTTAAGTTCTGGCTTATAATCGCTTACCTGGCTGTAGCATTCTTTAGCATTATATAAATTGCCATTGTCATCTAATACAGCATCAACACGAATGAATTTACATGACTCAATGATGAATCCGCTGCATTCGACAGCTTCAATTTTACCAGCGACGCAATATTTAGCGTACGCAATTGAGGGTACTAGCAAGGAGTAAGTTAAGAGTGCAGCTAATACTATTTTCATTTACTTTTACCTTTGAAGTAATTTATGAAGTCAACGGTAGCATCGAATTCCTCTAGGGTATTTGATTCTAAATCATTGCGCTACTCAATTATGGGGTGACGTCGTTTGGATAAAAGAAAAGAGATACTGCATCAAGTCAAAAAATTGCGAGAGCTGACTTTCGAGGGTGAGCGTGAAATATATGATGCGCTGCGAGACAGGAAGCTACCAACTGATAAATTGCTAAGTCACTTGGGTAGTTGGTCAGAGCTTTACTCGCTTTCATTTATTGAATTTTTAGCACGATTAGTTGTTGTTGGTGGGCTTTATCCGATGGTCGAGCAATCGACAGAGAATGTTGACCCACTAGATGCAAAAATGGCGTTCTTGGAGCGGATGAAAGATTTCGAGTTTTCGACAGAAATTTTAGAACAACACATGGACAAACAAGAGGCTGAAAAGAAGCTTGCAACCTATTTAATAGCGTTAATGTTCAATATGAAAGCCTTTGCTCATCGTAACCGCCCTATCAACATAATGATTGAGCAGATTCGTAATCGAGTTGATGACTATGAAGAGATCATTTTTGAGGCGGTATCTATTGATGCATCGGTTGTCAGTAATCCAGAGATAGCAGAGTTTATTTCGGTTTGGAGTTTCGAAAGAAATGAAGAAATGTTGGGCAAGCTGTCCAAGGCTATCGTTGGTAAGTATCCGCGAGGAAAGCGAACGGTTGGTCTTGATGACCTTCGTATTATGACAGCCATTCTCGAAGAAGTGGACGGTAAAGTTGATGTGGAAACAGTCTATGAAATGAGTCAGCTGTTCAACCTAATAGCCGAGGGCAAGGATCTCGGAGCAGCAATCCAGAAGCACTTGCAGACGCGCAAGAAAGATACAAGGAAGTCAAAAGCGAAAACGACCTCCTAAACATTTTGCTGGTGATGCATAAAGTAGGAAACCTCTATTCAACTATGAGGTTTCAGCAATGCCGATAAGTGAGCCAGTCCAAAAAACCGCAGACGCCGATAATCGGTTTGCTTCGCAGAAGCGAACGGATTTCGGGGTCAATGCCAATCTAGCCGATGTGCAGGGTGCGCCACCTTGTAACACAGCACCCTCAAAATACAGTGAAACAGAAGTTCTTCGTGCAGGTGTTGATAGTTTGTACCTGTCCTTTCATGGTGAATTGCGTGTTTCGTTGTTGCATAAACTTGACCAACTCAAAGAGATTGCCAAAGGCGCGAGATGCGGGGAGGAGCGACAGCCCACGCTGCAGCTCGCGGGCGTATCGTTCAAAGTCCATGCTAAAGGTCGTCATGTTTATCCGTTCGTGATATCCAATAAACACTTTAGCGTATGCATTGCGGGGAATTCTGGCTTCAAAGCACCTCCTGCTTATATCGAAATATCCAGTGAGCTATTGACCAAGTACGGGTATGAGAACTGTCTTGATATGGCACGAAAACTAGCAAAGCAGCTTTTCAAAGAGTGTGATGGCGGCTCGATTAGTCGATTTGATCTGTGCTGTGACTTTATCACTGAATTGGATTGGTTATCCGTTGATCCGTTGGCATGGGTTTGTCGTTCGAAGAAGCGAAGCGAATATCGAGAGTCGAATATTCTCACAGGGTATGTATTCGGGGCAGGTGGCGATATTGTCGGTCGCCTGTACGATAAAACGCATGAAATTAAGCTAAGTGAAAAAGCTTTCTTTAAGGAAGTCTGGCGTGAATTTGGATGGGATGGTGAGCAGTCTGTTTGGCGATTAGAGTTCCAAGTTCGTCAACAAGTGGTCAAGAGTATTGGTTGTGTAATCCCAGAAATGTTCGTTGAGTTGATGAATTCAGTTTGGCGGTACTTAACTGAAGATTGGCTTTCGCTGCGTGATGTATTATCAAAAGACAAAAACCGTTCTCGTTGGCCTCTCAACTCAAACTGGCAAACACTAAAGCAGGCTAGTTTCAATCTTGTCGGTATTGAAGACATCAACCGCGCTCGGTTTGATATGTGTCCGACTGATTATGCCATTTTCACTGGCGCACTTGGCTACCTTACGTCATTTATGGCAAAGAATGAATTTAGCTCGCTTGATGAAGCACTAAAGCATTTTGAACACTCTGCACAGCAACATTTTGAACGTGACGAAAAGCGCACAGGTACACTTGATCAGTACGTCGGTAAGAAGCTTGCGGAGAAGCTCACCAAATTTGTTATGCCAAATCAGGACTTGGAGGCGGGGGAATGAGTTATGAAAACTTACGATCTTCACCAAGCGGCAAAATACCTGTGTATGTCGGCATCCCATTTGGGCGAATTAGCGCGTTGCAAACGAATCAAAGCAGCGAAGCCTGGCAAGCGTTGGGTGTTCCTCGAAAAAGACCTTGTGGAATATCTGGATGCTTTATACTCTTCTGGTGTGAACACGCCGCAACAAGGTTGTGATGAGGAGGAATCATCATGGCATTGTATAAACGTGGGAACATCTGGTGGACTCGCTTCACGTCGCCAAGTGGTGAAAGAGTACAACAAACTACTGGCACCGAAGACAAGAAGCAGGCACAAGAGTATGAAGACAACCTAAAGAGTGAAGCTTGGCGGGTATATAAACTGGGAGAAAAACCAAGACGGACATGGCAGGAAACTGTGGTTCGTTGGTTACATGAGAAAGCACACAAAGCCGATGCCAAGAAAGATTTGGCAAAGTTTCGTTGGCTTGATCAGTATCTCGGCAAATTGTACCTCGATGAAATCAACCGAGAGGTCGTTGATAGCATTAAGGCGGCAAAAGCGCGGGAAAGCTCAACCACAACAACAAATCGTTATCTAGCGCTTATTAGAGCTGTTTTGCGCATGGCTAGGGACGAATGGGAGTGGGTGAGTCATATTCCTGCGGTGAAGCTCTACAAAGAGCCGAGAAAGCGTATCCGTTGGTTAAAGCCCGATGAAGCACAGCGTTTATTGAATGAGTTACCTCGACACCTGCGGCTCATGGCTCAATTTTCACTGGCAACAGGTTTGCGTCAGTCGAATGTGAGTTATCTGCGGTGGGATCAGGTGGACTTAGAACGTGGTTTTGCGTGGATTCATCCTGATCAATCAAAATCAGGAAAGGCGATAAACGTGCCACTCAATAACGATGCTTTATCGGTGTTGCATGAAGTGCAGGGCGACGATGCTCACTATTGCTTTGTGTATCAGGGCAAACCTGTTGAGCGAACATCTACCAAAGCATGGCATGCAGCCCTAAAACGAGCGGGTATTGAAAATTTTCGTTGGCACGATTTACGCCATACATGGGCAAGTTGGCATGTTCAACGCGGCACAAGCTTACAAGAATTGCAGGAGCTTGGCGGTTGGTCATCGTATGAGATGGTACTTCGGTATGCTCACCTTGCGAGTCATCATTTGAAACGGGTGGCAAGCAATGTGGATGGTACAACTGGTACAAATCTGGTACAAAGCCACAAAAAGAAAAGCCCCGCTATTTCTAGCGAGGCCTTATCAATGATGGTGCCCAGAGGCGGAATCGAACCACCGACACGGGGATTTTCAATCCCCTGCTCTACCGACTGAGCTATCTGGGCGTCGGGGCGTATTAAACGAGTTTTTGAGGCCTGAGTCAACCGATTTTTTGATTATTCAGACCGTTTGCTCAGTAAATACGCAAATCGGGCGTTTTTACACCTTTAAGTAAGTTGTATCCGCTAAACACTTCTCATAATAGTCGGTCCAACGTACCCCTTCACGTGGTGCAATGTTGCCTTTACGTACTTCGCGGTCAATGAACTTCTTCACGGTTTTCGCCATAAAGTCCGTATTGTACTGCATGGTCTCAAGAACTTTCTCAGCGGTGGTGCCGTGCACGATTTCTTCAATGTAGAAATCACCTGGTTCGTCGTCATGGCAATAAATATGCACTTCAGTCAAACGACCAAAGAGGTTGTGCATATCGCCCATCACGTCTTGGTAGGCGCCGGTTAAGAACAGCCCCACGTGATATTGCTCCCCTTTGCGTAAGCTATGCATGGGAATGTTATCGCTGATTTCAGTTCCTTCAATGTATTTACCCAATTTGCCGTCGCTGTCACAGGTGATATCGACAATCGAACAACGGACTTCTGGCTTCTCATTAAGGCGGCTAATCGGCACCACAGGCAACACTTGACCAATCGCCCAGGTATCAGCTGCCGATTGGAAAATCGAGAAGTTACAGAGGTATTGGCTGGCTAACATGTCTTCCAGTTCTTCGAGTTCCTGGAACACGAAGTTCTCGCGATCAAGGGAGTCATGAATGTCCGATAAGATTTGCCAATACATGGTATCCAGCTTGGCCATCTCTTCTAATGACAAAATCCCCAGTTTAAACGCTTCATATGCGCTCTGTTTAAACGATGCGGCATCGTTGTAGCGTTCCTGCGGGTGCATGTCGTGGCCGTTCACCAGCTCGCGCATGTTGCTCACGAGAATGTGTTCACCTTCCGCTGGGCTAATATCAAATTTAGCACCAGTGTTTTTGATTTCACCGACAATGTTGGTGACCACACAGCTATGGTGAGCGGTAATTGCTCGGCCGCTTTCACTCACCAGGTTCGGGTGGGGAACTTGCTCTAAGTCGCACACCTGCTTCACCCCATAAACCACGTCCGCGACGTATTCTTCCGTCGAGTAGTTGCGTGAGGAGTCGGTGGTGGAACTGGTGCCGTCGTAGTCAATGCCTAACCCGCCGCCAATATCGAGGTACTCGAGTGGCACGCCCAGCTGGACGAGTTTGGCATACAAACGGGCGCCTTCGGCAACCGCTTCTTTGACTTTACGGATATCCGACATTTGGCTACCAATATGGAAATGCAGCAGCTTTGCGCAATGCAGCATGTCTTCTTTTTTCAATAAATCGATGACGTTCAGGATTTCCGTAATGCTCAGACCAAACTTGGCCCGATCGCCACTGGAACTGGCCCATTTACCAGTGCTCCGCACCATCATTTTGCTACGTAGGCCGATGATCGGTTCAACGCCGAGCTTTTTCGACAGCGGAATCAGCATTTCGAGTTCACTGAATTTCTCAATGACGATAATGATTTTACGGCGCAGCTGACGGCCTAGTAGGGCAAGAGTGAGATAATCTTCATCTTTGTAGCCATTTAATACCGTCAGGGCGTTCGGGTTTTCGTTGTAAGCGAGCACCGCCATTAGCTCAGGTTTAGATCCTGCTTCTAAGCCGTAATCGTAGGGTTCACCTGCGTCGATGATTTCTTCAACCACTTCGCGCATTTGGTTCACTTTGATTGGGAACACGCCCACATAACGTGCCTTGTATTCAGCCTCCGCAATGGTTTGGGCAAACGTCTCGTTCAGAATTTCTACTTGTGAACGTAAAATATCGTGAAACCGAATAACCGCTGGTAATTGAATCCCTTCTGCTAGAATTTCTTCCACCACTTCTTGCATGTCGATGGTGACATCAGGTAAACGGTGGTTGGGCGCAATTTGAATGTTGCCGTTTGCGCCGATTGAAAAATAGCCGGCACCCCAACGGTTGACGCCGTAGAGTTCTTCGGCATCATCAATGGTCCAATCTTGAGACATGATTACAGTGCCCCCTTTTCGTTCAAAATAATGAGCAACTCGCGGACAATTTTGGCCGCAAACACATCGGAATTACCCGTAGGGTCAATTTCAGGGGAGAGCTCAACCACATCCGCACCGACGAGATTTTTTTGCCGTAATAACTTCATTAAACTCACGTACGAATGGAAATCCTCACCGCCCGGTTCCGGTGTTCCGGTACCCGGCAAGAAGGCTGGGTCAAAGTAATCAAGGTCTAGCGTGAGGTAAATAGGGCGATCGGCTGCCAATTCAGCCACGCTGTCTAAAAACGCTTGCCGTGATTTGCGGATAGTCCCGTGTTCATTCATGAACTGATATTCTTCTCGCGTGCCTGATCGAATGCCGTACTGGATAAGCTGGTGGCCAGGACCAAAATGATCCAACGAACGACGAATAATGGAAGCATGCGAAAAATGATAGCCTAAGAAACCATCACGTAAATCAGCGTGTGCGTCCAAATGCAACAACACCAAATCGGGATATTGCTGCAGGTATTTACGAATCGGCGCATACGAAATTGAGTGCTCACCGCCTAGGGTTAGCACGCGAACACGATGCTGCTGTAAATCGATGGTGCCAAAGAGGGCATCAAATTGGTCGGTGGCGTGTTGCCACTGTGCTTCAACATCATCACTCGCGCCGAGTGATAAATTCCCTAAGTCATAAAACGGATAATCAAAAAGATCTGCATCCAGGTAGGGCGAATAGCTTTCAATGTCTTCAGAGACAGCACGTAAGCCATCAGGCCCATTACGCGTCCCTTTACGAAAACACGCTGTGCCATCGAATCCGAACCCAATTATGTGAGTTCGATTCGCATGAATTGCGTGATCAGTCGTCGCACCAAAAAACTCGCGTACCGGTGCAACTGTATTGTTCACCTCGGCGAGCTTGCTCTGGTCAGTAGTTTGATGAGGAATTTGTTGACTCAAGGTGACACACCTCCATGGGTTCAACAGGGTTGATGACAGCACATTTTAAAAGGGGCATATTATCTGCTTTTATGCCCCTAATTACTACTCTATCCGCGTGGTTGTCGGGACTTTTTTACGGGGTTAAATATTTCATGCTGAATCCGTAGTAAATTTTCAGGCAACGGATTTTTCTTACTCCAGGTTTCTTCCATGGTGACAGTCGTTAATGCGCCAGCTCGCATGGCCGTCATCACGTTACGAGCCCCTTCCCGAATCAGTTCAACGGCATAAACCCCCAGTTCTGATGCCAGGACGCGATCGGTGGCCGTCGGCGGACCGCCTCGTTGAATGTGTCCTAGCAAGCAAGGGCGGCAGGGCATGCCATGTTCAGCTTCGAGTTGCTCCGATAACGCCACCGCACCACCGGGCCACTGATGCTCACTTAACACCATGACATAACTGCCTTGGCCGCGCACCGCCTCAACCCGTTTAATATGCTTCACAATCGCTTCGATGGTGAGGGGTTTATCGCGTTGGAGTTCGGGCAAAATCATGCGTTCCGCTCCCGCAGCCATGGCGCTTTTTAAGCCAATAAAACCGGCATTGCGGCCCATGACCTCAACAATAAACACGCGATCCATCGCATCGGCGGTGTCACGAATTTTATCCAGCGCATCCATGGCAATCGCGACCGCAGTCGAATAACCCACGGTGGAGTCTGTGCCATAGACGTCATTATCGATGGTGCCTGGTACCCCAATGACTTGCCCATCCCAGTGTTGGCTCAAGTGGTGCGCACCCCGAAAAGAACCATCTCCTCCAATAACAATTAAAGCACCAATATTCAGTTCTGCTAAATGACGAGCCGCTTGTTGAGCACTAGCGACCTCTTTAAAACGCGGGCAGCGCGCACTTTTGATGATGGTGCCTGAATATTGCAGAATATGCTGCACATGGTTCGGGGTTAGTTGCAGATAGTTTTGTTCCAGTAATCCTTCAAAACCGTGCCGAAATGCAATCACTTCGAGATCATAATGATCCGCTGCAAGGACAATGGCGCGAATAGCGGCATTCATGCCGGGTGCATCACCGCCGCTCGTTAATATTCCAATCCGTTGTGGGGTTGTTGATTCAGACACTTCGATACTCCTCTGTCCTATTGTCTGATAAGCTCATAAGAAGTTAACTCAAATTACGTTGAAGCGCACATGTCAGAGCAAAAAAATATTTATTTAGCCGCCGCGCAAGCGGCAAACTGGGCTGCGCAATGCTTGCAAAAAGCCGGTGCCGCCCCTGCCATTGCTGAGGCCATGGCTCACCATTTAGTCGCTGCCGATTTACTGGGATTCCGGACCCATGGGTTGATGCGGCTGGGTTATAACATTCGTTGTTTGCAGCAGGGTGAAACCCGTGGCAACGGCGAACATGTGGTGGAGCACCAACGAGCTGCCTTGCAGCTGTGGGATGCGAATTACCTATCAGGTCTTTATGTGGTACCCAAAGCGGTGAATGCTGCTATCAGCATGGCGCAGCAATGTGGCACAGGCACTGTCGTGATTAAGCGCGCCCAACATGTGGCGGCGCTCGCGGTTTATTTGGAACAAGCGATAGCGGCAGGCATGCTCATTCAAATGATGTGTGCGACCCCAGGCCAGCAAGCGGTCGCACCGCATGGGGCAAAATCGGCGTGGTTTTCACCGAATCCATTTGCTATTGGCGTGCCAACCCAATCCCAACCCATTCTATTGGATATTAGCTTATCGATGACGGCTGCAGGGAAAGTTCGTCAAGCCATCGCGGAAGGGCAACCACTGCCATACCCCGCTTTGATCACTGCAGCGGGGGACTACACCACCGATGCGGCGACCTTTATGACAGAACCAGCCAGTGTGTTAGCGCCTTTAGGGGGGAGAGATTTGGGCTATAAAGGGTCGGGCTTGTGCTTGTTCAGTGAAATTTGGACCCTTGCCTTAAGTCAATTTGGCCGACATCAAGAAGAGCCCAACATTGCGGCCAATACGGTTTGGTTACAAGTGATTGACCCCAGTACCTTTGGTTCACTGGAAGCGTTTCAAGCGCAAACCCAAGCCTTGGTGGATGGCATGAAAGCCGCCACGCCCATAACGCCTGCACACCCGGTGCGAGTACCTGGGGAAGGCGCTTTAGCGACGCGTGCGCAGCAATTGCAACAAGGCATTGCATACAGCCCTGCGTTATGGCGCCAGTTGATGAAAGTGGCACAGCAGATTCAAGTGCCACTTCCTACGTCACAAAACCTTAGGGCTGAAGTCGAGTGATTTGCCAGCCGTTATCGGTTGCTTGGTAACTAAACCGATCATGTAACCGGTAACGGCCGCCTTGCCAGAACTCAAAGTAATCGGGCCGTATGAGGAAGCCGCCCCAATGACTGGGCATGGGCACGGTTTGGTCTTGGTACTGCTCCGTTAATTGATGATAACGGGCTTCGAGCTCGTTCCGATTTTGAATTGGGGCACTTTGTTGTGACGCGAGCGCTCCCAATTGACTCGCACGTGGGCGGCTATAAAAGTAAGCCGCATTTTCTTCGGCTGTGAGCCGCTGGGCGGTGCCCTCAATTCGAATTTGCTGCTCCAAGGCCAGCCAAGCGAAGTGCATGCCTACCTGAGGGTTCGCTGCAATATCGCGGCCTTTGGAGCTGTCATAAGAGGTGTAGAAAACAAACCCATCGGCGCGCACTTCTTTAAGTAACACGATGCGCTGATGGGGCCGTTGATTTGCATCAACGGTTGCCAAGCTAAACGCCGTCGGATCGCTCAAAGAGGCGTGTTGTTGAGCCAAATTAAACCAGTGTTTAAATTGCTCGATGGGGTTGTCGGCTAACGCATCGCGGCGCAGGTGGCTTTGCGTATAATCGCGACGGACATCTTTTAAATCCATGACTACTCCCTATTGATTAGCTTGGTAAACCACGTGTCCAGCAACCACAGTTGCCAATACATTATTGTGCCACAACTGAGTCTTGGCTTGGGCAAAAGGATCCTGATCAAGCACAATAAAATCAGCCCATTTTCCCGGCTCCAAACTTCCCAGCTGCTGTTCCTGACCTGCCGCATAAGCCGCATCGAGCGTAAATGCTCGCAGCGCCTGTGGCAGGGTCAATGACTCATGAGCATACCAGCCATCGTCGGGTTGATTATTGCGATCTTGGCGCGTGACGGCTGCGTGTAAGCCGAAAAATGGATTCGCATACTCCACAGGAAAGTCCGAGCCGGCGGCAACGATTGTGCCTTGCTGAGTAAAGGTTTGCCATGCATAGGCCCCTTGTATACGTGCAGTGCCGAGGCGATCTTCGGCCATATTCATATCGCTGGTAGCATGGGTTGGTTGCATGGACGCAATAATATCCAGAGCCTTGAAGCGAGGAATATCATCAGGATGAACAATTTGTGCATGTTCAATGCGGTGTCTGAGATGGCGGCCACCCATCTGGGCAAAGGTTTGCTCATAGGCATCTAAGACGACGCGATTAGCGCGATCACCAATCGCATGGGTATTTACTTGAAAGCCATGGGCAATGATCAATTGCAGCAGCTGTTGGATCCGCTCAGGAGAGGTGACCATCAGCCCCTGTTGGTGTGGGGCGTCATGGTAAGGTGCTAACAAGGCAGCCCCTCGGCTGCCCAGCGCTCCGTCGCCATAGATTTTGACACTCCGAACGGTGAGCTTGTCGTCAGCCGTGTGGTACGGGCCGGCAGCCAGTAATTCAGGGAGCTGCGGCTCGGTAGCAGCTAACATGCCATAAATTCGCAGCGGTAACTGGTCGCGAGCGGCAAGTTCTTGATAAGCAGCCAAGGTTGTAGCCTCAATACCCGCATCATGAACGCCCGTAATACCTTGTTGCACCAGATGAATCATGGCTTGTTGTAGGGCCACTTGCTGTTGTGCTTGAGTGAGCGGCGGAATATGTTGGGCAACCAGCTGCATGGCGTTATCGATCAGCACCCCGGTAGGCTCACCTTGTTCATCCCGAATAATTTCACCCCCTTCAGGATCTAGTGTGGCAGCAGTGATGCCGGCGAGTTCCAACGCCTTGTGATTGACCCAAGCGGCGTGACCATCAACGCGTGAGAGGTAAATGGGGCGATCTTGAACTAATTCTTGCAATGACGCTGCTGTTGGAAACTGGCGCGAATCCCATAACTCTTGGTTCCAGCCGCGACCAACAACCCAGGGGAAATCTGGCTGCGCCTTCGCATAGTCAGCCACCAACTGAGCTGCGTGCTGCTCAGAGGTGGCGTTACGCAAGTCCACTTGCTGCAGGGTTTGGCCTAATCCCAGCACATGTCCATGGGCGTCAATTAAGCCGGGCAGCAGGTAGTTTCCTTCTAAATCTTTACGTCGCTTGGTCCAATGGGGAAATGCCGCTTCCAACTGTTGTTGCTGACCAACGGCAACCACGCGGCCATCACGCACAATAAGCGCATTAAACTGCTTGAGCTGTGCGGTCTCGCCTGGATGCCCAGTGAGCGTATAACCGGTAAAGTTGTGATAAAACACATGGGTCGCTCCCACATAAATGGGAAATAACAAAATAATTACAAAACCAAGCAAACGTAAAATAGTCATATTGATCTCTTCATTTGACTTGTGAATAGATTTGGTACCGCCTGTGACGCCATTAGCCTGTTAGCAGTTAATTTACAATTTGGTAACAGAACGGCTTCAAAACGTCATCAATTGGTGTACAATACGCTAAATGTTAATAAACATTAAGGCGCAAGAAATTCATGAAAATACTCATTATTGGCTCACAATTTTTCGTGCGTGCTGGGCTTATTCAAGTGCTGACAGGTTTCTCAGATGAATTGGCAATTTATGAAGCGCCAACCTTTGCTATTGCCCAAGAGTATTTGCATCACCAAAGTGACTATAACTTAATTTTTCTAGATATGGATATTCCGGATGTAGAAATCCGTCCATGCTTGCAGACACTGAAGAAACTATCACCGTCAGCTCATATTGTGTTATTGAGTTGGCCGCGGCCATTATCCGAAATTCGCCAAGCATTGAGTAATGGTGTACGAAGCTATTTGCCAAAAGATGCGAATGCTGAAGAAGCCAAGCAAGCGGTGCGTCTCTTGTTGCAAAACGACCGTTATTTACCGGAAGAATCTCGCCTGAGTGACGCGAATACTCGGCAAGGGCCAGTGGAACATTTTTTATCACCGCGCCAACTTGAAATTATGCAGCTGTTGGCACAAGGGTTGTCGAATAAAGAAATTGCCACTATTTTAGGTATTACCGAAGGGACAATTCGAGTTCACTTATCGGCAATTTTTAAAGCCATCAGAGTGTCGAATCGAACGGAAGCAACCTTATGGTATTTATTACGGCAAAAACGCTTGGTGAATTAAATGGATATGGCGCAGTTGCTGGCAAGTTTGCAGCAAACCAAACACGCCCCGACAGAACGTTGGAACCCTCCTTATTGTGGTCCCATTCCCATTCATATTGATGAGCATGGGTATTGGCACTATCAAAACTCGCTGATAAAGCGGCAAACCTTGGTTAATTTGTTCGCCAGTGTGCTGGTACACGAAGCAGGGGAGTATTTTTTGGTGACCCCTGCCGAGAAAGTAAAAATAACCGTAGCGGATGTGCCCTTTATAGTAACCACCTGGCAGCTCATTCGTGAGCAAGATATGGCAGTCATTCAAGTGACCACCAATATTGGTCAGCAGTTTGCTTTGTCGCAAGAGCATCCCTTAATTGTTCGCGACGATATTCCCTATGTGGATTGTGGGCGCGAACTGTGGGCGAAAGTTCATCGTAACGTGTTGTATCAATGGAGTGATCTAGCACAGCTGGAAACCACCGCGAATGGGGAACGGTACTTTATTGAAAGTGCAGGGAGTAAGTTTTATCTCACCAGTGCCTCACAAAGCAGCTAGCGCAGGCAGCGCAAGCGATGAAGTTTGCCTGTCACTCAAGGCTACTTTATCATACGCACTTTCATTTCCATTCAAGCTTGAGACATAAGTCATGACGCCGATCAGGATAACGCTTGCCCAACTGGATTTTACGGTGGGAGCGATCACCCGTAATACCGAAACGATCCTTGCGACCCTCAACCAGCATGAAACAAGCGATTGTATCATTTTCCCCGAATTAGCAATGACGGGCTACTCGCCAGAAGACTTATTGCTGCGTGATGATTTGCTACAGCAAGTGGATGAGGCAGTTGCGCGCATTGCTCAAGCGGCAGTACACCAGGTGTTGATTGTGGGGCATCCGCACCGGGAAGGCGGTTCTGTGTATAACTCGGTGTCCGTTTTGCACCAAGGTCAGTGCCTCGCGCGTTATCACAAACGGCGATTACCGCAAACCGGTGTGTTTGACGAACAACGTTACTTTACCGCAGGGCAGACTCCGGTTCGATTTCAGTGGCAAGGGAAAACCTTTGGCTTGTTGATCTGCGAAGATCTTTGGCATCCAGAGCCCCTCCAGCAGTACGCTGAGGAGTCGCTTGATGCCTTGATCGTGGTGAATGCATCGCCGTACGAGGTGGATAAGCATCAACAGCGTTTGCAAGTTCTGCAGCAACGTCATAAAGAGCGAAGCGTTCCTATTTTTTACGTGAATCACTGCGGTGGGCAAGATGATTTAGTGTTTGATGGGCATTCATTGGTGCTTGACCAGCAGGGACAACTGCTGGCGGAATTGCCGCATTGTGAACCGGCTTGTGCCTCGTTGGTTTGGGGAGCTGATGGGTTGGTGCTAGAACAGCACCAATATGCCCCACGCCCAGCGCAAAACAAGCTGGCTGAGGTGTATCAAGCGTTGGTGTTGGCGGTGCGCGATTATGTGCGTAAAAATGGGTTCCAAGGGGTGACCATCGGGCTATCGGGAGGGATTGATTCCGCGTTAACCTTAGCCATTGCAGTGGATGCCTTGGGAGCCGATAAAGTTCATGCAGTGATGATGCCGTTTCGGTATACCTCCCAAATGAGTCAAGACGATGCTGCTGAACAAGCGCAACGAATGGGTGTTCGATACGATGTGGTTCCGATTGAGCCTATCTATGAGGCGCTCATGCAGCAGTTAGCGCCGTTATTTGCTGGTATGCCGGCGGATACCACCGAAGAGAATTTGCAAGCACGTGCTCGTGGCATATTATTGATGGCGGTTTCTAACAAAACCCAATCACTTGTCCTAACAACGGGCAATAAGAGTGAGCTGGCGGTAGGCTATTGCACCTTATATGGGGATATGAATGGCGGGTTTGCTCCGTTGCGCGACGTTTCTAAAACACTCGTGTTTGAATTATCCCGCTACCGCAATACTCTGGCAGAGGTGATCCCAGAGCGGGTGATTACTCGTCCACCATCGGCAGAGCTTGCGCCGGGACAAGTCGATCAAGACAGCTTGCCAGAATACGAAATTCTTGACCAAATTCTCTCTTTATATGTGGAGCAAGACTGGTCAGCAGCGGCCATGATTCAAGCTGGATTTAATGAAGCTGATGTCTTGCGTGTGATACGCTTGGTTGATATTAATGAATATAAACGGCGACAAGGGGCTGTGGGGCCCAAAATTACCGCCCGTAATTTTGGGCATGATCGTCGCTACCCAATCACCAACCATTATCGCTATGAATTAGAGCGGCAGGTGCGTTCGCGGAGTTCACATGAAAAAAATTGAAGCAATTATTAAACCGTTTAAGTTAGATGACGTGCGGGAAGCGCTCTCTGAGATTGGTATCGCTGGTATGACGGTGTCTGAAGTGAAAGGATTCGGGCGCCAAAAAGGACACACAGAGTTGTATCGTGGTGCCGAATATATGGTCGATTTCTTACCTAAAGTGAAATTGGAAATTGTGGTGGCTGACCATCAAGTGGAACAGTGCATCGATACCATTATTGAAACGGCTCAAACCGGTAAAATCGGAGATGGGAAAATCTTTGTGACGAATGTCGAGCGAGTGATTCGGATTCGTACCGGAGAGGAAAACGAAGACGCGGTGTAACCACCGCGTCCATGGAATAGTTGGCGAGCTTGCGTTACTTCTCTAAATACCTGCTTTGCGGGAAGTTATGCGCTAGGGTTGCCAACGCATCGTCTTTTAACTCAGTTAACCCTAATACTTCATACGCTTGCGCCATCACCGCCAAGGCATGTTCCACTTCGGGTGTATCAGCAAAGTTTTCCAAAATGTATTTCCCACGATTTGCCGCGGCTAAATAAGCTTCCCGTTTCATGTAATAATCTGCAACTGCCAGTTCGTGGCGTGCTAACCGGCTTTTAATACCAATCATCCGTTGGCGCGCATCCGCTGCATATTTACTGTCAGGGAAGCGCATCACGAGCTCGGCGTAATCGTCAAATGCTTCTCTTGCTTTAGAAGGATCTCGGTCAGCACGATTCACCCCAAGCAGATCTTGGAATAAATTTTCCGAAACGCGTTCATTGGTCAGGCCGCGCATATATAGAACGTAATCAATCGCCGGGTGATTCGGGTTCAGGCGGGTGAAACGGTCAATCGCCGCCAAGGCTTTGTCGATATCACCGGTCTTGTAGTAGACGTAGATGAGATCCAGCTGAATTTGATGCGTCAGCGCGCCAAATGGAAACCGCGTATTGAGTTCTTCAAGGGTTTGCCGCGCGCCAACATAGTTGCCACCATAAATGGAGCGCTTCGCACGCTCGTAGCCAACTTCGACATCGGTGATGCGTTCATTGGAGTATTCATCAGGTGAACTAGAGCACGCTGTTAAGATTAATCCGGCAACACAAGCTACAATTAGACGGAATTTCATAATATGATTTTTTATCTCTGTTGATTTAACTTTGGTGCAGCGTCCTAAACACAGGTACACTATACGGCACGACTTTTACGCATTCTAGCGCAGCATGGGCTGCTTTCACAGGTCCTATTTCGATTTTATGAGCGAACAAATTTCATTAACAGGTTATGTCCCCGATTCCGCAAATGGTAAGCGCTTGGACCAAACTCTCGCCGAGATGTTCCCAGATTACTCACGGTCACGGTTAAAAAGTTGGATCACCGAAGGTTGTGTTCAAGTTGAAGGGACAGTAGTGGATCGCCCCCGCGAGAAAGTGTTGCAAGGGATGGCGATTGAAGTGACGGCTGAACTGCAGCAAGAGCAACGATTTGCTGCCCAACCCATGGCGTTAAATATCGTTTATGAAGATGACGATATTATGGTGATTAACAAACCTGCCGGCTTGGTGGTGCACCCAGGGGCGGGAACCCCTGATGGCACCTTGTTAAACGCGCTACTGCATCATTTTCCGGCTATTGATCAAGTGCCTCGCGCAGGAATTGTTCATCGTCTGGACAAAGACACGACTGGATTAATGGTGGTGGCAAAAACTATCCCCGCCCAAACTCACTTGGTGGCGGCGCTGCAAAACCGCGAAATCACGCGGGAATATGAAGCCATTTGTAATGGGGTATTAACGGCTGGAGGGGTGATCGATGAACCGATTGCACGACATCCGACCAAGCGCACTCATATGGCGGTGGTGGCGCTGGGGAAACCCGCGGTCACCCATTACCGTGTGGCGGAACGGTTCCGTGCGCACACGCACCTGCGGTTACGTTTAGAAACGGGACGGACGCACCAAATTCGAGTCCATATGGCGCATTTGCGACATCCGCTAGTGGGCGACCAAACCTATGGGGGACGTCCGCGTCCGCCCCAACAGGCCGATGAAGCTTTCCTGTTATGTTTAAGACAGTTTCGTCGTCAAGCCTTGCATGCAATCCGCCTCGAGTTGCACCATCCGATCACGGGAGAATGGATGACGTGGGAAGCGCCCACCCCTCCTGATATGGTGGAGTTATTACAAATGCTGCGCCGCGATCGGGCTCAGCATGGGATGGATGATTAAGGAGGCGGGCCATGCTGTATCCGTTGTCTTGGTCGTTACCCCCTGGCGTTCAAGCAGCGATTACTGATAGGGTCTGCCCGGGCAATCTTGCCAGTCATGTTCATGCTGACCCTAGTGCCGTGATTCGCCACCGTCGCCAGCTGATGCGACAGTTGGAACTGCCGGTGGCACCGCGTTGGCTGCGGCAAATTCATAGTGCGCAGGTCGTTCATTTTAATGATGCCGCTCCAACCGTAGCTGCTGATGCGATTTATGCGGATCATGGCCCAGCGGTCTGTGCAGTTTTAACCGCCGATTGTTTGCCGATTTTATTATGCAGTGGTGATGGTTCTCAGATTGCGGCCATTCACGCAGGGTGGCGGGGCTTGGCCCAAGGGATCATTCAGCAAACCCTGCAGCAGTTTCACGGTCCACGAGAAACCATTCTAGCTTATTTAGGCCCCGCCATTAGCGTGCGAGCCTTTGAAGTCGGCGAGGATGTTCGGGCTGCATTTTTACCACTGCATGCAGTTGATTCGACTACTTTTCGCCCCCATATCCCTGGTAAGTGGTATGCCGACCTCAGCCAAATAGCCGCACGCTTATTGGCGCAAGAAGGCTGCCAACGGGTGACCTTCAGTCAGCAATGCACCTACTACGATCAGCGTTGGGATTCTTATCGTCGTGATCCTCACTGTGGGCGCTTTGCTTCCTTAATTTGGAAAAATAATTAACCCAAGCGCTTGAAATTCACCCACCAATACCCACATTAATAATCAGGTTAATAAGATTCTTAGAGGGTGAATCATGCGAATCGATAAATTTACGCACAAATTTCAACTGGCGTTAGCGGATGCACAATCGCTCGCACTGGGGCATGACCACCAGTTCATTGAGCCGGTGCATGTGATGCATGCATTGCTGCATCAAGCCGACGGAGCACTGCCGGCCTTATTGGCTTATCTACAAATCAACACGCACGAGTTTGCGCAACTACTGGATGCGGCGATTCAAAAATTACCGCAAGTTGAAGGAGTGGGCGGAGATGTTCAAATTTCATCGGCCACCGCCAAATTGCTTAACTTGTGTGATAAGTACGCCCAGAAACGTGCGGACCAGTTTATTTCATCGGAATTATTCCTCTTGGCTGCCACCGAAGATAAAGGCGCATTAGGGGAAATATTGAAGCGCCTTGGCGTCAGCCAAACCAAGGTCGAGCAAAGTATTCAGCAGTTGCGAGGTGGGGAAACCGTGGACAGTCAAAGTGCAGAAGACCAACGTCAAGCATTAACCAAATACACCATTGACCTGACCGAGCGCGCCGAACAAGGAAAGTTGGATCCGGTGATTGGGCGCGACGATGAAATTCGCCGGACCATTCAAGTATTGCAGCGCCGAACCAAAAACAATCCGGTATTGATTGGTGAGCCGGGTGTGGGAAAAACCGCCATTGTGGAAGGGCTGGCGCAACGGATTGTGAATGGCGAAGTGCCAGAAGGGCTCAAGAACAAGCGGGTTTTATCCTTGGATTTAGGTGCGCTGTTGGCGGGCGCAAAATATCGAGGTGAGTTCGAAGAGCGTTTAAAAGCCGTGTTGAACGAACTGAGCAAAGAAGAAGGCCGCATTATTCTATTCATCGACGAATTGCATACCATGGTGGGTGCAGGGAAAGCTGAAGGTGCGATGGATGCAGGGAATATGTTGAAGCCTGCGCTTGCGCGGGGAGAATTGCACTGTGTGGGTGCCACTACCTTGGATGAGTATCGCCAATACATTGAAAAAGATGCGGCATTGGAACGACGCTTCCAAAAGGTCTTGGTGGAAGAACCTTCGGTGGAAGATACCATCGCTATTTTGCGTGGGTTGAAGGAACGTTATGAGGTGCATCACTCGGTCCAAATTACTGACCCAGCGATTGTAGCAGCAGCGACATTGTCGCATCGTTACATCAGTGATCGCCAATTACCCGATAAAGCAATTGATCTGATTGATGAAGCGGCCTCCAGTATCCGGATGCAAATCGACTCGAAGCCTGAAGATCTCGATCGCTTAGACCGTCGTATTATTCAGTTGCAGTTGGAGCAAAAAGCGCTGCAAAAAGAAGAAGATGACGCCAGTAAGAAACGCTTGGAACTGTTAGAGCAAGAGTTGAAGGAACAGCAACGTCGTTATGCCGAGCTCGAAGAAGTCTGGTTGGCGGAAAAAGCGGTGGTCCAAGGGGAGCAAGCTATCAAAGCCAAGCTTGAAGAGGCGAAAATTGAACTTGATATTGCGCGGCGAGCCGGTGATTTGAACCGGATGTCGGAGTTGCAATATGGGCGCATTCCCGAATTAGAACGACAATTGCAGGCTGCAGTCGATATTGATGACAGTGGCATGACGTTATTAAAAAATAAAGTCACCGAAGAGCAGATCGCTGATGTGTTGTCCCGCTGGACCGGAATTCCGGTGAGTAAAATGCTTGAAGGCGAGCGGGAAAAATTACTGCAAATGGAAAACTTGCTTCATGAGCGCGTGGTCGGTCAAAGCGAAGCGGTCGGTGCCGTGGCCAATGCGATTCGTCGTTCTCGGGCTGGTTTGTCAGATCCGCAACGTCCTATTGGTTCCTTTTTATTCTTGGGACCGACCGGCGTGGGGAAAACGGAATTGTCCAAAGCGCTGGCGCACTTCTTGTTTGACACCGATGAAGCCATGGTTCGCATTGATATGTCGGAATTTATGGAGAAACACTCCATTGCTCGATTGATCGGAGCTCCGCCAGGATATGTGGGCTATGAAGAAGGGGGTTATTTGACTGAAGCTGTGCGACGTCGTCCGTATTCTGTCATTTTGTTGGATGAGGTTGAAAAGGCGCACCCCGATGTCTTTAACATTCTTCTTCAGGTGCTTGATGATGGTCGGTTAACGGATGGTCAAGGGCGTACGGTTGATTTTAGAAACACCGTGGTGATTATGACTTCGAATATTGGCTCGGATGTGATTCAAGAAAACGCACACCAGCATACTTATGAAGAGATGAAAGCCGAGGTGACTCAAATACTGACGCAATATTTTCGTCCTGAGTTCTTGAACCGAATTGATGAAACCGTGGTGTTCCATCCGTTAGGCAAAGAACATATTAAGAACATTGCACAGATTCAGTTGGCCCGTTTATACGCTCGGTTGGCAGAGCGTGATTACTTGGTGCAGATGTCAGACGCAGCTCTGGACCACTTGGCCAGTGTTGGCTTTGACCCGGTCTATGGTGCGCGGCCATTGAAACGAGCAATTCAACAAGAGTTAGAGAATCCATTGGCACAAAAAATATTGGCAGGTGAACTTTTACCACAACAAGCCATCCAAATTGATTGTAACGATGGACGCTTAATCATCTCCCAGTAGGCTGAGTCATCAGCCTGTCTAAAAGCCGAGCAGCCAACCTTGCTCGGCTTTTCCTATTTATTGCTGTGATGAAGCTATGGTATGCTTTGCGGCCACAATGTTTGGGGAAAGTAACTATTATGCCAAGTAATAAAGAGCAGCCAACCGCGTCAGCAAAGAATAAGGGAGTTTTTTTGCTACCGAACTTATTAACGACTGCGGGTCTATTTTCTGGATTCTTTGCGATTATTGCCGCCATGAACGGTCAATTTGAATCGGCCGCAACCGCTATTTTTATCGCGATGGTGTTTGATGGTCTGGACGGGCGAGTTGCTCGAATGACAAATACTGAAAGTGCATTCGGTGCTGAATACGATAGTATGGCGGATATCGTATCATTTGGAATGGCGCCCGCTCTGGTGATGTATAGCTGGGCGTTAGGCGACTTAGGGAAATTAGGTTGGCTCGCAGCATTTATCTTCGTGGCCGGCGGTGCATTACGTTTAGCCCGCTTTAATACCAATTTAGCCGTTGCCGACAAACGGTATTTCCAAGGGCTTGCAATTCCGAGCGCTGCAGCAATTGTTGCTGGATTTGTTTGGGTGGGCAGTAAATATGATATTGATCCTGAAAATGTTGCCTACATCGCAGCGTTTTTAACGATTGCCGTTGGATTATTAATGGTCAGTAACTTCCGTTACCATTCTTTTAAGGATGTGGATTGGCGGAACCGTGTATCCTTCATTGCTATTCTGCTTGTTGTTTTGGCATTTGTCGTAGTCGCTACCGAGCCGTCACTTGTTTTATTCTCGATTTTCTTGTTGTATGCGATTTCTGGTCCTATTACGACGTTCCGTACAGTGAAACATATTAAGCTGGAACATGTGGTGGGCGATACCGAATGTGAGTTGGGTGATGGCGAGGCTGAAAAAGCATCAACCAGCACCAAATTCGAGCAAAAAACGAATGAAAAAACAACACATGATTAAAAATGCAGCGATCGATTCGCAAATGTGAAAAAAGATCTTGCAGAAGGTTCGGGGATCCTTATAATTCGCCGCCGTTGTCACCGAGTCGTGACAGCCGTTAAGAGCAGCGGGACTGCAAAAAAAGATCTAAAAGGATCTTGACCTTAACGACCGGTTGCGTATAATACGCATCCCGCTTCACCAGACCTGAAGCGAACGTTCTTTAACAATTTACCAAGCCAAGCAAACTGTGTGGGCACTTCCGAGAATTCAGTGCAGAGAAATAGGTGTCTTAGACACCACCTGACTGATTGAAGAGGTGCTTAACAAACAAAGCTTTATTAAGTCATTGATTCAATGGGTCGATTAAACACTTTAAATTGAAGAGTTTGATCATGGCTCAGATTGAACGCTGGCGGCAGGCCTAACACATGCAAGTCGAGCGGTAACAGGGAGTAGCTTGCTACTTTGCTGACGAGCGGCGGACGGGTGAGTAATGCTTGGGAACTTGCCTTTGGGAGGGGGATAAC
>NZ_FMXN01000030.1 GCF_900104245.1 Pseudidiomarina indica
TTCTCAATATCGGCAAAATAGTGCTGGATGGATTCAGATTCATCGCCGGTTACATCCATGGGGTAGCGAAAAAACCTTGTATCCATTGCTTCTCTGGCTTCACACCCGGTGGTGGCGAGTTTTTCAAAGACATCCTGATGGGTATAAAAACGCTCAATTTCCTGCTCTACGTTGAATTTCTCCTTACCACCGCATCCACTTAGGGCAAAGGCTATAAAGAGATAGACTAAGCGTCTTATTTGTTGTCTGTGCATTGTTTATGTGCCTCGCTGAAGTCGTTTATATTTAGAGTATACCAAGCCATATCAAGGCACCATCCAAAAATTAAAGGTGCAGTTTCTGCACATATTGGTAATAAAATTAGCAAAGATCTGGGCTACTGCCCCAATGGGATTTCCTCCACTGCTGGATTTGTAGGTGGCGGTGGCGGTGACGCAGGAGTAGGCTTTGCAATAACAGCAATGGAAATAATACTAAATCCATGAGCAATTTCTTTAGAGTTGACGACGTTAAAAGTATAGGTATACCCACTTTTATTTTGAGCATTTGAAAGTATTAATCTGGCCTCTGAACTGGAGCCTATACTCAACTTGGCTAAATCTATATCATCAGGTAGAAATATATTTCGGCTGTATATTGTATTATTATTCAGCTCGACATGAACATCATAGCCAAGCTTTGTGGGCGTGGTAAAGTTGTAAACCGTATCAACCTGAATATAGGTTTCACCCGGCGTTAACCCCTTTAACTCAATGCAGATTTGCCCACCACTACTCGTTGCAACAGAAAAGTCTTCCATGCTGTTGGCATTGAGCGACTGACATTGGGACTGGGCGTGAGCATTACTGCTGGATATTCCGAGCATCGCTAGCAGCGCTAATAAAAATATGGCGTATCGGACGCTTAGAAAAAGAATGTCTCCTCCCCAAAAAATAGCACCCGTAATACTGCTGGTTAATTTTATCCTTACTTGGTTTTTCATCGAAATACCCCTCTCAAATGTTTATTTATTGTTGCATGCTGCAGGGGGGGGGGGTTAAAGAATTGCAACAAAATATAGCGAACGTTCAGTACTGACGAAGCTATGGATAGCGATAGTATTGAAGATACCAGCCACTTTCTAACGCAATTGAAAACTTTACTTCCTCTTCGCCTCTTACCCGATTAGCGTCCCGATATTCGGTGGTTTCCTGACTGAAGAAGCCTTCGCTATATTCGTAGGTACCATGATCAGCGGGTTGATACCA
>NZ_FMXN01000018.1 GCF_900104245.1 Pseudidiomarina indica
GGATCTCAGCTTTAAGTCGCTCTTCGGCATACATTTTCTTGAGGCGTTTATTTTCGTCCTCAAGCTCTTTGAGACGCTTCATCATCGATGCGTCCATGCCGCCAAACTTGGCGCGCCATTTATAAAATTGAGCTGAGCTCATGCCGTGTTCACGGCAAAGCTCTGGAACCGGTATACCGTTCTCGTTTTGTTTCAGAATCGCTAAGATCTGACTATCTGTGTATCGTGATTTGCGCATAGAAAACTCCTTCGTTTTAGTTTAACGGAATTTTCTACTTATAACTGCTCCGATTTTTCGGGGGGATTACAGTGAGAACTACCCTATTGGGCAGTTTGGTTCAATTATCAAAATCCATTTTGGTCACCGTTCTATTTATGGCTTAGTGAGCCGGCTGCGCATGAAGGCCGATTATCAGATAGAAAAGGGTTTGCCTGTTGCCTCTTCTGATGAACGTATTATTGAAGCAGATTTGTTTGGTGAGGGTGAATGGCGCAAGAAGGGAGAGGATGAATTTACCCTCGAGTTTGAGCGCGGTGTTGCCACTTACCCACTGCCACAGCAAACCATTTACCTGACACCCAAATCAGAGCTTAGGTTTATTTACGGTGACGCCAAAGGTGCCGTTATTCAACTTGGCGAGCATGTTGGATCAGGCGGTGCCCCTTGTTACGCAGAGCTTAACGAGTTGCTAGGCAAACATACTGCCATTCTTGGTTCCACCGGAGCCGGTAAATCAGGCACTGTTGCGGCAGTTATTCACAGTATTCTCGAACGTGGCCAGATAGCCAGTCATGAACACTGGCATCCGCAAATTATTATCCTCGACCCGCATAATGAATATGGTAAGGCGTTTCCAGCACACCGACGCTTATCGACAGATGAGGGATCACTGAAACTACCGTATTGGTTACTCGATTTAGAAGAGTCACTGAGCTTGTTTATCGGCAAGACTGAGTTTGCAGCAACGTCACAATCAAACATTGTTAAGAATGCTCTGATTGCTGCTCGTGAGGAAGCCGCTGAAAAATTAGGGCTTGATAGGAGCTTGCTGACAGTTGATTCACCAATCCCTTATGTTATCGGTGACAGTAGTGGGCTGGATAATTTTGGCAAAAAAGACGATGAGCTGTATACAGAAGGATTAATTGGAGCAATTAATCAGCAGCGACCATCAAATAAAGCTCAAAAAGATCACGAAGATTACAATAAAGTCATTCGAAAGATTGATTCCTTGCTAAAAGACGGCCGGCTCAAGTTTATGATGGAAAGTTGGGATGAAGCTGAAGATCCATTACCAACAATCGTCAATCAATTCTTAACGCAGCAAACCACAGTGCAAATTGTTGACTTGTCTGGTGTACCTAATGAAGTGGCTGGTGTAGCTAGCGCTGCCATCGCTAGAATCGTGTTTCAACTTAAAGTCTGGCAAACCGAGGCCGAACGGCAAAATAGTCCTGTACTTTTGGTGTGTGAAGAGGCACACCGATACGTACCAAATCGTGGTGAGGCACAGTATGAGGCTGCTCAATCTGCAGTTCGTCGAATTGCCAAGGAAGGCCGAAAGTATGGCGTAGGTCTATTATTAGTCTCGCAAAGGCCGAGTGAAGTTGAAGCGACTGTTCTGTCGCAATGTAATTCATGGATAGTACTTCGAATAACTAATGATGCCGACCGCGAGCATGTTCGCAGTGTGTTACCGGATTCGATGTCCGGCTTAACAAAAATGCTTTCAGGTTTAAGACGTCAGGAAGCTATCTTTGTTGGTCAAGCAGCCACGTTACCTACTAGAGTCATGATTCGAAGTTTGTCTGAGGATCAATTACCCAGATCAAATGACGTTGATTTTGACAAGGGCTGGCAAAGTGAGGCATTGACCATAGGCCAAATTAGCGCGGTAGTTCGGAAGTGGCGTTATCAAAGTAAATAAGAGCTATTTGTTGTATGAGCTGAATGGCGAATGTAAAAACAAACTAAGTATTCGGCTCGAAAATTGAATCTTATCAACAAAGCTGGGCGGGCTTGAATGGTGAGTCTTTTGTTCAGTCTTATTCAATAAGCATGCTGATAAATTAATAACTATTTGATTTAATATGATATTAAGAATTAATCAATAAGCAGATCCAAAACATCGAATAGTTTTTTTACCCGTCCAAGAATGTCTTAGAAGCCCTGTTATTTGCTTGTAAATACAGGGCTTTTTTATTTTCCCCGTCCAAATCGGTTTGCAGATGTCCGTTACCAACTACCTGTTTAGTGGTGGGCAGAATGGTGGGCAGTCCCCTCATTTTTGCTCAATAAGCATTTTGCGGTGAGCAAATTGGTGGGCAGTAAGTTACCCAATTTTCGCATTTAACTCGCCACCACAACAGGTTAGCTGCTGATTCAATAAGCAAATCGGTGGTGGGCAGCCATTATTGCCCCCTCCATTATTTCAGCAACTATGGAGTAAACATGGGAAAACTCACAGCAAAACAGGTTATTGCATACAGCAAAGCCGACCCCAAAAAATATTCAGATGGTGAAGGTCTATATTTTTGCGTCCGCAAACAAGGCTCGCCTTACTGGATGATCCGCTACACCACAGCCAAAGGACGACGAGAAGCAACCTTGGGGCAGTTTCCTTTAATGTCGTTGGCAGACGCTCGAATTGCCGCCGCATACTTTCGAAAGGAAGTACGTGACGGCATAGATCCTCTTCTAGAAAAACAGAAAATCGAGTTACCTGACATTGAAACCGTGGATCAACTGTTCCATGACTGGTATCGAACCGATCTGAGTCGACGACTAAAGCACCCCAAGATTCCGTATCGGGTTTACACCAAAGAGATAAGCCCAGTCATTGGCATTAAGTGTATTGCTGAGGTGACCGCACGCGATGTGCGCGAAGTATTGGAATGCATTCGAGAAAGTAATCGCCCTACCATTGCCAACGATACCTTGATGTACATGAAGCAGCTATTTCGACATGCGATAAAGCTCGACTTAACGCTGAACAACCCCGCCGCAGCCTTTACCGTGGACGATGCCGGTGGCGTGGAGTCCAGTAAAGACAGGATGCTTAGCAAAGAGGAAATTCACTACGCCTTTAGTGTGTTTCATACCCATATCAATAGCTTTGGCGCATTGACTCACTAAGAATCAAACCTAACAAGCCATTTGCTCACTTACCGTGGGCAGTTGGGACAATGGGGCAACACTTGATATGCCGAGCTTTAGAGGGTGAATAAGAGGAAATTACACTGCCCCAAGGAATGGGGCAATCGGGGCTTGGATTAACAAAATAAGCCACCAAACAGACTTCTCAAACACAGCTTTCAAGCCAATATGACTGACGCCTCTGCATTTCTGTACGCGTCGGTTCTCATTTTAGCGTAGCGGTATGCTTCGCAAATGTGTTTCGATTGCTTCAATCATCGACTTGGTAAGTGGTAAATGCGCTTTTTCTTTCGCCCAGATTTCATGAAAGCCTGCCACGGTTTGCTTGGCAGTATCTAATACCAATTTTTCTGGCAGCATGGCTTTAGCCGCTAGGTGTGATAATTCATCCAGCGTGAAATCACTGAATTTTTTGCTTCGGCTCACCTTCAGCGACGCACTATCATCGGGGATATAAGGAATGGTTGAGACAAAATCATAAGCAGGCGCAATCGATGCGGTGCGCTTGTCTTTGTAAATCACAGACCAATTCTTCAGATGCATATCCGCATTGCCAATTAGGGTATTGAACACCAATCGACGCGTAAATTCTGCAATGTCTTCGTCTTGACCTTCGATGCCGATAACCTGAGCAATATTGCGCATACTGGCTTTTTTGTATTTATCTTGAGGATAGACGCCAAACACTTGCGCAAAATCTTCAATATGTACGGCTTGATCACCTGCACGATCAAAGCGCTTGATCACAAACGCCTGAGCATTTTTAAAAGCATCGCCAAATTTACCAATACCATCTGGGATATTAGCAATCTGGTTAATCGGGAGTAGCTGCGTTTCTGGCACATCCATCCCCAACATGCGAGCCAGTTCCATCATCGAATATTCATTTTCTGGCACAGCGTCAAAGCGAGACGATGGCAATTTCACAATCCAAGAGCCACCTTGACCGGTTGCTGGAATAGTCAAACCACCGTTTGCCTGTTGTACGGCTGAAAACTTCAACTGTACACCCGCTAATGAAAAACGCATTGGAACATCTATTTTCGTTTCATCGTCAATGTCTTGATGCACATTAGGCGGCAGCGCTTCGCCATCAGCAGGTTCAACCGTGATCGCACCTGCTAAATCTTGTCCTAACACCCACAATAGAAAAAATTCCCGCGCTGGGTTCACTCCGGCACGCTCTGCCAGGTAATGACGCATGGTTTCTTCTGGCAAAAGGTTAGAGAAAAACGGAGTTAATTGGGTTTGGGTCGGTTTAAAGTTAGTCAGTAAGCCACCCAGTGCATCTTTAAAGCCCAGCCCTAACACGGGCCGTGATTCATCATGAATGTACGAATCCATAAAGGCAAAAAGCGTTCTGTCATTGCCCACGTTGGTGATCGTTGCTATGGGTTCGCCATAGAGCAACACGTTGAGCGTAGAAACATGATTAGTCATCGTCGTCTTCCCCTAACTGATATGCCGGTGACATCTGCTCAGCTTCATCGCTGATACCGTTAATACCTTGGCTGCTTCGAATGATCGACTTGATGGCAGGAACTGACTTTTTAGGCGCAACCAATAGCTCTAGATCGAGTACACGGGCAAGTGCAATTAAACTGGATATTCTTAAATCAACACCGCCAGACTCGATTTTCGAAATATGACTTTGCGGCACCCCCGAACGCGCGCTTAACTCTCTTTGGCTAAACCCCTTGCGTACCCGAGCTTCTCGAAGACTTTCTAGTATCTGCTCTGTTACATAGCTCATTTCGATACGCCTTAATGAATCAATTAGGAATAATTATATACAAAAACATATCATCGTAATCCCACAAACACAAGAATGATTAGCTATTATGTATCACCAAGTGCTTTTTGATATGCAACTATAGATAAAAAGAAAGCCAAAAACGAAAGGCCAACGTGATCAGCCACCAGATTAACCTAGCGCTGCTGCACCACCTTTGTGGACCGGAGAATGATGTGTGGATTAAAGCGAATTTTGGTGCCGTAATTCATTACGGTACCAAAAATTAGAAGCCTTAAAAACGAGTAACCCCTCGCGGGGCGCTGATCTAACGGGTAGCGGGAGGGGTGTTGTTGGTGCGATTTTAATATTAATAAAGCTGAATGGCCATCTATACGTACCATCTCGTGATGATCCACGAAATGGTTAGTAATCTTTAGCGGCTTCGATCGCTTCAAATATAGCTAATTTAACCGACTCCGGATAATCGTCGTCATAAAGTACTGAGCTGATGATCTGACGTAATAGATCCTTGTCGATCACGTTATCTGCAACCCAAACGACGATGTTTTCCATTTCTTTGGCAAAGCGCTTTACCACATAGTCAAAACCGTTTAATTCAAGGAAATAAGCGCCTAACACCAACGATGATCGCTTATTGCCATCATTAAAAGCATGGTTTTTATTAACACATCAAACTGTTGTCGAATCTCGTTTTTGGTTTTGTCTGCGGTTAACTTCTGTCCGTTAACCGTGATGCTCAGCTCAGGTGCCAGTTTATCGTTTTCTTTATGATGATCCTTTTCCGCGAGATCGATTCGCTTGGTATTCATCGACTAAAATGCTGTGGCGACTGAGCTCTTGCCAAAGCCATTTGGCGCAACTAAAAGATTGGGTTTGCAGGCTTTTAATTGCACCTTAAAGCACTCATGCGAAATGCCTTTGATGTTCCTTATCTCAATTTGGCTTATTGTCATCGCCAGTATTCCTTATTTTACTGTTACTTGGCCGTTCATTAGCATGGGGAGAAGCCAGTCTCGTAGCGAAGCTAGCTTTGTATTTTCTCGCTGATTTACAATCAGTTGCTTTAATATTGGTTCTAAATGTTGTCCGAGTTTTTCAGCGACTTTCAAGTTAAATGGTTGATAAAATCGCATCATCACGTTTGGATTTACACGCTTATGGCTATTTGATGTACCTGTCGCCGATTGAGTGCAATGCGCAATAAATTGCGGGGATGTTGCGATCATATACATAAAGTTTTTGATAGAGGCATTCGGACAACGCCAAACAACAAATTCAGTTGAGCAAATCTGTTCAGGCTCTGCCATTGCATACACAACCCTGTTAAACCAAGGGTTTAGTTTTGATACGAGCAAGTCGGTATCTTCAACAGTGAATTTGTTACTTCCAATAGTATCTCCCCGCTCAACACCGAAAGTATTTGTTGCATCAAATACGGGGATACTGAAATGCTTAAATAGTTTTTCGGGGTAGTCTGCGGGATTAATAGACTCGTTGCTTACTCCAGTAATTGAAGATAAAGGCGCAACCTCCCACCCCTCCGGTATTTCGCACTTTAGGGTTGGATTGTAGACCATTTTGCCGCCGGAGGTTTTGTAGGGTTTGCCCTGACCTTGTGGCGAGTCGTCGGGAAAGTCGAACTGCACAAACCAATAGTCGTACAAGGTTTTTGCCATAGCTTCCAGCTCGGCGTTGATGCGGTTATTGAGTTCGATTTTTTTGTCGATTGCTGCGACTATGCTAATAGCTACACTGGCTTTTTCATCGAAAGGCAATACCGGAAAATCTCTCAGTGCTCCAAGTGATAAAAATTTTTGGACAGCGCCACTAAGATACCTTTGAATATGTTTTCTAGCCGCGGGGCTTCTCAAATAATAATAAAGCCATTCAGCTCTCTTTTCATCCTTACATGAAAATACACCTATATTTTTTATAGCATAATTAATACTAGAACTTCTCTCTAAATAGACCTCACCAACGGTACCGATCATACTGAACAAAATATCCCATTGAGAAACTTTGCTACGCCTGTTGATACTCTCAAAATCTTCATTAGATATTAAATAAGCTTCCGAAATATTTAATGTATCACCATTCATGTGCTTTGATGTTACGAGGGGGTACCCAATATCGCTTTGCTTTGGGGTATCATGCGTACCATCAAATATTGAGTAACAGTAATCTGTTGCAGGGATCGTTTTACTCATACTTCAACCCCGCCAACTGCTTTTTGATCTCCGCTTCCAAATCACGTGACTGGCTAAACAGGCTATCTAAATTGCTGGAAAAGCCCTGCATCTTCTCGGCAAACTGCTCTGGGGTAATATCTACATATTCGATTTTGACATCAAAGTACTGGCCTGCACTTAATGAGTAATTTTTGGCTTCAATTTCGTCATAGCTCACCGCGACGGAAAAGTCTTCCACAGCTTCTTTAGCGTTAAAGACATCAATAATTTGTTGTTCTTCATCGGTGGTTAATACGGTTTTTTGGTTTTTACCGTCTTTAATTTTTTCACCCAAGTTTGAGGCATCTACCAATACCACATCACCATCGTTGCTGGCGTCGATAAATAGAATGGATACGTTAGTGCCGGTGGTGGCGAATATATTGGATGGCATGGAAACAACGCCCGCCAGCATTTTGTTTTTCACCAAATGTTCACGGATTTTTTTATCAATACCCGATTGCGCAGTAATAAAGCCGGTTGGTACTACAACAGCCGCTTTACCACTAGGTTTAAGCGAAGCAATGATGTGTTGTAAGAACAGTGAGTAAATTGCCATTTTATCTTTGGCTTTAGCTGGCGTTTTAGGAATGCCAGCAAAAAAGCGTTCTTTGTTTTCTTTGCTGTCTAGCTCATCCCTAAAGTCGCTGAAGTCGAGCTTAAATGGCGGGTTAGAAACAATATAGTCAAAGCGTTTTAGCTCTTTGCCGTCTTTATGGTAGGGGTGTAACACCGTATTACCTTGGATCACATTCGGGATAGAGTGAACTAAGTTGTTTAAGATCAGGTTTAAACGCAGCAGGTTGGATGATTTTTGTGAAATATCTTGCGTGTAAATGCTACAGCGGTTTTCACCAATGGCATGGGCCACGTTCATCAGCAACGTACCCGAACCCGCCGATGGGTCGTAACAACTGACATTGCGAACGCTGCCGCGTTGCGCTTTAGGCACTAGAATTTCCGCCATAATGCGTGCTACAGCATGAGGGGTGAAATACTCGGCGTATTTGCCGCCCGAGTTGCTGTTGTAGTCTTTGATCAGGTATTCAAAGATGGTGGCGTAAAAATCAAATTTCTGGGTAAAAATACGCTCGAAGCTAAACTCCACTAGTTTGTTGATAATGGCACGGCAAAAATCATCACGTTTGGAAGGGTCGGCGATAAATTCGCTTATACGATCAAACAGCACCACCTTGGCGCCGCCGTCGGTTTTTACGGCAAAAATATCGTTATTGCTAATGGCGATATCCATCAGGGTGTCGTCAAACAGCTTGGCAAAGTCGGGCGCGTTTTGTTGGCTAAATAGGTAGCTAATAAAGTGCTGCGGCTTTAACCGTGCGGTATCGCCGCCCATTTGCAGTTGCAGCATGTCGAGGTCGTCTTCACTCATGGCTGCCAGCGCTTCTTCCCACTTATCAGCCTTAGCGACGGTGTCGTCGAGCTTTTTTGCTTCAAAAGCGAACTTGTCGTTTAAAAACTTGTACAAAAACGTTTGGGTAATGATTTTAAATTCGTTACCGTCATTACCTAAACCATAGTTAGCACAGATGCTTTTTAAGCTATCGATTAATTCTTTGGTTTTTTGCTGAAATTCTAATTCAACCATTTGGTGTTTACTTCCTAATCAGTGTTACTCGCATTACCACGCTTGGCTGCCAGTATTAAATTCTTTTAAATATTCCGCGACGACGAGGTGGTTAATGTAACGTGAGGCGTCGGCGTTGAGTTTGATATTTTGTTCTTTCATAAAGCGACCAATGACCAGCGGCATCATTTGGCGCTCGAAGTAGCTTTCGTTATCCAGTACTTGGCTGTTGTTGAGCACTTGCTCGTCGGCATCTTGTTTTACACCCGCGAGTGCTTCAAAAATTTTACGCTCCGAGTCACTGATGTCGCTTTGGCTTTGCTGGCGCTCTTGTAGGCGTTTATGAATACGGGCGTATTTAGCATCGCCAAGATACTTTTGCCGCAGCTGGTTGTTTTGACGATTAAGCTCTTTGACGCGGTCGTGAATTTTATTCAGCGCGTCAATGTTGGCCACCATTTCATCTTGAGTCACTTCACTTAAGTTTTTCTTCTTAAACAGGCGCTCTAGCTCTTCTTTTAGGCTGATAAACTGCGGGTCTTGCTGGTCAAAATTACTGGCCAGCGCTTCACGCGTTTGACGCAGGGTATTCTTTAACTTATCGGCTAGCACCAATTCTTCTTCGCCAACTTTCACAAACTTGAAGATCACGTCTTCCAATGCCCGGTTCAGCAGATTACTGGTGTCTTGTCCGCTTTCTAAATCATTTTTAAGGTTTAGTAGATCCAGATGATTACTTGTTTCGCGGTACAGCACATTCAGCTTGGTAAAATCTAGCTCATCAAGAAAGTCATACTCGCCCTGTAAGCGAATCAAGTTGTACAAGCTGCGAGCATCAGCTAAGGCATTTTTAAGCGCTAATACAGTGTCGCGGTCCTGTATTTGGCTGATCTGATTGCAGAACTCCTCCATGTTATCGGTATCAAAGCGGAACAGCACGTCTTTGATATGCTCGATTTCTTGCTTGATTTCTTCCTGCGATTTGAACAGTTGTGAATAGTGCTCCATTTCATCGCCGAGCTCCGACTGCAACTCATCGAAATAGGCTTTGTTGGTGGCATCAAACTCTTTGCGAATATCAGCAAAATCGACCACATAGCCGTAGCGGAAGTCCTTATAGGTGCGGTTAACCCGTGTAAGTGCTTGCAACAGGTTGTGCTTACGGATGACCCGGCCCAGATAGAGTTTCTTCAGGCGTTTGGCGTCAAAGCCGGTGAGTAGCATGTTGTACACGAACAAGAAATCTATTTTGCCTGCCTTGAAGTCTTCGACCCAGTCTTTGCGTTCTTCTTTCGTGCCGATATCGTGCAAAATCAGCGCTGCGCTTTTTACTTTTTGTGAATGTTTAATTGAAACTACATAGTCGCTTGGAACCGGTTCGGCTGCCTCAAGTATTTCGTGTTCTTGAGCTCCAAATGTTTTTGGTAATATTGGCCACTTAGCATACACAGCGTTAAAAATTTCAAACATCTGCTTTGCTTGATCTGAGCTGTCGCAAATGACCATGCCACCAATCGTTGAATCGTTTAATGCGCCACGGCTTTTTTCAAAGTCACTGACAATATAGCTCAGCATGGGCTCAACAAAGCTTGGGTGGGCATAAATCAGCTTGCGGTCCACATCACCCATTTTCACTTCGGCTTCTTCAAGGGCTTTTTGAAGTTGTATCTTGTATTGGGTGCTGATCTCTTCACGAATTAGCCGCAAGGTGTAACCGTCAGCAATCGAGGCGTTGTAGTAGTACTTGTGGATGTAGTCGCCAAACAAGGCGCGTGAGTTGTAGTCGTCACCCAATAGCGGCGTACCAGTTAAGCCAATTTTGATCGCATTGTTGTCTGACTGACTTAAGTTGGCTAGAAAACTGCCTTTCGGATTATAGCTGCGATGCACTTCGTCCAGAAAATATACGCGCTGTATTGCTATGTTGTAGTCTTTAGTACTCACAACATCCGGATCATCTTGAAACTTCTGAATATTCACTACGGTGATTTCTGGCTTGCCCGAATGGTTATGGATTACCTGTGTGGCTTTGATATCCCGAGTAAAAGCATCACGAGAATTTATGGTATGCACGGTTAACCCACGTGCAGTAAATTCACGTTGTGCTTGTTGTAAAAGGTCCAAACGGTCAACGATAAAATAAAATTTTGGAATTACCTTTTGCTGCTGGAAATAGTCGGTTAAAAAACGGACATTATAGAAAGCTAGGGCAGTTTTCCCGCTACCTTGGGTATGCCAGATAATCCCTTTCTTGATTCCGTCATTTAGTTTTCGTTCGATGGCCTTGGTCGCGAACAACTGCGGGTAACGCATGATGTGCTTTTGTAGTCCGTCTGATTCAGACACATAGGTCAAAGCGTAACGCAAAATAAATGCCAAACGCTCACGACTGAGTAAGGAGGTACAGATGCGGTTGGTTGGGCGCTCAGGTTGTTTGTTCGTTTGAAACTCAGGGTTACTGCGAATCACTTCCAGATTGTTGTCTTTTAATACTTTTAGCTCGTCGGCGTCCGATACCGGTTTTAGTAAGGCTGTTAAGTTTAAAATTTCTTCTTCGCGGAAGTAGTTAAATACTGGTTTATGGTAAGAACTACTGGCGTAGAAGGCACCTTGCACAGGCTCCGGGTCGCCGTCGTCGTACTCCATGTTGTTAGAGAAAATCATAAACTGGGTGATGTTAGCAAAACGCTTGAACTTAGGGTTCTGAAAGCGCTTGTTGATGCGATCACGTTCAGCCAATATCCCTTCGCGGTTGTTGGGCTTCTTCACCTCAATAAATACTAGCGGCATGCCATTGATTAGCAGAGTGATGTCTGGACGAAACTCCTCGTCACCATTCTGGCACGTCAGCTCGGTGACAACATGGAAGGTGTTGTTACTAAAGTTTTCAAAATCGATTAGTTTAGTGTTTGAACGTTCAGACAGGCGCTCAAAAAACGCACGACCAAGGTCTTCGTTATCAAGTAGCAGTTTCACATCTTCGAATAAACGGCCGACTTCCGTTTCTTTAACACCAGGATTAATCTTACCTATAGCGGTTTTGAATAAATCCGGAAAAATATTGGTGTCGAGATCCCAGCTTTGTCCTTTGAGGGATAGATACTGATAACCTAGCCGCATTAGGTGCAATATGGCTGGTATTTTTACCCGGCTATCCTCATTGAATTTGTTGGTATTATAGGTCATGACATTCCCTTGATAACTAATCGTGTATACCATCTCCGATCGGTTACGATAAATCAATAAAATAACTGAGTTTCAGTATTCAGTCGTAACAGAAAAGATTAAATTTCTGAGGGTCGATTGGCCGTTATACGTTGGTAAACATATAGGTCGTTAGCGTTAATGTGAGAACTAAATTACACGGTCTATTCTGTCTAATTCTTGATCATACTCCCAGAACTCAACCCCATCAGGAACTTAATGCCCGTGAGTGCGTAAGTAGTATTCAAGCAGTGTTTCATTGCGTTTTTCTGAGGAGTCACAAAGTACAGCCATTAATTTCCTATCGCTAATTGCGCTGTTCCGTTCCGCTCCGCAATCCGCGCCCTAATCCAATCATCAATCTCCTCTTCAACCCACACTCGGCTGCGGCCAATGACCGTCACAGGCTTCGGGAATAGGTTCTCTACCGCGAGTTTGTAGATACTGGTTCTGCTGAGGGTCGTCTTTCTCTTTACTTCTTCCAGCTTAATCAGGCGCATGACGGTAATCCTTCGAATTGGCTTGTGTCATGCGATGGCGCAGAGCTGTAACTTTTTATTGTTTCGATGGACCAATGTGCTCGTCACGCTCCTGAGTTACTTGGTCACGCAGATTGTTTCCTTAGTGGCATAAACCGCAACGATGAGCCGAAGTTTGCCAAAATCTGAAGTTCACACGGACTTGAGGGTTTCAGGATGAAAGCAATGATTTCTGGAAGCTACGCAACGCTTCTATCCCAGTGCGTTTGGATGGCGACAAGCCATCAATTTTCAAACCTATATCACCCAGTGTGCATTCACGATTAAGAGGAATTTGTATGCACACTCAAACTTCCAACCAGCAACCGCTGGTCATTACGCAAAGAACCAAGACCGCTGAGCCGTCGATACGTCTCACTCGCTATTTCAATGATAGGCGAGGAGGTAGGGCTCGCGTTGGGTACGCACTCCATGCGCAAAACGCGGGGTTACCATTTGTACAAAAACACGAACGACCTCGCTCGAGTTATGAAGATGCTGCGCCACAGTTCAGAGGCTGTGACGCTGCGTTATATTGGCCTTACCCAAGAGGATGTTGATCGGGACTTTGTTGAGTTGGAGCTTTGAGGGGTAGGAGCGTGAAATTAAGCACGCTTACTTTTTTTCATTTTTAAATGTGTCTGGGCTTACTATGAATTCGTTTCGCTGCAGTTCATACTTAACTCGAACAGCTTGGACGGCTGCTCTAAGTTGTTTGAAAAACGGGCGTTCTTCTCCATTTCTAACGGGGTATCTATCTACATACTCTGCTAGAGCTTCTCCCCACTCAGCGCCTTTGAGAGAGGTTCCTCGTTGCGAGCGAACTTTATACATTTGCTCAAACTCTTTACCATTAGAAACTTCAGACCAGTCGGCCTCAATTAGAGTAGCCGGATCATAACCTCTGGTTCTATCTAACTCTGAAGCAATTTCAACTAGTTCTTGAATGTCGAAGTTAGCAAACTCGAAGTCAGGTTCATGTGCGGTAACATATCCACAAACACGTCCTTGAGCGATTTGTTGCCGGATGGTTTTAACATTCTGACTGACGTCTGTGTCAAAAGAAATGAAGCTAAAACGTCGCTGCGCAATATCGGCTGTTAAGCAATCCTTGAGCTTCATAGCGATGTTCTGCTTGTCGCTTTTAAGATTACCTTTTAGATCGACAACCTCGATATTTAATCTTTCGGGCGAGGGTATCATAGTACGAATTGCATAAAGTTCAGTTGCGCCCTCAACGTACCAGCGAACAACACTTCCAGTTAAAAGCCCAAAACTTTGTGATAAGTAACACCTGGTTAAGTAAGGGTCTTCGGAAGGACGCTCTGAGCCATATGCAAGTGTTCTGCTGCCTTCATGCCATATACCATGACTATAATCCTCTTCAAGCCACTTCTCTCCTCGGGCTTGCTCGAAGCCTAACCTAAGCAATTCTGCAATATGTCGGAACCATAGACCGGCGGCAATTGAGCCGCTTAGCTTCTTACGCTGCTCCCATCTTGAATGTCTGAGAAGCAGGTACAGGTCAGAGTTGTCATCCTTGTTCGAGGCGTCGATTTTAAGTGAGTGGTGGATCTCTCTCCACTGGGACGAATTGAGCTTGGAAATAAATTTTAAAACTTTCTCCTTATACGTTGCAACTGTCTCAAAGCGTGTATGCTCATTCGTAAGGCTAAAGCGAGTAAGTCCAGTGATTTGGGGCCAGAAAATTGGCTCAAGAGCGATGATTAGGTCGATTACCAGATTCCAAACTCTTGATTGTTCAGTTAACCAATCAGTTGGCTGCTCTCTGAACTGCAGTAATTTGTCTAGTGTGTGCAAGCGGAATGGATGGAAAAGTGGCTGAGAATCACAAGTGACGCCATCGGACTTTAGGAGTCCACGCTCATAAAACTCGCTTGGTTCACCTTTTACCACTCCTTTAACGGGAAGTTTCCATAGTCTCGCTTTACGGATGAATTTACTTTCACTCCAAAGATTGTTTTGAAGCAAGTGACTCCACTCGTTCGTGAACAGTGATTCGTACTCTTGTGAGTTGAACCATTGAAACTCCTCAATACTTAGCTTCAAATCAATGGTGTCCTTTGCTGAACTATCACGGCCATTTACCACTTCTAATGCAAATCACAAGGGTGAGTTAAGCTCCTACTCATTAGGAACAAGAGAATGCTCGTAGCGTATCTATAGGCTTTTCGCCATGGAAAAACACTCTCAAAGTAAATCCTTCTCCAAGGAAAATCTTATCTCCATTTTTCAAGATATATATGGCTTTACCTTGATATCTCCAAAGAAAGTTGCCGTTTCGCTGCAGTGCTTGAGTAGTCTCTTTTTTCGAAGCAAATCGTACATTGATGCCGTGAAGCTGGGCTAATCTGACTAGCTCTGGAACATTCAATCCAAGTGAAACGTGTTTGCGACCAAAGAGCAAATCAAATTTGAACTCATCCGGGATGGGTAAGGAGTAAATAGGCAGAGCTATAGGGTCAGTCATGCAGGCAATTAGCGACATTCTCGGGCAGTCCTCAGTCGCGGCCTGGCTTGAAAACCAGACTTCAAATGCCATTTGACCTGGCCTGCTAAACTTTCCTGCTTCGTAACAGCCTATGTAGAAGCAGTCTTGAACTAAAGCGATACCCCAGCCTCTCTCCATACATCTATCGTACGCTTCTAGTAGTTTCGGATACCAACTCCCAATATAACTTGAAGGAGTGGGAAGCACCACGTGTCTACCTGTTGCTGCATCAGTACCCTCGTCTTTTAGCAAGGTTTCGCTGACGTTTTCCATTCGCATCTTCTGTCTCAATGCTCGTTCAAACTGTTTTCTAAATTTCTCTGGTTTACTTTTCAACACCTCATTGCTGCTAAATTGCTCCTCAGCGCTTTGCCCTTGGTTGAGTAAACCTAAGATTTCCTGATTTACTTTACCTTCTTTAACCTCATAAATACTTATACCTTTGTTTGGCTGTCTGAGAAGAATATCACCAACTTGAATGAATGAGGTTAAATCAGTGATGAGGGCTATAGAGTCAGAGTATGTTGAATGAAGTTTTTCAGCAGCACTTATAACTGATTGAATATTCGATTCATAAAGAGAAGGGGATGGCTTTGCCATAAAGAAGCGCTTTGCATAAGCGAGTTCACTGCCTAGTAGCTGCCAAGCTATCGCATCCGCGACACCACGGTATGCAAAATATCGAACAGAACTCAATTCATCAGACTCATCTTGACACAGCAAGCGGTCAAGCATGCTTTCTTGAGCTTTACGCATACCCAAGTGAGTTAATCGGAAAAAATCTTCAATCAAAGACTCGTCAGGTAGCTCTTCCTGATATGGGTCGATTCTTGGCCAAAGGGGTTTTGAGTTTTGGCATGCGAGCTCATAGAGTTGCCGTAACTCGAACTCTAAAACACTAGGTAAAACCGAAGGGGTAAGCTTCTCTATGGGACTCAGCTTTTTTTTTCGCTTCTTTGGCATAGCTACATCCATGATAACCTGTATATGCGCTATCTTAGCACTCAACAACCTGAACCCAAAGTAGGCATGCTTAATCTCAGATAAAGCCCACACACGAGAGCTTACCTCGGAATCCACATTGTTTGGCAATAAGATTGATTTGTGACTTAGTTATTGGACGGATTTGCATGTCGTGCTTCATGTCAGGATTTACGTACCAAAAAGAGGCGGTGAAGTTCCGCCCCAAAGATTCATATATGTGAGTAATTGAATGTCGCTTTGGTCTGTCGAGTTAAATCTGACTCACACCAAACGACCGATACCGATTCCCATAGGTCTTGGCCTTTGCTTTTGCGAGGTAGCTGGCGCGGTAGAAGACGTCTTGAAATACCTGAGCAAAGTCTGGGCTTCCCTCCTGTAGATGGTAAAGCGGATTCTCCGGAAAATTTACTGTCCCGATGGCATTCCAATGGTCGAGTTTTAATGCGGAAGCCCAAGCGGTGTTAATCATTCCTGCAAGACCTTTATCGAAACTTTTGAAATTGCCAAGCTGAAAATAGGTGTCGCGGTTAACAAACAGCAACATGTGATAATGACCATTTGATTCATCTGTCTCCTCTCTACACCAAATAGACCGCAGACGTGTATCGTGGACTCTCGCGCCATTAGCTCGCCTTTGTCGGCAATCGACGTCAATACAATAGCGAAGCTTGCCGATGAATCTGGCTATAACGGAATTATCGGCATCACATTGATAAAATCGAGGGAACAATAAATCTATGCGAACTACGAGTGTCCGAGGGTGGTCGTTTAAGAGAGTGTAAAAATATCTGTGTAAATGGCATTCTTAACAATATCGAAGAAGGATATCAGAATGCCAATATCAGACAAACTCATCGATCAGCTGCTTGATGGCTGTGATTCTCCAGAAGACATCTTAGGCGAAACCGGCCTACTCAAACAGCTTACCAAGAAGGTGGCAGAGCGGGCGCTAGAAGCTGAAATGGAAGCCCATTTAGGCTACGCACCAAATGACTCAACCGGCAACAACAGCGGCAACTCTCGCAACGGCAAAACTAAGAAAACGGTTCGCAGCACCAACGGTGATATCGAACTGGATATCCCCCGCGACCGAAACGGTAGCTTTGAGCCCAAGCTGGTTCGCAAGGGCGAACGCCAACTTAACGGATTCGATG